>JBGCFC010000202.1:0-6024 GCA_045106715.1 Sandaracinaceae bacterium
CGAGCACGGCGAAGCACAGCACGCGCCCGCCGGCGGCGAAGCCGCGCACCACCACCCCGACGGTGAGCACCACGATCACCAGGCCGCTGACGGCGCTCACCATCACCACGACGGTGAACAGCACGATCACGAGGGCGCCGAGGCGGCGCACGACCACGAGGCGGAACACGAAGGCCAGCACGAGCACGGCGAGATGCACCCGGCGCTGCACGCCTATCACGAGGTGCTGGCACCGGCTTGGCACGCCGACGAAGGCGCACCGCGCGTCGCGGCCAGCTGCGAGGCGAGCCCTCAGCTGATCGAGCGCGCTGGCCCGCTGGGCGCCGCCATGACGGCGCAGCAGACCGAGGCCGGCGCCGACGCGCCCAGCGCAGCATCCGAAGCATTGACCGCCGCCGCCGCCGGGCTCGCCGAGCGCTGCGCCGCCGAGCCACGCGACGACCAAGCCGTCGAAGCGGCGATCGCCGAGGTCCACGATCGCTTCCACACCATCATGGAAGCCCTCCAGGGCGAGTAGCGCGGGGCACCGGAGGCTCACGCCAGGGCGGGCGTGGGCCGACGACAAGAAAATGAACGGCGATTCAGCTGGCGCCTTCTGGGGTCGCGGCCTAGTTTGCGGAGGGGGACCACATGACCGTCATCATCGGAATCTCGCTTCTCATTGGCGCCGTCGTCGGGCTGCTCCTGGGCGTGCCGCTGGGCCGCTTTCTGGAGCGCATCCGCCCGTCGAAGGACGAGGACGAGAGCCCGAAAAAGAAGAAAAAGAAGTTCCGCCGATGAGTGAGACCCCCGAGACTTTCGCGCGCTTCAAGGGCACCGACACCTACCTGACCAACGGCTCGCTGGAGGCCGCGGTCAACTGCGCGCTCGTGCTGCAGAAGCCGCTGCTCGTCAAAGGCGAGCCCGGGACGGGCAAGACGCTGCTCGCCGAGGCGCTCGCGGAGTCGCTTCAGATGCCGCTCATCCGCTGGCACGTGAAGAGCACGACGCGCGCCCAGGACGGGCTCTACGTCTACGACACGGTGCAGCGCCTCTACGACTCCCGCTTCGGCGACGGCGACGTGGGCGACATCCGGGCGTACATCAAGAAGGGTCCGATGGGCCGCTCGTTCGAGACCGACGAGCGCGCCGTCCTGCTGATCGACGAGATCGACAAGGCGGACCTCGAGTTCCCGAACGACCTGCTGCACGAGCTCGACCGCATGCGTTTCACCGTGTCCGAGACCGGCGACGAGGTGGCGGCCAAGCATCGACCCGTTGTGGTGATCACGAGCAACAACGAGAAGGAGCTGCCCGACGCGTTCCTCCGGCGCTGCGTCTTCCACTTCATCGACTTCCCCGAGGCCGAGCTGATGAAGCGCATCGTGAAGGTGCATCACCCGGAGCTCGAGGGGCAGCTGGTGGAGCAGGCGCTGTCGGTCTTCTACGAAATCCGCCAGATGCGTCGCCTGCGAAAGCGCCCCAGCACGAGCGAGCTCATCGACTGGATCGCGGTGCTCAAGACGGCGGGGCTCGATGCGGTGAAGCTCGATGGGGAGCTCCCGTTCCTCGGCGCCCTGTTGAAGAAGGAGCAGGACATGGTCTCGCTCGCAGACCAGCTTGCCGGTGGCTCGCGCTGGCGGAGCTGAGGCAACGGCATGTTCGTTCCCTTCGTCTATGAGCTGCGCGCCCGCGGCGTGCCCGTGGGTACAACTGAGGCGGTCAACCTGGGTCACGCGCTCTCCGCGGGGCTGCACGACAGCTCGCTCGAGGGCTTCTACGACATCGCCAAGGCGCTGCTGGTCCACGACGAGAAGCACCTCGACGACTTCGACCAGGCGTTCTTGAAACACTTCAAGGGCGTCGAAGTCGAAGCCAAGAAGCTCGAGAACGAACTGCTCGAGTGGCTCAAGGACGCCAAGGAGCGCACGCACGACCTGACGCCAGAGGAGCGTGCGCTGCTGGAGCAGTACGACCTCGAAGAGCTCAAGCGGCTGTTCGAGGAGCGCATGCGCGAGCAGGACGAGCGGCACGACGGCGGAAACAAGTGGGTCGGCACCGGCGGCAGCTCTCCCTTTGGCCACTCCGGCGCCAAGCGCCCCGGCATCCGGGTCGGCGGCAAGGGCGGCAACCGCAGCGCCGTGCAGGTCGCGGGCGAGCGGCGCTACCGGGGCTACCGAGACGACATGACGCTCGACGTCCGCCAGATGGCCGTCGCGCTTCGCAAGCTCCGCGCGCTCATCCGGGAAGGCGGCGTCGAGGAGCTCGACCTCGAGGCGACGATCGACGAGACGGCCAAGAACGCCGGTGAGCTCGAGATCGTGACCCGCCCTCCCCGACGCCCGAACACCCGGGTCATCCTGCTGATGGACGTCGGCGGCTCGATGGACCCGTACGCCCACCTCGTGAGCCGGCTGTTCACCGCGGCCAAGAAGTCATCGCACTTCAAGGAGCTGCGCTGCCTCTACTTTCACAATTGCGTCTACGGCGAGGTGTTCGAAGACGCGTCGTTCCGCAAGAGCATCAAGGTCCGCGATCTCCTCGCGGACTGCGGCCCTCACTACAAGCTCATCATGGTAGGCGACGCGCTCATGGCGCCGTACGAGCTCCTTCAGGCGGGCGGCTCGTTGGCGTACGAAGACGAGGGTTCCGTTGAGGGCATCGTCTGGCTCATGCAGCTCGAAGACCACTTCGAACGCGCGTGCTGGTTGAACCCAGAGCCCGAGAAGTACTGGAACGGCAACACCATCGAGTACGTCCGGCAGGTCTATGAGATGTTCCCGCTCACCCTCGAGGGCTTGAGCGGCGCCGTTCGGCACCTCACCAAGGGCAAGAGCGCCCGCCGCGCCTGAGATGGGACGAGGCGCCCACGCGCCACCCAAGGGTCATCCGCGCCCGAAGATCGCGCCCATCAGCCGGCCGAACCAGCTCTCTTCGTCTTCGCCGTCGGGATCGACGAAGCGCGTCCGGGCGAGTTCCTCGAGCAAGGCCGGGTCCAGGAACACCGCGAGGCACGTCTCGCAGCGCGGCACGTCGGGTCCCTGCTCCAGGTACGCGCGGCGAGGCATGGGCGCGACGCAGTCGGGGCAGACGAGTTCGTCGTGAAGAAGGACGGGGCCGTCGAGGCGAACCACCGACAGCATGGCCTGCGCGAGCGCCACGGGCTCCCCGTCGAAGAACTCGAGGAACGCGCCGTCGCAGGTGTCGCACACGTCGACGTCGGCCGACACCCCGGAGAGGGGCACTTCACGCATCGGGGTGCGGCAGCCTGGGCAAGCGCGTGTGCGGGCGCGGTACATGGCTCAGGGCGCCGGCTCGTCGGTGTCGTCACCGTCGGGACCGAGCTCTTCCGCGGGCGCTTCCTCGGGCGGATCGGGGGGGCTCGGAACGTCGACGGTCTCCGACGCGGGCGCCGCCACCCCATCGGTCGGCGGGGGCGCGAAGGAGATCGGCCCTGTCTCGCCTGCTTCGTCGCCGACCGTCGCGACCGCCGGCGCGACGATGTCCCCTGGACGCACCTCCCCCACCGCACCCGGCGTACCTGGGGGCTGGAGGTACCGCATGCCATCGAGCTGCCAGAACGTGAGCCCGCCCGCCACGACGACCGCCAGCGCCACCGCCGCGCTAATCCAGCGACGGTCACTCTTGGACGGCCCCGGACGGGAGACGCGCGGTGGGGGCAGCACGGCCGTCTGGATGGACTGCGAGACGTCCGGGCCGGGCGTGGGCGCCGCAGCCCGCGGGGTCGGCGGAGGGAGCTTTGGCGGAGTCGGCGGGGGCTGAACGCGCACCTTCGGCGAGGGCTGCTTCGGGATCTCCAGCTCATCGGGTGTCACGACGGAGGGCCGCTTCACGCGATCCGAGATCCGCACGTTCCCGTCCGCGTCGCTGATGACGCGGATGACCCCGGTCCCGGAGCTGCTGAAGTCCGGCAAGCCGAACGAGCCGGTGGTCTCGCTCCAGTCCAGCTCCTGCATCAGCGCGTTGCGCATCTCGCGAGCGTCGCTGAATCGCTCGTCGGGGCGCTTCTTGAGCGCGCGCTCGACGACGTCGTGGATTCCCGATGGCAGGTCGGGGCGGAAATCCACCAGCGGAACGTGGTTCTCGGTCGCCACCATGATGAGCACGTCGCCCGGGTTCTCCGAGTCGAAGGGCACCTCGCCGGTGAAGCCCTCGTAGAGGAGCGTGCCCACCGCGTAGAGATCGCTCCGGTGGTCAACGTCCCGCTTCCCGCGCGCCTGCTCTGGGGACATGTACTGCGGGGTCCCGACGACCGCCCCCGTCTTGGTGAACCGGTGTCCGCCGCCAAGCCCGCGAGAGACGCCGAAGTCGAGGAGCTTGGGGTACTGGCCGTCCGCGTCGGCGACGAGGAAGATGTTCTCGGGCTTCACGTCGCGGTGGAGGATCCCGGCGTCGTGCACCGCGGCGAGCCCGCTCAACACCATGCACACGATCTCGATGAGCTCGACGTCCGCCACCGGAGGGCCATCCGCATAGCGATCGGCGAGGCTGGCGCCCTCGAGGTGCTCCATCACCATGTAGGGCTGCTCTTCTTCCACCCCGAAATCGACGATGTCGACGACGTGACGGTGCCGCAGCCCTGCGGCGAGTTTCGCTTCTTGAAGGAAACGGGCCGCGAGCTGTTGGCTCTGCGTACCCACCGCCTCGAGGAACTTCACGGCTACGGCCCGGTCCAGCGTGGTGTGTGTCGCCCGCCAGACTGTGGCCATTCCCCCCTGACCGATCGGCTCCTCCAGCCGGTACTTGCCTCCGATAATGGTTCCTGTGGCGAGCACGGTCCTCCGGTTGGGGAACGGCGTGGAGTATAGCGCGTTTGCTCCAAGAATCGCGCGCGGAGTCCGCAACATCGCGGAATAGCGTTCGCCGATGAGGCGTCCGGGGCCCGCGGTGCTTGCGGTCGGCGTTGGCACCGGCTAGGACTCGCCCGCCGTCGAGCCCATCTGGCGCGTGGAACCAGCCATGAAGACCCTCCGAGCCGTCAAGGGAATGAACGACGTACTGCCGGAGGAGATCCCGGGGTGGCGCCGTATCGAGGATGCCTTCTGGCGCACGGCCGAAAGGCACCGTTTCTTCGAGGTTCGCACCCCCGTGGTGGAGCCGACGGAGCTGTTCGTGCGGTCCATCGGCGAGGTGACCGACATCGTCGAGAAGGAGATGTACACCTTCGCGGACAAGGGCGCGCATTCGCTGACGCTCCGCCCCGAGGGCACGGCGTCGGCGGCCCGGGCGTACATTCAGCACGCGGTCCAGGGGCGCGAACCCGTCTCCCGCTGGGCGTACTTCGGCCCGATGTTTCGCCGCGAGCGGCCCGCGCGAGGTCGCTACCGCCAGTTCTGGCAGGCGGGCTGCGAGGTCTACGGCGACGCCGGGCCGTTCTCGGACGCCGAGATGATCCACATGCTGGTGTCGCTGTTTCGCGAACTCGGCGTCGAGGACCTCGAGGTGCTCGTGAACTCGCTGGGCAGCGGGACGACCCGGCCGCGGTATCTGGAAGCGCTGGTCGCCTACCTCGAGCCACACAAGGACGGGCTGAGCGACGATTCCCAGCGTCGACTCCACGAGAACCCGCTTCGTGTGCTCGATTCCAAGGCGCCGCAAGATCAGGAGATCGCGGCCGGAGCGCCGACGATTCTCGACTACCTCGAGGACGACGATCGCGCGCACTTCGACGAGCTCAAGGCCACGCTCGATGCGCTCGGCACACCGTATCGCGTGGAGCCGACCCTGGTGCGCGGCCTCGACTACTACTCCCGCACACTCTTCGAAATCCGAGGCCGAGGGGGAGAGCTGGGCGCGCAGAACACCCTGTGTGGTGGCGGCCGGTACGATGGCCTGCTCGAGGAGCTGGGCGGCAAACCCACGCCGGCGATCGGCTTCGCGATGGGGATCGAGCGCCTGCTCCTCGTGATGCAGCCCGAGCCCGGTGTCGCAGCGCCCGACGTGTTCGTGGTGGTACCCGACAAGGACAAGCGACGAGACGGCTGCGTGCTGCTCGCCGATCAGCTGCTGCGCCGCGGCCCCCAC
>JBGCFC010000203.1:0-41537 GCA_045106715.1 Sandaracinaceae bacterium
CGGCCGGACCGGCTTCGAGGGCGACACGATGACCGTCACCGCGCCCGCCGGCAGCGAGCTGCGCGACGTGTTGGGCACCGAAGGCCGCAGCTACACCGTGGGCGCGGACGGCTCGCTCGACGTCGAACTCGGCCCGTTCGAAGGTGTCGTGCTGGTGCCCGCCGCAGACCACCAGACCTTCTGAGCGGTCAGGGGAAGCGGCCGGCGAGCTCGATGCCGCTTCGTCCGATGCGCAGGGACGCGCTCAACCGGTCGATCGCGTCTCGGCGAGAATCGCCGTCGACGTAGAGCGCGATGGCGAAGGGGAGCGCCAAGAACCCGATGGCGCCGAAAGCTCCGGCGAAGGCCCCCACGGCCTCGAACGGCCGGACGCGGGCGCCGACGAAGTCGATCCGGTCTCCGGATCCGGAGAGGGCCAACACGACCGAGGTCCCCATGAAGAGGACCCCAATTTCGGTCGCGATCGCGGCGTGTACGAACAGCTGATTCGCCACTTCGAGTTCGCGTCGGCTCACGTCCCACTCGTCAAGATGGGGCTCAGGCTCGGCGCGCGGATACGGTGTCTCCGCCAGTGGCGCCGCAGCAACGGGTTGCTGTGCGCACGCCAAGCCAGGAACAGCCAGCACGGAGAGCGCGGCCAACAGCGGTGGAAGCCTCATTTGGAGACGCTGCGCTTTGCGGCGTCCAGAGGCACCGCCGCCGCGACAGGCGGCACCGAGGCAGGGACGAGCGGGAGCGCCCGCCCTTCAGAGTGCAGCCTCTTCAGAACGCAGCGCCATTCAGAACGGCGAGCCGTCGCACACCCCACCAAACGGAATGTCGCTCGGCACGGTGAACGTCACGCTCAACCCGCCCAGCGTCGCTGTGTAGCTGCCCGCCTCGACACCGCCGACCCCGCAGTTCGCCATGCCCCCCCCGTTGCAGTCCGAGGTGCAGATGAGGTCGCCGGTCCCCTCCAGGCAGAAGAGCGCGTCGAGGTCGAAGGTGGTTCCCGAGCGCGTCGCGGCACACCGCGTGGTGTGACGGATGGTGCAGCTCGACGAGCGGCATCCCGTGGGCACGACCTGGAACGTGACTTCGCCGCCCACAGTGGCACTCGTCACACACAGCTGGCCGACCTCCGCCTCGGTCCCTATGGTGCAGGTGAGCGGGCCCGCATCGACCGACATGCCCGCGTCAGTCCCCGCATCCGTGCCTGCGTCGGTCGGCCCCGCGTCGGTCGGCCCCGCATCGGTCGGCCCCGCATCGGTCGGCCCCGCATCGGTCGGCCCCGCATCGGTCGGCCCCGCATCGGTCGGCCCCGCGTCGGTCGGCCCCGCGTCGGTCCCGGCGTCCACCGCACCGCCCGCGTCGATCGCGCCGGACGCGGCTGGGCCCCCGTCCGTATCGTCCGACGTGTCACCGCAGCCCGCGCTGACGCAGGTGATGACAAGAGCGAGGGCGTATCGGCGCAGGTCAGTCATGGATGCTGCATTGCGCAGCTTGGGCCCGGCTTCAAGGGCGCGTCGCCCATCGGCAGACTGGAAGGCGCGAAATCGCGAGTTCGGGCGCACGGATAGCCGAGCCGGGGGTGCTATTGCAGCGAGGATTCGCTTCGGCTCCGACAGGTTCGTCGAGAAACAAGACCCACTCCGGACCCCGCGCACACCGAGTTCAGACCGGACCGCTCCACACTCCGGTGAACTCCGGCACCCGCGCCCACGACTTGGCACGGATCCGCGCTGCCATGTCCTCGCCGAAGAACCCGCCGAGGCACTCCGCCGCCGCGTCGGCCGAGTCGAACTCGTAGTCCGTGGAGATGACCTCGCGGGTCAGCCCCTGCTCTGTCTCGAGCCACGAGAAGAACTCCTCGAGCGCCGGTCGGTGCTGTGGCGTTTCGACGCCGGTGCCGAGCGTCTCGAACACGACGAGCGTGCCCCCGGGCTGGACCACGCGACGGGCTTCGGCGAAGGCTTGGCCCACCTCTTCCCTCCATCCGTCGGGCATCCAGAGCCGGAAGTGGCCGAACACCCACCCCGCGACGAAGCCCTCGGCGACGTCGTCCTCGATGGGCAGAGCGCGCGCGTCGCACTCGGTCCAGGTGACGTCGCCCGCGATGTTCTTCCGCCCGAGCTCCAGCATGGGCGCCGCGCGCTCGGTCGCATGCACCGACGCCCCCAAGTCGAGCAGCGTTCGGGTGAGCCGCCCCGTCCCGGCGCCCACCTCGACCAGGTGCTTGCCGCGGGGGGCGAGCCGTGACGCCAGCACGCGGCGGACGTTTTCGTCGCAGTCTTCGGCCCGAACCAGCCGGTCGTAGGCGCGCGCCCGGGCTTCGTCCTCGTAGAGCGCGCGCTGTGCGTCGGAGCGGTCGTCGGTCATGGCGCTGGACACTACAGCAACTCGCCCTTGCCAGGCGGGCCCGACGTCCTCAGCCTTCCGTCGTGGCTTCGAACCGTATCTCCCGCCTCTGCCTCGGCCTCTCGGTCGGCCTCACACTCACCGCAGCGTGGCTCCCGGCCATGGCGCAGACCGAAGCGGTGAGCACGTACGAGACCTTTCGCGAGCGCTTCAACGGCACGTGGCGTCTCTCCACCCCGCTGCCCCGCGGCCGCCAGGTGATCGACCGCGCGGTGGAGCAGACCGTCAGCGCGATGAACTTCTTCACCCGCCCGATCGCGCGACCGATGCTACGGGACGCCACGCCGCTCAACCGCGCCATCCATCTCCGGTTCGTCGGCGAGAACCGCCTCTCCGTGCAATTCGACGATCAGGAGACCTACGTGACTCAGGTCGGCCGGACGAGCAGCCGCTACCGAACCAGCGGCGGCGACCCGATGCGCGTCACACAGCGCTTCCGCGACAGCGGCCAGCTCGAACAGGTGTTCCAGGCCGACGACGGCACACGCTGGTACGTCTGGACGATTCAGCCGAACGGCCACGCCCGCCTGGACTCGACGACCAACGGCGAGATGATGCCGCAGCCGATGCACTACACGCTCGAGTACCGACGCTGATCCACGCTGGGTCGTCGGCTGCTTGGGTTGACGGGTGCGTCGGTTCGCCACAGACACGTGGCCCATGACGAACCGATTGGCCCTCCTCCTTTGCCTCGCACTCGCGGGCGCCGTCGGCTGCGGCGGCTCCCCGTCGAACGGCGACACCACTGTCTCTGATGAGTCCGCCACGGCCGTCGCCGACGTCACCGTCGAGACGGGCTCCATCCCGGCTGCGCTCGCCGGAGCCCACCGCTCCGAGTCCAACCGCGCCCGCGACGTCTACCGCCACCCGGCGGAAACGCTCTCGTTCTTCGGCCTCGAGCCGGGGATGACCGTCGTGGAGATGGGTCCGGGCGGAGGCTGGTACACCGAGGTGCTGGCGCCCGTGATGCGCGACCACGGTCAGCTGGTACTCGCCATGGCGGACCCCGCGGAGAGCCAGTATTCCCGGCGCCTCGTGGACCGCATGGCCACCCAGCCCAGCGTCTTCGAGCAAGCCCAGACGGTCGTCTTCGACCTCCCGGAGCAGGCCTCGCTGGGCGAACCGGGCAGCGCGGACATGGTCCTGACATTCCGTTCGACGCACGGCTGGATCAACGGCGGCGCGGCGCCAGCGGTCTACCAGTCGATGTTCGACGTGCTTCGTCCGGGCGGCGTGCTCGGCGTCGTTCAGCACCGCGCCCCCGAGGGCAGCGATGCGAGCGTGACGGCGCGGCAGGGCTATGTGCCGGAGGCCGCGGTCATCGAGCTGGCCACGAACGCCGGCTTCGTGCTCGAGGAACGAAGCGACATCAACGCCAACCCGAACGACGACCACGACCACCCCGAGGGCGTCTGGACGTTGCCTCCGTCGTTGCAGCTCGGCGACACCGACCGCGAGGCGTGGCTGGCCATCGGCGAGAGCGACCGGATGACCCTCCGATTCCGCAAGCCGGCCGCGGAAGCCGCCGCCGACAGCGCCGCCGTGCCCGACGACGCGATCGAGTGAGCCAAGGTGGAGGGGCGCAGCGTGGTCCGAGGCGACGTATGCCGTCACGTCGAGACTTGATCCTCGGGGTCGTCCCGCTCCTCGGAGCCGCCCTCGCACCTCGCACCGCCGCCGCGGACATCGCCGGCTATCCACCCGCTCGGCGTCCCGCTCGGCAGCCGGTGCTCGCGCTCGACGGAGTCCACGTCGTGCGCCGTGACGCGCCGGACGTCGACGTGGAGCTCGTGCATCAGCAGGCCACCCTGGCGATCAGCCGTCAGCGCGGGCGGATCGCCTCCTGCATCCGCGGGCTGGACCTCCGCCGCGATCCCAACCGCTCCGGCGCCCGCGAGATGTCAGTGCGGCTGATCTTCAACCGCAGCGGTCGACCCACGGTGCGCCCACTGCGTGGCTCTTTTCCAACCGGCGCGGTCCTCTGCGTGCACGAGGCGATGCGGGCGATCAACATCCGCGCAGTGCCGCAAGGGCGCGTCGCGGTCGAAGCGCGCTACTCGCTGCGGTAGCACTCGTTCAGAGACTCGACGCCCTCGGTCGCCCTTGGAGTCGGCGGCAGACTTCCAGCGCCTCGTCCACGTCACCGACGACGATCACGCCTTTGGGCCGTTCGTGCTCGTAGCGATCGAGCTGAAGGTGGCCCGTCGCTGTCTTCACCAACGCGATCACCTGCCGGAAGCCACCGAAGAGACGGTCGTGGAACTCGCTCTGCAGCTTCTCGAACACCGCATCGTTGCGTCCCGGCGCCTTTCGGGTGTCGACGATGAAGTCGACCTGTGCCCGTGCCTGAGGCAGCACCCCCACCAAGCGCTCGTACACGTCGCGCATCTCCAGCTCGGGCGAGGGGAGCGACCGTGCGGTCCGCGCGAGGAGCAGGGCGTCGGGCGCCACGAAGCGCACCGTCACGTGGGCGTCCTCCAAGAGCGTCGCGAGCACGGCATGCTCGCCCGTCTGATGCGGCGCTCGATGCCCATCCGGGAGGCCGTCGAACGCCGTCATCGCGGCGGAATACTGGCGTAGGCCGTGGGCCACAGGCTGCGCACGGCACGGAGCATCTCGAGGGCGTCGTCCATCTCGTTGAAGACGGTGATCGGCTCCGGCCGCTCGTTCTTGTAGCGACTGACCTGCAGGCGTCCCGTCGGGCTGTTGACGAGCACCGCGAGACGCCGAAACCCGCCGAACAGCGGGTCACGAAACTCGCCTTGGATGCGTTCGAACGCCTCGTCGTTGCGCCCCTGGGCCCGACGTGAGTCCACGACCAGGTCGAGCTGCGCTCGCTGCGCGGGCATCGCCTCGACCATGCGTTGATAGACGGCGCGCAGCTCGTCTTCGCTCGCCGGGAGGGCGACCTCGGTGCGCTCGAAGATCACGATCTCCTGCTCCAGGAAACGAATGCAGATGGTGTCGGTCTCGAGCAGCGGCGCGGTGTCGAACATGAGAGCCCCCCTCAGCCCCCAACGGCCACCCTCCGCCAGACTGAATGCCCCCGGACTCCGTCAGCGACCCTTGAAGTCTGGGTCTCGCTTCTCGAGCAGGGCCGCCATCCCTTCCTTGGCGTCTTCGGTGTCGACGCTCACCGCCTGCGCGAACGCCTCGCGGTGGGCCGCGCCGCGGATGTCCCAGCCGAGCCCTTCGCGGAGCGAGCGCTTCGTCATGCGCATCGCGATGGGGGCGTTGGCGGCGATCGCCCGCGCGGTCTCCATCGCTCGGCCGAGCACCTCTCCGCCCTGGAGCGCCGCGTTGAAGAGCCCCGCGCGCGCGCCCTCGTGTCCATCGAACAGGCGACCCGTGTACAGCCATTCGGAAGCCTGCGGCAGACCAACCAGCCGCGGAAGCAGGTAGCTGACCGCCATCCCGGGGTGCAGCCCGAGGCGGGTGAAGTTGGCGCCGTACTTTGCGTCCTCCCGCACGTAGCGGAGATCACACATCAGCGAGAGGCCGAACCCACCGCCGACCGCGTGCCCGTTGATCGCTCCCACGATCGGGACTTCGACGTCGAGCAGGCTGAGGAAGGGCGCGTACATCGCATAGCTTCGCTCATGCGGCGTACGGCCGGCCGCGTCGCGCTGGATCTGCGACTTGAAGTCCGCGCCCGCCGAGAAGCAGCGCCCGCGCCCGGTCAGGACCAAGCACCGGATCGCCGCGTCGTCGCGCGCTTCCTGCGCCCGCGCGGCGACCCCTTCGAGGATCTCCTCGGTCATCGAGTTTCGGTTGTCCGGTCGGTTCAGGGTCAGGACCCCGACGTCCCCGTCGCGTTCGTAGAGCACCGCATCCATGGCCGCGGTCGTAGCAAGCGCGCGCCCGCGCGTCAGGCAATATCGCGCACGAGCACGCGGGAGCGCCGGCGTCGATCGTAGGGTCGCGCCTTGGGCAGCACACGCGCAGTGGCGGGCGTGAAGCCGCGCTCCTGAAAGAAGTGCGCGCTCTGCGTGGTCAGGACGAACAGACGCTCCAGCCCGGCCTCGCGCGCCTTGTGTTCGATGACCTCCATCAGGGCCTCACCGCGTCCGCTCTCGCGGTAGCGCGGGTCGATGGCGATGCAGTACAGCTCACCCATCGAGGCCTCCTCGAACACCTCGAGCGCCGCGCACCCGATGAGCAGGCCGTCGCGCTCCACGACGAAGAACCGCTCGTACTCCGCCTCGAGGCGCTCCCGCCCGCGGCGGACGAGGATCCCCCGCTCCTCCAGCGGCCGGAGCAACCCGGAGAGCGCGCCGACGTCCTCCAGCCGCGCGGAGCGGATGTCTTCGTACGCCTCGGCCGTGACGAGCGTGCCCGACCCGTCGCGGGTGAACAGCTCCCGCAAGAGGGCTCCGTTGTTTCGACGGTCCACGAGATGAGCGCGCCGCACCCCCCGGCGGACCGCGCCCGCGGCGGCCGCCAAGTGCTTGCGGACGTCAGAGCCGTGACGGCTGCGCTTGCCCACGATGGCCTCGGCCTCCGACGGGGTGAGCTGGGGGACGAGGCGGCGTCGCCCGTCCACGATGCCGCGGCCCTCGATCAGCCCGATGAGCTTGTCCGCGTTGAGCGCGACGGCGACCTCCCGGGCGACCTCGTGGGACGCGAGGTTGAACGACTCTCCGGTGGGCGAGGTGCCCATTGGGCTGAGCAGCACGATGGCGCCCGAGTCGAGCTGTCGGTGGATCCCGTCCGCGTCGACGCGCCGCACTTCACCGGTGAAGAGGAAGTCCACCCCGTCGCGCACGCCGATCGGCCTCGCCGTGACGAAGTTGCCCCCGACGACGCGGATGCGCGCGCCCGCCATCGGCGTGTTGGCCGCGCCCATCGAGAGCATGCGCTCAAAGCGCGCGCGCGCGCCGCCCACCGCCTCGAACACCCCGTCGAGCGACGCCGGGTCCGTCACCCGAACCTCGTCGACGAAGCGTGACGGCAGGCCCTTCTCCTTGAGCCGCCTCTCGATCTGCGGGCGCGTGCCGTGCACCAGAACGACACGCACGCCCAGCCCGTGCACGAGCGCGATGTCGTGCATCAGCCGGTCGAAGCCCTTCTGCTTGGCGGCCTCGCCCCCGACCATGATGACAAAGGTGCGTCCACGGTGGCCGTGGATGTACGGGGCCGCCATCCGGAAGCTGTCCGCGAACGACTCCACGACGCTCATGATGCCTCCACGCAGAAGCGGCCCACCAGCTTCTCCAGCAGGTCCACCATCGGCGCCACCCGCTCGAGCGGCAGGAACTCGTCCGGCTGGTGGGCAACGTCGATGTCGCCCGGCCCGAGCACGACCGTCTGCATGCCGAGTTGCGTCAGGAACGGCGCCTCGGTGCCGAACGAAACGCCCTCCGACGCGTGCCCCGTGAGGGACTCGACGGCCTGGACCAGCGCGGAGCTTGCGTCGGTCTCGAACGGCGGCACGTCCGGACACAGAGACGAGTGCGCCACCCGGAGGCCGCGTCCTTCGAGCACGGTCGCGACCGCCTCCTCCACTTCGCCGCGCACGGTCCCCGCGTTCAAGCCCGGGGTCACCCGGATGTCGTAGTCCAGCGTGCAGTGCCCACAGATCCGGTTCGGGTTGTCGCCGCCCTGGACCCGAGCGAGGTTCAGCGTCGGATGCGGTGGGGTCAACGCCGGATGCTGATGGCGCGAAGCCAGACTCTGCCGCACGTCCATGATGGCGCCGAGCGCCGCGTGCATGCCGTCGAGTGCGCTGATGCCCAGGCTCGGCACGCTCGAGTGCCCGCTCCGTCCGGTGAGCTCGAGGCGCGACCACGCCGACCCCTTGTGCATGCGCACGGGGCGAAGACCGGTCGGCTCCCCGATGACGGCGTGACGCGCCCGCGGCCGCCCCGCCTCGACCAGGGCGCGCGCCCCGTCCATGCCGGTCTCCTCGTCCGCCGTCGCCAGCAACATCAGCGGCTCCTTCAGGTCGCTCGCCGAGAACCGCCGCGCCGCCGCGATCGCGAGCGCAAAGAACGACTTCATGTCGCAGCTCCCCAGCCCGTAGAGCCGCCCATCGCGCTCCTCGGCGGAGAACGGGTCGCTCGACCAGAGGTGCTCGTCGCACGGGACCGTGTCGCTGTGGCCGCTGAGCACCAGGCCCCCGCTTCCACGCCCGAGGGTCGCGAGCAGGTTCGCTTTCCCGTCTGCGAGCGGCATGCGCTCGACGCTCCATCCCTCGTGTTCGAGCCAGTTGGCGAGGTGGTCGATGACCGGGCCGTTGCTCATGTCGAGCGCCGGGTCGACCGCGCTCACCGAGGGCTCGGCGATCAGGCGCTCGATCATCTCGCGGGTGGACAGCTTCGCCATGAGGGCACGCTCCCGCTGGACGGGTGCGGCGTCAAGCCGTAGGTCCGTCGCGATGCCTCTCCACCACGTGGTCGTCTCCGCCCGCGACGCCGAGCCGCGACAACTGATGCTCGTGCTTCACGGCATCCTGGGCCAGGGCCTCAACTGGCGCGGCGTGGCCCGTCGCCTCGCGAAGGCCCGGCCCGAATGGGGCTTCGTGCTGGTCGATCTGCGCGCGCACGGCGACTCGCGTGACGTTCCTCCGCCCGACTCGCTCGAGGCGGCCGCGGGGGACCTGGTCGCGCTCATCGAGACACTCGAGCTGCCCGTTCGTGGGGTGTTGGGGCACAGCTTCGGGGGCAAAGTCGCGGTCGAGCTGGTGCGCCAGCGCCCGGACGGGCTGCGCTCGCTGGTGGTGGTGGACAGCCTGCCGGGAGACCGGCCGGACCGTCGGGGGAGCGAGGGCACCGAGCGCGTCATCACGATGCTCGAAGGGTTGCCGGCTCGGTTCGACGACCGCGAGGGCTTCGTAAGCCACGTCACCGGCCTTGGATTTGGCACGCCTCTCGCGCGCTGGCTGGCGCAGAGCCTCGACAAGATCGAAGACGGCGTGCGGTTCGGGTTGGACGTCGCGCGCATCCGCACGTTGCTCGATGGGTACTTCGAGCGGGATCTCTGGCCCGTGTTGGATCCGCCGCCGGAGGGCGTCATCGCCGACCTCGTGATCGGAGGCCGTTCGACGGTGTGGTCCGCGGCGGAGCGCGAGCGCGGGATCGCGCTGCAGCGGGCCTACCCAGACCAGGTTCGGGTGACCGTGTTGGCCGAGGCCGACCATTGGGTGCACGTGGACGACCCGGAGGGCCTCCACCGCGTCGTCGAGGAGGCGATGTCGTGAGCAAGAACAGGATCGACGTGGACGTGGCGGTCATCGGCGCAGGTCCAGCGGGGATCGCGGCCGCGATGGAGGCGTCGCGTGCGGGGCTCGCCGTGGCCGTCGTGGAAGCCCACCGCGTCGGCGGCGCGGCCGCGTGGCACACCCAGCTGCCGTGGCGTTCGCTCGAGCGGGCGGCTGACCAGAAGGCGAGCTTCGCCAGCGCCGTGTCGCGCGCAGACGCGCTCGCCACCCGCTGGGAAGCACGCCAAGCGCTCCGACTCGGCGACGCGGGCTGCGTGCGTGTCGAGGGGCACGCCGTCTTCTCTGGTCCGCGCGCGATGCGGGTCACGAACGGGGATCAGACGACGGAGGTCTCGTTCGACCACGCGGTGATCGCGACCGGGGCCGAGCCCGTCACGCTCGAAGGCGACGAGCCCGACGGCGAGACGCTGTTCGTGCCGTCGCAGCTGATGACGCGGGAGACGTTGCCCGACAAGATGCTCGTCGTCGGCGGCGGTGCTGCTGGCGCCGAGCTGTGCGACGCGCTCGTCCGGCTGGGCGGTGTCGAGCTGACATGGCTGATGGACGACTACGGCCTCCTTCCTCGCTTCGATCGCGAGCTCGCCGAGGCGTTTGGGGATGTGCTGATGGAGCGCGGCGTCAAACTGGTGCACGGCAAGGCGGTGAAGTCGGTCGCTGTCGGAGACGCCGGGGTCACCGCGACGCTGGACGGCGGACACACCTACATCGCGCCCGTGGCGGTGCTCGCGCTCGGCACGCGCCCGCGGCTCGACGGCCTGCGCCTCGAGCGAGCTCAGGTGCCGCCTGGCCCGTTGGCGCCCGATCCGCAGGGCCGCATTGCACCGACCGTGTTCGCCGTCGGGACGTGCACCGGCCGTGCGCGGAGCGTCGCGGCCGCCGAGGCGATGGGCACCGTGGCCGGTCTCGCCATCGCGGGCGACACCGAGGCCCGCTTCCATGCGGACCGCATCCCGATGGTGGCGCGCACGCGGCCCCTGCTCGCGCAGGTCGGACAGACGCCGGAGCGCGTCGGCGGGCGCGAGGTCATCTTCCACACGCTGCGGCTCGAGAGCACCATCGGCGGGTTGCTCGACGGGGTCGGCGAGACCGAGCACGACAAGGGCCTGCTGCGGGTCGTCTGCGACTCCGACACGGGTGAAGTCCTCGGCGGGACCGCGTTTGGGCCAGGTGCCGAAGACACCATCAGCGCCGTCGCGCTCGCAATGCAGCTCCACGCCACGGACGAGCAGCTCGCCGAGCTGTTCGGCGCCAGCCCCTCCCACCTGGGCGCGCTGGGTCGCGCCGTGCGTTGAGCCGAGGCTCAGGCCAGATCGCCCGTCGCCCCTCGTTTTCGCAACGAAAGCGGCAGATTTTGCGCCCTATGTGACAAACACGTGACAGAGCGGGAGGGGTGGGGTGAGCCCGCGCACGCCGCTCCGTTCTGGTGGCTACGTGATCCTTGTCGGCCGCAAGCCCGCGCGCCGACGCGATGGGAGGTCCCCCGATGAGCGCTCCGATCCACCTGGTCCGTGCGAAGATCGACGAAGCCCGCGCCCGAGGCGAGCTGGACACGCCGCGCAGCGACGAAGCGCGTGTGCTGTCCGAGATGGAAGGCCTGTTGGCGCAGCTTGCGAATGCAGAAGGCAAGGACGCCCTTCAGCTCCGCGCGCAGCTCTCGGTGAAGGAGCGCGTGCTCGCGTCCATCCTCGAGCGCACAGGACAGTCCGTCCTGGCCGGAGCGCTCTGGGACCCGATGGCGAGCGTCCCCGTCTACGACTTCGCCTGAGGCGTCCCTTCGGCACGCTCATCGCGCTGCTTCGAGAGTAACTGCTAGGCTTTCGCCATGCGGCGACTCTGGCTTGTTCTCCCTCTCGTCCTCGGTCTCGGATCGGGCTGCACCACCGGCACGGGCCGAGGCGGGCCCGACGGGGGAGACGGGAGCCGGCCGCCCATCTTGGAAGGGTGCGACGAAGGCGCCGACCGGGACGGCGACGGCATCGCGGACGCGGCGGAAGGCAATTTCGACTCGGATGGCGACGGCCTCGTCAACTGGGACGACCCCGACTCCGATGGCGACGGGATCCTCGACTCGGAGGAGCACGCGGGCAACGTGCCGTGCTCTCTGCCCGACGCCGACATGGACGGCACACCCAACTGGCTCGACGCCGACAGCGACAACGACGGGCTGAGCGACGCGGACGAGCGCGACGTCTACTCCACCGACCCGCTCAACCGAGACAGCGACAACGACGGGGTGACCGATCTGGGCGAGGCGCTCGGCACACGCACCGATCCCAACGACGCGTCGAGCACCATCCCCGAGGGCGACTTCTTCGTCGTGCTTCCGTACAACGATCCCGCGCAGAACCGCACCCTGCGTTTCAACACCGATCTGCAGCTGGCCGACGTCTATTTCCTCATCGACACCACCGGATCGATGGGCAGCGCGATCGCCAACGTGACCAGTTCGCTGACCCGCATCTCGGACACGATCCGGATGCGCATCCCGAACGTCCAGCTCGGAGTCGGGGAGTACCGCGACTTCCCGAACAGCTCGGGCGGCCCGTTCTCGGGGGGCTACGGCAGCGAGGGCGACATGCCGTACGGCAACCGCCAGAACATCACCGACAACTTGGCTTCGGTGCAGAGCGCGCTCTCGGCGCTCTCGGCGGCGGGCGGCGGCGACGGGCCGGAGTCCGCCTCCGAGGCGCTGTTCCAGACGGCCACCGGCATGGGCGCGAACTGGACGTTCTCCGCGGGCGGCGCCCCGTTCAATCTGCCTCGGCAGAACTGCCCTGCGGTGCTCGACGAGACGGGGCGACGTCGTGGTTACCCGTGCTTCCGTCCGGACTCACTGCCCATCGTGGTGCTCGTCACCGACGCGGCCTTCCACAACGGGGACGGAGGCAGCAACCCGTACACCGGCATCAGCCCGACGCCTGCGACGTTCGACGCGGCCGTCGCGAGCCTGGAGGGGATCGGGGCGCGTTTCGTGGGGGTGTCGGTCGACTCGGGACCGCTCGGCGATCTCGAAGAGGTCGCACGTCAGACGGGCTCGCTGGACGCGGCCGGCGGCCTGCCGCTCGTCTACCCCGCGGCCGGTGGCGCCGTCTCCGACGCGATCATCGAGGGCATCGAGACCCTCGCAGGCCGAACCCCTCAAGACGTCGACACGCTCGTCGAGAACGTGGACGGCAACCCCGACGCGTTCGACGCGCGCCTCTTCATCAAGGCCGTCACCCCGCTCGAAGGCTTCAATGGCGCGATCAGCGGCCCGATGCCCGGCGTGACCTACGCGTCGAAGGACGAGACGACCTTCTTCGAAGTCATCCCTGGAACCCTCGTGGACTTTGAGGTCCGGTTCCTCAACGACGTGCGCCCTCCGGCCCAAACGGCGCAGATTTTCAGGGCGACCATCATCGTGCGCGGCAACCGCGTGGCTCGACTGGACGCGCGCCAGGTTTACATCGTCGTTCCTCCGGACGGAGCGATCATTCTCATCTGAGGCCGATCTGAGGCATTCTCTCGGGGGGGCGCTCTTTTTTCGACAGAGGAGCGCACATCAAATCGACATGGCCCGTTCAGACGATGAAGACACCGGCCGTACCAAGGAGGCGGGCATGTCCACCACCTCCTCGGGAGAGTTGACGCGACGTTTCGCCGTGCAGGCAGGCGGGATCGTGTCCCCTCCGCACGAGTCAGGATCGCCTCGGCTGGTGGTCCTCATGGGATCGGAGGCCGGCCGCCGCTACTCACTCACGAGCGACCACATCGTCGTCGGACGGTCCGAGGACTGCGATGTCCAGATCGACGACGGCAAAGTCTCCCGACGCCACGCCGTGATCAGCCAAGGCGCCGGCAACCGCTGGACCATCGAGGACCTCGGCTCGCGCAACGGGACCATCGTCAACGGCCGCGCGGTGAGCACAGAGAACCTCGCGCTGGGCGACCGCATTCAGCTCTCGGGAGAGACGCTCCTGCTCTTTACGCGGCAGGATCCTCTCGAAGACCTGCTCCTCCATCGGCAGCAGATGGAGGTCATCGGACAGCTGGCCGCCGGCATCGCGCACGACTTCAACAACCTCCTCAACGTGATCACGGCGAGCGTGGCGCATCTGGACGGTTTGCCGGCGGACACCCCCCTCGAGACCGCGGAGGTCGTCGAGTGCCGTGCCGACATCAGCGCCGCCGCCAAACGCGCGGGCGAACTCACCGGGAGGCTGCTGGGCATCGCGCGTCGGCGGGAGGAGCGCGGCGGCCAGGAGATGGTCGACTTCTCCGAGCTCTGCCACGGCGTGCTCTCGCTCGTTCGGCGCACGTTCGACCGCTCGATCGCCGTGCACTCCAAGGTGGACGACGGGCTCGTGGTCAGCGGGGACCACGCCGCGCTGCACCAGCTGATCATGAATCTGGTGATCAACGCGCGGGACGCGATGCCCGACGGAGGAGAGCTGACGCTGCACGCGTGGGCGGCCGACGAGGACACAGGCCAACAGCTCGTGCTGCGCGTAGCGGACACGGGTGTCGGCATGGACGAGGCGACGCGCCAACGGGTGTTCGAGCCGTTCTTCACCACCAAGGCGCAGGGCGCCGGCAGCGGCCTCGGGCTTGCCACGGTCTACGAGGTGGCCACCAACCACGGGGGTCTCGTCGAGGTGGAGAGCGAGCTCGGTGTGGGCTCCACCTTCCGCGTGCGTCTCCGCGCCGAGTCGGCGAGGCCCGAGAAAAAGCAGCGCAGGAAGGCGCGCATGCAGACCTGGACCGACAAGCAGGACAAGCGAGCCGACACGGGCCATGTGCTGGTCGTCGACGACCAGGAGCTGGTCCGCCGATCCGTCGGTCGCCTCGTGCGCGCGGCCGGACACACCGTCACCTACGCAACCGACGGCCAGGAGGCCTTCGAGATGTACCGCGACGCCGATCCGCGCCCGGACGTCGTCCTGTTGGATCTGGACATGCCACGCATGTCGGGCAGCGAGGCGCTGGTGGCCATCCGCGAGCTCGACCCGAACGCGCGGGTGGTGTTGCTGAGCGGGTACTACGACGACGCTCGGAAGCGCCGGCTCCTGGAACTCGGCGCCACGGATTTTCTCGCTAAGCCGCTGGATGCAGAGGTGTTCCGCCGGTCGATCCGTCTCGCCATGCGCATGCCCGACATGGCGTAGCGCACCTCGAGTCGGTAGGGTCGCCGCGCCATGACTGCTTCCGACTCGCCACTCGGCTCCCGCATCCCCGCGAGCTCGGACCCCGACGCGCTCCTCGAGGCCTTCCTCGACTTCACGATGGCGAAGGGCCTCGACCTCTACCCCGCGCAAGAAGAGGCGATCCTCGAGCTGTTCTCGGGCCGCAGCGTCATCCTCAACACGCCCACGGGCTCCGGCAAGTCCCTGGTCGCCAGCGCGCTGTGCTTCGCCGCGCTCGCGCGCGGGGAGCGCTGCTTCTACACCGCGCCGATCAAGGCGCTGGTGAGCGAGAAGTTCTTCTCTGCCTGCCGCGATTTCGGCGCCGAGAACGTGGGGATGATGACCGGCGACGCTTCGGTGAACCGAGACGCCCCGATCGTCTGCTGCACAGCTGAGATCCTCGCCAACATGGCGCTCCGCGACATGGAGAAGGCCGACGTTCAACACGTCGTGATGGACGAGTTCCACTACTACGCGGACCGGGACCGCGGCACGGCCTGGCAGGTGCCTCTGCTGGTTCTGCCACAGACGCGTTTCCTGCTGATGAGCGCCACGCTCGGTGACGTCACCCGGTTCGAGAACGCGCTGTCCACGATCACCGGCGAGGAGCCCGCGACGGTGAAGAGCGCCGAGCGTCCGGTGCCGCTCGACTTCGTGTACGCCGAGACGCCGATCCAAGAGACGGTCCAGGAGCTGCTCGAAGCGGGCAAGGACCCGATCTACATCGTGCACTTCACCCAGCGGAGTGCCGCCGAGACGGCGCAAGCGTTCACCAGCCTGGACGTGTCCACGCGCGAACAGAAGGACGCCATCAACAAGGCGCTCGCCGGATTCCGATTCGATACGCCGTTTGGAAAGGACCTCCGGCGATGGGTCCGCCACGGCATCGGGGTGCACCACGCCGGGCTCCTGCCCAAGTACCGCCTGCTCGTCGAGAAGCTCGCGCAGGACGGCATGCTCCGCCTGATCTGCGGCACCGACACGCTCGGCGTCGGAGTGAACGTGCCCATCCGCACCGTGCTGTTTACCAAGCTCTGCAAGTACGACGGGCGCAAGACGGGCGTGCTCACCGTGCGCGACTTCAAGCAGATCGCGGGGCGCGCCGGACGCAAGGGCTTCGATGACCAGGGCTCGGTCGTCTGTCAGGCGCCGGAGCATGTGATCGAGAACCTCAAGTCCCAGCGCAAGGCCGGCGGCGACCCGAAAAAGCTCCGCAAGATGCGCATGAAGAAGCCGCCGGAGCGGGGCTACGCGCACTGGGACAACGACACTTTTCAGCGCCTGATCGCGTCTGACCCAGAGAGACTCGAGTCGAGCTTCGCCGTGAGTCACGGGATGCTCCTGTCGGTGATGGACCGGCCCGACGGAGACGGATGCCGCCGTATGAAGCAGCTCGTCCGGGCGTCGCATGACCCGCCGCGCCTCAAGTATCAGAACGGCCGCACGGCCATCTCGATGCTGCGCTCGATGCTGACCGCCGGCGTGGTCGAGATCACCAAGGAGAACGGGCACGCGTTCGTCGACGTCAGCGACGAGCTTCAGGAGGACTTCTCACTGAACCACGCCCTCTCGCTCTACGTGGTCGCAGCGGTCGAGGCGCTCGACCCAGAGTCGGAGACGTACGCGTTCGACGTCATCAGCCTGGTCGAAGCGACGCTGGAGGACCCCAACGCCGTACTCCGCGCCCAGCTCAACAAGCGAAAGGGCGACAAAGTCGCCGAGCTCAAGGCGGCAGGCATGGAGTACGACGAGCGCATGGAGGAGCTCGAGAAGGTCGACATTGATCGTCCGAATCTCGAGCTCATTCAGCACACGTTCGAGTTCTTCCGGGAGCACCATCCGTGGGTCGCCGGCGAAGCCATCCGGCCCAAGTCGGTGGCCCGCGAGATGCTGGAACACGCGATGGGCTTCCGCGAGTACATCAAGGAGTACGGCCTCTCGCGGAGCGAAGGCGGGCTGCTTCGCTACCTCTCGAACGCGTACAAGGCGCTCGTTCAGAACGTGCCGGAGAAGGCGAAAGACGATCTGCTCTACGACCTCACTGACGAGCTCGGCGCCGTGGTGCGCGGCATCGACTCCAGCCTCATCGACGAGTGGGAGAAGCTGACGAACCCGGACGCCGAAGTTGCCGTGGCCGAGGTCAACGAGCCCACCGAGGCTCCCGACATCACGCGCGACCGTCGCGGGTTCACCGCCATGGTGCGCAACGCCATGGCCCGACTCCTGCGCGCCTTCTCGCTCGGTCGGTTCGAGGAGGCCGCCGAGTGGGTCAAGGCGCCCGAAGGCCAGCCTGCCTGGACGATGACGTCTCTCGAGCTGGCGATGAAGCCCTACTATGAAGAGCACGACGCACTCCGCTACGACCCCGGCGCGCGGAACCCGAAGCACATGCTGGTGACCGAGTCAGATGGCGCGTGGCACGTTCGCCAGGTGATGGTCGACCCTGAAGAGATGAACGACTGGTCGGCGGTGGCGCGCTTCGACCTCGCCGCCTGTCGCGACGCCGGCGAGGCGGTACTCGAGCTGGAGAGCGTGGGCCCGAGCGGCGATCTCTGACGCTTCAGAACGCGACGCTGGAGATCATCAGCGCAGCGGCGGTCAGGCACGCAGCGATGAGCGGCAACGCGACCATCGCCGCCGTGCGCACGGTGCGGGCGACGAGCGCGGCGCCGGCATCGTCGATGGTGCCAAAGACGAGCTGCGCGTCCCTGGGCCACGGACTCGGGCCGCTCCGGAAGCCGGCGACGCGGATGGCGTCGAACCGGGACAGCACGGTGACCACCGCGTCGTCCAGTTCCCCCTCCCCCGCTGCGCCGAGCACACGCAGAACGCCCCCCGGAAGGCGCAAGCGGAGCTCGCCGCCCAGCGCGTCGATCCACGCATCTCCGCGCACCTGCAACCGTCCGCGCTGCATCATGCGCATCACCGCGTTGTCATCCGAGACCCGGAGCCGCCCCTCGAGCGCCTGCAGCGGACCGCCGGGCCGCATCTCCGTGAGCGTGTCCACCTGCGCCGCCGCGAGCGTGCGCGCCTCACCGAGCCGACTGCCGACGAGCCACAACAGCACCAAGAAGAGCAGCGCCGCGACGCCGAGGCTGAGGAGCCCCGTCACGCCGAGACGGGAAACCGTGCGCGCGGTGAGTCCGTCGTCGAGCCGCACGCCCTCGGCGTCCAGACGCGTCACTTGCCACGACATGCCGTCCGTCAGGTAGAGATAAAATGGCCCCCCCTCGTGTTCCGCGACGAGGACCAGCGTCGGCTCATACGACTCCCCCCATCGGGACCGCACGAAGCCCGCGCCGCCGCCGTCAGGCGCGCTGATGTCGACCCCTCCGGGCACCGCACGCGCGCGAATCGACGTCCCGGGGAGCCGCAGCTCGGGCCCGTAGAGCACCCCGCGAGGAGGCATGCCGCGTCCCCATCCCGGCACCCCGTCGGTGTCGGTCAGCTTCGTCGGCGTGAACACCGCGCCCACCATCGCCCCGGCGAGCAGCACGAGCACCGGCGCGACGACCATCACGAGCGCACCCAGACCACGGGCGGCAGTGGCCCTCCGCGGCGCGTCGACCTCCGCCTGCACGTGGAGGTCCGCCGTGGACGCGAGGGCCCAGACCATCCATCCCGACACGGCGAACACCCCGAGCACGGCAAACCCTGGGTGCACGTGCTCAGCGAGGTTCGCCGGGACGAGGAGACACACTCCGAAAGCCAGACCGAGTTGGGCGCCGAGCCGAGCCAAGCGGCCGAACCCGACGCGCGAGGCGGTTGCGAACGACGACAGGAACGGCGCGACGATCCCCTCCGCTCCGGTCGCCACGGCCGCCGGCGTGAACGCAAAGGGCGCCAACGCTGCGCCCGACACGGCCCCACCGAGCAGCCAGAAGGCGAAGCCGAACACGAGGCGCAGGGACGAGGGCAGCGCCGAGATGGCCTCGAGCGCGCTCATGGAGGACACGACGATCGCCCCCCATCCGGCGACCAGCGCGGCGAAGACGCCGAGCGCGAAGACGCCGGTTCGGTAGACCACCTCGACGGGGTCGACCACCCTGCCCTCCCCCCTCGAACCACGGCGGCGCCGGGCGTCCCGCAAGAACGCGGGCACGAGGTGAGCGGCGCTCGCGACGAGCCCGAGCGCCCCGATCAGGCAGAGCGAGCCGGCGAGGCTGGCGGGAAGGAGGAGGAGCGCGTGGACGGCCACGCGGCCCGGCGCCGCGGCGATCAACCGCCACGCGTTCGGCTTCACGCCGCCTCCTGCGTGTTCTGAGCCTCGGCCTCAGAGGCGTCTTGGCCTCGCCGCTGCCACTTCTCGCGCGTGGCTGTGACCGAGACGTACAGCACGGGGATGACGAACAAGGTGAGCATCGTGCCGACAAGCATGCCGCCGCACACGGCGCGCGCCATCGGTGCCCACGTCTCGGCCCCGTCGCCCACACCGATGGAGAGAGGAATCATGCCGAGGATGGTCGTCAGCGCGGTCATCAGGATGGGGCGAAGACGTGTGCGCCCGGCCTCGAGCGCGGCGTCGATCAGCACGACGCCCTCCGCTCGCCGACGCTTGATCACGTCGATCAGAACGATCCCGTTGTTCACCACGACGCCGCCCAACAGGATCACCCCGACCAAGGCCGTCACCTGCACGCTCGTCTGCGTCACCGCGAGCGCGAGCACGACGCCGATGATCGCGAGCGGCACGGTGAACATGATCACGAACGGCTCGATCAGCGACTCGAACTGCGACGCCATCACCATGTAGACGAGGATCAGCGCCGCCAGAAGCGCCATCGCGAGCTTGAAGAAGGCGTCTCGAAGCTCCTCGGCCGTCCCGCCCAGCTCCGTGTACATGCCATCGGGCACCCCGACGTCCGCCATGCGGCGCTCCACCGCGCGCGTGACGGTCCCGAGGTCCGCGCCGGGCGCGATGGTCAGCTCCACCTTCGCGAGCCGCCGCTGGTTCTCCCGCTCGATGTCCACGGGCCCGAGCCGGTCCCCGAGCCGGGCGACCGCGCCGAGGGGGACCGTGCCACCGGTCGGCAGCGCGATGGGAACGTAGCGGAGGTCATCGAGCCGCCGACGCGCGTCGCGAGGAGCCCGGACGCGCACGACGTGCTCTTGGCCGTCCTCGCGGAACACCGTCGCCGGCACGCCCTGATAGAACGCCGCCACCGTCGACGCGACGACCCCCGGCTGGATGCCGAGCACCCGCATCTGCTCTCGGTCGTACTCGAGGTCGAGCTCCGGGCTGCCGGTCAGCATGCTGAAGCGCGCCTCCCGTACGCCCTCGACCTGCTCGAGTTCGTTCCGCAGACGTTCGCCGAAGCTCCGCAGGGTCTCGAGGTCTTCGGTGAACAGCTTGACCACGATGTCGCCGCCGCCCCCACCCATCGAGAAGCCCTGGATCTTGACCTCCAGGCCAGGCACGTCGCGGAATCGCTCCGTCAGCTCCGCCTCGATCTCCTGCTGGGTGCGCACGCGCTCGGTGGGGCGAGGAAGCCGTGCCCGGAGCGTGCCGCGGTTGGCTGTGCCGCCAAAGATGGCCGCGAAGCCCTCGGCGGTGCCGTAGTCCGCGGTCACCACCCGCGCCTCGGGCACGGTGTCGCGGATGATCGACTCCACCGAACCCACGAGCACGCGCATCTCGTCGAGCGCCGTGCCCGGCGCCGCGGTGACCTCCACCCGCACCTCGGAGACGTCCGCCTTCGGGAGGAAATCCTGCCCGAGCAGCGGCGTGACGGCGAGGCTCGCGCCGAACGCCAGGAGCGCCAGCGCCACCACCCGCTTGCGGCGCGTGAGCGCCCACCGGAGCGCGCGTTCGTAGCGAGGCGTCAGCCGGTCGAGGAAGCCAGTCGCCCGGGTAAGGAACCGCTCCAGACGGTTGGGCTCGCGCTCGCCGAGCATGCGGCTGGCCATCATCGGCACGAGGCTCAGGGCCACCGCGAGCGAGCTGAGCAGACTGACGCAGATGGTCAGGACCATGTCGCGGAACAGCTCCCCCGCGATGCCGTCCACCAGCAGGATCGGCATGAACACGACCACCGTCGTGAGCGTCGACGCGACCAGCGGCATGCCCATCTCGCGAGCGCCTCGGAACGCGGCCTCCCACGGGCTCGATCCACGCTCGAGGTGCTGGAACGTCGCCTCGATGACCACGATCCCGTTGTCGACGAGCATGCCGATGGCCAGCGCGAGGCCCGCCATCGAGATGAGGTTCAGCGTCACGTCGAGCGCGTCCATCACCACGAACGCCACCACCACGCTGGTCGGGATGGCGATCATCGTGATGAGGCTCGTCCGCCACGACCGGAGGAACATCAGCAGGATCAGCCCCGTCAGGAAGAACGCCATCAGCGCGGTCTGCCCGAGGTTGCCGATCGAGCGGAGGATGGGCTGCGACTCGTCGAAGAGCGGCACCAGCGTCACCCCGTCGGGCAGCCGCTCCCCAATCCCTGGCAGCGCTTCGCGTACCGCGCGGGCCACCTGCACCGTGTTTGCGTCCGATTGCTTGCGGACCGCGAGCATCACGGCGGGCTCTCCGTCCGCGGTCACGACGTGCGTCTCTTCCTCGAACGCGTCGACGACCTCCGCGATCTCCTCGAGCCGCACCGGACGCCCGCCGCGCTGGCCGACGACCACGTCGCGGATCTCCTGGACGCTGGTGAAGAGACTGCTCGGCTGGATCGCGAGGCGCTGCGTGCCGTCGTCGACCGCGCCGCTCGGCACCACCAGGTTGGCGCCGCGCAGCGCGTCCGCGACCTGCCCCGGCGAGATGCCATAGGCCTGCAGCCAGGCCGGACGAAGGCGGACCTGCACTTCGCGGTCGAGCCCCCCCATGACCTCCGCGGCGGCGACACCCTCCACCCGTCCGAGGTACGGCTGGACCTGCTCGGTGGCCACGCGGCGCAGCTGGTGCCCATCGAGCGGGCCATCGAGCGCCATGAACATGACAGGCGCGAGGCTCGGGTCGAACGCGAAGGTGAGCGGCCGGCTCGCCTCGTCGGGCAGCAGCTCCTCGGCGAACAGCTCGAGGTTCTTTCGCACCTCGACCTCGGCGCCGCTCATGTCGGTGCCCCACGTGAAGCTGATCAGGACGATCGAGGTGCCCTGTCGGGAGGTCGAGCGCACCTGCTCGACGTTCTCGACCGAGGAGACCGCCCGCTCGATGGGCTCCGACAGCAGCGTCTCGACGTCTTGGGGGCTCGCACCAACGTAGGTCGTCACCACCGCGATGACCGGCAGCTCCACCTCAGGCAGGCGGTTCAGCGGCAGGCTCGAAAGCGAGAAGAGGCCAAAGCCGACGAGGCACAGATAGACCATCGACGTCGTCACCGAACGCCGAATGGAGAACCCCGCCAGGCCCCCGAGTCGCTCGCCCACGTTCAAACGAAGTCGCGGGCGGCTGTCTTCTGTATCGTCGGGGGGCTCGGCCATCGTTCAGCTCTCGGCCGCAGGCGCCGCCTCCCGGGTGCGGATGGCCGCGCCGTCCCGAAGCAGATGCTGCCCTTGCACCACGAGTTCCTCCCCCCCCTCGAGCCCGCCCGTGACCTCGACGCGACCGTCGTAGCGCTGACCGAGCGTGACCGAGAGCCGGCGCGCCACGCCCGCGTCGCGGTCGAACACGAACACCGCCGCCTCGCGCGCGTCGCGGGTCCGAGAGCTGAGCACCAACGCGCGGGACGGCGCCAGCACGACCTCAGGACGGCGCGACAGCTCGATCTCGGCTTCCGCCACCATGCCGGGACGGAGCACCCCGTCCGCGTTGTCGAGGCGAACGTGAACGAGCGCGGTCCGGGTCAAGCGGTCGAGCACCGGGGCGATGCGCGAGACCACGCCTTCTCTCTCCACGTCGGGCAGCGCGGGCGGCCGCAGGCGCACCCGCATCCCGGTTCGCACGCGCACATAGTCCTGCTCGGTCACGCGGAGCTCCACGTCGAGCGTGGCGGCCTGCACGATGGCGCAGATCGGCTGCTGCGGGACGACGGTGTCCCCTTCGCTCGCGGTGAGCATCGCGACGGTGCCCGCGATGGGTGCGCGCACCGTCCCGCGGCTCCGCTGTTCACCGGCCGTGCGCCGTGCGGCCCGCACCTGGTCGAGCTGGGCCCGCGCGCCCCGCAGCTGCGCTTCAAGGGCGTCGAGCTGAGAGCGGGGAAGCGCGCCACTCTGCACCAGTCCCCGCACGCGGCTCACATCGGCGTCGAGCCGGTCCCGGCTGACCTCGGCTGCGTTCACCGCCGCGCTGGCCTGCTGGAGACTCGAGGACTGCAAGTCCGCGTCGAGCGTGACGATCGGATCGCCGGCCTCGACGACGTCGCCCTCTTCCACATGGAGGATCCGCACCCGTTCCGGAAGAGCCGCGAAGACCCGCACTTCCTGCTCCCCGTGCACATCGCCCAGCAACCGCACGCGGTCCACGGCGTCCTCGACCGCTACGGGCTCGGTCACCACCAGACGCGGCGGATCGATCGCCTCCGTGTCCTCGTCTCCGCACGCCGCGAGCAGCGTGAACGCGGTCAGCAGGATGATGAAAGGGCGCAGCACGGTCGCCCGTACCGTAGGGCCTGCCATGGACCTCGTCGATTCCCTCCGACCCCCATGCGCTGCAAACACACTGAACGTCCATACAGCGGCAAGCTCTCTCCAGGTGGCCAGCGCCCACGAACGTGACAGCGTGCCCATCCCTGCGGTCCAATGCGGGGGACCTTCGTCCATCATGCGTGCATCTCCTCGTCTTTGGCTCCTCGCGACCGGCGCTGCCCTTCTCGGCGCCGTCGGCCTCCCGAGCGTGGCCCGCGCGTCCGGCGGCGGAGGAGACGGAAGTGAAACGCTGGTGGTGGTGGCGCTCATCGCCACCGTGGCCGTCGCCTACCTCTTCACCAACTTCGTCCTCGAGCGCATCCAGCGCCGCGTGCTGATGCTGGTCGGGGTGGAGTACATCGTACTCGGCGTGGTGCTGGGCCCGAACATGCCCTACGAGATCCCCGCGTTCAGCAATCTCGATGATCTGCTGCCGATCGTGGCGCTCGCGGTGGGCTGGGTCGGGTTGCTGCGCGGGATGGAGCTGTCGCTCAAGCGCTTTCGCTCGAACGCTGCGACGGGCTCCGTGCGGATCGTCGTCGTGCAGGCGCTCGTCGCCGGTGGCGCCACCACGGCGGCGGCCTACGCGATGTTCACGTCCGGCCAGCTCTTCGTCTTCGGCAGCCACGCGACGGAGGCCATCGTCGGCCCACGCGAGGTGTGGATGGCCGCCGGCGTCATGGGCTGCGCCGCCGCCGCCGGGAGCTTCGAGCCGGTCGAGCTGCTCAAGCGCCGCTACCGCCTCGAGGGCGACCTGTCCGAGAAGATCCGGCGCATGGCCGCGATGAGCGACCTGCTCGCCGTGCTCGTGTTTGGGCTCTTGTTCTGCATCTTCCACGAGTCCAACGAAGACGCGCTCGTGCAACCGAGCCCCACCGAGTGGGCCGTCGTCAGTGTCGGCCTCGGTGCCCTCCTCGGTGTGCTGTTCACGCCGTTCCTCGGGCAGGACGACTCCGAGAACGGCCGCTTCTTGGCGATGATCGGCATCATCGTGCTCGCCTCGGGCGCCGCCTACTTCCTGGATCTGTCGCCCCTGCTGGTGAACCTCTGCCTCGGCGTGGTGCTGGTGAACACGGCCCGCTCCGGCAAGGAGATCCAGGAGACACTGCGCAGCACCCGCAAACCCATGGCGCTCGTCCTTTTGGTGTTCGCGGGTGCGCTCTGGCACCCGCCGGACCTCGTGCCGGCGGTGTTGATCTCGGCGGGCTACGTGCTCCTCCGGTTCCTTGGCAAAGCGCTCGGCACGAAGCTGGCGACCCTGCGCACCGGGCAGCGCGGTGACACCTACCGAGGCCTGCTCGCGCACGGCGAAGTCAGCGTGGCGATGGCCGTCTCGCTTCGGCTCGTCTCCGAGGGCCCGGCCGTCGACCTGGCCTACACCGCCATCCTCGTCTCGGTGATCGTCAACGATCTCATCGCTCCGCGCGTCCTGCGCGGCCTGCTCGTCGACACCGGTGACCTGCGCGGCGAGCGCGAACCGGAGGCCGCATGACGAGCCACAACCACGGAGGCCACGCGTGTACATCGTGATCATCGGGATGGGTGAGGTAGGCCGACACCTGCTCCGCACCATGGAGAGCGAGGGCCACGATCTCGTGGCGGTGGATCAGTCGCCGGACTCGATCGCGATGGTGGAGGACCATCACGACGTGGCGACCCTGACTGGCTACGGCGCGAGCCACGACGTGCTCGAGGCGGCGCAGGTGGCCCGCGCCGACCTGGTCGTCGCGGTCACCGACCACGACGAGGTCAACTTGATCGCGGCACTCGCGGCCAAACAGCTCGGCGCCCGGCGCGTGATCGCGCGCGCCCAAGGCAACGCGTGGACCACCCACGCCGAGGGCGTGCGCTACGGACTGCTCGGCGTGGACGTGGTCATCAACCCTCGTGTCCTCGTCGCCCACGAGTTTGCCCGCATCGCGCGCTCGCACGGCGCCGTGGACGTCATCGACCTCGCCCAGGCGCGCATCGAACTCGTGCAGCTCTCGCTGGGCGAAGACGCTCGGCACGTGAACAAGCCGCTCATGAAGCTGCAGCTCCCGAAGGAGACGCTCGTCGCGGCGCTGGTCCGCGATGAGAAGCTGCTTGTGCCGGGCGGCGCCGACGTGCTCATGCCGGGCGACCGCGTCTACCTGATCGGCAGGCCCGAAGCGATTCTGGAGGCCGAGGACCTGTTCACGAGCCGGCGTGAAGCGCGGCGCGTATGCCTCGTGGGGGGCGGCGTGGTCGGCTCGGCGCTCGCTGAGAGCCTGCTCGCGGACGGGACCGAGGTTCTGATCATCGAGCAGAACCGCGAGGTGGCCGAGCGCCTGAGCGTGAACCTGCCCGGTGCGACCATCGTGCACGGCGACGGCACCGACCGCAGCCTGCTCGACGAGGAGGAGGTCGGCACCTACGACATGGTCTGCGCCGTCACATCGGAGGACGAGGTCAACCTCATGGCGTCGCTCCTGTCCCAACGCATCGGCGCCGAACGCACCGCCGCCCTCGTCCAGCGCGGCGACTACATGCCCATCTACCAGCAGCTGGGAGTGGACATCGTCCTGACCCCACGGGCGGTCGCGTCGAACCAAATCCTCCGGTACTGCCGCGACGGAGGCGTGCAGAGCCTGACGTCTCTCGAAAACGGCCAGGCCGAAGTGGCCGAGCTCCGCGTGCCGCGCGGCGCCCGCGTCATCGGCGTCCCGCTCCGGCGCATGGGCCTGCCACGCGGCGCGCTGCTGGCTGGGATCGTGCGAGGCGACCAGGTCATCATTCCGCGCGGAGACGACTCGGTGGAGGTCGGCGACACTGCCGTCCTGATGCTCACACAAAGTGCGCGCCCGATCGTCGAGCGCATGTTCCGGGCGCGGAGGAGCTGAGCGTTGGCGAGACGGAGAGTGCGGCGCGTGGGGCGCTGGCGAGACTTCCGGGGTGTGCTGCGTCCGACGGGTGCGGTCATCACGGGCATCGCCGTGGCCCAAGCCGCATGCGCCATGGTCGGCGGCGCGCTCGAGTGGTGGACGCTGCCCCCCGCAGACCGCGACGCGATGGACGTCATCGGGTTGCTGGGCGCCGCGTTGATCAGCGGGCTGCTGGGCCTCGGCGCCTACTTCTACGGGCGCAAGCACGGCAAGGAGACGATCACCCGACGCGAGGCCATCCTCGCCGTCTCGGTGATCTGGACCGCGGCAGGCGTGTTCGGGGGCATCCCGTTTGTCCTCAGCGCGGGCATGAGCCCCGTCGACGCGTTCTTCGAGACCGTGAGCGGGATGACCACCACCGGCGCCACCGTCATCGACGACATCGAGGACCGGCTCTCGATGCCGCTCTTGCTGTGGCGCTCGTTGACCCAATGGCTCGGCGGCATGGGCATCGTCGTCCTGTTCGTGGCCATCTTTCCGAGCCTCGGAGCGGGCGCGAAGCACATGTTCAAAGGCGAGGTCCCCGGGACCAGCGCCGAGGGCCTGAAGCCTCGCATCGCGGAGACGTCGTTCACGCTCTGGAAGCTCTACGCCGGCTTCACCGTGGTCGAGGCGGTGCTGCTCGCCCTGCTGGGGATGAGCCCGTTCGAGGCCGCCTGCCACGCGATGACCACGATGAGCACGGGCGGGTTCTCCACGCGCGACGCTTCGGTCGGCGCGTTCGACAGCTACGCCATCGAGATGGTCATCGGCACATTCATGTTCATCGGGAGCGTGAACTACGGCCTCTACTACGCGCTGCTCCGCGGCCGATCGGTCAAGGCGGTGTTCCGCAACACGGAGCTCCGCGTCTTCGTGGCGCTGTCCGCGCTGCTCGTGCTCATCCTGACGCTCGGCACGTTCGCGATTCACGACCACGACCTCATCACGTCGTTCCGCTACGCCTACTTCATGGTGGGCACGACGATGAGCTCGACCGGCTACGGCACGTCGTTCTCCGACGACGCGAGCTACATGCACTACCCCGAGCCCATGCTGATGGTCGTCATCGTCATGATGTTCATCGGCGGCTGCTCGGGCTCGACGGCGGGCGGCATCAAGGTCGAACGCATCATCCTGATGGCGAAGCTCAGCTGGGCGGAGTTCCGGGAGAGCTTCCGGCCGGCTGTCGTGCAGGTCGTGCGCATGGGCCGGAACGCCGTGCCGCCCGAGATCCTGCGTGACGTCGCCGTATTCGTGGGCGTCTACTTCGCGTGCCTCGGCTTCGGCGTGATGTTCGTCTCGATCACCGACGACGTGAGCCTGCCGACGGCGTTCGGCGCGACACTGACGAGCCTCAGCAACATGGGCCCCGGCCCGTTCTACGAAGCCTCCGACAACTTCAAGGCGTACAGCGACAGCGCGAAGCTCTTCTTCGTCGTGGCGATGCTGCTCGGACGTCTCGAGTTCTTCACCATGTTCGCGCTGTTGGTTCCGGACTTCTGGCGACGATGAGCGGCGGCGGTCACAGCAAGGACGCGGGCGGGGTCCTCCGCAAGGTCCTCATCGTGCTGCTCCTCGTGGGCGGGGTGATGCTCGTTCACCGCTTCGCCACCCGGGCGTCCGGCTTCGATCCGAGCGCCATGCTCGCTCTCGGATTCGTCATCCTCGCGAGTTACGCCTTTGGTCAGCTCGTCGAGCGCCTCGGTCTGCCGCACATCACGGGCTACCTCATCGCCGGTCTGGCGCTCGGTCCGTCCGCCGCGCATCTCTTGCCGGAGGCGTACCAGATCCGCCCGTTCGACGACGGAGTGCTGTCCAGCAGCGTCATCGAGCAGCTCAAACCACTCGAGCTCCTGGCCGTCGCGCTCATCGCGCTGACGGCCGGCGGGGAGCTCAAGATCGCGAGCCTCAAACGCGGGTTCGGCGTGATCCTAGCCGTGCTCGGCGGTCAGATCGTGATGATCGTCGGCCTCGCGGTCGCCTTCGTCATCGGCCTGAGCGGGATGATCCCGATGGTCTCGCTCCCCGGCCTCGGCGAGCTCGACATCGGCGGCGCGGCCGCCCTCGGTGCGGTCCTCGGCAGCATCTCCATCGCGACCAGCCCAGCCGCGACCATCGCTGTCATCAATGACGTCAAGGCGCGCGGCCCGACGACCTCCACGCTGCTCGCCACCGTCGTCTTGAAGGACGTCGTCGTCGTCGTGCTCTTCGCGGTGCTCAGCACGCTCGCCGCCCAGATGCTCGGCCTCGGCAGCTCTGAGGAGGCGCTCGGCACGTACCTTCTCAAGCACATCGGCGGCGCACTGTTGATCGGCGCGGCCATGGGCTTCGTGATGGCCGGCTACCTCCGCTACGTGAAGCGGGAGGTCCTCCTGTTCGTGGTCGGGATGGTGTTCACGGCTGGGTTCGTCGCGGCGGAGCTGGACGTCGAGTCGGTCGTGCTGTTCATCACCGCGGGCTTCGTGACGGCGAACTTCTCGAGCGAGGGCGACCACATGCTCGAGACGGTGGAGACGCTGTCTCTGCCCGTCTACGTGGTCTTCTTCACGCTCGCCGGCGCCAAGCTCCACCTCGACGAGCTCGCGTCCGTCGCGGGCTTCGCCGTTGCACTCGTGGCGCTGCGTGTCTTCGGGATCTGGGCGGGCACGGCGATCGGTTCGCAGATCGGAGGCGCCTCCGACAGCATGCGCAAACACGGCTGGCTGGGGTTCGTCTCCCAGGCCGGCGTCGCCATCTCGCTGGCGACCATCGTGGGCGAGCGCATGGGCGAGCCCGGCGAGGCGCTGTCCACGTTGATCATCGCCGGCATCGCGGTCAACGAGATCGTCGGCCCCGTGATGCTCAAGGTCGGGCTCATGCGCACCGGCGAGACCGAGGCGGGGCGCGCCCATCAGTCGGAGGAACAGAGCGTCGAATCGACGACGCCCGCCGCGGAGGAGGACGGCAGGCTCGCGCCTTGGCCGACGCCCGACGTCGGCCAGCAGGCCTGGGGCGCGCCGTTGACCACGGCGTCGCGCGAGCTCAACTCACTCGTTCAGGACCTGAGCCTCGACCTGAGCCACGTGTCCCGCGACGTCGCCGAGGCGCCGCTGTCCCGCTTTCGCGAGAACGCGCTCGGCTACATCCGTGAGCTGCGGCGCGAGTTCCTGCGCCACCACCGTCGCATCACCGTGCAGGCGATGGCGGACCAGACGGAGCTCAGCGCGGCCGAGGCGCTGCGACTCGAGCAGGCCGAGCTTGCCGAGAAGTGGCGCGCGGCCGTGTTGACGCGCGCCGCCCGGGTGGGGCAGCACCGCGCCTGGGAACCGGCTCCCATCCTGGCCGCGGTCGAGTCCATCGCCGAGGGGCTCCCCGCGACGTTCGACGCCCCGTACGAGGACTCGAGCTTCGAGTCGAAGCCGAGCGACGGACCGGTGCGTCGGGCGGGGCGGGCGTGGCTGCGCATGCGGCGCGGCGCCAGCCGGACGTTCGGCGACGGGATCAGCCCGCGTGCCGTGGAGCTGCGCGCGCTCGCTCGCTACCACCTGTGGGGTCACCTCCCGGAGCGTCTCGAGCCGGTCGCCGCGCTGTACGCGCAAGCCGAAGGGCACCTGGTCGATCGGACTCGGAGCATCTTCGAGGGGTTGGTCATCGCCTACGACGAGCTCGCCGAGGAGGTCGAGCGGAAGGCGCGCGCGGAGGCCGAAATCGAGCGCGGCGCCGTCCCCGACGACCTCGAAGGTCCGCCTGAGCGGGTGCCGGCGGAGGTCCCGCTCGAGTCCCGCCTGCAGGACGTGCGCGCGCGCGTCGACGAAGAGCTGGTGCTGGCGGTCCAGGAGGTCGACGCCATCGCGCAAGACCTCGCGCACCGCACCAGCGTCGCCATCGGCTCGTGCCTTCGGGATTTCAAGACGGACCTGCCGATCATCGAGACGCCCGACCTCCGCATGCGAAGCCGTGCAGCCAGCTCGCTCTACCGACGCCGCGACGAGAAGCTCGACTGGCTCGAGAAGGGGAGCCTGGCCGCACGGGAGACCTCGTCGGCGCTCTACAACCGACTCGCGCTCGAGATGGAGCTCCACGCACTCGAGGGGCGGGTGAAGGACGCGCTCGAGGAGCACGCGACCACCCTGGGCCGCAACGTGAAGGGCCGGGCGCACCGCCAAGTGATGCGGGTGCACAAGGAGATCCTCGCAACCGAGCAGGCCCTCGCCGACGCCCTGGAGAGCGCGGAGGAGCCCGAGGCGCTGGCCGAGCAGATCCGAACCCTGGCCGAGCCCGTGATCCGCATCGCGGCCGAGGCGGCGCGGGTGGGCACCACGCTGCGCGATCAACTCACCGACGAGGGCTCGGTCACCCCGGTGCTCGACTCGTTGACACGCGCCGCGCAGAACCTGACCGACCGCTACCGCATCCCCGCGGGGCCGCTCGCGCGCGGGGAGCATCGCCTTCCGCCGCAGGTCGCGACCGTCGAGGTCCCGTTCCGTGACTGGGTGATGGCGCGCATCGAGACCTCGGTCGCGCCGCGGCTGCTCGCGTCGACGCGCGAGGTCGCGCAGAAGGTGGAGCCGCTCGCGCAATCCCTTTCAGAGCTGGAGCGCCGTGTGGCGTTCAACGTCGAGCTGGCTGTCAACGAGCTCACCCTGCTCGAGGACGAAGTCACACCCGACGCCAGGCGGCTGATCCAGGACATGATCGGCGGCGCCCTCGAACGGAACCGGGAGCTCTTCGGCGGCTACGCGGACGCCTCGAGCCAATGGGGCGAAGACGTCCGCGAGTCGGTGCGCGGCGCCGTATTGGATGGGCTCGACGAACTGCGCGGCGGGCTCGTCGACGGTGAGGTCGGTCGCATGCGCTCCCAGATGGTGCGCGACGTCCGAGGGCGCCGCATCTCGCGCGTGCTGTCGGAGCTGCAGACCTCGGTCGGGCGCTCGAGCCGCATCGTCCGACGCGCGCTCGCCGAGTCGCTCGGGGAAGACCGCCTGGACCGCGCACGACGCCTCTTGGGGCTGCCCGGCCCCTCGTTCGAGCTGTCGGCGTTCGAAGGCAACTTCGACCCGCTCGAGCCGCTGTCGAGCATCCCCATGGTGTATCGACGGCTGTTTTCCGCGCAGGCGCTCGAGGCCGGCGACATCCTGACCGGGAGAGACGACGCCCTGAACCGCACGCTGACCCTGCTCGAAGGCGCCGGTGGCGAGGTCGGCTCCGGAGCGCTGCGAACGGTGGCGGTGGTGGGGCCGGACGGCGTCGGAAAGAGCGCGTTCGTCAACGCGGTCCTGCGGGCCAAGCGCTGGTCGAAGGTGCGTGAGCTCAAGCTCGAGAACCCCGCGACGAAGGCCGAGATCGACGCGGTGTTCGACGGCGGGGGCGAGGGCCAGCTCGTGGTGGTCACGGGCATCAAGTGGATGCGCGCCATCCGACCGGGTGGCTTCACGGTGCTGCGTCACTTCGTCAACCGGGTGATCGCCGACGCGGGCAAGAACGCCTTCCTGGTGCGCGCGGACCGGCTCGTTTGGGAGCAGCAGCGCGAGGTCGCGCCGCTCGAGGACGCCTTCCCCGAGGTCATTCGGCTCGATCCACTCGAGCCGCAAGCGCTGCAAGCCGCCGTGCTCGCTCGACACACGGTCAGCGGTTACGGCCTGGTGTTTAGCCAGGGCATGGAGCCGGAGAGCCGGCTCGAGGAGCTCGTCCTCCAGGGCACGACACCGCTCAGCCGTCCGCAGGAGAGCTTCTTCCGGGCACTGCACGCGGCCTCGGGAGGGCTCCTTCGAGACGCGCTCCGGCTGTGGCTCGCGTCCGTCACCGAGGTCGACGACACGCAAGACTTTGTGCACCTCGGCCCCGTCCCCACGCCGAGCATTTACGCGCTCCGCAAGCTGAGCGACGCCGACGTGCTCACGCTCTACCAGGTGGCGCGGCAGGGCTGGATGGACAAGCTCGTGTGCGCGTCGCTGTTCCGGCTCGACGAGGCGGCGGCCGAAGCGCGGCTGCTGTCGCTGGCTCATGTGGGCATCCTCGACGAGCGCGACGGTCGCTACCGCATCGCGTTGCATCTGCGCGGCTCGACGCGGCGCCTTCTGCGCGAGCGGGGGTTCGTCGAATGAGGCGCCGCTTCACGGTCCCGCTTCGGGCTGCATTCTGCCTGGCGCTATGCGTGACCTTGCTGTGCCTGACGGCGCCGGCAGCGGCCCAGGACGGGGGCGTTGCTCCCACATCGGACGCCGGTCCCGCGGCGCGTCCACGCCGCCGAGACGCAGGCCCGCGAGTGCGACGGCCGGTTCGAGCGGCGCAGCGAGACGCCGGCCCGCCCGACGCTGGACGCGACGCGGCGGTCTCCTCGCTCGAAGACGCCGGGCGGCTGAGACTCGGAGGGTCTTCGGACGGCGGCGCGGCCTGGGACGCCAGCGTCGACGCAGGCTGGGCTGACGCCGGGGTCACGGAATCGGCGCCCGACGCGGCTCCTGCGCTCGACGACGCGGGCCCTGACGCCGGCCCCGACGCGGGCCCCGAAGTCGCCGAACCCGAGGAAGCCGCGACCCCGGCGCCCGCCGCGGCCAGCCAAGACGTCCCTTGGACGACGCTGTTGAACGAGCTGCTGTTCGAGCGCGCCGCCCGCGAACAGCGCCGAACGGCTCCGACTGAAGAGCGCCCTGCGCCCGGGCCGGCGCCCACCACGGTCGTGAACACCCCACGCGACGTCGACGTGAACATCGTTGGCTGCTCGGCGAGACCGGAGCTGCTGGGCCTCGGTCTTCCCGAGCGACGCATCTCGACGTTCGGGCTGCTTCTGCTCCTGGGCCTCGCCTTCCTGATGATCGCGGTGATCGACCGCCTGCGGCGCCCGCTGCCGGAGCGCGGACTGCTTCCGCGCGCGCTCGGCGTGGCCAACATGGCGGCGCGACTCGCCGTCGTGATCATCCTGCTGATGCTGGTCTCCCGCCTGCTCCCGGCCTGGCTCCGCCCCGCCCTCCTCCTCACCATCGCCGCGGTCGCCGTCACCGTTGGCTTCGGCGCCGTGTGGGTCGTGCTCCCAGACGTGGTCGCCGGCATCATCCTGCTGACCGAGCGGCGTCTCCGCCCGGGGCTCTACCTGTCCGGTGACGGATTCCGCGGCACGCTCGAACGCGTCAGCCCGCGGGTCACCACGCTGCGCGCGCCCGACGGGACGACCCTGACCGTCCCGAACCGCACGCTCGTCAAGTCACGTATCCAGAGCTCCGACCGCCGCTGGCATGAGCAGGAAGTGGAGCTCACCGCGCCCGCCGGCTACCCGGCGCCCCGCGTCCGACGCGCGATCGAAGACGCGGTGCTGTCGAGCCCGCACATCCCGCCCTCCCCGAGCCTGGTGGTCTCTCGCGACCCGGCACACCCGAACCGGTGGCGCGTGAAGACCCGGCTCATCGACACCCGCTTCGCGCCCGACTTCGAGGGGCAGCTGCTCGAGCGGGTCGAGGAGGCGCTGGCGGTCGACGATGACGCGCCGGACGAGGCGGAGCCCCCCGCCGAGGAACCCTGACCGACACGGCTTCGACGAATGGAGAAGGGGATACCAGCGATGCAAACCGAGCGTCTACGGCTCGATGACTACGTCGTCGAGGACGCGGAAGAGGCGATGGCGATCAACGGCGACGAGGAGGTCATGCAGTTCCTCGGCGGCGTGCAACACCGGACGGCTGCGGAGCTCGCCGAGTTCATCGGGGAGTTCTCGGTCAAGTACGCCGCCTATCGGGCGGCGGGACTGCCTTACGGGGTGTGGGCCGTACGGGCGACACACTCCGGTGCGCTCGTGGGGACCGCGCTGCTCAAGCCGCTGCCCGATCACGACCGGGCCGACACCGACGCGATTGAAATCGGCTGGCACCTCGCCCGCGCGGTCTGGGGCAAGGGCTACGCGACGGAGTTCGGCCGGGCGCTGGTCGACCGCGCGTTCAGCACGCTCCCGATCGACACGCTGCACGCCGTCGTGCCGCCGGGCAACGTGCGCTCGGAGGCGGTCGCGCGGAGGCTCGGCTTCACGCACGGGGGCCAGACCGACGCGTGGTACGGGCGCACGCTGGAGCACTACACGCTCTCGCGCCGCGAGTTCACGGGGACGTAGGCCTCACGTCAGCGTTCGGAAGCGCAGGTTGCCCAGCGCGTCCGACAACAGCGGGTGCGCCTTGACCGCCGCGCGAAGCGACGAGGCGTCCAGCTCGCGGTCCGTGCCGACCAGCACGTGGTTGGTGCAGTCCTCCAGCCGGATCCCGACGACGTGCGCGAAGCGGTCACGCATCTGTGCGCACAGCAGGCCTGACTCATGGATCGTGTCGACGACGAACACCCCGCCGGGAGCCAGCCGGTCGGCGCACGCCTCCACGCCGTGCTCCAAGAACCAGGCGGGCTTGCCCAGATCGCCGTCGACGCCGATGAAGCAGTCCTCGAGAATGAAGTCCCAGCCGCCCGCGTCACGCTCGAGGAACGCGCTCGCGTCCTCGATCTGGATTTCCAGCGAGAGCCGGTCGAGCTCGAAGTGCCTGCGCGCGAGGGTCACCACCTTCTCCTCGAGCTCCACTCCCACGATGCGTGCCTCCGGGGCTGCCGCACGCAGGAGATGCGCAGCAGAGCCGCCTCCCAGGCCCAGAATGAGCAGTTGGCGACGTGACCGTGCGGGCAGCGCGACGAGCGGCACGGCGAGCGCATCCCAGACACTGCCCGTGAGCAGACGACCCGGCTGATACCAGCTCGCGCTCGTGCCTCCGACCCGCAGCTCGCGCCCGTGGGGACGCACCTTCACGCTGGAGCGCTGAATGGAACGTGGGGCGCGCGCGTCGTTCGTTTTCCCCGGAGGCCCGGTGTGTTGCATTCTTCTGTGATGGTACGTCCCCTTCTCGCGTTTGTGCTCGCTCCTTTCTTGGCTCTTCCGTCCCTCGCCTCGGCGCAGGGCAGCGGCGGGGTCGCCAACTCCGGCATGGGCCAGGGGGAGGCACGCATCTCGAGCCGATCGGACGTGCGCCTGTCCATGGAGAGCATGCCTGGCACGGGAGGCTCCTCGATGTCCGCCCTCGGCACCCGCGTCGGCGCACGCATGGCCACGATCCGCGGCTGCTACGAGACCGTCGTGGCCGAGCACCCCACGGTGACCGGCCGGTTGCGCATGCGCGTCCTGCTGGAGGACGGTCATCCGGGCGCTGCCGTCGAAGTCGACGAAGACGCCGTGAACGACGCCGGCCTCGTGCGCTGCGTCACGGAGGCGCTCGAGTCCATCGACTGCAGCCGGCTCCGCCGCCCTACCCGCGCCATCGTGCAGCTCGAGATGGGAAACACCGCCGCCGCCGGCGCGCGGGTCGCGCGCGCCCGCGCCCAAGAGGCGAGGCAGGTTTCGATCACCATCGACTCCGACGGCAACGCGAGCTCAACCGGAAACGCGCCGGGGCGCGGTGTCGCGTTCACCGTGACCGGCGAGGGACGTGAGTCGGTCCCGGCCGTCACCGCGGCACATCGCGCCGTGCTCACCTCCATTCCAGGCCTGCTCGACTGTCACCGCCGCGCGAGCCGACGCGGCCAGTCTCCGGTGGGCGAGATCCGCGCCCGCATGGTGATTCGCGAGGGGCGGCCGCCGGTCAGCCGCGTCAGCCGAAGCACCGTGGAAGAGAGCCGCACCCGTCCCTGCATCAACCGCGTGCTGCGCGGCATTCAGCAGCGCACCGACGAGGGCCGCGGGAACGTCGAGCTTCGGATTCAGTTCACCGAGGCGGCACCCGTGGCGAACTGAGCTTCATTGCGCCCGACTGTTCGTCCTCGCTCGCTTCGCTGGTCAGCCGCTCCTCGAGCGCAGACTCGAGACTCGTCATCCCGGCTGCGCGCGCCCGCTCCATCGCTTCTTCCGCCGAGGCGCCCGAGACGACGTGCGCGCGCAATCCCAGCAGCGCGCCCGCCCGGTTGCCGCTGCCGCAGTGAAGTAAGGTCGAGCCGTTGGCCAGCGCGGCGTCGAGTGCGCGGGCGTTGTCTTCGGTGAGTCCGTCGGCTCCCGCGACCGGGATGCGCACGAAGTGGAGACCAAGTTCCGTAGCGAGCGCCTCCTCGCCATCTTGTCCCGGCTCGGACGCGGCACGCAGCGTCACCACCTGTTGCACCCCCAACTCGGCCGCCGCGCGGAGTTCGGCGTCCGTTGGCTGTCCACCGACCACGAGCTCAGGTCCGACCTGACGCCCGTACGTAGACTCTCCTCCCGCGCTGTCCGCTGTGGAGTCGGTCGCTCCGGTGGAGTCGGTCTGCGAAGCGCCGCCGCAGCCGACGAGAACCAACGCGGCCAACAAGGTCATCGTGCGTGTCATGCCAGGGCAGGTAGTCCCCGTCTGGTCCGAGGTCAACGGCGGGCTCGACACAGGGTGGACGAGCCGGGACACTGCCCATCGTGACTCGCGCGTCCCGCTCCATCTGTCGCCTCGCCTGGCTCGTCCTGCCCGCGCTCACCCTGGTTGCGGCGAGCGCCGGCGCCGCGCCTTCGCGAGGTCCCTCGAATGAGCTCGGCGGGACCCCATCCCAGTGCTCGGCGCTGCAGCCGGGCAACCAGGCCGTGAACGTGCACTGGTCGGCCATCCGCACCCGCCGCCCGGGATGCTTCTTCTTCAGCGGCCCCGGTGAGCTGGGCCGGGACGACCCGCTTGGCACCTCAGCCAGCCTCGAGTGGGGTGCACGTCGCGTGGCCCTCCGGTTCGGGGCGGTGACGTTCGAGGGGCGCCGCGCCGGCTCGACCGTCACGCTGGCCCGGCAGAGCACGCACGCATTTGCCGGGGACTGGCGCGTCACCGAACGCATCCACGGCGATCTCGCCCAGGTTGGCCCCGAGTGCCGTGGGCTTCGGCTTACGTATGCCTACGAAGAGTGCCACGTCGGAGATCCGTGCCCGGGCAGCTGCCACATCGATGCGGTCCTGACCGTCGCGGCACGTTGACCCGAGGACTCTGGACCCGAGGAATGGCGTGAAGCGGGTTGCCGCACTGGTCTTGGCTCTCGTCGTTTGTGTCGGGGGCGCCTACGCACTCGCGCCTCATCGACGGGTGGAGAGCACGGACGCGCGCCCCGCTCTCGTGTCCGCCCGCCCGGCACCGCGCGACGGGCTGTCCTGGATCGTCGCGGGCGGCGGCCCCACCCCCTCGCTCAATCAGGTGCAGATCGAGCAAGACGTCCGGCACGCATCGGAGTTGTTCGTGCACCGTGGCGAGGGCCTGGTGTTGTTCGGCGGGGGTCGGCGCGGTCGCTCCGTACAGGAACTCAGCGGCAACACGCCAACCGGACTTCATGCAGCGCTGGGCGATCTGTTGGACCCGCGCCCCGGGCGTGACGCAGTGTACCGTGCGAGCACCCTCGCACCGGACGGCCCCGTCTCACGCCAGGCCATCCTCGCCGCGCTGGAGGGCGCGCTGTCGGATGGGACCGGACCGCTCACGCTCTACCTGGCCGGGCACGGGATGGGCGGCGAGTTCCCTCGCGAGAGCCGGTTCGAGACGTGGGGCGCGGACGCGCTGTGGGTGGAGGACCTGGCCGAGACGTTGGACGCCTTCAACGAGCGTCCGGTACGCATGATCGTGACGTCGTGTTACGGCGGCGGCTTCGCGGAGCTGGCGTTCCGGGGCGCCGACGTCGACGCGGGGCCAGCCGAAACGCCGCGGTGCGGCTTCTTCGCGACCGATTGGGATCGTGTGGCGTCGGGCTGCGACCCGAACCCCGACCGGGGTGCGCAAGAGGGATACGGTCTTCACTTCCTGCACGCGCTCTCGCTTGAGGACCGACATGGCCGACCCGATGCCAGCATCGACCTCGACCGGGACGGCCGCGTGTCGATGCTCGAAGCGCACACCCGTGCGCGGATCGCGTCAGGTTCCCTCGACTTGCCCGTGACCACATCCGAAGTGTTCCTGCGCGCTGCCGTGGAGGAGGGAACCGACGCCGTGCCGCTGTCGTCACGGGAGGAAGACGCGGTGATCCGCGCGCTCTCGCGGCAGCTCGCGCTCGAGGACGAGGACGCTGCCCTGGCGCGGCGAGACGCGCTCTTCGGCGAGCTCGAGACCCGCGGCGAAGCCCTCGACCGCCTCGAACTCGAAGTGGAAGCCGCGCGGGAGGACTACGGGGCGAGCGTGTTGCACCGATGGCCGGAGCTGGGCGACCCCTGGCACCCCGCGTTCGCGAGCACGCTCGACGAAGCGTCCGGGGAAATCCAGGCGTTCCTCGACGCGTCTTCAGAGCGAGCGCGCCACGCGAGCCTGAGCGCGCAGCAGGCCCAGCTCGCCGAGGACCACGACCGAACGCTGGTCGCCCTGGCCCCGGTCGAGCGACTGCTGCGTGCGTACGAGACCCGTCGGCTGGCTGGCGCGCTCCGGAACGAAGGCGGCGCGTTCTGGCTGCGGTACCAGGCGTTCCTGGCCTGCGAGCGGGGGGACTGGTGAAGCGAACTTCGCGATGGTGGGCGGTTGCTCTCGTCGTGACGGCAGGCTGCGGCGCGGGTACGCACCAGGCAGAGGGTGCCGCGCAGACACCGCAACCCAATTCGCCGGAAGCGGCGGCGGTTGGTCCCGCACCGGGCCCCCGCGTCGCACTGTTGGACGGTCGCGTGAGCGTGGAAATGCGTACGGGTACGGCGCCCCGCGTGCGAGACGGCTGGATCAGCGGAGCCGCCGTCGAATGCAACATCGCCCTGGAACCCCCGCGCGAAGACGACCTCTTCGAGATTCCCGCGTTCGGGATGCGGGTGACCGAGCTGCATCGCATTGAGAACGGCAGTCTGTCGGATCGGCACGCACGATCCCTCCCCTCGACTTGGAACACGCCGCGACTGGATCCCGAAGGGAACATCCTTTGGGCGGAAGGCCAGACCGTGGAGTGGAACGGGGAAGCGCCCTATCCGCTGCTCGCCGCCCTGGTTCGTCTCGAGGATCGTTCGCTCCTCACGGTGACCCTGCATGTCCGAGCGGACATCGCCGTGGAGGCGCACCCCGGATACGCGGCGCGCTGACTTGGTGCGTTCCCTCCGGCACGAGCGACGGTGGGAGACCGCTGCCGGCCTTCGCGAGCTCGGGCCTGAACTCACGGTGGAGGTCCCCGACGGCGTCCGGACGGCGTGCCACCGCTACTCTGAGACCGAACTGCTGCCGGAGCGACTCGAGTGCGGCCTTCGGCTCATTCGGCCATTCGGCGATCCGAGCTTCGGTTCGGTGAGCGTCGCCTGGTTGCCCTCGGGTGCGGTTCGGCTCCCGTGGAGCACCAGCTCCCAGGTTGCCGCAGAAGTGTTGGGGCGCCCCGTCTCATTCGGCCGGACCGAAGGCGATCATCGCGTGCTGCGCGCCCGGGTTCGATTCGACGCAGCGCGACAGCTGAAGCTGTTCGTTCAGGCGTCGGACGAAGCGACCGAGCGCGGTCTGCTGCATACCCTCGCGACGCTGCGGCGTCGCTAACGCGGCGCCTCGCTTCGCTGCTCTACAGGGCCGCGCCGACGAGCAGGCGAAGCTCGAAGCCCTCGTCGCTTCCGGACGCCGCGTTGCCGAAGCCGCCGCCCGCGCCATCGAACGTGAGGACGTGGTGCTGGAAGCCGAACCGCGCGCCCCAGGAGAAGCCGGGCGCCACGATGCCGCCGATCCCGGCGAAGAGATCGACGCCCCCGAAGAACAAGCCGGGGCCGTAGGCCGCTGCCAGATCGCCGCCGTCGAGCCCGATGCGCCCGCCGAAGCCAAGCTCGACGAGGAACAGGTCCTCGAGTGCGCGAATGCGGCCAAGCACGGCCGGGCGGAGGTAGCTGTAGAGCGCGGAGGGGTATCCGTTGGCCTCGTCCAGGAGCACCGCGTCGAGCCCAAAGCCGACCATGCCGACGAGTTCGAAGATGTCCTCGATGACGTAGCCGTAACCGGCGTCCAAACGGAAGTGTGCGCTCGTCATGCCCCGCGCGTTTCCATCGGCGCCGAAGTAGGAGATCCCCGCGGAGAAGCTTCCCTCCACACCGAGCCACAGGCCGCGCGACAGATCGTTCTGGCCGGCGAGCGGGCGGACCACCGCCAAAATGTCGATCTCGGGGTACGGGTCGGAGCTGAAGAGGAACGCGTCCCCTCCCGACTCGTTGTCGATACGCGCGGAGATGCTGCGAATGCGCAGGCCCGCCATCGCCGTGATGAGGGGCTGCCGCCAGGTGACCTCCTCCGGCTCGTCGTCCTCTGACTCCTCCGGATCAGGCTCCGGCTCGGTGTTCGGCTCTGGCTCAGGCTCAGGCTCGGGCTCGGGCTCGGCGGGCGCATCGCGGGCCGCGAGCGCAGCCTGCGCTTCTTCGATGGCCTGGAGTGCGGCCGCCCCCACCTCGGCTCGGTTCGCTTCCGTCGGGCTCGGTCCGGTGGCAGTGGCGAGCTCCTCCCCAGCGGAGTCGACGACGACGATCTGGATGGAAGCGCTCCGACGTCGCCCCTCGACCGCGCCCGCGATGACGAGGCTCACCCCGAGGTGCTCCACGACCTGCTGCATGCCCTCCGGCGTGCTGACATCGACCCCGAGGTCCTGGGCTGCGTACACAGCGCGGGTCTCGTCGACGAGCTCGACGAAGGGCGCGATCTCCTCGGCCACCATCTCGCGAGCAGCATCGGCTTGCCAGCCCGTGAACCGGAGAACGACCACCCGGGCGACCTCGGTGGACTGAGCGCGGGCGGGGCTCGCGGACGCCGTGAGCAGGACCCAAACGGCGACAATCAGGTATCGGAGCGGGGACACGCCGGCATCCTACCAGGCCGGCGCGCACGTCTCGACATCCCGGCGCGCGGAGTGTGCCGTCAGCTGTGGGAGCGGTCCGCGGTCAGAAGAGAGCCCGGCTGAAGGTGAAGGGTCGCGACGAAGATTCCGATGGCGGTGGAGGCAACGACGAGCGGGATGATGAACATGAACAGAACACTCTGCAGACGGCGGGCCACCCCGATTTCTTCAATGATTCTCATCTGGGCATGTCCCCCGTGTGTCGACGCGACCACGCTCCGGGTCGACGGGGCCACGCTGGCGGCAGGGCATCGCACACACATCGGCATCCGGGCCCGGATGCTGCTAGATGGCCGAGGCGGAAGTCGTGACGCGGATCGACGAGCGCGACCGGGTCCAGCTGTGGTGCGGCGTGACGAGTCGATGCGGTGCATCGGCGAGGAGCGACGCGCCGCAGCGGGGCCCGCTCCCGCCGCCGAGGCGCGTTGCGACCTCCGCCGAGGACATCGAATGGCCGAGGCGGAAGTCGTGACGCGGATCGACGAGCGCGACCGGGTCCAGCTGTGGTGCGGCGTGACGAGTCGATGCGGTGCATCGGCGAGGAGCGACGCGCCGCAGCGGGGC
>JBGCFC010000204.1:0-32569 GCA_045106715.1 Sandaracinaceae bacterium
GTTGTCCGACCCGTTTGTGCCAATGCTCGTCGCGTCGAAGCCGACATCCCAGAACGTCACGCGGTCGGAGTCGTTCGTGATGTTGAACAGCCGGTTGTTGGCGAGGTCGGTCCGCGCCCCAGAGAAGTCGATGCCGCCGACGTAGCCATCATCGAACCCCGGACTGGTCGTGCGAAAATGCCCCTCGGAGAGGTCCATTTGGACTTCCTCTTCGGGGTAGCCCACGAGGGCGATCGGCTTCCGTGAGGGGTCGAGGACGGGGCTGGTGCCCTCCGCCGAAGCGAACACCGAATACGCGCCGGCCCGAAACACCGCGACACGCCCCGCAAAACTCGAGTCCGCGTCGTCGTTGCGCCAGAGACCGGCCGCGAACGTACGGAGAGGATCGTCGAAGGCGCCTGTCGCGCCGTCGTCGCCTTCGTCGGCATCGATGAACACGAACGCGCTTTCGTCGGTCACCACCTGCCACGTGAACTCAACGGTGGCGCCATCCTGGTCCGTCACGCGCACCCGAAAGTCATGCGTCCCGGGCGTGGGGGTCCAGTCGATCACGCCGTAGCCGGCGGGTGTGCTGTGGAGGACCTGACCCGTCGCCGCATCGGTCTCGCGCGCCAACTCGGCGGCGATGAACGCAGCGCCAGCCGGCCCCTCCACGAGCTCGTAGAGGAACGGCCACTCGCCTCCCTGAACACCCACGCGCACCCGGTACGGAACGCTTGGGTGGGCTCGCCGGTGGTACGCGTCGGCCGACGTTTCCGCATCCGGTCGGGGATAGAGCGGGTACATCGCAAGCTTCGAACCGACACGCCGGCTCACGGGGATCTGCCACTCGCCTACCGGCGTGCCAGCGTCGCTGCCGGCGTCCACGCCCGCGTCGGGGGTCCCCGCGTCTCCCCCGTCCGCCACCGAAGAGTCAGCCACCGAAGAGTCGGCCACGGACGAGTCCCCCCCGGCATCCTCCGGAACACCCGCGTCGTTCGGGGTGGGTTCCGCACACGCGACCGGGAGCAGCAAGAGGGCCAACATACAGGCTGTGCACCACCCGAACCGGTTTAAGGGTGCACGACGATTCGTCGTTCTTCGGATCGACATCCTTCCTTGGTGTCGGCTGCGGGGCTCCGCGTGGAGGGCGCTCGGTCACACAGTGGCGGTTGTCCCGCCGCTTCCGCCGCGCTCAACGCGCCTCGAGCAACACGCCCGCCCGGGAGGGGAGCCGCACCACAACCGAACGGTCCGCCTCGACGACCCAGGCGTCCGTCGTGCTCTCCAGCGCATCCACGAGCCGGGTCCCGGCGCCGAAGCGCGTGGGGATCCGCGCCTCAGACGACGCGAGCGCGCTGTTGAGCACCACGAGCACGCGCTCCCCATCGTGCTCGCGCGACCAGGCGATCATGCCCGCGTCCGGCCCCGGGTCTTCGTCCGCGCCCCCCGACGCGGAGGCGTAGCGCACCTCGAGCGAGCCGTAGCGCAGAGCCCGGGAGCGCCGCCGCACGGCCACGAGCCGCTGGAGGAAGCGATAGGTGGGATGCGTCTCGTCGTAGCCCGTCGGCCAGAGCGGCTCTCGGGACGCGTGATGCACCCGCCCGGCGAGGCCCTGCTCGGTGCCGTAGTAGACCGCCGGGATGGCGTCGACCGTGAGAACCGCGATCAACGCGAGGTGCGCCGCGAGCGGGTCGTTGAGCTCGCCCCGAAGACGGAACACGTCGTGGTTGTCCGCGAACGCCACGCGCGCGCGCCACGGGTCGAGCTCGATCCCGCCCGGCTGCGGCGACGCCGGGAACACGCTCCGGTTCGTCTCCAGCGATCCGCGCGCGACCGTCGGCGGGGCGCCCTCGAGCAGCACGCGTTCGATGAGGTCCCGTTTGAGATCGAACGCAAACGCCCCATCCAGCTGGTCGAGCCCGGTGTAGCTGGCGAGCGCCTCGGGGTTCGCGTCGAACACCTCCCCCAGCAAGAAGAACCGCGTCTTGCCGGCCTCCGCCAAACGCGTCCGTAGCCGAGAGCAGAAGGCCGCCCAGAACGGTCGCGCCGCATGCGGGATGGCGTCGATCCGGAAGCCGTCGACGTCGGTGACCTCGACCCAGCGCGCGTGCGTCTCCACCAACGCGGCGATCACCGCCTCCGACTCGGTGTCGAGGTCCCGCAGCCCCGTCGGAAAATCGCCCTGCTCCTTCTCGAAAGGCTCGCCGCTCGACGCGCCGTGAAGATGAAAGTGAGCGGCTTCGAGGGTGAAGCGCTCCCCGTCGGGCGAGAGCATCGTTGGGCGGTGGGACCACAGCAGCGGCACGTCGTACGGCGGATCGGAAAACGGTGGCTCGACCTCGACCTCGTCGACCTCCCCGTCCGCGTCGAGGTCGTACGTGAAGACGCGCCCCGCGTGATTCGGGACGACATCGAGGATGACCAACATGCCGCGGTCGTGTGCGTCACGGACCAACGCGCGCAGGTCGTCGATGGTACCGAAGCGCGGGTTGGCGTCGACGAAGTCCGCCGGCCAATAACCGTGGTAGCCGTCTTCTCGCTCGGTGCGCGGGACGTTGCGATACGGAGGAGACAGCCAGAGCGTGGTGACGCCGAGCCCCTCGATGTAGTCGAGCCGGTCGCGGATGCCCTGCCAGTCGCCGCCCTGAAAACGCGCCAGGTCGTCGGGCTCCGGGCCGATGCCGTCGACAACGTCGTTCGACGGGTCTCCGTTGGCGAAACGATCCACGACGATCTGATAGATGACCTCGTCTCGCCAGTCCTCGACGTGCGTCGACACGGGCGGCGCGGTGGGGCCCGCGCATGCGAGCGTCAGGAGCGCCAAGGCCGAGAGTGAGAAACGCACGCTCCGAGATCTTATCAGGCTCGCCGCGGAACACCGGTCGGGACAGGCGACACCCTTCCCTGTGCTAGGACGCCGGCATGCGACACCTCGTAACCGCCTTGGGTAGCCTCCTCCTTCTCGCGTGTGGAGGCGCGGGTTCATCCGCTCCCGCATCGCAGGAGGCCACACACGACGACCACGCGGCCGGGCACCCCGGAGCCGAACACCACCCTGGACGAGAGCATCACCGCGGCCAGGGTCATCAGCATGGGTTCTCGGATGTGGAGCGCTACGCGGCCATCTTCGATGCCGACGACCGAGACGCTTGGCAGATGCCCGAGGAGGTGGTCGCTCGCATGGGGATCGAGCCCGGCATGACTGTGGTCGACCTGGGTGCGGGCACCGGCTACTTCTTGCCGCACCTGGCCCGAGCCGTCGGTCCCACGGGGTGCGTTCTCGCGCTCGATGTGGAGCCGAACATGGTGACGCACATGCAGGCGCGCATCCGAGAGGCCGGATGGGAGAACGTTCGCGCGGCCGTGGTCGACCCCTCGGAGCCAGGTCTCGCGCCCCACTCCGCCGACCGGGTCCTGACGGTGGACACCTGGCACCACATCGAAGGGAGGGAGGCGTACGCGTCGAGACTCGCCACCGCGCTCAGCGGTGAAACCCCCGGCAAGCTGGTCATCGTGGACTTCACCATGGACTCGCCCTTCGGTCCGCCCGCGTCCATGCGCCTCACCGAGGACGCCGCCCGCGCCGAGTTGTCCGCCGCGTCGATGAGCGCCGAGACCGTGGAGGAGCCGCTGCCCCACCAGTGGATCGTCGTCGGCACCGCGCCCGCCAGCGACGCGCCCCGCGCCCCGAGTCCCTGCGAACGGTGAGCGAGAGGCCGGCTCGATCTGCTAAAGCCGAGGCGATGCAATACGACTACGACTTGTTCACGATCGGCGCAGGGTCCGGCGGGGTGCGCGCGAGCCGGATGGCGGCGGCCCAAGGGAAGCGGGTGGCGGTCGCTGAAGAACGCTTCCTCGGCGGCACCTGTGTGAACGTCGGCTGCGTGCCCAAGAAGCTGATGGTGTACGCCGCGTCGTATCGAGGCCACGTGGCGGACGCGGCGGGGTTCGGCTGGCAGGTCGATGCGCCCACCCTCGACTGGAGGACGCTCAAGAAGAACCGCGACGCCGAGATCCAGCGGCTCGAGGGCATCTACGGGCGCCTCCTGCACGGAGCCGGATGCACCCTCTTCCGAGGTCGCGCCACCGTCGTCGATGCGCACACGGTGGAGGTGACGGTCGATGGGCAAACGTCACGACACACCGCTGCGCACATCCTCGTGGCGACCGGCGGCACGCCAACTCGACCGAGCGAGCCGGGCAGCGAGCGCGGGCTGATCAGCGATGACGTGTTCACGATGCAGAGCCAACCCGAGCGACTCGTCGTCGTCGGCGGCGGCTACATCGCGCTCGAGATGGCGAGCATCTTCCACGGGCTCGGCACGAAGGTCACGCTCATCTACCGAGGTCCGCATCCGCTGCGTGGATTCGACGACGACGCGCGCACGTTCGTCTGCAAGGAGCTCGAGAAGTCAGGCATCGAGCTCCACCTCAACACCACGGTCGAATGCCTGGAACCGGCCGCGGACGGCGCCATCGAGGCGGTGCTTTCCCACGAAGAGGTCGTGACAGCGGACGCCGTGCTCTACGCCATCGGCCGGACCCCGAACACGCGCGGGCTCGGGCTCGAGGAGGTTGGTGTGGAGCTCGACGCGCGCGGCGCCATCGTGGTCGACGAGGCGTACCAGACGTCGGTCCCCAGCATCCACGCGCTCGGCGACGTGACCGACCGCATGAACCTCACGCCGGTCGCGCTCGCGGAGGCGATGGCGCTCGTCGACACGCTGTTCGGCGACGGCGAGCGCACGGTGAACTACGAGAACGTGCCCACCGCCGTGTTCTGCCTGCCGCCACTTGCCACGGTGGGGCTCACCGAGGCGCAAGCCCGGAGCGCACGCGGCGCGGTTCACGTCTACAGCTCCGAGTTTCGTCCGATGAAGCACACGCTCAGCGGGCGGGACGAGCGCATGTTCATGAAGCTGGTCGTGGACGCCGAGAGCGACGAGGTGTTGGGTGTGCACATCGTCGGAGACGACGCCGCAGAGATCATCCAAGGCTTCGCGGTGGCTCTGTCATGCGGCGCCAAGAAGGCCGACTTCGACCGCACGATCGGGCTTCATCCCAGCGCGGCCGAGGAGCTGGTGACCATGCGCACGCGGCGGCCGGACTGAACGTGCCCTGGGATGACGTGAGGGTGCTCCTGTCCTTGTCTCGCCACGGCACAGCAGCCGCGGCGGGACGCGCGCTGGGCATGGCGACGTCGACGGTGTACCGACGCGTCTCCGCCCTGGAAGCGGAGGTGGGGGCACCGTGCGTGATCAAGGGCGCCCTGCCGCTGACCCTGACCGAAACGGGGCGGGCGCTCGTCGGCGCGGCCGAGGACTTCCACCGCGGTCTCGCGAGTGTGTCGGCTGAGGTCGCGCGCGCGAGCGAGGCCGTCGAAGGCCGCGTCAGCGTCACGACGGTGCCGGGGTTTCAGCCGTACTTGGTCGCGCCCCTGACCGTGTTGGCGCAGCAGCACCCTGCCCTCCTCGTCGACGTTCACCTCGGCGACGACGGGCCGAGTGTCCGGCGACGCGAGGTCGACCTGGCCGTCTCGGTGGTACCCAATCCGCCGGAGGGGCTGATCGGGCGGCGTCTGAGTCCCGTGCGGTACGGCGTGTTCGGCACGCCCGAGGCCTGCGCGCGCACACCGCGTCGTTGGGTGGTGCTCGGGTCACAGCGCACCGCCGGTCCCGAAGCGGACTGGGAGCGGCAGCACGCGAGCGAGCAGGCGGTGGCGACGGGCTCGCGCGCATTGATGCAGGCGCTTGTAGAGCAGGGAGTGGGCGTGGCGCTGCTTCCCCTCCGGCTCGGGCGACGTCACCCCACCTGGGTTGAGCTGACCGAGTACGCGGACCGGACCGCCTCGCTCGCTCGCGACGTCTGGCTGCTGGTTCACCCCGAGGAACGCGACCGCGCTGCCGTGCGGGTGGTCTTCGACACCCTCCTCAGAACGCTGGAGAGCGAATGAACGATCGGCGCGATCAGTAGCGGACCGGAGTCGGCGTCGGGACGATCAGCGAGCGGCCCGATCCAAGTCGACCTCCCCGGTCGTGTCCCCAGCAGTAGAGCGAGCCCGACACCACCGCGCAGGTGTGTTCAGCGCCCGCCGCGACCTGGCTCGCCGAACTGGGAAGCGCGACTTGCACGAAGCTCGCACGCGCGTCGAAGCCTCCGTCGCCAAGCTCCCCGTGTGCGTTGCTCCCCGCGCAGTAGACGTCGCCCTCGCCCGCGAGCACGCACGCGTGCCTGGCTCCGATGGACACGTCGGTGACGTCGTCCGGGGAGACCCGTGCCATAGGTTCCGTGGTCGGGTCGGGGAGCGCGCCGAGCAGGCCCGATGGGTTCGCTCCCCAGCACTGCATGCCGCTGTCGCCGACCGCGCAGCCCGCGGTGCCGCTCGCGTCCAGCGCGAGCGCACCGGTGGCCCCGTTCGCCATCGGCGCCTCCGCTCGGAACACGTCGACGCCGAGGCGTCCATCGGCCCCGCCCCCCCAGCAGGAGACCAATCCGCCGCGCTCGGCGCATGCGAAGGAGTCGCCGGCCCGGACCACCGCCTCCGCGCCCATCCCTGGCAGCACCACGGGGCCCTGCGGCCCCAACAAAAGCGGCCCCACGGAGCCACGCCCGAGCTGACCCTCGCGGTTCACACCCCAGCAATCGACGCCCACCTCGGTGCCGCTGTCGTATTGCACGGCCGCGCAGGAGAAGTCGAGGCCGACCCCGAGGCTGACGGGGGTCTCGTCTGGGGGCAACGGCACCTGCACGGGGCCAGCGTGGAGGTCGATGTCGTCCTGTCCGAGCTGCCCTTCGGCGTTCGCCCCCCAGCAGTGGACCTCCGGGGTGCTGCCGCCGAGCAGCGCGCATCCGTGTCGCAGGCCGAGGCTGACTTCGGTAACCGCCGAGAGCGTCAGGGGGACGGGCGAGGAGGAATCGACGAAACGCCCCCCGCCGAGTTGCCCGTTCCCGCTCGCCCCGAAGCACGACACGAGCCCGTCCGACCCGTGCACCGCGCAGCCGTAGCCGTCGCTCACGGCCACCGACTGCACCTCGCTCAACCCCGGAACCGCCATGGGACTCGGCTGGTAGATCGTCGCGCCCACGCCGACCGCACCGCCGCCATCCCACCCCCAACACTGGAGGCGACGATCGATCACGGCGCAGGTGGACCGCTGCCCCGCGCCAAGGTGGCGGGCCTCCCGTCCGTTCGGCGAGGGCCGCGGCTCGACGTCCAACGCCGCGTCGCCCAGCTGCCCGTCGCGATTGCTGCCCCAGCAATAGAGGGCGCCGTCAGCGCGGGTCGCGCACGTGTGGGAGCGCCCCGCCACCACCTCGACCACGTCCGCCACGATCATGCCGCTGAACCGGTCGATGAGCACGGGGCTCATCCGGGACGTGTAGTCTCCGTCGCCGAGCTGCCCCGCACCTGCGGCGCCGAAACAATGGAGTGCCCCCTCGTCACCCCCGGTCCCCGTCACGACGCACGTGTGGGAGACCCCCGTCGCCAGGCGAATCGGGGTGTCTGCCAAGGTCACCTGCCATGGCTCCGACCGCGCGGCGGTGTCCCCAACCCCGAGCTGTCCGCTGCGGTTGTCGCCCCAACAGCGCAGGATGGGTTCGGCGTCTCCCATTGCACGCAGGATCGCGCACGTGTGCCGCCCTCCGGCCCGAAGACTGAGAACCTCCGCGACGGCCTGAGAGAAGATGACCTCTTCCGGGAGGTCCCGGCGCTCGAAGGTCCCGTCGCCGAGCTGACCGAAGGTGTTGTCGCCAAAACAGAACACCCGATGGTCCGCCTGGCGGACGCAGGTGTGGCGCTCTCCGGCGACGACCTCCACCGGCTCGTTCAGACCGGCGACCTCCGCCGGGCCGTCCTCGTCGAGGTTCCCGAGGCCGAGCTGCCCCCGGTCGTCGTTGCCCCAGCACCAGAGCGTGTCGTCGTCGGTGATCGCGCAGGTGTGTCGGCCGCCGACGCCGACCGACGTGACGAGCCGGTCGGCGAAGAAGCCCACCGCCGCCGCCGTCGTCTGGTCGCGGCCCGTCGTTCCGAGCTGCCCATCGCGGTTGTCCCCCCAGCACTGGAGCGTGCCGGCGGAGCCCAACGCGCAGGTGTGGTCCTGACCGCCGGCGACCGAGACCAGCGTCTGACAGCGGCCCGCGAAGCAGACGTCCGTGGCTTCGCACACGACGTCGCACGCCCCGCACGCGTCCGGGTCGCGCGTGGGATCGACACAGGAACCGCAGTCCAGAAGGCCCGGTTCACAATTCCCACCGTCACGACCGGCATCGGTCCCACCGTCCGAAGCGCCGGCATCCAACGCGGCGTCGGCCAGCGCGGCGTCACCGGCGTCCGCTCCACCCACCGTGTAGTCGAACCCGTACAGCGCGCTGCATCCGGAGCAGGCCAGCAGCATCGAACTCAACAGCAGCGCACGCGGCGACACACGCATCAGAATCGGGCCCCCACGCACCGCGCGGCTCGACACTGGGCGACCCCGTCGGTGCCGCCGTCCATGAGCTCAACCACCAGCCACACGAGCCCCCCAACCGCCAGCGCCGCGCCGGAAGCCCAGAGCACGTCGGTCGCGATGGCGAGGGCGCGGCCCGAGGCGATGTCGCCTTCAGCGTCGACGTCGGCGTCGCATCGCCCGAGCGGGCAGTGCTCGGCGAGCGACGAGTCGGCCGAGACCACCAGGCCTCCGGTGACGGCGGCCCCCAGGAGCGCGGCCGCCCCGGCGCCCAGCAGCACGCTTGGCCCCACGAGGTCGGGCCCCTCCGATGAGGGCGGCACTGGTTCGGGAGCGGCGTCCACGCGCGCCTCGCCCCGAGACGCGGCCCGTGTGCTTGCGTCGGCCCCCTCGATCTGCAGCGCCGACACCAGGGACGCGAGGGCCTCCCGTTGGGCCATGAGTGCGCGTCGCTCTTCGGCGGTCGCCGCGCCCGTCCCCAGGTAGATGTCCAGCGTGCGGAGCGCTTCGACCGGCTGATCGGCCTGACGGTGACAGAGGAACGCGTTGTAGATCATCGCGGGGTGGCCCGAGGTCTCGTGCGCGCGCTCGAAGTGCACGGCAGCCTCGGCGAAGCGCCCCTCCTCGTAGAGCACCGTCCCGAGCTGCAACCGCGCGCGCGCCTCCGGGCCCGGATCTTCCGACGAGAGACCGGTTTGGGCCGATGCCAGCGAGCCCGCGAGGACCAGGGCGACGAACGCCACGACGGCGAGCGACGGGGAGGCAAACGCCATGAGGCGGGCGAGGGGGGACACGTGGGTGCATTGTCGTCGCGGAAGGCCCCGCCGGCAACCGCGCCGCCTTCCACAGCATCGGCGAGAACGCGAGTCCCACGCATGCACATGGATCGCGGCGCCGGGCCGCATCAGGATGGCCCCATGCGTTTTCGGATGTTCTGGATCGGTCTGACCGTGCTCGCGTGCGGAGCCTGCGACGGCGAGGCGAACACGGACGGCGGCACGGTCCCCTCCGACGTGGGAACCTCCGACGCAGGCGGCCCCCTCGACGCGGGGCGAGACGCCAACGTGGAGGACGCGGGCGCCTTCGACGCCGGGCCCAGAGATGCCGGAGATGCTGGAGACACGGGCAGCGACGCCGGCTCGGAGCCGCGCACGTTCATGGGCAGCTACCCGCTGGAGGCTCCGTTCCCCGAGGGCGGAATCTACGACCCGGCGGGCCATCAGTTCTTCGTGGGCAGCCTGGGCGAAGGCTCGGTTCGGCGGGTCGACGCGCAGACCGGCGCGGAGACGCGCCTGTTCGTCGAGACGGCCGAGGGCACATGGTGGACGCTGGGGATGGACCTCAACCCCCGCACGCGGCAGCTGTTTGTCTGCGCGATGGACGACCGCCGGGAGAGCGGGGGTGGTGACCCTCCCTACGACGGGTACGTTTGGGTGTTCGACGCGGACACGGGGACCCGTCTCGCCGTGCACGACCTGGCCGACGTACGCGAAGACGCCACGTGCACCGACGTGGCCGTCGCCGAGGACAACGACGTCTACATCACCGACCGCGAGAACCCGCGCATCTACCGCCTCACGCCTGCCGGCGTGCTCTCCGTTCTGGCGGAGGACGACATCCTCGGCGGCTCGCTCGCGGGGCTGAACGGCGTCGTCGTGCTGCCCGACCAGAGCGCGCTGCTCGCGATTGTCTACCTGCCTTCACGTCTGGTGCACATCCGCCTCAGCGATGGATCAGCCCGGCAAGTGGACATCGACGGTGACTTCTTCGACGGGCTGCCCGCGCTGAGTGGGGCCGACGGCATCGCGCTCGACGGGAGCGACGTGCTCGTCGCGTTCACGAGCCAGCTGAACCGCGTCTCGCCCACCCTGGGCGACTGGAGTCGCGCGACCAGCACGACCATCGAGGTGCCCTCCGGCCAGACGGACATCGTCGCCACACCGGGCGGGCCGTACTTGCTCAACGGCCAGGCCGTCGACTTCGCCTTCGGAAGCGACCCCGACCCCTTCCAGCTCGTGCGCGTCGACGAGACGTTCTGAGGGGGGCTCGGATCTGCCACACTGCGCGCATGAACACGAGGCTCCCGTTTCGACTTCTCGTCGCCTTTGTGTGCCTCGGTTGGGGGTGCGATACCACGTCGGTCCCGCCTGACGGATCGGCCGACGCATCCTCTCGCGATGCCGGCCTGCGCGACGGCGGCGACGCTCGAGACGCCGAGCAGCCGGACGCCGGTGGACTTACGGATGCCGGGCAGACCGACGCCGGTGTTGTGGACGCGGGCGCGCCCTCCGACGCCGGCTCAGTAGAGGGATGCGGCCGCACGCCGTCATCCAGCGATTTCACCATCAACCTCACCCACGGCGGCATCGCCAGGCGCTTCGCCGTGCACGTGCCCACCGGCTACGCACCCACCGTTCGCACTCCCCTGGTGCTCAACTTCCATGGTCGCGGCTCGAACGCGAGCCAGCAGGCTTCGCTCTCGGGGATGAACGCGCGGGCCAACGCAGCCGGCTTCATCGCCGTCCACCCCGAGGGGGTCGGCAACACGTGGAACGGCGGCGTCTGCTGCGGGGACGCGATGAGCCGCAACATCGACGACGTGGGCTTCACCCGCGCCATGCTCGACCGCCTCGACGCCGAGCTCTGCGTGGACCCGGCGCGCGTGTTCGCGGCGGGTTTGTCGAACGGGGGCTTCATGGCGCACCGGCTGGGCTGCATGCTCTCCGACCGCATCGCCGCGGTCGCGTCGGTGGCCGCGCCGAACGGCACCCTTCCCTGCTCGCCCGGCCGCGGCGTACCGGTGATCCACTTCCATGGCACGGCCGACAACATCGTTCGCTACGAGGGTTTCTTCGGCCAGCTCTCGGTGGAGGACAGCACCGCGCAGTGGGTGTCGCGAAACGGTTGCGGTAGCTCGAGCGAGGTGTTCGCGATGAGCGACGTACGCTGCGAAGAATGGGCCGGCTGCGATGGAGGCGCGCACGTTCAGCTGTGCACGATCGAGGGCGGCGGCCATCAGTGGCCGGGCGGCTTCACCGTGCCCGGCCTCGGTTCGAACACCGACGCGATCTCCGCGACCGATGCCATGTGGGACTTCTTCGTGCGTCACCCGCGACCCTGAAGCGCGACCCTGAAGCGCGCCCCTTCAGGGGGCCGACCAGCCCGCCGTACTGAGCAAGAACGAGAGAGCGGGCTGCTCCTCCCATTCCGTCGACCCACTCGGCGGCCCGGCTCACCGTCCCCTGCAAAGGAATGACGGCGAGCAGACGGAGGACTGCATGCGCCCATCTCGGATTCGGACCACGCCCGCGCGCCTCGTCGCGGCCTGCATGGCCGCGGCTTGGCTGACCACCGCGTGCGCACCCACCGGCAACGTCCCCGAGGCGGCCGAGCCGGGCGCGGACCTGCCCCTCGGTGAGCCCGTGGCGGCATTCTCCGAGGCGGTGCTCCGAGCGCGGCAGCTGGCTCCGGACTTCGACCCGGGCACGTTGGTGCCCCGGCTCCCCACCGACCCGAACGTGTGCGTGCTTCGCCTCGCTTTGTTCGAGGACGTGGTGGTGGATGTGCAAGTGACGGGCGTGACGCAGAGCGCGGCCGCCACGATCGTACGCGGCGAGATCATGGGTGAGGTCGACTCGTCCGTGATGTTGTCGATCACGCACGGGGCTTCCGCGAACGCCGCGTACATGGCGGGCACGCTTCGCACGGCGTCTCGCTTCTACTCGATCGTTCCGCGGGACGGCGCGACGGTGGTCGTCGAGTGGAACGAAGCGGCGGCCTTGCCCGACGCCGACCCGATCGTCCCCGTGCTCCCCACGATGCCGTCACCCCGGAGCGCAGTTGTCTCCGAACACGACGGAGAGCCGCCGGTCATCGACCTGATGGTCGTGGCGACGTCGGCGGCGGTCGACGGAGCGGGCGGGACGGACGCGATGCGAGCGCTGATCGAGCTCGCCCTCGCCGAGACGAACCAGGGTCTCGCGGACAGCGGCGTCTCCGGCCGGTTCGCGCTCGCGGGGACCCTCGAGACCGCGTACGACGAGACCGAGTTCAACTTCAACGAGGCGCTCACGCGGCTCGCGACCCCGGGCGACGGATACATGGACGAGGTGCCCGGCGCGCGTGACGAGATGGGCGCCGACCAGGTCGTTCTGCTCGTGGAGAGCGTCACGCGCTTCGCGGGCACCGGGTTCCAGATGACGGCGGGCAACGCGGGCGGCTTCGCGCCGCTGGCCTACTCCGTCGTGTCGCGCGACTACGCGGCCGGCTACTACACCTTCGCCCACGAGCTGGGGCACAACCTCGGCGCCCAGCACGATCCGGAACACGCCAACGAGGGATACCGGGACGACGCCCGAGGGCATCAGGTCCCCGAAGCGGGCTACCGCACTCTCATGGCCTACAGCTGCGATGACGCCGACTGCCGGCGCGTCGCACGCTGGTCCTCTCCGTCGAGCTTCTACTCGGGGGCCGCCACGGGACGCGAAGGCGTCTCCGACAACGCCCGCACGCTTCGCGAGACGATGCCGATCGCCGCCGCGTTCCGAACGAGGCCGACGATCGCGCCGCCCCCTGCCGCCGAGGTGCTCTCGCCCGAGGCGGGCGCCGTGCTCGCAGACGCTCCGCTCCGCCTGCGATGGAGCGACGTCGGGGCCGACGCCTACTACGTGACGGTCGGCGCCGCACCGGGCGAGGCCACCTGGGGACGTGCCTTCGTGACCGATGGCGTGGTCACCACCTTCGAAGCGCCCCCTCCGGAGGGACAGCCGGTCTTCGTGCGCCTCTGGAGCCAGCACGCGGGCGTCTGGCGTCACACCGAGGTCCGGTACACCGCCGCTGCCCCGTCGTTCGAAGGCGCCGCCGTCAGCCTCCCCGTGCCCGGTGAAGCGCTCACCTCCACGTGGCTGTGGTTCGCGTGGCCCGACGTCGAAGGCGCGCTCGAATACCGCCTCCGCGTTGGCACGAACAACCGTCCTGGTGCCCTCTACGACCGAACACAGGTGGGCCGCTGGGCACTCGTCACCGGGCTCCCCATCGACGGGGGCGACGTGCGCGTGGAGCTGTCGACCCGTGGCCCCGACGGGTGGGTCGAGAGGGTCACCCACTACGACGGATGGGCTGCCCCTCCCCACGTGAGCGCGATCACCGCCCCCGCTGCCGGCGCGAGGCTCGGCGGGAGGAGCGTGCGCGTGCAGTGGACGCGCTCCGAAGCCACCGCGCACTGGCTGGTGGTGCGAGACGATGACGGGCTCCTCCTGGCTGAACCGGTCACGGGAACGAGCGCCAACCTGTCAGACCTGCCGCTCGATGGGCGCCGGCTGTACGGCGTTCTGTATTCACAGGGTCCCGACAGCTGGACGCCGACCGTCGTGACCTGGACTGCGGCAGACGACGTGCGCTGAGTATTTCGTCGGGCGGACGCGCTTCGCGCGCCACGATAGCCCGACGAAAGACTCACCATCTTCTGTCGGCGCCTACGCGCCGCGGACGAGGGGCGAGCCCCTCGAGCTCCCCAGAGACGCCCCCTGCCAAGATCCGAGTGATTGCCGGACCTTGAGGCGATTCGTCACGCCAGACGCGCGCTCCGCCCTGGCTCGGCCTACCCTTCGGCCATGCCGCGTCTCGCGCTCCTCGTGCCGATCACCGCGTTGTGGTTCTCCGCCTGCGGCACCCGCGCACCGGCACCGGCGGAGCAGCCGCCAATCGCCCAGCCACCCACGCCCCCCGCGCCGCTCCAGGCCAACGTCGTTGATGGCGCCGAATGCCTCGCGGCCGAGGACTGCCATTACGACGACCCGTGCATGCCGACCGCCTGTCAGGCGGAGGCGACGCCCGACTTGGAATGCGCTGAGTCGCAGCCGCCGATCGGCCGCTGCGCGTGCGTAGGCGGGCAGTGCGTGATGCACGACGAGGAAGCGCCAGCCGAAGAAGCCCCAGCCGAAGCCCCCCCAGCATGCACGTCCGACGACACCTGCTTCTTCGACGACGCGTGCGTGCCGACGGCGTGTTCGCCCGTCGCCCCCACGGAGATCGTGTGCGAAGAATCCGGGCCTCCACCGGGGCAGTGCCACTGCATCGCTGGCGCCTGCGTGCTCCGGCGCAGTGCGCCTGCGCCGGAACACAGCCCGTGCAGCGCCGACAACCGCTGCGGGTTCCGCATCGCCGACGGCACCTGCGCGCCCGGCCAAATCAACGAGTCGGTGAGCGCCCCGCCCGGCGCGCCCTACCCGGTCTGCCGTTGCGGCGGCGGCCCCGGCCCGGGGCTTCGGTGCAACCTAGGATGGGTCGACCCGGTCTCGTGTACCTCGGCAAACGATTGCTGGGTCGAGAGTGGGCCGCTCGGTCCGGTGCCCGTACGGCGTCCGCGGCGCTTCCGAGGCCGCGACTTCCGACCGTGCGCAGACGGGGAGATCGCGCCCGCATGCGAGAGCGGATACTGCGTCGTCGACCCCCGCTTCGCGTTTGGGTGCTGAGCCCGTTGTCCACGAGCGAACGCGCCCTCTACCTGCTGACACGCGAGCTGCGACCGCGGCGCGAGGGCCTGGAGCTCGTCCTTTGGGGGACCGGCCCGGGCGGCCCCGTGGAAGTCTGTTTTCCTGGCCAAGAGGCCGTCTTTTTCGTGCCGCGGGACGTGGCCACCGAGGCGGGCCGGCGGCGCTCCGTCCCCCTCGAGGCGCTTCACGGCGGGCCGGTTGACGCCGTCTATTTCCGCGACCGGAAGTCGCTCGCGAGGGAAGCCGAACGCCTGGCGGCGCGCGGAACACCTGGCCTCGAGGTCGACGTCAAACCAGCCGACCGCTTCCTCATGGAGCGCTTCGTCACGGCGGGATTCCGTGTGGTGGGCGAGCCCGAGGCGCGGGAGGGGCACACGCGAATGATCGCGCCGAAGCTCGAGGCCGCATTCATGACGCCCACGCTCCGCGTCGCGTCGTTCGACGTCGAGTCCGAGGGCTTGGACGGGCCGCTCATCTCGGTCGCGGTCGTGAGCGGCGAAACGGAGCGCGCGTTCGTGCGAGGTCGGGGCGTTCCGGGCGCAGCGTGCTTCGAGACCGAGGCGGAGACGCTGCGCGCGTTCCTCGACTGCGTGGCGGAGCTCGACCCCGACGTGCTGATCGGCTGGAACGTCGTGGAGTTCGACGTCGCGTACCTCGAGGCGCGCTGCCGACTCCATCGCGTGCCCTTTCGGCTGGGCCGCGGCGGCAACACCGCGCGTGTGCTGAAGGGCGGACGCAACGCGCCGGCCGTCGCGAGGGTCCCTGGCCGCGTGGTCTTGGATGGGATCGCGACGATGCGCGCGGCGACGTGGAGCTTCGAGCGCTGGAGCCTCGAGCACGTGGCGCAGACGCTCTTGGGACGGGGCAAAGCCATCGACCACGCCGGAGACGATCGACTCGCTTCGATTCTTCGGATGGCGCGCGAGGACATGCCGGCGCTCGTCGCGTACAACCTCGAAGACTGCCGGTTGGTGCAGGAGATCTTCGAGCGCGCACACCTCTTGGAGTTCGCGATCGAGCGGCAGCGACTGACGGGCCTGACGATGGACCGGCGCGCGGGCGCAGTGGCGGCGTTCGACCATCTGTATCTGCCTCGCCTCCACCGGGCAGGACGCGTGGCCCCCACGACCGGTACCCGAGGCGAGCCCACCCGAAGCCCCGGCGGCTACGTGATGGACTCGACGCCCGGGCTGTACGACGACGTGCTCGTTCTGGACTTCAAGAGCCTGTACCCGAGCCTGATCCGCACGTTCTTGGTCGACCCACTCGGCCTGGCCGTGGCCAGCGAGGCCAGCGCCGAAGCGGACTCGGTCGAGGGCTTCGACGGCGCCCGGTTCGACCGCACCGTGCACATCTTGCCCACGCTCATCGAAACGCTGTGGAGCGCGCGCGACGTCGCCAAGAAGAAGGGCGACGCGGCGCTCTCACGGGCCATCAAGATCCAGATGAACTCCTTCTACGGCGTCCTCGGGACCCCCGCTTGTCGGTTCTTCGACGGCCGCCTCGCGAGTTCGATCACCCGTCGCGGGCACGAGGTGCTGACCCGAAGCCGCACCTGGCTCGAGGAGCGCGGCCACCGGGTGATCTACGGCGACACCGACTCGCTCTTCGTCACCCTCGCCGAGCCTGTCGCCGCCGACGCGGTGGAGCCCGCAGGGGAGGCGCTCGCGGCGGCGCTCAACGACCACTGGCGCGAGCGCGTCATGGAGGAACACGGGCTCGAGAGCGCGCTGGAGCTCGAGATGGAGACCGTCTACCGCCGCTTCCTGATGCCGACGATGCGGCACTCCAAGACGGGCAGCAAAAAGCGCTACGCCGGCACGGTGCGGGCCGGCGACGGCTCCTCACGCCTGGTCGTCAAAGGCCTCGAGGCGGTGCGCACGGACTGGACCCCGCTCGCTCGCCGCTTTCAGCGCGAGCTGCTGCGCCGGGTCTTCGCCGACGAGCCGTACGCGGCGTGGGCGCGACGCTTGACGGACCGCATGTTCGCGGGGGAGCTGGACGCCGAGCTCGTGTACGAAAAACGGCTCCGCCGTGACCTCGACGACTACACGAAGAACGTGCCTCCGCATGTCGCCGCCGCCCGCCAGCTCGGCGGACAGCCGCGCCGGGTCGCCTACGTGATCACGCGTCGTGGGCCGCAGCCGGTCCAGAAGCGTTCCGCCGCGCTGAACTACGACCACTACCTCGAGCGGCAGCTGGCACCAGCAGCACAGTCTGTCCTGTCGACGCTCGGCGACGACTTCATGCGCATCGCGGGCAAGCAGCTCAGTCTGTTCTGACGCCGGGACTCTGAAGGAACGACACCGTCGCCGCGCGCGCGTCCGGGTGGTCCATGATGACCGTGTGGAGGGCTGGCACGACGAGGTGCTCGTCCATGCCCGTGAGCTTGGTCTCCTCGACTTTCACCACGCCGTCGTCGTCACCGTCGAGCATCGGGTTCAGCCCCTTGCCCCCCCGCTGGCTGCCGGCGACGACGAGGAACGGCACACGCGGTGCGGGGTACGGGACGCCCTGTCCGATCGCGCGCCCACTCGGCCCCATCACCGCGCCGAAGAGCGACGGAACCACTCCGTCCAAGACACGGGCGAGGGCCGCCCCGGCGTTGGGGGGAGCCAGCATGACGACACGAGTGGGCGTCAGCGACCGGGGCCAACGTCCATCGGCCAAAATGCCGCGCGCCAGGATCCCGCCGAGCGAATGTGTCACGAACCCCACGCGCGAAGCGCCCGGAAGATCGGAGAGAACCTGAAGCACCTGGCTGACGTGGTCCTCGATCGCCGCGCGCGTGCTGGGGTAGTCGAGCCGAACGGTCACGTGGCCCGCCGCGTCGAGCGCGTCCCCGAGCCCGAACAGCGAACGGCGCGTGCGCCCCAGGCCATGCAGGAGCACGACGATGTCGGACGGCGCCGCCGGCAGCCGGAGATCCTCCAGGCGCTCGACACATCGGCTGAGCTCGCCGCTCACGTGGCGACGGTCGTTGGGGTCCAGAAGCCGATAGTGCCCCGTCAACACGTGCTGCTGGATGCGCCACCCGTCGCGCCAGCGGCGATCCGCCCAGAGCTGCGCGCCGCCGATCGTGGGGACCGCCATCACGTGCCGCCGTCGGCCGGAGAGTCGATGGTGCCGTTGCCCAGCTGCCCCTCGTTGTTCTCGCCCCAGCACCGCACCCAGTCGTCGTCGTTCCGCATACACGTGTGACGCGACCCCGCCGTGATCTCGACGATGTTGGGCGCCCCCGCGACCGGCGTCGGCTGGAGACGCGCGCCAGAGATGCCCTCGCCCAACTGGCCGCGCGAGTTGAACCCCCAGCACACCAGCTGCCCTTCGTCGACGGCGCACGAGTGAAGCGAGCCCAAGCCCCACGTCGAAGGTACGCCGAGCCCGTTGACGACCACCGGCGTGGACGACTCCATCGCCATGCTGTGGCCGAGCTGCCCCTGGGTGCCCTCGCCCCAGCAGAAGGCCTCGCCCGCGGTGTCGACCGCGCAGCTGTGACGCCCCCCGACCACCAACGCGGTGGCCACGCCGAGCCCGGTCGGCTGTACCGGCGCCGAGAGGAGGGTGCTCGAGCCATCGCCGAGCTGCCCGGCCTGGCCATTCCCCCAGCAGTAGACCTGTCCCCCGTCGGTCCGAGCGCAGCCGTGGAAGATGCCGAGGCCGATGTCCGCCATCGGTGGGAGGCCCGGGATGGCCGTGGGCGTGCGCTGGGCCGTCGACGTGCCATCGCCGAGGTTGCCGTAGCGGTTGCGCCCCCAGCAGACCGGCTCTCCGTTCGTGCGCAGGGCGCAGCTGCTGTCGTTGCTGAGCGAGAGCGCCTTGGCGTCGGCGAGCCCCACCACCGGCGCGGGCGTGCTGCGGGAGATCCGCGTGTCGTCGCCCAACTCGAAGTAGGTGTTGTCCCCCCAGCACTCCACCTGACCGCCCATGCGAATCACGCACGCGTGGCCCCCGCCCACGGCGACCTCCACGCAGTCGGAGATGCCGGGGATCGTGAGCGGGAGGGGCGAGGAGTCGGTCGTTCCGTCGCCGAGCTGGCCGTTCCCGTTCTGGCCCCAACAGCGCACGTCCCCTCCGGCGGTGCACGCGCAGGTCGTCTGGGCGCCAGCGCTGATCTGCCGCGCCTGGAGCACGAAGCTCGGTCCGCCCGCGTCGATCGGGCCCGCGTCGATCGGCCCCGCGTCGAGCAAGCCTCCGTCTGACCCCGCGTCCATCGCCCCGGCGTCCGTCGGGCCGGCGTCCGCGGCTCCACATCCATCGATGCTGCACACCCCGCCGCCGCACACGCTGTCATCCGCACGCGAGGCGCACACCCCGGCGAGGCACACCGGGGAGAAGCATGCGGGCAGTCCGCGGTCGACGCCGCACGCGTCGTCGGCAGTGCAGTCCACCTCGGGGCAGTCGGCGGGGTTCTCGGGGCTGCAGCGTGGGTCGACGCAGCGGCCGGCCAGACATGTGATCGCGGCCGGGTTGCCGTCGTTCGGACAGACCACCCCGGCGCAGTCGCGGGTGATGCGCACGGTCACCTGCTGCGGCTCGCTGGACAGCGCGGTGATGAGTACGCCCCGGGCCACGTCCGCCCCGCCCCGCGAAACGCGAACGGAGAGCGTCACGTCACCGGCCGGGAGGTCACGGAGCTCAGCGATGCGGAACGCGCGCGCCGGCGTCTGGAGTCCGTCGATCGACACAGTGACCCCTCGCGCCGCCTCGCCCGACGCGTCCGCCCCCTCATGGACGTCCAGGAGGACCGAATCGAACTCTTCGCCCCCACGCAAGTCCGTCAGAAGATCGACCAGCAGCACGCCGCCCCCGCTGTCGCAGCCGCTCAACGTGAGGAGCAGAGCGGTCACGAGGCCGCGCGTCACGCGGAAAGGGGGCCGGGACAACACCGTGCTCTCTGGATCGTCGATCCGCGCGCCGACGTCAACGCCCCGCCGCTCACCGTGGGCCAAGCACCAGGTAGCCGCGCGGCGGCAGGCTGACCGATCCGCCATCGACATCGCCCCCGTCCAGCAAATCAACATACGCCCCCGAGGGGATCGTCACCGTGCGAGACGCGTCCGCGCGGTTGATCGCCACGGTGACATCAGGCGCCTCTTCGCCACACCCGCCCATCGCGTAGACCCAGGTGTCCCGGTCGACCGCGATCGTGCGTCGGCGCCCGCGGGTCAGCGCCCGGTTCTGGACGCGCAGGCGGGACAGCGCGCGCACACGCTCGCGGAGCGCGATCTGATGCGTGTTGAGCGCGCTGTCGTCCCAGGGCATCGAACGGCGGTTGTCGGGGTCGCCGCCGCCAGCCAGCCCGATCTCGTCGCCGTAATAGAGAAGGGGGATCCCGGGGTTGGTCATGAGGACGGCGAACGACACCGCCATGCGCTCGTACGGGGCGGCGTCGGTCGGCTGCGATGGGCGCCAATCCCAGCCATTGCCCGGGTTGCTGCCTTCCCGGCAGCTGGAGATCTCGCGGCTCGCGAAGTGCACGGTGCGCGGGATGTCGTGGTTTCCGATCCACGTGGTCATCACCGCGTCGGACCCGTAGAAGGCGTCGTTTTCGTCCATCCAGCTCGAGAACGCGCTGAGGTCCCCCCCCTCGGTGAACACCGCTTCGCACAGGCGCGCCTTCATCGGGAAGTCGAACTGCCCGTCGAGCATCGTCTCGGGATCCACGAAGCTCCGAAGCAGCCCCGGATCGTCGTAGGCGAACGTCTCGCCGACCAGGTAGAACCGCCCGCCCGCCGGGTCCGTGACGTCGCGGTTGAGCCGGGTTCGGAGGTCCGTCAGCCACGACAGCGGCACGTGCTTGATCGCGTCCAAGCGGTAGCCGTCGAGGTCGAACTCCTCCGCCCACCAGAGCGCGTCGTCGATGCTCCACTGGCGCGCCGCCGGCGCCCCCTCGAAGTCGAACGCGGGCAGGTAGTTGGTGAACGCGCACCGCGTGCCCCAGAAGGCGTCGTCCCAGAGGTTCTCCGGCCCACAGAGCGGGCGGCTCCCGTCGCCGCGGCGCACGAACCAGTCCGGGTGCGCGGCATAGAGCCCACTCTCGAGGTCCACGTGGTTCATCACGTAGTCGAACAGCACCTTCATCGGCCGCCCGTCCGCGCCGTCGGTCGCGTGCGCGGTGTCCACGAACGTGTGCAGGTCGGCTTCCGTTCCGATGCGGCTCTCCACCCGCGGGCGCGGGCTCGGACCTCCCGATGCGCCGAAGTCGATGTTGTCCGGGCTCGGCCAGTAGCCGTGGTACGCGGAGTACGATCGAGGGTCCGAAGCGGGGTCGATGGCCGCGCCGGCCGTGTCGCGGTTCTCGTAGGGCGCGCTGAGCCAGACGGCCGTGACCCCGAGGTCGGAGAGGTAGCCGAGCCGCTCCGTGGCCCCGTTCAGGTCGCCGCCCTCGTACTGCCCGCTCGGCCCGGAGGTCGCGTCGCCGTCCGTCGCGCCGGCCACAGGCATCGCGCTGCCGTCGGAGTCGCGGAAGCGGTCCACCATCGCGAAGTACATGACCGCGTCCCGCCAATCGAACGTGTCGAGGTCGCCGCAGCTGGTGGAGCACACATTGAGCACGCTGTTCTGCCCGCCGAAGCCGTCCGGCACCAACTCCTCAGCATTGGGGTCGGCGATCCAATCGGTCCCGTCGATGATGAGCTTGTACTCGTGGCGCCCCGTCGGCTCGATGAGGGCGGTCAGGGTCCATACGCCCGCGCCGTCGTTCTCCAGCGTAAGCGCGCCTTCGGACGGATCCCTCGCCCACTCCTCCGGGTCGCCCGTACGCGGCGTGAAGCTTCCGCTGACCCAGACCGAACTCGCGCCCGCGTTGACGTAGCGAAAGGTCACCTCGTTGCACGGCGGCGGCGGTGGTCCGGCGTCCACAGCCGCGTCGGGCAAAGACGTCACGCCTCCCTCGCCGCAGCCGCCATCGCCGATGGAACCATCGCCGGAGCAGGGCTGGCGCCACATGGGCAGCGGGTCCGCGTCGCGCTGGATCACCGGCCCACCGTCGGGAACGAGGGGATCCACCATCCCCTCGAAGGTGCAGCCCACGAGGGCAAGAGGGAGGAGCAGTCGAACGAGTTGAACGGACGGGCGCATCAGCAGCACTCACTCTCCCACCGGTCGGCCCGAACGCCAACCGTAACTCAGAGAAGAGATACTATGGCGAGTACGACGTCGGGTGTCCAATCGACCCATCGTGGCCGGTGCCTCGTAGAGCGGTATGCTCTCGACCTTGTCTGCTTCACCACCGATCACGGAGAAGCACGTCGCCGGCGCCGCGGTGCGGGGACTGCTTTCCGTGGGATCTCATGGGGCCGTGTTCGAGGTCGAGGACGCGGGAGCGCCCGGGGAGCTGTGGCGCCTGGGCGCCGAGACCCGAACAGCGGAGCTCACACGGCGCCTCGAGGTGCTCGCGAGCCAGCCATTCGAGGGGCTCTTGCCCGTGCGCGACGTGGTCATGTCCGACGACCCGCCGCACCTCACGGTCGGCTCCGGGCCGTGGGCCTGGGGCGCGTTCGACCTGTGGGCGACCGACGTGGGCGGCGTCTCCGCCCAGCTGCTTCGCCTCTTGGACGCCCTCGCGCACGCCCACCGCTGGGGCATCGTGCACGGCGCGCTCGGCGCGGGCGCCATCGGACGTGGACCCGATGGCCTGTTGTCGTTGGACATGACGGGCCTGTCGGTGCGCGACGCGGTGCCGGTGGAGCGGGCGCCGGAGCTGGTCCGCGCGCAGGCGAGCGCCGCGGCCGATGTCTGGGGCCTCGCCGCGCTGGTGTCCCGGACGGCTCAGGTCGCCACCGACGACGCCCGGCTCGGCGACCTCCTCGCCCGCATGATGGTCGACGACCCGGAAGCGCGGCCCACGGCGCGCGAGGTCGCGCTCGAGCTCGGCGACGACGGTGAGTCCACGCAGGTCAACGCCGGCACCGCGCCGGAAGAGCCGGCCAAGCTCCACGGTACATTCCCCTCGACCCTCGGCGCCTACCGTTTGATCGAGTCGATCGGCAAAGGAGGCATGGGGCGGGTGTTTCGCGCCGAAGACCTGGTCGGCGGGCGCGAGGTCGCGCTCAAGGTCCTGCTGCCCAACATCGCCTCGGACCCCAACCTCGTCGCGCGGTTCCGCCGGGAAGCCCGCGTGCTCTCCCAGATGCAGAGCCCCTTTGTCACCCGGTTCGTGGAGGCGAACGAAGACCGCGGCTTTCACTACCTGGTCATGGAGCTGGCCGAAGGCACGTCCGCCAAGCGCCTGCGTGTGCAGCGGGATGGCCTTGACCTCGAGCTCGCGCTGGACATTGTGACCGACACCGCCCGCGCGCTCTCGGAGGTGCACGACCTCGGCCTCGTTCACCGCGACGTCAAGCCCGACAACGTGCTGGTCGCCCTGCGCCCGAACGCGCGGCCGGGGATCAAGCTCTGTGACTTCGGCATCGCCCGGCCGGAGCAGCCAGCCGAAAGCGACGACCTCACCCAGGAGGGCACGCCGGGCACGCCGTCGTTCATGGCCCCCGAACAGGTCACGGGCGAGCCGCTCGACGCCCGCACGGATGTCTACGCGCTCGGCTGCACCGTGTTCGACCTGCTCGCGGGGCGCGGACCGTTCACCGGGGCCGGCCCGTTCATCTTGGTGGGCCACGTGACGAAGCCTCCGCCGGCGCTGTCGGAGCTGTTCCCCACCGTGCCTCCCGCCATCGAGTCGGTGGTGATGCGCTGCCTCGAGAAGAAGCCCGACGCGCGCTACCCCGACGCGCGCGCCCTGCTCGACGCCCTCGAGCAGGCCCGACGCGGCGACATCGCCACGCCTGACGCCCTCCCCCAACGTCTCGGCGTCGAGGGAGCGCCGAGCACGTACGAGTTCAAGTGGACGCTCGGCTCGACCCCGGAGGCCCTCTGGCCGCATGTGTCCAACACGGAGCGGCTGAACCGGGCGGCCGGCCTCGACGACGTCTCGTGGAGCCACCACCCGGACGGCGACGGATACGTGAAGACGGAGGGCCGCTTCCGCGCCGCCGGCATGGAGCTGCGCTGGCGCGAGAACCCGTTCGAGTGGGTGGAGCCGAGACGCCTCGGCGTGGTCCGCGAGTACAGCAGCGGTCCGTTCGAGTGGCTTCGCTCCACCGTGCGGCTCGATCCCAGCGCGAGCGGCGGCACGGAGCTGACTCACCGCGTGGAGGTAAGGCCGCGCAACCTCCTCGGGCGGGCGGCCGCGTCGGTCGAGATCGGCGTCAAGCTCCGGCGCGGCCTCGCCCGCGTCTACCAACACATCGACGACACCTGCCAAGCCCCCGGCACCACGAAGGACCCATTCGAAGACCAGGAGAAGACACGGGGCGTGCGCCGCCGGGCCGAAGAGAAAGCTCACGCCGTGATGGCCGCGGGGGGCGATCCGGCGATCACCCAGGCGCTCGTCGAGACGATCGTGCACGCGCCCGCATCGACGATCGCGCGCATCCGGCCTCGCGCCTGGGCGCACGAGCGCTCGCTGTCCGAAGACGCCACGCTCGACACTCTCCTCATCGCGGCGCACGCCGGCATGCTCGAGGTCCTCTGGGATCTGCTTTGCCCCATGTGCCGGGTGCCCAGCGGCATCGAGAGCACGCTCAAGGCGCTGTCCGAGCACGGCCGCTGCGAGGTCTGCGCGCTCGACTTCACGCTCGACATGGCGCGATCCGTGGAGCTGGTGTTCCGTGCCCATCCCTCCGTCCGGCCCGCGGACACGGGTGTCTATTGCATCGGTGGACCGGCACACTCGCCGCACGTCGTGGCCCAGGTCCGCCTGGCCCCGGGCGAGCGCTTCGCGCTCGATCTCCACCTCGAGGAGGGCCGCTACACTGTGGCCGGGCGCGGGCTCGAGACCGACTGGTCCTTCTCGGTCGACCCGCGCGCCCCGCTCGACACCTGGGACCTCCCTCTCCGGCGCGGCGCCCCATCGAGCCAGCCGCGCAGCCTCGGCACCGGCGGCCAGCTGCTCTTGCTCACCAACGACTTCCCCTTCGAGGTCGTCGCTCGGGTGGAGCGCGCGACACTCCGCTCCGACGCGGTGACCGCCGCCGACGCCGCGTGCAATGCGCGCTTCCGAGCTCTCTTTCCGGAGCAGGTGCTCGCGCCAGAGCAGCTGGTCTCGATCTCCAACACCGCGCTCCTGTTCGCGAGCGTGCCGAGCGCGCTGAGCCGCTACGAAGAAGACGAGGCCGCCGTGCACCGTGAGCTTCTCGCGCTCAGCCAGCGGGTCGAGGCGTCCGCAGCGGTCGAGGGGGGCGCGCTCGTGAAGCTGCACGGCGACGGGGTGATGGCGGTCTTCAGCGACCGCGTCGCCGCGGTGCGCGCGGCCATGAACGTCGTGCGCGGAAACAGCTCGGTGACGGTGGCGGCCCACGCCGGCCCGGCGCGCATGACCACGGTCGGCGGACGGCTCGACTACTTTGGCCACACCATCCACCTGGGAGAGCAGATGAGTCGCCTGGCCGCGCCGGGTGAGCTGCTGCTCAGCGAGCCCTTGATGGCCGACCCGGCGCTGGCCCCGCTCGTCCAGGCGAGCACCCGCGCGCTCGGTTACCTGCAGGTGGGGCGCTCCATCGTGGGGCGGCTCGAGGTCATGCCCGTCGTCGGGTGAGCCCGGCCCGCATTTTCGTGGGCACTGGATCAACGTGCTACACGAGGGGGCCATGCGGCGCCTCTCGCTCCTCCTCGTCCTCGGTCTGTGCCTCCCCGCGTCCGTCTCCTGTGGGGCGGCGTCAGCGGTTCCGTGCATGTCGGACCGAGAGTGCAACGGCTCTCGCATCTGCCATCAAGGAAGCTGCATGTTCGAGGAGGAGGCGCGGCACGCGCTCGCCGCGCAGCTGAACGGCCAGACCTCGGGTGGCCAGTCCGAAACGCCGACGACGACCGACGACGCGGGTCCGCCCTCGGTGGATGACGCACCCCACGGCGGAGAGGCGCCGGCCCGCGAGCACGCGATGTTCATGGGCGGTCCGCGTCACGACGGGCGCAGCACACACGCCGGTCCCGCCACGTCACCGACTGTGGCCTGGCAGCACGACACCGGCGCCCGGATCTTCGCCTCTCCGGTCGTCGGGCCCGACGGCACCGTCTACATCGGCTCGCTCGATCGCACGTTCAGCGCCCTGTCGCCGGACGGCAGCCTCCGCTGGAGATACACGGGGGGCGACCGCTTCTACGCCGCCGCCGCGCTGGCCGAGGACGGCACGGTCATCGTCGGCAACCACGACGGCTCGGTCACCGCGCTCACCCCGCTCGGACAAGTGCGCTGGCGCCGCGAGCTGCCGCGACCGGTCGATGCGAGCCCCGTGATCACCGACGACGGAACGGTGTATGTCGTGTCCGACGGTCTCTACGCGCTGGACGCCGAGGGCAACGTACGCTTCCACGTGGCCGCCTCGGGTCTGGTGCGCTCGGACCCCGCCATCCACCCGAACGGCGCGATCGTCTTTGGCACGTCCGACGGCAAGGTGATGGCCGTCCGCCCGGACGGGACCCCCGCATGGGAGGCGCGCGTGAACGCCAGCGTCGGCGGTGCGCCGACCATCGCCGAGGACGGCACGATCTACATCGGCAACGACCGTGGCGAACTCGTCGCGCTGAGCGCCGACGGACAGGAGCGCTGGCGGTACACGACCGGCGGCGACGTGCGGGCCACCCCAGCGCTGCTGGCCGACGGGACCATCGTGGTCGGGAGCTACGACCGTTCTGTGCACGCCGTCCGGCCGGACGGGCAGGCGCGGTGGACGTTCGCCACCCACGGCCGGGTGAGGGCCAGCGCGCGGGTCGACCGGGACGGCCGCATCTACGTGGGCTCCCAGGATGACCACCTCTACGCGCTCGACGCCGACGGCAACGTGCTCTGGGACCGCAACATGGGCCAGGACGTCGACTCGACCGCGGCGCTCGGGGCAGACGGCACGCTCTACGTCGGCGCCGACGACGGCGCGCTGTACGCGCTCCGCTCCGCGCCCTGAGCGTGCGGCCCCGGAGCGCGCGCCCGAGCCGGTCTGAGCGTTGCGCGAGAGCGGGGAACGTGACATTTGGACGTGTTCGGCAAGCCGCGTGGGACGCGCGCTGAGCGCCGAGAGAAGGAGTCGAGATGAAGCTGGTGGACCTGCCTGAGAGCCCGATCGCGTGCAAGAACCTCGTCGCGGGCGAGTGGCAAGACCCCTCTTCGGGCGAACGCATCGACGTGGTCAGCCCCTACACGGGCGCGGCCATCGGCACAGTCCCCATGTCGAACGACAAGGACGTCGATGCCGTCGTGGCCGGGGCCAAGGCGGCGGCCGCCGAGTGGCGCCGTCTTCCCCTTCGGGAGCGCACCGCGACGCTGTTCCGCTTCCGTGACCTCGTCTTGAAGAACGCCGACGCGCTCTCTCACATGGCTGCGGCCGAGTGCGGCAAGACCGTCGCCGAAGCGCGCGCCGGCGTCATGAAGGGCGTGGAGATCATCGAGTACGCCAGCAGCCTTCAGAACATGGACCGCGGGACGGCCATGGAGGTCAGCCGCGGCGTGACCTGCGAAGTGCGGCGCGAGCCCATCGGCGTGGTCGCCGGCATCACCCCGTTCAACTTCCCGGCCATGGTCCCGATGTGGATGTACCCGACGGCCGTGACACTCGGAAACGCCTTCATCCTCAAGCCCTCCGAGAAGGTCCCGCTGACGGCGGACCTCTCTGGCAAGCTCATGCTCGAGGCCGGGTTCCCGCCCGGCGTGTTCTCCATCGTGCACGGCGGCAAGGACACGGTCGAAGCGCTCTGCGACCACGACGACATCGGCGCGCTCGGCTTCGTGGGCTCGACCCCGATCGCCAAGGCGGTGTACGGACGCGCGGCGGCGAGCGGCAAGCAGGCCCTCGCGCTCGGCGGCGCCAAGAACCACGTCCTGCTCCTGCCGGACGCCGACCCGGACGTCGCCATCGACGGCATCGTGCGCTCGTTCACGGGCTGCGCCGGCCAGCGCTGCATGGCGGCCAGCTTGCTCGTCGCGGTCGGCGACTGCGATGCGCTCATCGAGAAGATCATCGCCCACACGCGCACGCTCGAGCTCGGCACCGACATGGGCGCGATCATCGAGCAAGGCGCACACCAGCGACTTCATGTCGCGCTCGACACGGCCGTCTCCGAGGGCGCCAAGCTCGTGGTCGACGGCCGCAACCCGACAGCGCCTGCCGGCTACGAGAACGGCTACTGGCTCGGACCGAGCGTGCTCGACCACGCGTCCATGGAGATGGAGTGCGCGAACGCGGAGCTCTTCGGCCCGGTGGTGACCATTCTGCGCGTCGACACCCTGGACGAGGCCCTCGCGCTCCAGGATCGGTCGCCGTACGGCAACGCCTACAGCGTGTTCACCACCCGCGGCGCCACCGCGCGCTACGTCATCGATCAGGCGCAGGCGGGCATGGTCGGCATCAACATCGGCGTGCCGGTGCCGCGTGAGCCCTTCAGCTTCGGCGGCGCCAAGGCGAGCAAATTTGGCGCCGGGGACATGACCGCGGACGGCGGCCTGAGCCTCTGGAGCTCGCTGAAGAAGGTCACCACCAAGTGGTCGCTTCAGCCCGATCAGACTTGGATGAGCTGAGGCGCGGGGAGGCGACGTGAGCCTGCCGGCCGGCGTCGCCCTCCCCCTCACCGCGTTCGTCGGACGACACGCCGAGCGCCGCGAGCTCGCCGAGCTCCTCGAAGAGCGCCGGCTGGTGACGGTCCTCGGGCCGGGCGGGATGGGCAAGACAAGGCTCGTGCTCCGCTACCTGGAACTGCGCGAGCCAAGCGAGGCGGCGTGCGTGGTCGACCTGACGCCCGCCTCCGACCGCAGCGAAGCCCTTGCGGCCCTCGCCCTCGAGCTCGACCTCGACCTCGTTGGCCAGCAGGAGGAGCCCGACCTCGCCCACGCGATCGGCGCGGCGCTCGGGTGCCGTGGTCGTCTGCTGCTCGTGCTCGACAACGCCGAGACGGTCGGAGCCGTCATCGCCGCCGACGTGGAGCGCTGGCTCGCGGGCGCGAGGAACATCCGGTGCCTCGTGGCTTCCCGCGCCGCGCTCGGCATCGCCGGCGAACGCATCCTCTCGCTCGGTCCTCTCGCGGAGCGCGACGCGATCGCGTTGTTCGAGGATCGCGCCGCCGCCGTCCGCCCCGGTCACGCATTCGACGCGGAGCGCGTGCGCCGGATCGTGACGGCCATCGACCGCATGCCGCTCGCCATCGAACTGGCGGCGGCACGGACCCGCGTGCTCAGCCTGGTCGACCTCGAGGAGCGAATGAAGCGGCCGCTGGCGCTGCTCGAGGACAGCCGCGCGCGCGTTCCCAGACACGCGTCGATGGAGCGCGCAGTGCTCGACTCAGTCGCACTCCTCGACGCGGCCCACCGCCGGCTCTTCGTGCTGCTGTCGGTGTTTCGCAACGGGTTTCGCGTGTCGGACGTCGAGAGCGTGCTCGGGGACCTCGTACTGCCTTCGGGCCGGGTCCTCGACGGACTCGAGACCCTCTGCCAGACGTCGCTCCTGCGGGTGAACTCAGAACCGAACTCCACCGCGCGCTTCGCGCTGTATGAGACGATCCGCGAGGTCGCCTCGGCGCTGGCGGCGAGCGATTCGGAGCTGCGGGAGTGCCAACGCCATCACCGCAGACACTATGTCCGACTGGCCCAGGAGGGCACGGACCTCGAGGACGGGCTGGACAACCTTCTCGCGGCCCACGCGACCGCGCTCGCCCACGCCGACCCCGAGTCGAGGCGGGACGCAACCAGCATCGCGCTGGGCCTCGAGCCTCCGTTGCGCGCGCGTGGTCTCGCGACCCTTCGCCATCGCTTGTTCTCCTCGGTCCTCCAGCTCGAGGGAGCCCCTGGCGACGACGCACTCGACATCCGACTCCGGCTCGGACTCGGCCAGAGTCTCTCGGAGCTAGGGCGGCACCCCGAGGCGAAGATCGAATACGAGCGCGCGCTCGCGTCGGCCGCCACGGTCGGGCGCCTCCGGCTGTCCGCCATCGCGCGCACACGCATCGGGAGCGTTCTGGACGTGATGGGCGACACGCGCGGCGCGCAGGCGTATGTGCGGCGCGGGCTCGAGGACGCCGCGCAGCTGGCCTCGGTCGACGAGCGCGCGCCCATCGAGGCGGAGGGCTACCGGCGCCTGGCACACGCCCTCCGGCGGGAGGGCGAGCTCGACGACGCCCGCGACGCGATCGCACGATCCATCGAACGCGCTCGATGCCTCGACGCGGGACACGAGCTCGCCGCCGGCCTGTACGAGGCGGCGGTGGTGGAGATGTTCTCCGGTCGCATCGACGATGCACGGGTATTCGTCGACGAGGGGCTCAGGGTCGCGCGCGCCGCCGAGAGCCCCATCATGGAGGGCACCCTGCTCATGGCGCGGGGCGCGCTCCTCCAGGGAGACGGTGCGCTCGAGGCGGCGCTCGAGTCTTTCGTCGACGCGGTGAGCACGCTGCGCGCGCACGCGAGCCGCTACCGCGAGGCGAGCGGCCTGTTCTATCTGGCGACCATCCAGGCGGAGCGGGGCGAGCTCTGGGAAGCCCAGGCCGTGCTCGAGCAGGCGGGGGCGCGCATCGAGAGCGTGGGGGCGCCTCGGTACCGAGCCTTGATCGGAGCGTGCCTCGGCAGCGTCACGGCGCTGCTCGGCAAGCAGGTCGAAGCACGCCGCCATCTCGCGCGCGCCGAGGCCGCGCTGTTGCAGGTCCCGGATGAGCCCGCGCTCCAGACGACGGTCGCGCTTCATCGGAGCGTGGTCGACATGCAGGCGGGGGTGGCGCCCGATCTGTCGGCGGCGCGGCGGCGAGCGAGCGCACACCCCACGGACGACGTCCGAATCGCGCTTCGGCTGCTCGAGGCGCATGCGCGGGACGGCGACCGCGCTCCGTCGGACGCGCCGACCCTCACGGTGTGGGGCGGGGGCGCGGCGTTTCAAGCCCCCGGAACGCCTCGCGTGGAGTTGCGCCCGGACTCGCCTCTGCAGCGGATCTTCACCCGGCTCGTCCTGAGGCGGACCGAGGGCGCAGGCGAGATGGTGAGCCTCGACGAGGTCATCGAGGTCGGGTGGCCGGGCGAGAAGGTGCGGCTGAGCGCGGCCTCGAATCGAGCGCACGTGGCCCTGTCGACGCTCCGCAAGAAGGGCCTCCGAGGCATCTTGGTCCACCGCGATGGCGGGTACGGGCTTGCACGCTCAGTGCGTATCCGCCGCCGCGTTAAGCCGGTTTAAGGCGCTTTAGGGGCTCGGAGGCGCCACGACGAGAGGCATGCACAGACTCACTCTCTTCGCCTTGCTCATGCTCGTCGGCTGCGCCGAGAGCGCACGACTACCCGACGCCGAGCCGACGGACGCAGGCTTGCCCTTGGACGCGTCGCCGGCGGACGCCGCGCCCCCGGATGCCGGGCCCCCTGACTGCGGCGCGGGAGATCCGATGCCCGCGGCCCTCGTGGGCTCGTTCAACGTCAATAGTCCCGAGTGCAGAACCCCCTCGGTCGATGCCTTTCCCCTCTACTTCGCGCTCTCGATCGACGCCTGCGGGGTCACGCACAGCACGAACCTCTACGAGTCGACCCTCGGCCAGCTCGTTCGTGACGGCGACCGCTTCGTTCACGTGCCCGCGACCGAGCGGGACCCCGAGTTCGAGGTGGTGCCGGCGCCAGACGCCTGCTCGGGCTCACCGGGTCTGCTGCTCTCGGGAACGCAGATGGGAACCCCGTGGCGGACGCACGCGCTCAGGCGCATGTGACCCTCAACGCGCCAACGTCCGACCGCGAGGACATCCGCTGCCCCCGCCCCGGCCAGAGTTGATACACTCCAAAGCCGCGGGCCCCGAGTGTCGACCGACGTCAGCAAGTACCTGCTCCTCGATCGCATCGCCGTGGGCGGTATGGCGGAGGTGTATCGCGCGAAGTCCCTCGGCGTGGAGGGCTTCGAAAAGATCATCGCGATCAAGCGGATCCTTCCGTCCCTGGCCGAGGACGACGAGTTCGTCTCGATGTTCATCGAAGAGGCGAAGATCGCGGGCCAGCTGAGCCACGCGAACATCGCGCCCATCTACGAGCTCGGGAAGATCGACGGCACGCACTTCATCGCGATGCAGTACGTCTGGGGCAAGGACCTGCTCCAGATCATCGAACGGCACCGCGCGATGCGGCGAACGGTCAACCCGATGATGGCCGCGTGGATCATCTCGAAGGTGCTCGAAGGGCTCGACTACGCGCATCGCAAGCGAGGCGCGAACGGCCAGCCGCTGGCCATCATCCACCGCGACGTCTCGCCTCAGAACCTGATCGTGTCGTACGACGGACTGGTCAAGGTCATCGACTTCGGCATCGCGAAGGCGGCGAGCCGCGCGAGCCAGACGCAGGCCGGGGTGGTCAAAGGCAAGCTCGGCTACATGAGCCCAGAGCAGATCACCGGCCTGCCGCTGGACCATCGCTCGGACATCTTCGCGGCCAGCACCTGCTTTCACGAGATGCTGACGTGCAAGCGGCTCTTCGCGGGACGCAGCGACATCGAGGTCATCGAGAAGGTCCGCATGGCGAAGGCGCCCCGTCCGTCCGAGCTCGGCGTCGACATGCCCCCGGCGCTCGAGGACATTCTGATGAAGGGGCTCGCGCGCGATCCGAACGCGCGATGGAGCAGTGCGGGCGAGATGCAGGAGGCGCTCATG
>JBGCFC010000205.1:0-25847 GCA_045106715.1 Sandaracinaceae bacterium
GGGGGGATGGGCGCAGGCGCATGCGGACACCATAGCAGCCGGATCGGCCGCGGGCCTGGGCCCGGGCGATCAATCCTGGATGTCGATGAGCTGCACGTCGAACACGAGCATGCCTGCGGGGCGACCGGGCCGGCCTTGGTAGGCGAGGGCTTCCGGAATCCAGAGCCGACGGGTCTCCCCCTCCACCATCAGCTGGAGCCCCTCGGTCCAACCTGCGATGACGCCATCGAGCGGGAAGGCGATGGGCTCGCCTCGCGCCACCGACGAGTCGAACATCTCGCCGTCCGTGGTCCAGCCCGTGTAGTGAACCTGGACCGTGCTCGTCGCGGTCGGGTGCTCGCTCCCGCTGCCCGCGACGAGGACACGCGACGCGAGACCAGAGGAGGTGCGCTCAGCCTCGTCGGGAGGCGAAGCCACGTCCGCCGGGGCGGCGATCGATTCCGTGCAGGCGGACAGCAGGACAACGGCGAGGAGGCAGGCAGAGACGACGCGCATGAGCGCAGGCTCCCACGAGTCCGAGAACAATCAAGCGAGGCGTCGAACCGGCGCATCCGATGTTCATCGAGCTGGCGCGCGGAAGGGGTGGCCGCGTACCCTTTCGGCCTCATGAGCGACATCGGCACCATCACCGAAATCGAGCCCGAAGACGGGCTCGGCTGGATCGAGTTGGGGAACGGCGACCGCGTGCGGTTCGGCGGTACCGCGTGCAAGGGCTTCGTCCCCGCGATCGGCATGCTCGTCGAGATCATCGGCACGAAGGCCGGCTACCGAGGGGTGCTCAAGGCGACCGAGCTGCGCAAGGCCCCCAAGGGAGCGGTGCCGACGCAAGCGCCTTCGTCCGCGGGCGCGCCTGCGGCAACGGCCGCCTCTGCGCCTGCCTCTCCGCCAGCATCGCCACCCGCCGCTGCACCGCGGACCGCACTGCACACCCTGACTTCGCTCGGTGTGGGGGTGTCGGACCTGTTGAGCACCGTGGTCGGGCGCTCCGATGTCGACCACGCCTTCCATGGCGCGCTCGCCGCGGCCGGTCTGGACCCCTCTCCGGCCCCCGCTTCGGCGCTCGGCTCGAAGAACCCGTGGTTCTTGGGCGTGGTGCGCGACGCCGCGGGCGCGTATGGGCTGTATGTGCACCCGATGCTCGCCGAGCACCCCGAGTTCCCTTGGGTGCGCTGGGACCGGGACGGGGACCGCCTGCAGGCGGTGGCGCCCGACACGGCCTCGTTCCTCGGCGGACTCCTGATGGGGCTCGCGCCGACGCACCGCGCGGCGCTCGGACCGGTGTGGGAGCGGCTCGGTGTGGCGCCGGCGGAGGCCGCGCTTCAGCCAGGTCCGGCCGAGTGGTTGCCCCCGGAGGGAGCGGCGCTCCGGCCGCTCGACGACTACCTCAACGAGGCGGACGGGGTCGAGATGGAGCGGGGACTGCTCGCCTACGCGTGGCGCCACGGCGACGCCAACGCGCTTTCGTCCCTCAACGCGCTCTATCAAGCGTGGGAGTGGGTCCCGCCGAGCTGAGCCCGACTCGAACCCACCTGAGTCGATCAAACGTCGAGCGCGGCCCGGATGGCGGTCACCCGTTCCGACGAGACCTCCAGCGCCTCGGCCAGCGTGGCCATGGCAACCCGCTCCTCCTCCGCGATGTCATCGTCGCTCGCTGCCAGCCGCCAACCGAGGGCGATCACCAGTTCGCGCAAGGCAGGGTGAGTGAGCTCTGTCGTGATCGCAGCGAGGTCGACCGGCGTGTCGATCGCGTCGAGCAGCTCCGCGCGGCGCCACGGCGCGACGCCTGCGTTCTCGACCACCAAGACCAGCATCTCGCGCTCCTCCTGCGTGACCACGCGGTCCGCTTGGGCGACCCAGATGCACGCGAGGATGGCGCCCACCCGCTCCCGTTCCGGTTGGTCGGGAGGCTGATCGGCGAAGTGCGCGCGGATGCCGTCCATGGCGCCCTCGCCAAGCAGGGTGTCGGCCCACCTCGAGCGGTCGGCCTGGTCCGGGGTCAGATCGATGCCCTGGAGGGCGGCGCCCACCCAGGTCACCATCGCGTCGAGTTGATCGTGCGGCAGCATCAGAGGATCTCGTATTCCTTGAGGCGACGGTAGAATGTGCGACGGGCCATGCCGAGGGCCTTCGCGGCTCGCACCCGGTTCCAGCTATGGGCCTCGAGCGCCGAGAGGATCCGGCGCTTCTCGGTGTCCTTGAACTCTTCGAGACTCGACGAGACGGGCTCGGCGGGCGCGATCTCGGGCAGCGGCTGAGCGAGGGCGCGCTCGAGCCGCGGCGGCATGCCGGACGAGCTGCCGTCGGGGGCGAGGGCGAGGTCGTCGGCTTCGATGACGTCGCCGTCCGCCATCACCCAGGCGTTGAGCAGGAGGTGCTCGAGTTGGCGGACGTTGCCGGGCAAGGGATGCATCGCGATGCGCTGAATCGCGTCCCGGGAGATGCGCTTCGGAGAGACCTCGTCCCGCTTGGCAAAGACGGCGAGGAAGTGGTCGCACAGGAGCGGAATATCGTCGGCTCGCTCCCGGAGAGGGGGGAGCCACAGTTCAACGACGTTCAGCCGGTAGTAGAGGTCCTCGCGAAAGTCGCGGGCTTCGACGAGCTTCGAGAGCGACTTGTTCGACGCCGAGATCACACGGACATCGACGTCGATCTCATCTTCACCGCCCACCGGGCGCACGCGGCCTTCCTGCAGCACCCGGAGCAAGTCGACTTGCATCTTGTGCGGCATGTCGCCGACCTCATCGAGGAACAACGTGCCGCCCGAGGCCCGCGCGAGCATGCCCTTGCGATCCCGCTCGGCACCCGTGAAGGCGCCGCGCACGTGTCCAAACAGCTCGCTCTCGAGAAGCGCTTCGGGGATGGCGGCGCAGTTCACGGCGACGAACGGCTCCGACGAGCGGCGCCCACCGAAGTGAATGGCCCGCGCGATGAGCTCCTTGCCCGTCCCGCTCTCGCCCTGGATGACGACGGGGACGTCGGCGTCGCGCACCCGATCGATCACCGCGAACACACGCCGCATGCGGTCGCTGCGTCCCACGATGCCGTGTCGGTCGTTGGCCTGTCGCAGGGCGTCTCGCGCGCGGTGCAGTTCCGTGCGTGCCTCCTCGAGCTCGACCGTCTTGGCGTCCAGCAGCCGTTCGATCGACTCCTTGGCCTGGGCCAGCTCCTCGTTGGCCTCCTCCAACTCGGCTCGGCGCTTGTCGATGCTCGCGAGCAGGCGCGCGTTCTCGAGCGCGATGGCCGCCTGATCCGCGAACGCCAACAGCAAATCGAGATCCGCCTCGCCGAAGCGCCCGCGGCGCGTGCGGTGTTCAATGTACAGCACCCCGACGGTGCCCGAACGCCCTCGAATCGGCAGGCATGCCACGGATTTGAGCATCAGCTTGTGCACCGACAGGTACTCGCTGAGACGGTGATCGCTCCGGGCGTCGACGGTGAGGATGGGTTCGCCGTCGATCAGGACCGCGTCCGCGATGGAATGGCTGAATGCGAGGTGCGGGTCCTCCGGGTTGGCGACGTCACGCACGGTGCGGGGCAGCAGCTCTCCGTCCTGACCGGTCAGCAGGACGAAGCCACGCTCGGCTCCGCTCAGCTCGATCGCGCAGTCGGTGATGCGCTCGAGGAGGCGGTCGAGGTCCGTCTCCGACGCCAGCCGCTTCAGGACTTCCAGGAGCCGCGCGAGCCGCCCGTCGGCGAACGGGTCGTTTGCGCTCGGAGCAGGGGAGGGCTCCCGCTTTCCCGAGACGCGTCGGCGCACCTCTTGGCGGCGCGCATCGTTCCAGAACTTCTCGCGCAGGCGCGGCGGGAGGCCGGTCGCGATGGACTCCAGGACCTCGACGGCCTGCTCCCAGGCCTTGCGCGACAGGAAACCCGCGCCGCGCTGCTCGTGCAGCAGAGCCACGCCAAACAGCGCGCGCCAGCGGAAGGTGGGGGGCGCGTCATGCTGGCTCAGGAGGAGCTTCTCGAGTTCTTCGACCCCTCCGTCCGGGTCTCCGGTCGCGCCGCGGGCGCGGGCCAACAGCACGCGAAGCAGGGGGCGCAGCCGCTCCACCCCCGCCGCGTCGATGAGGTCGCGCGCCTCGGCGAGCCGACCGGCCGCCGCCGACGTGTCCACCGGGCCATCCCGGTCCAAGAGCAACTCCGCCGCGTCCAGGTACGCGACGCTGGCGAGTTCGCGCGCCGGGGGCGTTTCGACCCCCCGCAGGGCGCTGATGGCTTCGTCCAAGCGCCGAAGCGCGCCTTTGCTGTCGTCGGCGCTCGCCGCCACGCGGGCCAACGCGCGAGACGCGCGCGCCTTGGACACGGCGCTCGCCTCGCGGCTCTCCAGCACCGACCACGCCTCCTCCGTGCTCTCCTCGGCGCGGCCCAACCAGGCACGGACTTCGGCACGTTGTGCGCGTGTTTCGTCCGCCAACTCTGCGCTGGGAACCTGTGCCGCGAGCGCCAAGGCATCGTCGAGCAGGGACAGCGCGCGGCCCGCGCTGCCGTCCCGCAGCGCACAGTGAGCCAGGTTTTGCCGGATCGTGACGGCGTCCGTGCCCGTCGCGCTGTCCTTTCTCGCAAGCCATGCGTCCCTGGCTTGCTGCAGCTTCCCCTCGCGCCACCACTGGTCGACTTCGTCCATCCCCGCCTCCGGCAGCCGAAGTTGCCACGCGGCTCACGATTGCACAAGGCGGCACGGTGGCCCGAGGTCGCTGGCACGGCACGGTTGCACAGCTCGGCACGGACCGGGGGCCCGCTACTCGTCCTCGGACGGCTCCTGTTCGAGCTGGGTGCGCTCGACCTCACCGTCGGTGGCGTCGGGTGGCGGGGCGTCTCCGCGGCGCTGGTACTGCGGGGCCTGCCCCGGCCGAGACCAGTCGACCCAGTAGGTGCTTCGGTCGCGCACATCCACGTGCACGAAGCTCGAGCGTGGATAGAACCCGACCCCTACGTTGTCGAACGTGCTGCGCACGTAGTCCCGGAGCGCGGTGTTCGGGACCCCCCGAATGCGGATGTCGAGCGCGTGGCCCTCGGTGTGGCGGCTCGATTCACGGGTGTAGCCACCCGCTGAGCGATAGCCGCTGACGATGGTGATCTCGCGGCCGCCGAAGTGATCCGAGATCCGCGTGAGGATCTCCACGAGCCGCCGGGGCGGGGCCGGCCCCATGCGACCGAGCCTGCGCCCTCGACCGCGGCGGCGAGGCCGCATGAGCTCCTGCACCCGGCGCACTCCGACACGGCGTGCGCGACCGCGCCGGTCGACCAAACGTGCCCGGAGGTGGCGGTCGATTTCACGGCGATAGAGCCGCACGACGCCAGGGCTGCGGGGCCTCCCCCAGCGCTCGGCCGCTTCGTCGGCCTGCTCGGCTGCCTCGTGGCCCGGCAACACGAGCCGCTGACCCGCGCGGAGCGACCCGCCTCGAATGCGATTGAGTCGGCGCAGCTCCTGCACGGTCGTCTCATGATCGCGGGCGATGCTGGAGAGCGTCTCTCCTGATGCCACATAGTGCGTGCCCGCGTCCGGCACGCGCAGCACTTGCCCTGGCCGGAGGCCCTGGCGGCGAGACAAGCCGTTCGCCGCGGCCAGGTTGGCTACGCTCACATGGTACCGCCTCGCGATGCGGGCGAGGCTCTGCCCGGAGCGCACCTCGTGGCTCCGCGCCTGCGCCCTCGTGTACGCGGGGAGACAGAGCGTCACGGCCAGCATCAGGGTTGCGGTCAGCACGGAACCGGTCAGGCCGGAACCGATCGGCACCGGAACGTTCGCAGTGCGACAATCATGCAGGAGCACACGCATGGGGCGTCTCGGGCTACGACCCGCACGGCGGCCGCGCAACCCGGAGCCACCCCGATCGCCCCACCGTCCCCGGGAAGGGCCGCTACCTACACATAAGTATGTGCAAATTAGGTGGTAATTACCCGGCATTTCTTGACGCTCCCTTCCCCACGACCAATAAAGCAGAGGCGCCTCGCGCAGCCCACGGGACCATGCAGAACGACTCACAGACTCCGCCTCTGCCTGCAGGCGGCCCCACTTCGACGCCGGCTTCGGCGGTGACTTCACCGTTGCTGGACAAGACCGCTGTGGTGCCTGAGCCCGCTGCGCCTCCCACGCCCCTCCCTACGCAGAGCCCAGCCAGCAACCCGTCGAACTCGACGCGTCCCGCGAAGGGTGCCGGGAGCCGGCCGAACAACGTCCGCAAGCTGCGTATCGAGCGCATGTACTCGAAGGCTGAGTTCGCGCGCCGCGCCAACCTCTCGGTGCTCACCATCGACAGGGTCGAGAAGGGCTATGGCTGCCGCATGGGAACCAAGCGCAAGATCCTTCAGGCGCTCGAGCTGGATCTGACCGACCGCGTACGTGTGTTCGGCGAAGAGGAGTAGCCCCTCACGAACCCCGGATTCGGTTTTTGCAGGAAACCGGCGGTCCCGAAACGAACATGCCATGCTCGTAGATGGCTGAGCCTTCCGCTCGGCAAGCGAGGTGGGCAAGCGTTATGTCCGAAGGGAAGAATCTGGTCGGGGTCGACATCGGTTCGAGCTCGATCAAAGTCGCCGAGATCCGGGAGAAGAGAGGTGGAGCCCGCGCTCTGGTGCGCTTCGGCTACCACCCCCTGCCATCCGAGACGATCGTCGACGGCCACATCATCAACTCCGGCGCCGTCGTAGAGGGGCTGCAGAAGCTCTTTCACAAGGCCAAGCGGCGGGATGTGGCGCTGCGCGTAAGTGGGCACAGCGTGATCATCAAAAAGATCACCATGCCGCAGATGACCACGGCCGAGCTGCAGGAGCAGATCACGTGGGAGGCAGAGCAGCACATCCCGTTCGATCTGTCCGAGGTGCAGATCGACTGGCAGGTGCTTTCCCAGCGGCCCGATCAGGCGCAGATGGACGTCCTCCTCGTGGCGGCCAAGAAGGAAGAGATCGGCGACCTCACGAACCTCGCGGTCGAGGCCAAGCTTCGGCCACGCGTCGTCGACCTGGACGCATTCACCGTGCAGAACACGTTCGAAGCGGGCTACGGCGTCCCCCCACCGGAGCAGACCGTCGCGCTCCTTCACGTCGGTGCCTCGCTGACGACGCTGAACATCCTCGCCGAAGGCACGACGTCGTTCACGCGCGACATCGCCAACGGTGGAGCGCTCATCACCGAGGAGATCCAGCGGAGCCTCGGTCTCAGCGCGGAGGAGGCCGAAGCCTACAAGTGCGGCGGGGACGGGCGCGGCCTGGTTCCCCGAGAAGTGCCCGAGATCATCGGCACCGTCGTCGAGCAACTCGCCGGAGAGATCCAGCGCTCTCTCGACTTCTATCTCGCGACCAGCGGCGGCGGAGAGATCAGCCGGGTGCTCGTCTCGGGCGGGACCGCCAACATTCGTGCGCTGCTCGAGGCCATCGAGCGCCGCTGCCGCGTGCCCGTCGAACGATTGGATTCGCTGCGGGTGGCAATGCCTGAAGGCAAGAACGTGGACCAAGCTCTGCTCCAGGCGCGCGCCCCCCAAGCGGCCGTCGCCATCGGACTGGCACTTCGCAAGGACCGGGAGAAGCGCCCGTGATTCGCATCAATCTCCTTCCCAACGCCAAGCGCGCCGCCGGGCCCAGCTCGACCGGCGCGCAGGGGTGGATCATCGGCTACTTGGTCGCTGCCGCGCTCACCGCGGTTGTGCTCGCGTTCATGTACGTCAGCAAGAACCGGGAGCTGAACGAGCAGGTGGCGCAGAACAACGCGCTGCAGCAGCAGATCACCGGCCTCGAGGGCGAGAGCGCCAACATCGATGAGGTCCGCGGACAGCTGGACCGCAGCCGCCAGCTCGAGGAGGTCGTCGACGAGCTTCAGCGTGCGCGCTACGGCCCCACCACGGTCCTGATGGAGATCGCGCGGATCCTCAGTGTCAACGGAGGTCCGACCGTCGACCCTCAGCGACTCGAGGAGATCCGGCGGCAGAACCCGCTCGCGTCCTACACCACGGCCTGGGACCCGCATCGGCTTTGGATCACCGAGTTCCGCGAGTCGGACCGGGACTGCGTGGTGCGCGGTGTGGGCAAGACGAACGAAGACGTCGCCGAGTTCCTTCGGCGACTCACGCTGTCGGAGCGCTTCGAGAACATCGTGCTCGTGAAGACCGAGGGGGTCGTGGACCGCGAGACCAATCTCGAGCTCATCGGCTTCGAGCTCAACTGCCGGGTGATCTACTGATGGCTACCGCAGACAAGAAGAGCGCCGGCGACCAGAGCTTCTCGAAGCTGCCTGTACCGGCGAAGCTGTTTCTCGGCGTCGGTCTGATCGCCTTGATGAGCGCGGTGTACTACTTCGCGCTTCACCTCAGCCTCGACGATGACCTTCGCTCCTCACAGACGCAGCACGTCACGCTGCAGGGGCGCATGCAAGAGGCGCGGGATCGGAACGCCGAGTACGTGCGACTTCGCGAGGAGTTGGCGAGCCGCGAGGGACTCGACCGGGGGAACCTTCGCGCGCTGCCCGCCGAGGCGGAAACGGCTGCGTTCCTTCAGGACCTGAACGGACTCGCTGAGTTGTCGGGGCTCCAGATTCGGCTCGTGGAGCCGCGGCCGGAGGAGCCTGTCGAACACTACGTGCGGCTGCCGGTGAGTCTGCGACTGCGCGGGAAGTACCACCAGCTCGCGCGGTTCTTTCACAACGTCAGCGGTCTCGACCGTCTGATCAGCATGGAGAACATTCACCTCAGCGACCCGGAGCAAGAGGGCGAAGAGGTCCTCCTGGATGTTGAAGTGTTGGCCACGACCTACCGGCGGCCCGACACCAGCGGGACGGGAGGCTGAAATGACCCACGTTCACAAGATCATGGTCGTGTTCCTGCTTCTCGGTCTCGCGGGCTGCGAGGAAGAGGTCATTCAGATGCCGGCGCCCAACGCGCTGCCGGCGAACGGCGGAGGCGCGACGGGACCCGCTCAGAACCCGAGCCCGCCCGAGGCAGAGTCGGGCGTGCAGGCCCCGGAGTACCGCGACACGGACTTCGTTGAAGCCGAGACCAACCGAGACCCGTTTCGTACCTTCGCGCAGCTGTTCATCGCGCGCGGGCCAGAGGTCGGGGTCGACACACGCGATGTGTTGATGAGCGACACGGGGATCGAAGAGATGCGCGTGATCGGCGTCATTACGGGCATGGCGAACCCGCGGGCGATGATCGTGGATCGAGGCGGAGTGGGGCACACCGTGCGGCGCGGGGACTGGATCGGCCGCAATGAGGTCGTGCAGGCCGGCGGCACGGAGGAGCTCCCGGTCACGCTGAACTGGCGGGTCGAGCGCATTCGCGCAAACCAGGTGGTTCTCACACGCGAAGACCCGACGGCGCCAAACCGGCCTCCGCTGACCCGCGTTCTTCCTCTGCGGGATGAAGCAGAGGAGGCGGAGCTCGGAGCACAGCTGCAGATCCGAGACGCGATCCGCCGCCGATGACGTCGCTTTCTCACTGACATTCAGCACGCTTTGAGAAGCAGTGGGCCCTCGGGTCCGCTGTTTTTTTGCGTGTTCGCTGCCCTCGTCCGACGATGCCATGACGCATCCGTCCGAAGAGGAGCCCATGCGACGCTCTATCCGTGTCCTGACGATCTTGATCAGCCTCTCGTCGATCGCGCTTCCCGCGTTCGCGCAGGAGGCTTCTCCCACTTTGATCCGCACCCTCGACGTCTCCGGCGACGATGGCGAGGCGACTCTCACCGTGCGCGGTGACTTTGATGTGCCTCGCTATTCGGTCCGGACGCGCGATGAAGGGCGAACCCTCGTGCTCGAGCTGGAAGGGGGGAGCTTCCCCGAATCCGGCCTCGAGTCGTCGGGGCAGAACTCGCTCATCGCCCACACGACGAGCAGCGCGACGGCGCGCGGCGTCCGGGTCGTGTTGGGGCTGCGCGAGGCGGTCACCCACCGCGTGCGAGCCCGTGCAGGGCAGGTGACCCTGGTCCTCTCCCGCGGCGCGGCGGCCGAGGCGGGGGAACAGACGGGCGCAGGTCCGGCGGAAGTTCGTGGGATTCACGTGGAGCGTCGCGACGGACGAGACCGTGTGGTCGTGGAGCTGAGCCGACCGGCGGAGTTCCGGACGATGCCCGTCTCTTCGGGGCCGGCTCGTCTCGTCATTCGTGGCGCGACGGTGGGCGAGGGTGTCCCCGCTCGCACGCGGGTCGATGGCGGCGACGAGATGGTCGTTCGCGGCGTTCGCATTCAGCGCCGTGATGGGCGCGCGGTGATCGAAGTGGACCGGCTCGCCGGTGCGCGCGGGACCGCCATTCGGGAAGGCGACCGCATCGTCTGGCTCTTCTCGCCGCCGACCGACCGGGTGGCGCGCCCCCGCAGCCAGACGGTGGCTCGCGAGACTTGGGCGGATGCCGTGATCGAAGAGCAGGGCGAGCGCATCGAGGGGGATGAGGTCGCCGCCTTCCTGACGGATGTGCCGATGCAGGTGGGCCGCGCGCGCGGTGGAAGCCGGTACCGTGGCCGTCGCATCGACCTCGACTTTCACAACGCCGACATCCACAACATCCTCCGACTCATCGCGGAGGTCGGCGGCGTCAACATCGTCACGGGCGACGACGTGTCCGGCGCGGTCACGATCCGCATGCGGAACGTCCCGTGGGACCAAGCGCTCGATGTCATCCTTCAGGCGAAGGGCCTCGGCATGGTTCGGCGCGGCAACCTGATCCGCGTGGCGCCGCTCTCCACGCTGGAAAAGGAGCGTGAGCTCGCCATCGCGCGCCAGAAGCAGCAGGTGGAACTCGCGCCGCTCGAGACACGTCTCATCCCGGTCAGCTACGCCACGGCCGAGGAGCTTTCTCCCCGCGTGCAGGAGCTGCTCACGACCCGCGGCACCGTGTCGGTCGACGAGCGCACGAACGTGCTCATTGCGCGAGACACCATCGACAGCCTCGACGACGTCGAGGAGCTGATTCGCACGCTCGACACCCAGACGCCTCAGGTGCTTGTCGAGGCGCGCATCGTCGAGGCGACCAGCCAGTACGTCCGGGACGTCGGCATCCAGTGGGGCGGCAACGTGCTCGCGTCCACCGCGACCGGCAACCCCACCGGGCTCATCTTCCCGGCGAACGTCGGCGTGGCCGGCGGCAACAACGACATCAACACGCCGACGGGTGGGTTGTCGCCCTTCGCCAACGCGGTGGCGAACCCGAACTTCGCGGTGAACCTTCCCGCGGCGACCGGCACCGGCCAGGGTGGCGCGCTCGGCCTGACGCTCGGCTCGCTCGGCGGAACCGTGAACCTCAACGTGCGGCTTAGTGCTGCGGAGGCGACGGGCACGGTGCGCATCATCAGCTCACCCCGCATCCTGACCTTGGACAACCACGAGGCGCACATCGCGCAGGGCACGTTGATCCCCTACTCGCAGGTCAGCGCGCAGGGTGTGCAGACCGCGTTCCAGGAGGCCAAACTCGAGCTGCGCGTGACGCCGCACGTCACGGCCGACGGATCGGTGTCCATGCACGTCACCGTGACGCGCGACGAGCCGGACTTCACCCGGACCTCGGCGCGGGGTGACCCCACCATTCTCAAGCGCGAAGCCGAGACCCACCTCTTGGTCGAGGACGGTCACACCGCGGTCATCGGCGGCATCTACACGCGCAACACGGGGCGCAACGTCGACCAGATTCCGTTCTTCGGCGACATCCCGATCATCGGCGTCTTGTTCCAGCGTCGTCGGGTTCGTGACGAGCGCAACGAGCTGCTCATCTTCCTGACCCCGCGCATCGTCAACCGCGCGGAGGCGCTCCGGCGCTGATCGCGGCTCCACACCGACAGCGTCGACGGGCGGCCGAGCAATCGGTCGCCCGTTTCGCGTGGCGCGCTGGGGTGCGTGGCTCGCTGCCCTGCTACGGTCCGCGGGATGATCGGATGGGTATTCCTCTCGGGAATGATGGGCAGCGGGAAGTCGACGGTGGCCGCACACGTTGCGCGCATCCGTGGTCTGCCGCTCTACGACCTCGACGCGCGGATCGAAGAGCGCGCCGAGATGTCGATCCCGCGCATCTTCGAGACCGAGGGCGAGGCGGTGTTTCGGAAGTTCGAGGCGTCCGAGATCGACGCGCTGCTCACCGGCGGCGAAGTCGGCGTCGTGGCGCTTGGGGGCGGTGCGGTGTCTCACCCGCTCCTGCGCCGACGTCTGCTCCGTGCCGGCACGCTCATCACCCTGACCGCGTCACCCGAGACGCTGGTCCGCCGCGTCGCGTCCGGAGGACGGCCGCTGCTCGAGGGGGGCGACGTGCGGTCCAGGCTCGAGCAGCTCGCTGTACACCGGGCCGCGGCCTACGCGGAGTGCCACGGGGCGGTCTCGACCGACGGACGTGACCCTGCCTCCATCGCTCAGGATGTGTTGGATCTGGCCGCGCGACGCCCGATCGCCGTGGCGTTGGGAACCCGGACCTACGCGGTGGACGTCGCGGAGGGAGCGCGCCATCGGCTCGCTTCGTGTCTGGCTGGGCTGGGGCCGCTGGGCCCGCTGGTGGTGGTGACCGACCGGAACGTGGCTCCGTGGGCCGATGAGGTTGGCGAGGTGCTCACGTCCGCGGGCCATCGCGTCTTGCGCGTGACCCTCGAGGCGGGGGAGCAGCACAAGAACGTCGAGGCGGTGGCGCGCATCTGGGACATCGCACTGCAGGGGGGCATCGATCGTCGGAGCGTCGTGGTGGCGGTCGGTGGCGGCGTTGTGGGGGACCTCGCTGGGTTTGCTGCCGCGACGCTGATGCGAGGCGTGCGGTTCGTCTCGCTTCCGACGAGTCTGCTGGCGATGGTCGACGCGTCGGTGGGTGGGAAGACCGGCTTCGATCGCGCCGAGGGGAAGAACCTCGTGGGCGCATTCCACCAGCCCGAGGCCGTCTTCGTCGATCCGGACACGCTCTCGACCCTGCCCGACGAAGAGCTGCGCTCGGGGTTCGCCGAAGTGGTGAAGTCCGCGTGGCTCGACTCAGAGGCCGCCGTGGCGGAGCTGGAGCGCGACGCCGCGTTGCTGTGCGCGCGCGACCCCGACGCACTCACGAGGGCGATCCGGATGAGCGTCCGACTCAAGGCGCGGGTGGTGGCGGCCGACGAGCGCGAAGGCGGCGCGCGCCGGACCCTCAACCTCGGGCACACCGTCGGGCACGCGATCGAGGCGGCGAAGGGGTTCTCCATGCGGCATGGAGACGCGGTGGCGCTCGGCATGGTGGCGGCGTTTCGGCTGGCGGAGACGCTGGGCGGACCGCCGCGCGATGGGGAGCGGATGTGTCGCCTTCTGGATGCCCTGGGTCTGCCGACGGACCTCGACGCGCACCTCGACGGGAAAACGGCGGGCTACCTCGCGAGAGACAAGAAGCGCGTCGGGGAAGGCGTTCTGTTCATCGTGCCGGGCGCGCCCGGTGACGTCCGGATCGAGCGCCTTACGTTTGAAGAGGTGACGCGCCGCGCTGGGCTGCCGTCGTCTTGACGGCGACGCCTCCTCTCTTGGGAGCGCGGCTTCGCTGGTCGACAATTTGGTTTGCGCGCACCGTCCCCAGTAGAGTGGTGGGGAGGGCGTCGCTCAGCGCGCGCCCGTGGAGGCAGCATGGTTCGTCGCTCTTGGTTCCGCTTGGGGTCTCTGTTGCTCGCGTTGGCAGGGCTTACCAGCTGCGCGCCGGGCAATCCGGGGCTGATCGTGTTGAACGTCGTCTCACCGAACGGGCAGTGCCTCTTTGACACCGGCAACGCGTTCCAATCCGCGGGTGTGTTGGACGTCACCGGGCCCGACCGCGGTGTGTTGACCGGCTACACGGCGGCCTTCCGCGTGGGCAACCAGCTGATCAACCTCTCCCAGTCGGGGACGAGCGGCCCGCCCATCGCGGACCCCAACTCGATGACCATCGTCGGCATGGAGGTGGAGCTTCAGGATATCGCGGGCAGCCCGCTCGACCTCGGCGGCTTGCCCAACCCGTTCAGCATCCCGGCGAGCGGCGCGGCGCTGCCCAGCTCCGACGGATCGGCCGTGTCCGAGGGACTCACCATCGCCGAGATCGTGCCGCTCATCTATGTGGACGCGCTCCGCGGTTCAGCCGGCTCCCAAATCCTCGCTCAGGTTCAGGCGGTCGGCCGCACGCAGGGCGACGCCGAGGTCGTGAGCATGCCGTTCAGCTTCCCGATCACGCTCTGCACAGAGTGCCTCTTCGGTTGTGCCCGCGACGAGGACGAGGCGCCCATCTGCCAGGCGACCTGCTTCCCGGGGCAGGACGGCGTGCAGACGACCTGCACCGACATCGTCGGTATCTGCTCCGTCGGCGACATGTAGACCGACGTCGCTTGGCCGACGAAGACGGGGTCTCGCAGCTTGCGAGGCCCCGTTCTTCTTGTGGGGCTTCGCGCCCCAGCCTCGCGTCGGCGCGCCGAGACCGGATCAGCGCGACATCCACGCTGAGTCGTTCGTTTCCCTTGGGGACACTATTTGAGTTCGGCGAACGCGAACTGCACGAGCGCGGCGGCCGCCGGGTGGGTCGACAGCGTCTCGTCGAGCTCGCTCTCGTCGGTGAGCGGTTTGTTGGTCGCGGCCTGGATCGAGGCACCGAGATCCGCGCTCGTAAGCAGGCCGGTCCTCAAGGCGGACTCGGCCACCGCGGCTCTCGCGTCGGCGTAGTTGGCGAACACCTCGTTGTCGACGAGCTGAGAGCGAATCTCGTTCTGCCCCCGCGTGGGGATCGTGCGCCACAGCTCCGAGGCGAGGCTCGCCGCTTCGCGCGGAACGTCGCGGTTCCCGTCCGCGGGTCCGAAGGCCGCCAACACCGCAGCGATGACCGCCTCCGCTCGCGGCCGGGGGAGGGTGGCCATCAGCACGTGGCCCGGCAGCGACTCGGCGTACGCGTACCCGATGCCGAAGCGCATGCGTGCTTCGTCCGCGGCAAAGCCGACCCCGGCCACCAGCGCACACGGCAGTGTACGCACCACCTGGATGGCGTCGTGGTTGGAGCGGTCGAGGTAGAACGGCGGCATCTCGCGCAGCGCCAATCGGTCGATGCTCGCCACGAACGCGCGCCCTTCGGCCGACATCGCCACACGGGTGAGACGGTCGTTCTCGCCGACGGAACTCGGCAGACGGTCCCGAAAGAGTGGGGTCGCCTGCTCCCACAACGTCGTCCATAGACGCCGCGAAGCCTCGAAGGCCGGGTCGAGCATGAGCGATTCGAGTCGGGCTCGGGGCGCAGGCCACGGCTGGGTCGGCCGAACGTCCGGGTCAACGAGCGCGAGCAGGGAGCGACTGAGCGAGACGCCCAACGGGTCGGATGCGCCGCCAACCTCCGCGAGCTTTCGAGCCGCACTCAATCGAGGTGTTCCCGTCGCCAGCGCCCGACGGAGCCATTCGGTCGCCGTGCTGTCGTCGCCGTCACCCAGGGCCTCGTCTGCGCGCCGCTCGAGCGCGACGGCGTCAGGGGTGGTGTCCGTCACGCCGGGGGGCGGAGGCGTGCTGGACCGCGCAGGCTCTGAACTCGACGGCGGCGCGGCGGGACTCCAGGCGGCGATGCTCGGCCGACCGACATCCATCGCGGAGGGCATCGTCGGACGTCCCGCGAACATGTCTTCGTCGTCGCCGAAAGTGATCTCGGGCTCGTCGTCGTCGGTGTCGTCGTCGCCGTCGTCGTCGGTGTCGTCGTCGTCGTCGGTGTCGTCGTCGTCGGTGTCGTCGTCGGTGTCGTCGTCGGTGTCGTCGTCGGTGTCGTCGTCGGTGTCGTCGTCGGTGTCGTCGTCGTCGTCGGTGTCGTCGTCGTCGTCGGTGTCGTCGTCGGTGTCGTCGTCGTCGTCGGTGTCGTCGTCGTCGCCGGTGTCGTCGTCGGTGTCGTCGTCGTCGTCGTCGTCGCCAAATGTCAGCTCGGGGCCGTCGTCGTCCTCATCGGTGTCGTCGTCGGTGTCGTCGTCGTCGCCCAATGTCAGCTCGGGGCCGTCGTCGTCCTCATCGTCCTCAAAGGTCAGCTCGGGCCCGTCCTCGCCGTCGCCGAGATCAGCGGCTGGGTCTTCGATCTCGAGGACGGCAGGCTGTTCGCCGTCGTCTGGGGCGCCCGCGTGGAGGAGGGCCGCCGCGGCGTCTTCGGGACCCGAGGCGTCCTCGGCGCCTTCGTCCGCGGAGCCGTCGGTGACGACAACGGCGTCGTGCTCCTTGCCGAACATGGCCGAGGTAAACGGCGTCTGGGGCGCCTCCGCCGACCCGCTCGGCTCTTCGTCGCGAGACGCGCTGGCTTCTGGACGGAGCACGGCATCGGCCTCCACGGCGCTGGATACGACGAGCGCCTCGTTCTCGGGCCCGAAGTCCTCGACGGAGAGAGGTCCGTCTGCGACCGGCGTCCCGAACTCTTCGGGCTTCGGAAGCGCGGGCAACGGCAGCCGGAGGCGCCCTGCCACGGCGCGGGTGCGTTCGTGCTGAGGGCGGAGCGCGAGCGCCTCCTCGAGGTGTGAGACCGCCCGCGCCCGCTGTCCGGCATCCAGCCGCCACTCCGCGAGGTCGCACAGAAAGCCCGCCTCGGTGTCGGCCTCGCCGCCCTCCTCGCGCACGGCCGCCAGGGCGGTGTCGACCAGCCCCGCCGCGGCCTCGATGTCCGAGCGCACTTCGTAGAACAAGCGCGCTTGCCGAAGGAGGAGTCGCGCACGCGCCTCGCCCATCCACGCTTCTGCTGCGCGTCGTTCGAGCACCTCGCGCAGGCGCTCGAAGGCGGCGTCGCCGGTCGCGTCGTCTTCGCTGAGCACGCCCACCAGGCGGAGGAGATCTGGCTCGAGCTCCGTGTGGCCGCCGTGCTCCCAGAGGTCCGCGAGCAAATGGAACGCCCGCTCCGGCTGCGCGAGCTCGTATTCGAGAATGCGCGCCGCCTCTTTGGCCATCGTCGCGCGAACCGCCGGGTGGTTCGCCCGCTCGCTCAACACCATCGCCGCACGGACGAGTGACTCGAGCGTGCCGAGGCCGCGAGCGAGCCGTTCGATGCTCGAGTAGATCGCGCCCGCCTGCGGATGCTGCTCAAAGGCGTCGAGGTACGCGTCCAGCGCTGCCGCGGTGGCCCCCGCGCGTTCCAGCCATCGCGCGCGCCGGTAGGCCAGGGCGCGGCGGCCGTGAGGGCCCATCGCGCCGTCGATCAACCGCTGGAAGACGCGTCCCACCACGTCTACGTCGCGGAGTTCGAGCGCGACCTGCTCGAACAGCAACAGCAGCGGCCCGGAGCCGGGAGCACGGTCGAGCCCGTCGACCGCGGTCGCCAGTGCAAGACGGGGATCGCCGACGCGCCCGAGCGCCAACTTCGCCGCGGCGCGGAACACGGGGCCTGCACGTCCAGGGACGAGCTGCCGGCCCGCGTCGCGGAGGAGCTCGACCGCTTGCCGCGCCCGCCCCATCGCGACGAGCGCGTCGGAGGCGAGGAAGAGCCCTTCTTCGTTGTCTTCGCGCGTCGACCAGAGCTCCCGCACGAAGGCCTCGGCTTTGGTCACGTCTCCCGCGAGCGTCGCGCTGGCCGCGGCCAGGCGGACGAGGGTGCGGTGGCGCGACTCGTGATCGGGAGCGCCCTCCAGCTCGAGGGCGAGCGCCGCCAGCAGCCGGTCGACGCGACCCGTCTCCGCGTACAGGTCGACCAGACGGTCCAGCGCGCGCTGGTCGTGGGGTTCGGTCGCCAGCACACGCAGACACGTGCGAGCCTCCGCGGCACGGTCCTCCGACTCGCGGTGGAGGGCCGCGAGCTCATGCAGGAGCTCCACCCGTGTGTTGGCGTCGCTGACGACCAGGCGTCGCTCCAGGGCGTCCCGACGCACGGTCGCGGTGCCGCTCGCCTCGGCCAGGCGTCCCGCCATCTCCCGCAGCGCGTCGCCGTTCGGGCCAAACATGTCCGCGGCCGTGCAGGCCAGTCGCGCCCCGCGTTCCGGCGCGCGCGCGCCGAGCTGTTCGATCGCCCGCGCCACGGGCCGGGCGAGATCGGGAACGAGTCGTTCCGCCGCGAGCGCTCCCTCAATCGCCCCGGCCAGCGCGTCGTCCGACTCCGCGCTGGGGAACGCCGACAGTCGCATCTCACAGGGCTCCGGCGCGTGCGGAGCCACGCGGGCCCAGGCGCCGAGGGCGTCACTCATGACCTCGCGCTCCCCCGAATCACGCGCGACGCGGGCCCAGGCCTCGAGGATCGGCGGTGAGTCCCCGAACAAGGCGCGCACCAAAGCCAACGCTGCCCGCGGCTCCTCGACGACGGCGAGGTGACGGGCCACGATCAGAGCCGCCTCCGCGCTCCCAGGGTCGGCGGTCAACGCAGCTTCGGCGCAGTAGATGGCCTCCTCGACCCCGCCCGCGACCTCGAGCTCCAAGGCCAAGGCCGTCAGAATCCGGGCGCGCTCCTTGGTCGGCTGAAGCGCGGTGGCCTCGGCCGACAGAGCACGTCGCAGGAGCTCGCGGTCCCGGAGTCGGCTGGCCGCGCGACGAAGCCGGATCGAGGCCTCCCGATGGCCAGGCATCTCGTCGAGCACGCTCTGGCAGGCGATGGCCGCTTCGCGCAGGTCTTTGCGAAGCACATGGAGCGACGCGAGCTTGTTCAGCATCCGCATCCGCTCACCGCGTGAGCCGGCGTTCTTCGCGCGCAGCGAGAGCGTCTGGGCCTCGTGGTACTCGTCCCCCACCAGCCGGTAGGTGCGTTCGAGCGCGTCTGCGACCCGACCGTCACTCGGGCGCTGGACGAGCACGTCGCGATAGAGGCTGATCGCGCGCCGGCGCTCGTCAGGGTGGTCGCGAAGGGTGTCCGCGAGCCGGACCGCTGCATCCAACTTGGTGTCACCAAGCGTGCGCTTGTAGTCGCGCATCAGCTCTTCGGCCCGGCGCTGGGACCGCTCGAGCGTCGGCTCGAGCCGGGAGAGCTGCCGTGGGGGGGCCGTTGCCGACGGGTCGATGGCCGCGAGTCGTTTCCAGGCCCACGCCGCGCGCTCAGGAGCGTCGAGCTTCTCCTCGGCGAGCCGCGCGAGCTCCTCGAGCATCTCGGCCTGCGGGCGGGTGCCCGTCCAGCGGCCGCGCACGAGCGCCCGCTCGAGCGCATCCGCCAGCAGCCGGTCGTCGGCGTGCGCGAGCGCCTGATCCCGGATCGCGGCGAGGTCGTCGGGGTGCTCGGGCTGCAGCTCCAGCGCCCGCACGCGAAGCTCCGCCTCCCACGCTCCGTCCCCGGGCAGATCGAGTCGGGCCTCCGCGGCACGGCGCAGCCAAAATGGCCGCGTCTCTTCGCTGGCGACCGCGGCGATCTCCTCGAGCACCACGGCCATCTCGAGCGTCGACCCGGCGGCCCCCAAGTCGGCGATGAGCGGCTCGTAGAGCGCCTCGGCGTGCGGCTCCGCGTCGAACGCGCGGAGCAACAACGACGCGGCGAGGTCGGGGCGGTCCGCGAACTCGGCCTGCTCGGCGGCCGACAGCAGAAGGCCGCGCCGTGCGTCGATGTCCCGGGTTCGCAGAACCGCATCGGCACGCACCGCGATGGCCCCCTCGACGAGCCCGTGCGCCGCCAACTCGTTGGCGTAGGCGTCGGCCCGGGAAGGAAGGTGCGGGGTGAGCGCGTGTGCCATCGCGATGAGGCTCAGCGCCCGCCCAGGGTCTCGCTCCCGAATGCGGCGCGCGGCCTCACTCGCGGCGTCCGCGGCGTCTTCGTAGCGCCCCAGCTCTCCATAGAGGTGGGCGGCGAGGGTGGGTGGCTCCGGCGCGGTGGTGTCCGCGTCCCCGGCCGCCTTGGCTGCGCCGAGGGCCTCGGACACCTTGCCCAAACGCCGGCACAGGAGCGCGTGCTCCCACAGCTCGCGCCCTCGCTCCGGGCCCTCGACCACGGACGCCGCGGCCCGGGAATACGCGACCCCGAGATCCGCTTGGCCGATGGCGGTGCAGAGCGCGGTGGCGCGGTGCAGGGCGCTCTGGTCCGTCTCGTCCGCTGCCGCGGCCTCTCGGTAGGCGCGGGCCGCCTCCTCGAGCGACCCGTACCGAGCGAGCCACAGGCCGGCGAATGCGTTCCAGGCTGCGGCGCGTTCCTCTCCGGGGGCGCCACGATGCTCGAGCACCGTGATGTGCCGCTCGAGTTCATCGAGGGGATCGTCCAGCTCGGAGCGGGCCTCCGGGAAGGTCGGAAGCTCGAAAGCGGGACGCTCGTCGGCCTTGTCGAAGAGCGCGACGAGGCGCGGATCGAGCTCCACCTCGGAGGGGATCGGGAGCGGCGCGAGCGAGCCGAGCGGAGGCGTCGTGCTCTTCGCTGCCGGCGGGATCGGGGCGACCCTTGGCGGCGGGGCGGGGACGGAATTCCCCGACACGATGCGCGCGAGACCGGCCCGGACCAGCGCAGCGATGCGAGGGGCTGCAGCGGGCTCCCGCATCAGGAGCGACGAGACCTGGGACGGGGTGTCCGGGAAACCTGCCCACTTTCGGGCGATGTCCGAGTGCGGCGAGACGCTCCACTCGAGCCGATGGGTCGCCCGGCTGCCCACGTACCCTGCGTCCTCGTCTTGCGCACGCCGCTCCAGCGCGTCGAGCACGAGACTGACGAGGTTCTCGCCCACCCGCTGCGGGATCTGAACGTCCGCCCCGACCGGACTGCGCTCGTGTCCCTCGGCCGACGCGAGCGCCATCCCGCGAACGAGCCGGTCCAGCCAAAGCCCTCGCGTGACCTGCCGCAGGTCCCCGTCGTCCAGGAGGCCACGCTCGATCATCAGCGCGCCAAGCGACCGTCCTTGCGTGATGGCCAGCGCGCGCGCCTCGTCCACGGCGTCGCCCTCGACACGCCCGGAATCCCTGAGGAAAGCGCCGAGATCCCCGTCGCCGATCGCGGGCAGGATGTCCACGACCCTGCCCTTGCGGAGCAGCACGTGCCGGCCTCCCACCTCGACGCTTCCGTTCGCTCTTCTCTCGACCAAGCTGAGCAGGAACCGCGCGATGGGGCTCGGGGACAGGGCCCGGGCGTTCATGGCCGCGACGATACCAGCCCGGCTGCTGGAAGAACACACGTGTGAAACCCGCGTGTACCCTCGCGCGACCGGAGGCGCGTCACGGCTGGCGTCGCGGCGTGCTCAGGGCTCCGAGTCGATCGCGGGCTCGTCCACCGGAGCGGGCGCCTGCTGGTCCCGGGGCGGGGGCAGGGTGCCCGGCGGCGTAGCGGGGGTCGCGCCTGGTGGAGGCTCGGTCGGCGCATCGGGCTCGGAGGGTGTCGGCGTGGAAGGTTCGGGCTCCGACGGGGTGGGTTCGGTCGAGGCCGTGCCCACGACACGTCGCAGGTCCTCGACCTGACGCCGCGCGATCGGTGCGCTCCGGCCGGACGGGAGTCGCTGAAGGTAGCGCTCATAGGCCTCGAGCGCGTTCTCGTTCTGGTTCATCCTGCGGTAGGCCTGGCCTAGCCCGATGTAGGCCTCGGCGTACCCCTGGCTGGCCGCGCGCCGAAACTGGGCCGCGGCCTGCGACGTGTTGCCACCCTCGAGCGCGACGTAGCCCAACCCGGTGAGTGCGTCAGGGCCGTTGGCGCGGATGCCCTGGGCGGCTTCGTAGAAGCCGCGGGCGGCGCTCGGGTTGCCGTTCTCGAGCAGCTCGTCGCCGCGGCGGATGTAGAAGTTGTAGTCGCGGCCGCGCGGCACGCGGTTGCCCCCGCCTCCGCTGGCGCTGCCGCTGCTCGCCGCGGGAGTCTCAGACGTGGGATCTTCCTGGCCGTCCGGCTCCGTCTCGGGCTCCGTCGTCTCGGACTCGCTCGTATCGGGCTCGACGCCGGCGTCCGGCACACCACCGTCCGGCACATCCACTGTGGGGGGCGCCGGCGGGACTCCCTGATCGATGGCGTCCCGCAACGCGCTCGCGCGCGGATGACGCCCGTCCCGCCGCAACACGGCGTCGATCTGGGAGCGGGCGACGCTGACCTCGTTGGCGGCCAGAGCGGCGCGCGCAAAGAGCAGCCGGGCGCGGATCATCGATGGATCCTCGCCCACGGCCGCCTCGGCGTTCTCGCGGGCGTGCGTCAGGTCGCCGTCGTGCTCCGCGGCGTCGAGCAGTGCCTGAACGCGCAGCGCCTCCGCGCTCGGTGCGCTCGAGAGGGTGAGCGCACGTTCGAGTCGGGATCGCGCACGAGGCGTGTCACCGGTGAGACGAAGGCCGTCGGCCAGGGCCGCTTCGGCGTCCCCGTCCCCCGAGGCGTATCGCACGGCGTCTTCTGCGCGCTGGAGCGCCGTCTCGGCGTGCCGGCGGACCACGCGGCGGAGCGCGTTGGCTTCGCCTTGAAGCGCGGGGTCCTCGCCGGCGCGGGCTTCGAGGTCGGCGGCGTCGAACTCGACGGCCTGCGCCCAAAGTGCGTGGGCGCGAGACAAGCGGCTGAGCACCCGCACGTCGTGGTCGTCGTAGGCCAGCGCCTGGGTGTAGTGGTGCACCGCGGTCTCGTACGCGTCCACGGTGTCGCCGGCCAGCGCCTCGTCACCGGCGGTGGTGTGCGGCTCGGCCGGGTCGTCCGCCTCCGGCGCCAACCCGAGCATCGGAGCGATCTGCGGCCACCCGAGGGCCACGCCGACGGCGGCCGCGAGCAGAACGACGAGCATGACCCAGAGCCCGGAACGGCTTTTTCCGCGCTCGGGAGCGGGGGCTTCCTTGTCGTCGAGGTAGAGCGCGCGCTCGGCCTTGCGGGGACGGGATTTGGCCGTGGTGTCCGCGGGTCTCGTCTTGGCGGTTGGCTCGCGGGACGCGGGCGACGGCAAAGGCGGGCGGGAAGACGGTTTCGCGGGGCGCGGCGGCTTCGCGGGAACTGGAGGGGACGCAGCGGGTCGCGCCGGGGGTCGGGGAGGGCGCGGGCGCTTCGGAGGCGCCGGCGGACGCGCGGGTGGATCGGGGGCCTCGCTAGCGCTCGCATGGCCGATCAGCGTTGACTGGGGGCGACGCCCGGGAGACCGGGGCGGCTCGGCGATCGTGTCGGCGGCCGGATCCGCAGGCGGCACGGATCGCGCAGGCGCGGTCGGCGCGTGCGCCGCCGGGTTGGGTGAGACGCCGCGCTTCGTGCGTGTTCGCTGGCGTACGGGGGGCGCCTCGGCCGTGCTGGCGGCGGCCGCGAAGAAGGTGGATAGCTCGGCGATGTCGCCCAGGTGTTTGGGGGGCTCGTCACCGCGTGAGATGCGGTCCTGCGGGCTGAGCTGCCCGTCTGTAATCAGCCGCTGGAGTTCCTTGAGAGAGCCCAGCGTCAGCGTGCGACCGGCGCTCGTCCGCACCGTCCAGGTTTTGGGCTGCGAGCCAGCCGCATCGGGCCGAAACACCTTGAACAGGTGTCCGCAGTTGGTGCATTTGACGGTCGTGCCCCGGTCGGAGACGAGGGTCTCGTCGAACTCGTACTCGGTGCCGCAGCGCTCGCAGGTGACGTCCATAATGGTCGGTGGGCGACAATAGCAGGCCAGGCGCGTTTTGCTTCTGACTCACGTCGTCCACGGCCCGATTCGCCCGTCGGTACCACGATGCGAGGCCGGCTCGCATGTCAGTCAGAATCGAAGTTTCGTTCTGAAACCACCGAAATCAGAGGGTTCCGCCGTCGGTGGAGGACTTTGGCTGGCGATGCCATCTGCCGGCGCTCTACGGCGCCAGGGGGTCCAGCCACGGATCCATGCCGAGCCGCCGACCAAGGGCGCGAAGCGCGTCCGGTCGAGGCCGCTCGAGGTGCAGCGTGGCCGACCGGACCACGGCGCGGAGCGGCGGCTCGAGACCGAGCATCGAGGAGAGGCTGCCGACGTACACGATGTGATCCGCCCTCACCCCCACTGCGAACCCCGCTCCCACGCCCACGGTGGGGGTGTCGGGGGCGATGCCAGAGAGCGCCTCCGACAGCGCCTCCGGATGGGCCGTGATCCTGTCGCCGTCGTCGAGCGCGCGTTGCTCGAACCCCGCAGCGTGTCGGAGGACGACCTCGAGCCGGCGCGCGCGCCAGGTATCGAGCAGGGCGCCCGCCATCTCGTTCTGCGCCAGACCCAACACCGCGACAGATCGTGTCGGCCAAGACCGCGGCTGCACGACGGGCGCCTCGGGTCGCGAGAGCGGGACACGCACGCCTAGAGGTCCTCGGCGGAAGTCGCAGCGCCGCTGCTCGCCGATGCAGCGAATCGATTCGTCATGCCCAACCAGGGCTGCACCCGGTCGCGCTCGCCGATCCGCACCACGACTTTCGCAGCGGCCATCTATTCGTCGTCCGGTCGCTCGACCGGGCAGCCGTCGGCTTCCCAGAACAGGAAGCCGCCGTCGAGGAACCCGACCTCGACACCCTCCGCCGACAGCGCGTCCGCGGCCGTCTTGGCGCCGTCGGTCGAGCGGTCGTAGAGCACGCGGACACGGCCATCGGTCGGCTTGAGCTCTTCTTTGCGTGCTACGACATCCGCCGCGGGGATGTGCAAGGCGCCGGGCACCCGAGCCCGCCCGAACGAGTGCGCGTCCCGGATGTCCACGGCCTGCGCACGCTGGTTTTGGATGAGCTGCGCCAGGGTCTTGTTGTCGATTTGGCTGGCGTCCTTGGGCAGCAGCGGTTCCACCATCTGCAGGATGGCCTCCTTGGGGAGCAGCCCGGGCTGGCCGCCGACCACACGCCCCTCGTTGACGACGAAGAGCGTTGGGAGCGATTGCACGCGGAAGGCCGCGGCCACGTTCGGGTTCTGGTCGACGTCGACTTTGACGACCTTCAGCTTGCCTCCGAGCTCGGTGGCGACCTCTTCGACGAGGGGAGACAGCTGTTTACACGGTTCGCACCAGTCCGCGTAGAAGTCGATGAGGACGGGGAGGTCGGAGCGCAGCACCTCGTCTTCGAAGGTGGCATCCGTGACAGGCATTACCGGCATCGGGCGGTTCTTAATGCCGAAGACGGTCCGCCACAAGGGCCAGCGGGGGCGTCAGTGCCGCCAACCCTGGAACGCAGGGTCTCCGGGGATGCGTCCGTCTTCGATCGGCACACGCCACACCACGTGGTCCCGGGTCCCCGGGGTCATGTGGATCCCCAGCTCGGGGTCGATGATCACCGCCTCGGGGCTGCCGGGCACACGTGCCAGCATCTCGAGGGCCCGCTCCGGACCGAGCACGAAGACGGCCGTCGACAGCGCGTCCGCGAGCAGACCCTCCGGCGCCAGCAGCGTCACCTGCATGGTGCGCCGCGCGGGAAGCCCGGTGCTCAGGTCGATGATGTGGTGCCAGTGCTCCCCCTCGTCGTCCACGAACGCGTGCTCGTAGTCCCCCGAGGTGGAGATGGAGCCGCCGGTCGACTCGAGGAAACCGATGTAGGTCCGCGGATCCCGTGGGTGCTGGATCCCGACGCGCCAGGGCCGGTCGCCGCGCATGCCAAACACCTGAACTTGGCCGCCGCCGAACATCATATAGCTCTCGGCCCCGCCTTCCCGAAGCACCGCGCCGGCGCGATCGAGGGCGTACCCTTTTCCGATGCCGCCCGTGCCGATCGCCATGTCCGCGCGCCCCAGGCGCACCGTGGACGCCTCGTGGTCGACTTCGATGTTGTGCCAGTCCACGCGCGGGAGCCGTGCGCGCACGTCGGCGATCGGCGGGACGCGGCGCTCGTGAGGCTGGAACTGATAGAGGCCGCGGAGGGCCGCCCAGGAGATGTCGAACGCGCCGTCCGACCAGCGCGACACATCGAGCCCGGCCTCCACGACCCGCAACGAGTCGGGACCCACTTCGACGGGCGCCTGACCGGCCGCCCGGTTGATGCGCGAGATTTCGCTGTCGTCCTGCCACTCGCTCAGCACGTCCTCGAGGCGGGCGATTTCGTCGAGCGCGCGCTCGATCAGGGGGGCGGCCTCCTCTTCCGGCAGGCCGAGCACGCTGATCTGGAAGTTGGTACCCATGATGGCGCGGCTCCGGCGAACCGGCTCCTCCCATGCCGCCTCGACGTCATCCGGTGGGGACTCCTCG
>JBGCFC010000206.1:0-4102 GCA_045106715.1 Sandaracinaceae bacterium
CTGCCACGTCGCATGGCCCAGCTGGGTCGCGGCACACGGCGCTCGCCGTGGCCACCTGGTTGGCTGGGCAGGCCGCGTCGGTTCCATCGCAGACCTCGGCCACGTCGCAGGCGCCGGCGCTCGGACGGCATTCGAATCCGGCCGCGGAGATCTGGTTTGCCGGACACTCTGGGGTCTCGCCGGTGCACCGCTCCTCCGGGTCGCACCCGCCCGTTGAGTCGCGACAGAGCGTGCCTCCCGGGCGCATCGAATCGGTCGGGCACGCTGGGCTCACCCCATCGCACGTCTCCCCTACGTCACACAACCCGCTGGCCGCGCGGCACTCGATGCCATGCCCGACCACCCCGTCGGCGGGGCAGCTGCCCGCCAGGCACGTCTCCGCCACGTCGCAGATGCCATCGGCCTCGCGACACACCGTCCCGTCGGCCACGGCGCCGCACGCCCCCATCCCGTCGCACGTGCCGAGGGCGCAGGTGGCCGCGTCCGCGGTGCACTCCTCGTCGGGGTCCAGTCCGTTGGTGACGGGCGCGCAGACACCCGCGGCCTCGGCGTGGTCTTCTGCCCGACACGACTCGCAGGTGCCGGCGCACGCTGAGTCACAACAGACTCCGTCGACACAGTGACCCGACGCGCACTCGCTGCCGCCAATGCACGCGGTCCCGTCCATCGCCGGGTCCATCGCCGGGTCCAGCCCCGCATCCGCCGGGCCCGCATCCGAGCCGGCGTCCCGGCCTCCGTCCGGCCCTGCGTCCGCGGCGCCGGCGTCGCCCACCGTTCCCGCGTCCGCCAGCCCGCCGTCGTCCACCGGCGTCCCCGCATCGGACGGGGCCGCGTCACCCCCTCCACCGTCATCCGCCGCCTCGGCGTCAGCATCGGCGGGTCCAGACGAATCACACGCGTTTAGCCAACACAGCGGCAACACAAGCACGAGCACGCGGGACGGGAATCGGTTCACCAAGACCTCCAAGTCGTTCTGTCCGAGCAAGCGACAACATAAGTCGCATGCATTAGATTTGTAAAGCGGTCGACTTACAAAGTATTCCTGGAGCCGTCGCGGCACGGTGGCGGAATCCCCCCCGGGGCGACGCCGGGACGCGTCGACTGGTAGATTCGGCGCATGCGTCGCGGGGAGTTGACACGTCTGGCGTTGCTCAGGGCGGCCGAGCACTTGTTCGCCGAGCAAGGCGTCGAGGCGGTCTCCCTCCGCGAGGTCGCCTCGCGTGCCGGCCAGAAGAACGTGTCGGCGGTGGACTACTACTTCGGGGGACGCCTCGAGCTCCTCGAGTGTGTTCTGGAGCGCCACTCGAGCCCGATGGCGGAGCGGTTCTCGGCCCGGGTCGAAGCGTGGCGAGAGCTCCCTGACCGCGGGCCGGAGCCGTGGGTTCGGCTGCTGGTGGACACCGTCGCGGCGAAGCTCGACGACGACGACGGCGGCCATGACTACATCCGCCTTTGCGCGCAGCTCACCTCGTCCTCGAGCTTCCCGCTGACCCAAACCCGTTCGGCCACGGCTCCGGGGGCGATGGCGTTGTCGGCTCAGATCGCGACCTATGCGCCCCCTTCCGACGGAGCGCTTGGCGTCCTCCCGTTCATGCTCTTCGGCAACGCGCTCTACCTCACGCTGAACGATGTCTTGCGTCTTCGCGCGATCGGGCAGGACCTGCCCGCGAAGCGGGTATCCGACTACCTCACCGAAACGATGATGCGCATCGCGCAGCTCGACGACTGGAGCCCGTAGCCCGCGGGCGCCTGGACTTAGCGACCTCCGCGCCCCACACCGAAGCGGTGTCCTGGTTCGCCCTCGGTACAATCGTCAGCGCGCTTGCCGTCACGCTCGCGGCCGGCCTCTTCCGCAACCGCTACTTCGCGTCCTTCGTGGCGGTGATCCTCACCGTGCAGGCGCTGTGCGCGATCGGCCTCTACCCGCTGTTCGAGGGCATCGCGCCGGTCTACATCGGGCTTCAAGCGGCGGTGCACATCCACATGCTGGCGCTCACTCAGCCCCGCATGCGCCCACTTTGGTGGCGCGCGCTCATCAGCGTGCCCGGGTTCTTCTTCACCGCCGGGACGTGGCTCGCCCTCCCCTGGGCCGTGATCACCGCGTTTGGGTTCGAGCCCTACGGCGCGTGGGTCCCGTTTGTGGTGGCCGCGGTCGGGGTCGTGCAGTCGCTCTACACGCGTGAAGAAGAGATCGACCTGGTGCTCGACGGCGAGGCCTCCACAAACGAGGTTGGCCGCTACCCGCGGGGCTCGGGCACGTCACCGCGTCCGCTCACCTTTGTGCAGATCACCGACCCCCACCTCGGCCCCCTGATGAGCGTTAAGCGCCTGCGCCGCATCTGCGAGCGCGCCGTCGAGCGCGCACCGGACGTCATCTTCCTGACCGGGGACTTCCTCACCATGGAGTCGCAGGCCGACCCGCAGGTGATGGTCGACGCCCTGATGCCGCTCAAGGCCTACGAGGGCCGCGTGTTCGCATGCCTCGGCAACCACGATCACGAGGCGCCGGCGCTGGTCCGGAACGCGCTCCGACGCTGCGGGGTCACCCTGCTCGTGGACGAGGAAGCCGTGTTCGAGGCGCCGACCGGTCCGCTGCAAATCCTGGGCTGCGACTTCAGCTTCCGTGAGCGCAAGGAGCGCCTCGCCGACGTGTGCGAGCGCTTCCCCCGCCGAGACGGCCACCTCCGCGTGGTCCTGCTTCACGACCCGGGCGCGTTCAAGCACCTGCCCGAGGGGCACGGCGACCTGGTCCTCAGCGGCCACACGCACGGCGGACAGGTGGGGCTCTTGAGCCTCGGCGCCGCGTGGACGTTCGTGAGCGGGTTCACGTCGATTCCCGACCACGGCTTCTGGGCGCGTGGCACGGACCGCATGTACGTGCACCGCGGCACGGGCGTGTACGGGTTCCCACTTCGTGTGGGCGTGCCCGGCGAACAGAGCCTGGTTCGACTCCATCGTTCGGGCGTCTGAGACTCCCCTTCAGCCTCGTTTCCTCCCACCGTCTTTCTTACGAAATGCCCGACGTCCTCGTGCGCAGCACCTTGCTCGCGTCGTCCCGCGATGGCCTCTCCGCCGAGGGGCTGCTGGAGGCGTACGAGTCGAGGCTGGGCCCGGCTTGGACCGACGGCATCCGACTGGACACGATGATCACGCAGTGGCTGCCGATGAACCACGCCATTGCGCACTACCGCGCCATCGACGCGCTCGGGTTGAGCGAGGCGGAGACACTGGCCCTCGGCAACGTGGCCGCGCGCCGGCTCAACGGGACGCTCTGGGGCACGCTTGCGAAAGCTGCGAAGCACGGTGGTGTGACCCCGTGGACCGTGCTCAACCGAAGTGAGCGATTTGGCGGCGGCTCTATCAGCACGACCTGATCGAGATGCGAAAGACCGGCGACACAAGCGCAGAGGTGCAGATCCAGGGCAACGCGCTCATCGGCATCCCGTACTGGCGGACGGCCTTGGTCGGTTTGCTCGAGGGGGCTACGCTCGTGTTCGCAGACGAGGCCCATGTCGCGCTGGCTCCGCGCGCGACGGCGATGTCGGTGACGTACCAGCTCGAATGGCGCTGAGCTCGACTCGACTCGAGGTGGGCTGAAGCGCGCATCTCACTCAAGGACTGTCGCTAGTTCGGAGACGGGCAGCTCGAGGGGCTGCCCCCTCGTCGGTGGCGCACAAGCGCCACCCGTAAATGGTGATTTCTCGCTTGTGCAAGCATGTCGCGAGGAGCGCGGCCGCACGCGCGAGAACGACTCAAAGACGGTCGATCCATCGGAGACGGGGAGCTCGAGGGGCTTGCCCCTCGTCCGTGGCGCACAAGCGCCACCCGTAAATGGTGTGGGCCTACCCCGGTTTCGTGGACACCCCCCAACAGCCCCTCGATGGGGTAGGAGGTGTTCATGGCTCGAAGGAAGCGAAGGAAGTTCACGCCGGAGTTCAAGCTGGAGGTGGTCGAGCTCTGCCAGCGTGGCGACCGGTCCATCGGGGAGGTCTCGAAGGACCTCGGCCTGACGGAGTCGGCGGTGCGAGGATGGGTGAAGCAGGCGAACGTGGACGGGGGCAGGGTCCGCCCGGTGCGCTGACCACGGAAGAGCGGGAGGAGC
>JBGCFC010000207.1:0-36561 GCA_045106715.1 Sandaracinaceae bacterium
CGGGGACCTACTGGATGCGCGTGCATCACGGCGCGGCGATGGCGGCGTTCGAGACGTAGGCGGCCTTCAAGGTTGGGGAGAGCGACGTTGCCCTCGGGTGGCGTCGCATCGGTGCGTCTGGAGGCCGCGGCGGAGGACGGGTGGGGCCGGATTGGTGGCCGCGGGGCGCGGTTTGGGTGGTGCCGCGAGCCCCGAGGGCTCTGTTCGGTCGCACCGTAGGACGAAGAGCCCCCAATACGGCCCTCAGCGCAAGAACGGACCAAGAATGTGCCCGGGACCTTGGGACCGACCAAAAACGTGCCCGGGACCGCCCCCCAACGTACCCGGGACCCAGGACCAGCGCGACCCAGGACCAGCGGGGCGCACACAAGGAAGACCCCGCAGCGCACAGCCCTGCGGGGTCACCGACACGAGCCGCTGTCCTCAGACTCAGCCCTTCTTCCAACCCGCTCCCAGCTTGGCATCGATCAACTTGTTGGTGGCCGGCCCAACCATGCCGTCGACGTCGTACCCAAACTCGCTCTGCAGCGCCGTGACCGCGTCCTTGGTCTTCTCGTCGAACGTCGCGGTGAGCGGCGCATCGAGACCCAGCGCGCGAAGCTTGCGCTGCACGAACGCCACGTCGTTGCCCTCGGCCCCGGGCTTGAGCGTGCGGGGCAGGTCAGCGCCCTTGTCGGTGCCGCTGTCGTTCTGCTTGCCCTGCGCCTTCAGAGCCTGCTTGAGTCCGCCCTCCGCGGCGCAGCTCCAGCCGTTGGCCTTCTGACGGCTGATCAACCCGAGGGTGCCCTCGCCGACCTTGCCGTCGACAGTGTAGCCGAACATGAACTGGAGTTGCTCGACGGCGGAGAGCGTGTTGTCTCCAAAGATGCCGTCGGCACCGATGGTAAAGCCGAGCGCGTTGAGGTCGTTCTGAAGGGTCGTGACGTCGTCGCCGTTGGATCCCTTTTGAAGCAGCTTGCCCATAGTCATTCTCCTGTTTCGTAGGAGCGCCCGGGGGGACGCTCGATGTTCAGGTCGCATCGCCGCTGACGCGCGACCCTCGCGAAATACCATAAATCCAGGCCGCGCGCGGCGGACGGGGGTTCACATCACACGAGGCCGGTCGGTAGACGCACGCCAACCTCAACGGTTCACCACGGTGTTCAGTTTCTCAACGACACGCCGGATACGGCCGGTGCGGATCGACCTAGATGGAACGGACGCTCATCACGGATGCCGGCGCCCGCCGTCGAGGTGTGGCTCTTACGTTGACGCGCTTCGTTCACCCCAAGTGGCCGTGGGCCTCACTCCGGAAGGGTGCAGGTGACACGGACCTTGACGTCCGGCTGAATCTTGAGCGCGCCGAGCATGGCGGAGTACGGCTTGATCCCGAAGTCAGGCTGGTGGAGCGTCACCTCGCCGATGACCTTGCCGTCATTCTTGAACACCGGAATCGCCAGCTCCTTCTCGCGTCCATTCAGCTTGAGGGTGCCGCGGATCTCCCAGCCCGCGTCCACCGCCGTAATCGACGTCGACGCAAACACCGCCTCGGTGCCACGCTTGGTCGGCAGCACGTCCTTGAGCACGTTGGATTCGATCTTGGTCTTGTCCTTCGCGCTCAACGAAGAAGAGGAGCGGCGCCCGTCCACGATCGCGTCGATCACGCGGATCGAGCGGGTGTCGAAGCGCGCAGAGAGTCCGCTGTAGTCGTCCTCGAGCTGGAGCTCGAAGGTGCGAACCGAAAGCTCGAGATCGTGAGCTACGGCGGAGAGCAAGCCCTCCTTGAAGGTGAACAGCTGGCACTCAGCGGAGGATGCGTCGAACTGCGGCATGGGCGGACGATCGCACGCGATCCTCGACCTGGCGAGAACACGGCGCAGGACTCGAGGGACAGCGCGATCCCCTCTTCACTCACCGGAACCCCAGTCGCGCTCGTAGGCCCGCCCTTCGGCGCGAACAGACTCGTTGAGCTCGGCGACGCGCTCGAGGTCGGCGTCGAGGTTGGCGCCGCGGAGGATCACCTGGTTGGCGAGGCGCTGCCGAAGCCGGGCCACCATGGGGGCCAACTCTCCGCGGTCGAAGAACGTGCCGTGCACGCCGCATGTGTCGAGCGCACCGACCCCCTCGTGTTCGACGCGATCCAAGGGCGCACGGCAGACCGGACACGCGAGCGCAGCATCGACCGGACGTGGCCCCGAAGCCTCCTCCGCGAGCTGGGCGGCGATCGACTCCACGGTCGCGGAGGGAGCCTTCGCCAACAGAAGCGCGCTGGCGTTGTCGAGCCAGACCCCGCCGCATGAACGACACGCCGCCATCCCGATTCCGTCGACCTCCGCCACACTCGGGCGGGCCCCGCACCGCGCGCACCGAGGCACGCGCACGCTGGCCCCCGTCGCCGTCTCGAGACCGGGCAAGCCGCGCGTCACGGCCTCGAGCAAGACCCGCGCGCGGTCCACGCCAGCCAGGTCGGCGACGCGCTGGAGACGCTCTGCGAGGCCCGCGGGGAGCGCGACGTGAGTGGGAACGGCGGGGGCGCGATCCATGCGGCACGCTAGCACGCACCTGCCCAGAACCCACGACGTAGACCCCCGGACACGGAAGGGTTCGGTCGAAGAGCATGCCTCCCGCGGACTCAGTGACGATCCGGTGGAGGCGGTCGGACGGCTACTCTACCCCTCCACGCAAGCCCGCCACCCACATAGAGCTCGATGGCCTGCGGCAGGAAGCCGCGGTCACCCTCGGCGGACTCGGCCACCCAATAGTCGATGTCGAGTCACTCCTCGGCGGGTGCGGTCTCTTCTTCGAACGCCGGCGCGACCTCGGCCGAGCCCCGGATGGGGGTTGCCTGGCCGAGCACCCAGCGCGCGAACCAGCCACGCACCCACTCCATCATGAGGTAGATCACCGGGACGACGACCAGGGTCAACACGGTAGAGCTGATGACACCGCCGATGACCCCCATCGCCATCGGGGAGCGGAACTCGGAGCCCGGACCGACCGTGAGCGCGGTCGGCAACATGCCGAGCACCATCGCGGCGCTGGTCATCAAGATCGGACGCAACCGCGCCGGGCCCGCATGCAGGATCGCGCGCTTCGGGTCCCAGCCTTCTTCGCGGACCTTCTGCACCGCGTGGTCGATCAGGAGAATCCCGTTCTTGGTCACCAACCCCATGAGCAGGATCAAGCCGATGGTCGCCCCCATCGATAGCGTCGAGCCCTGAAGGAAGAGCGCCACGAACGCGCCGACCACCGCGAGCGGGAGCGCCATCATGATCGTGATCGGGTGGAGGAACGACTCGAACTGCGAGGCGAGCACGAGGTAGATGAAGAGGATCCCGAGGATGAACGCGATGCTCATGTTCTCGTTGGATTCGTTCATCATCTTCGCCTGGCCCTGAAGGTCCCAGGCGATGCCGTCGGGCAGCGCTTCTTGGTCGACCCGGCGCTGAAACTCCGCGACCACGTCGCCCAACGCGCGGCTGCCGGGAGACGCGGTCAGGGTGATGACGCGGCGGCGGTTGGCCCGCTGGATCTCCGCCGGGCTCTCGGAGCGCTCGACGCTGATCAGGTCGGACAGCGGCACGGCGCCATTGGGTGTAGGGAGCTCCATCGACGCGAGCCGGCGGACGTCGGAGCGGTCGCGCTCCTGCAGACGCACACGGATGTCGACCTCGTCGTCCTCCTCGCGGTACGTGCCAGCGACCTCCCCTTCCATGCTGGCGCGAATGGCGCGCGCCAGCGCCGCCGTCGGCACGCCCATCTGTGCGGCACGGTCCCGGTTCACGCGGATGCCGACCTCAGGGTTGCCGGGCGAGTACTGGAGGTCGACGTCCGTCGTGCCGGGAATCGTCGCCATCAGCTCCTGAAAGCGCTCGGCGACGGGCTCGAGGGTCTCGTAGTCATCGCCCAGGATGTCGATCTGAATCGGGTAGTCGCGTGCGCCTTCGACCATCGACGGAGGCGTGATGGTGATCTCACCCTCCGGCATGTGGCGCTGGATGATCTCGCGGGTGAGCGCCCACAGCGCCTGTTGGTCGAGGTCGCGCTCGGTCTTCGGCACGGCGACGATGCGGTAGGTGATGCGGTTGCTGCGCTGGCTGACGCCGACCTGGGAGTAGACCGTGACGAAGCGGGGGTCACTGTTCAGCTCTTGCTCGGCGGGAAGCGAGAGCCGCGCGGACTCTTCGAGGCGCGTCCCGGCGGGAAGCTCGATGTCGACGTTGTACTGCCCTCGGTCCTCGGCGGCGGCGAACTCGCTGCCCATCAAGGGGACGAGAGCGCAGCTCCCGAAGAGCGCGCCGAAGCTCACGATCAGCACGCCGGCCATCGTGAGCTTGCGCTTGAGCAGGAAGGTCAGCATCCAGCCGTAGAGCTGGTCGAGCGTGTCGTAGAAGACGACAAACGGCCGCTTGATGCGCTCGCCGAAGGTGGGCGGCGCGTCGGGGTCACGCACCTTGGCGAGGCGCGCCGAGAGCATCGGGTCGAGCGTGAAAGCGACCCACGTCGAGATGAGCGTCGCGCCCGCGATCGTCAGGCCGAACTCACGGAAGAACTGCCCCACGATGCCGCCAGTGAAGGCGACCGGCACGAACACCGCGCAGATGGCCGCTGTCGTGGCGACGACGGCGAGCGTGATCTCCTTGGTGCCCTTGCGCGCCGCCTCCTTCGGGGAGTACCCCTTTTCGAGGTACTTCATGATGTTCTCGCGAACGACGATCGAGTCGTCGATGAGCAGCCCGATGGCCAACGAGAGACCCAGGAGGGTCATCATGTTGAGCGTGAAATCGAGCAGCCACATCAGGAAGAACGAGCCCAGCACGGAGGTCGGCAGGGCGAGCCCGGTGATGAACGTGCTGCGCAGATCGAGCAGGAACAGGAGGATGACGAGGATGGCCATCGCGCCACCGAAGACGAGCGCGATCTCGACCTCGTGCGCGTTCTCGAGGATGTACTCCGCCTGATCCATGATGACGTCGGCGTGCACGCCGTTCGGCATTTCCATTTCGTCGAGGCGCGCGCGCACCCCCTCGGCGACAGCGACGGTGTTCGCGTCCGACGCCTTGAGCACCTCGAAGACGATCGAGGCCTCGCCGTTGGCGCGCACCAGGGTGGTGGCGTCGGCGAAGTCGTCGGCCACGTCCGCCACGTCGCGCATGCGCACCATCGAGCCGCCGGGCGCGTTCCGAAGCGGGAGGTTGCGGAGCTCCTCGATGCTCCTCAGCTCACCCAGCGTGCGGACCGCGATACGCCGCTCGCCTTCGTCGAACCCGCCGCCGGGCACGCTCATGTTCTCGGCGCGGATACGGTCGGCGATCATCGCCGCGCTGAGGCCTTGAGCCTGCGCGCGGTCGAGGTCCACGTCGACGTTGATCTGGCGCTCTCGCCCGCCGAGCACGCGGATGCTCGCCACTCCGTCGACCTGTTCGAGCGTGGGCTTGAGCTGATCTTCGGCGTAGTCGCGCAGCGCCTCGGTCGTCATGTCGCCCGACAGCGTGTAGAGCTGGATCGGGGCCGCGCCGACGTCGACGCGCGCGATGGTCGGGTCCTCGGTGTCGCGCGGCAAGGCCGCCCGGATCTGCGCGACGCGCTCCCGCACCTCGGTGGCGGACTGCATCGGGTCGGCGTCGAGCTCGAACAGGATGACGACGTTCGAGACCGACTCGCTGGAGAAGCTCTGGATGCGGTCCACGCCCGCGATCGAGACGACGGCGTCCTCCACGCGCTCGGTGACCTCGCGCTCGACCTCGGTGGGCGACGCGCCGGGGTAGACGGTCGTCACGGTGACGACGGGGAACTGCACGTCCGGGAACAGGTTCACCCCGAGCGTGGTCAGGCCGAGCAGGCCCAGCACCACGATGGCGAGCGAGACCATGGTCGTGAAGACCGGCCGCTCGATGGCGACGTCCGAGATCGTCACGGCGTCAGCCCCGCGGTCGCTTGGGTCGCCGGCGGCTCGACGGGGACGACGACCGCACCTTCACGCACCAAGGCGGGCCGAAGCACGACGCGGTCCTCCGGGCTCAGTCCGTCCGTCACCATCCAGGCGCCGTCGGCCCCCGGGGTCGCCATGACGGGACGCGCGACGAGACGGGATCCGTCCTCGACGACCAGCACCGAGCCGTCGGGGCGGCGGGCTGTCGCGGGGATCGACAGCACCGGACGCGGCTCCCCGATGGCGATCGAAGCCCGCACGAACGCGTTCGCGACGAGCTGGCCCGAGTCGTTCGGCACACGCACCTCCACCGGGGCGCGCCGGGTGTCGGCGTCGAGTGAGCGCACCACAGTCTCGAGCACACCGTCGACGGGGGCCCCTTCGATCTGCACCCTGGCTCCGACTTGGAGCGCTTCGAGCTCGCGTCGATTAACGGTCGTGCGCAGGCGCAGCGCGGACAGGTCTTCGACCCGGACCAACGGCATGCCCGGGGTGGACGGCACTCCGACCCCGCTGGGGACCTGGGTGACGATGCCGTCGAACGGCGCGCGAAGCACGTGGTTGGCGGAGGTCGCCGCGATCTGACGCCGACCCGCCCGCGCCTGCATCAGCTGCGCTTCGGTGATGCTGAGCTGCTGCCGCGCGGTGATGAGCTCGCGCTCGGCCATGGACCCCGCTGCGACGAGCGGCTCAAGCAAGCGGACCCGGTCCCGCGCCATCTCCGCGTTGGCGTTCGCGACATCGATGGCGGCGCGGGACTGCGCTGAGGCGGCGCCGACGCTCGAGCGATCGAGCGCGACCAACAGATCGCCTTCTTCGACTTCGTCGCCGAGCGCGACCTCGAGCCGGTTCACCTGACCGCCGACCTCGAACGCCAAGCCGGCCGACTGGACGGGCTCGAGCGTCCCGGTGAGCACGACGAGAGGGGCGGTTTCGGTCGCCTGCGGGCTCACGACCGCCACCTGCCGCGCTGCCCCCGCCGCCTCCGCGGAGGCCACGCGCTCCGCTTCCAACGCCGCCTGGTCCTCCATCGCCTCGCCCAGCCGCCCAGCCATGGCGGCGCCGAGCCCGCCGAGCACGAGCACGCCAACGAGCAGCGCCAACCGTTTCGCGAGAGACGGCGGCGGGCGGAACGACGCGGTGTCCATTGATTCCGGGGTTTAGGGTACTTTACTCCAGAGTCAAGTGCGCTAGAGTCGCCGGTATCGAATGAGTGCCGCCGTTCAGCCCCCTCGATCCACCCGCGACGCGTTGCTCGCCGCCGCCGCCGCCTGCTTCGCCCGGTCCGGGTATCGCGCGGCGACGGTGCAGGCGATCGCCAAGGAAGCCGGCTTCACGCCGCCGACGGTGTACGCCCACTTCGGCAGCAAGCAGGGCTTGTTCGAAGCGATGATCGAAGAGTTGATGGCGGACCTCTACGCCACCCTCGGCCGTGAACTCCCCGAGGACCTGAGCCTGCCGCAGCGGCTCGAGCTCCGCGTTCGGGAGATGCTCGAGATGGCGGCCCGGCGGCGCGCCCTGTTCTCGCTGTTGATCCTTCGGCCGTACGACCTGCCGGACCTGTCCGAGTACAACGAAGACGACATGGAGCTCGAGCGCCACTGGGAGCGGCTCTTCGCCCAGCACCCGGACGAGCTCGGCGATCGCAGCCCACGTGAGGCCGCGATCGTGATGGACGGGGTGCTGTACAGCTTCGTCAAGACGTGGGTGCGCTCCGAAGAGCCAACGCTCGTGCCGAAGACGCGGCGCATCGTGGGGCTGGTGCTGAACGGGGTGCGGGACCGCTGACCAGCGCCTTGACCGACGTCGGGGAGACGCGGAGGCAAATGCGGTGTATAGCGGCGCATCCCAGGGCAGATGGGAGGACACGTCGCGTCGAGTCGCGGCGCGATCGGGCCGCCACCGGCGCCCGGACGTCGATCCCCCTATACTCCTGCCGAGCCGGCCAGCTTTGGCCTGCCGTTACCGAGAGAGAAAGAGAAACTCAGGTTGTTCATTTCGACAGATCGAGCCCGTTCCCGTGAACTCCGTCTTGGGGGGTCCAACCGATGACCACCCCCAGCAAGCGAGCCCGCGAGAACAAGAAGGCGCGCAAGAAGCGCGACAAAGAAGAGCGCCGTTGGCAGAAGCGGGACGAAGGTCCCCGTGAGCTCGAGGTCGTCACGGCCGAAGAGCTGCGCACGCACCCCGTTCCGAGCGTCGAGGAGATCCTCGAGAACATGGCCGGCGGCGGCGGACGCATGTCGGCCCCGGCGATCCCCTCCAAACTCTTCGTCGGTGGCCTCAGCTACGACACCGACAACCGCAGCCTCAAGGCGGCGTTCGAACAACACGGCGAAGTGCTCGAAGCGGTGGTCATCGAAGACCCGTCGACCGGCCGCTCCCGCGGCTTCGGATTCGTGACGCTCGCCAGCCACAAGGACGCCAGCCGCGTCATCAAGGCCATGGACGGAGCCCGCGTGGACGGCCGCGCGATCGCCGTCAACGTCGCCAACGACCGCCGCTGACCCTTCGGGCTTCAGGTCGAAAGGCTGGGCGAGCCCGATTCGAGCGCCCCGCTCTACCCGTGAACACCCTGACGCCACGCACGTGGAGGCGTCGGGGTGCGCCTGCGAGACGTGCGCGTAGAGCCATTCGCCGTTCAGCTTCCTTCTTCGGTTTTGGAGTCTGGATCGCCTCCTAACTCGAGCAGACCCATCCCGACGAACGCGACTCTCTCTTGCCCGGTGGAAGTCGCAGCGAGGGAGCGAATCTCTCGGTAGGCACGGCGGAGCACCTCCCGCGCCTCATGGAAGTCCTCCTCGGACAGAGACATGAGATTGTACCCAAACGTCTCATGCTCACGCAGCGAGCCTGCCCGCTGCGCGAGCACACCACTCCAGTGTTCGCGAAGTCGGTCGCGCGCGCCGGGACGCTGGAACGTGTCGACATTCAGGTCACCCACCACGTGGTAGCCGTGAGGTCGCCTCTCCACGATGTTCGCCTCGGCCAAGCGAGCGAGCACGCGCCGTACAATTTCGGGCTCGAGCTTCAGCTGCGCAGCGATGTCGCTCGCCTCAGAGGAAGACGTCTCGATGACCCGCAAGATGGCCTCGCTCCAGGGCTCGTCGACCGCGACTGTGCGAGCGGCGACCACCGCCCGATGGCGGGCCTGAAACGCGGGCACCTCCTCAATGAGGACAAGTTCCGCGACGAGCTCCGTGACCCGTCCTGTGATCGCGTCGACCAAGCGAAGAAAGTCGGGGAGACGAGGCGTCGACGCTCCCTTGAGCCAGCGCGCCACGGAGTACCGTGAGCACCCCATGGCCCGAGCCAGAGCAGACACCGATCTCGTCGCACGAATCCCGTTGAGCCACTTCGGTAGCTCTCCGAGGTGCAGCGGCAGCGTCTCGTGAAATCGCAGAAAGGCCTCCTCAACGTCGACGCCACAGCGTTCCGCCACGCGAAGCGCCTCGATCGCGTTCGGATAGCGTCGTCCGTTTTCCCAGTCGGTGATCGGGTTGCCGCGGTAGCCCAACCGGCGCGCGAGCGCGACTTGCGAACGCGGGCCGCGCAGGGCCCGCAGCAGCTCGCTCGATGCAGACTCGTAGTCCATGACATTCCCAGAATTGCACACTCATGGGCGTTTCCGGGACCCGATTTGTTCACATCCGGTACACATCACCGTCGACACGACGCAGTTCCGCTCATACGGTCATCTCCATGCCGACTCTGCGAAGTGCCCCTAGTTTCGTGTTCTCCCTGGCCGCGCTCGTCCTCGGAGGATGTCTGGGCCAGTCCGGTGGCCCTCCGGCATGCCTGGCGCCGGTGCATTGCGTCTGCGCCACCGACTTCAGCCACTTTATCCGCGGGACCGTGATCGAAGACAGCGGACCTCAAGCGACGCTGGACGGCCCCGGTCGGAACGGCCGGCGTGCCGTGCAAGTTCGCATCGATGAGCTGCCGTTTCCGGATGCGTATCCGCTACTTTCGACTGGAATGGTCCTGGAGGGCACCCTCAACTGGGATTCGTGCAGGACGCAGCCCGACTACACCGTTGGAACCGAAGTCCTCGTCTTCAACTACCAAACAGCGGGCGACGCCGTAGAAGAGGGCTATCTCACGATTGGCCTCGATGAAGGCGACGCCTACAACCTTGGCGAAGAGTCGACCGGCAGCGGACGAGTGAACCTCTCCGACATCCCGACGTTGGGGGGCCGGGCGGAGTGCGAGGTCCGCTTTCCGGAGCCGGAGGCTCCGTTCTGCAGCGACACGATATGAGCTCACGCCCAGCCTTCTTCAATGCTGGGAGATACAGGCGAGGCAGGGCGGCTCATCGCAGTCACCCGGCGTGACGTTGCACACGCCGAGGGGCCCCTCCGGGGTCGTGCAACGGTCGCCCAGCCGCTCACATGGCGCCGACGGCTCCGGCACCCGCTCGGCCCGAGGGCCACACGCGGTCAGGAAGAGCACCAGGAGTCCGAGGGGTCGCATTGGGCGCGATCATAGGGCCGCACGCGTCGAACCACCGCGAAAAGCTGCAGTCCTCCCGGGGCCTGGCATAGTCCCCCCGTGCGCCGCCGAGGTCAGCGATGAGGCCGGGGATCCGGCGGTGGCTCCCGTTCACCGATCTCGTGGGGTACTCCCGTCACGAGGCGACGCGCGATCTGACCGCGGCCGCAACGGTGACGTTCCTCAACGTTCCGCAGGGCATCGCCTACGCGATGATCGCAGGCCTGCCGCCCGTGATGGGTCTCTACGCGACGTGCATCCCGACCATCGTCGGGGCGCTCTTTCGCTCGTCACGCCATGTCGTCACCGGGCCGTCCAACGCACTGAGCCTGCTGGTCGGCACGGCGGGTGCCGCGGCCGCCGGGCTCGACCCGATCCCGACCGCGATGCTGCTCGCATTCCTGGTGGGCATCATCCAGCTGGGCGCCGGGGTGCTGCGGCTCGGGGTGCTGGTGGACTACATCTCGTCGCCGGTCGTCGTCGGGTACATCACCGGCGCGGCGCTGCTGATCGGCGTCGGTCAGTTGCACCACCTCACGGGCACGCCGGCGCCGAGTGGACCGCTCTTGGATCGGTTGATGGGATGGGGCGGCTCGCTCGGGGAGGCCGACTTCCTGGCCGTGGGCGTGGGCCTCGGGTGCGCGACGCTGATCGCGGGCCTTCGCGCGTTCAATCGAAAGCTCCCGGCCGCGATGATGGTGCTCAGCACCGCGACGCTGCTGAGCTGGGCGCTCGACCTGAAGACCCACGGGCTCGTGCGCATCGCGGACCTCGCCCCGATCCCCGAGGGGTTCCCGCCGCTGACGCTGCCGGGCGCGGACTGGAGCTTCGAGCCGACGGTGCAGCTCCTGCCGGTCGCCATCGCGGCCACGGTGCTCTCCCTCGTCGAGTCGTCCGCGGTGGCACGCGCGGTGGCGGGGCAGTCAGGGCAACCGCTCGATCTCTCGACGGAGTTCGTCGGTCAGGGCATGGCCAACCTCGCCGCGAGCCTCTTCGGCGCCTACCCGACCAGCGGCAGCCCCTCGCGGAGCGCGCTCAACCTGCAGTCCGGGGCCGCATCTCGGTTGGCGAGCGCGTTCGGCGGCCTGATGGTCATCCCCATCCTCGTCTTCCTCGGCCCGGCCGTAAACGAGACGCCGGTGGCCGCGCTCGCGGGCCTGCTGATGGTGGTGGCGTTCAACCTGGTGGACCGTGCTCGGGTGAGGCGCATCTTCCGGGCGCGCCGGTCGGACGCGGTGGCGTTCTCGGTGACCGTGCTGGGCACCCTCGTGTTTCGACTCGACCAGGCGATCTACCTCGGCGTCGTCGTCAGCCTCATCCTGTTTCTCCGGCGCGCGCGCATGTTGACCGTGCACCCGATCGTGTTCGACGAGAACAACCGCATGATGGAACTCCCGCCCGACGACCAACGGGTGACCGCGCTGCAGTGCCGCCACATCCGCCTCATCAACATCGAGGGCCAGGCCTTCTTCGGTGCCGCGAGCGAGCTGACCGATGCGCTCGAGAACGCGACGATGGAGAACCGCGTGAAGGCCGTGGTGCTTCGGCTCCGTCGGGCACGCGCCCTCGACCTGACGAGCGTCGAAGTCCTCGAGTCGGTCGAAGCCCGCCTGCGTGCCGACGGCCGCGAGCTGTTCCTCGTGGGCGGCATGGCCGACACGACCGAGCTGCTCAAACGCACCGGCACCGCGGCGCGCTTCGGCGAGGATCACGTCTTTCCGCACACCATGAAGTGGTTCGAGGCGACCGACTCCGCGCTCCACCAGGCGCTCCAGCTCGTCGGCGAACACGAGTGCGTCGAGCCGGGGTGCCCCATCGTGAACCACCTGCGGGAGAGCGAGCACGTCGAAGACCTCGGCGTGCCCGAATCCGAGCGCGTCGAAGACTAGCGTCCTGAGTCCGGGATTCTCTACGTACGCCGACAGCCCTCGAAGCGCGACTCAGCGTCACTCCTCCTCGAAATCTAGAACCACCCCGTCGTCGGGGCTTCAGTCTCGGAACACGGGGTCGTACGAGATCAGCCGGTACTCTCCGTCTTCCTCGACGAAGCTGCAGTTCAGGCGGGCCGAGCCACGCGAGAATCGAGCGTCGTAGGACACGCTGGTCACGTCGTTCTGGATACGGACCGACCATCCGCTCTCGAGCCCCTCGAAGGTCCCGAGGGAGGTGAAGCGGTCCCGCATCCTCACCAGCTCGGGCCCGAACTCCTCTTGGCGCCGTAGCGGACGCGTGAAGTGCTCGCTGGCCTCGTTGAGCTGACCGGCAGCGATGAACGCAGTCGCGGCTTCCGCCGTCGGCGTCACCGCTTCGTAGCGATGCACCATGAACCCGATGAAGGCGAGCGTGAGGAGAATGGACGACGCGCCCAGGCCGATCCCGGCAAGCGCCAGTCCCCTCCCGGTGAGCTCGTCGGGGCGCTTCTTGATGCGAAGGAGGGCCAGCAGCCCAAGTCCGACCGAGACGACCCCGTTCACGCCGAAGCAGCAGATCGCCAGGCTGAAGACGAGGCTCGCGATCGCGAGGGGGCTGGTGCGAAGTCGGGGGGGAGAAGGCGCGTCCATGCCCCATTCTAACTTCGCGCTGAGGCGTCCGCCGCAATGTGTCAGTTACATCGGGTTACCGCGGCGAGGACGGTGGCGCAGCGCACTGCCTGGCCCTAGCGGACGCCCATGCTGCGAACGCGTGTCGAGTCGTTTCTTCGGGACTATGCCCGCGCCTTTGGGGCGCTGGATCCAGAACGGATCGCGTCGTTCTACGCGCCTCCGTGCGCGTTCGTGAACCCGTTGTCGCGCTCGATGATCTCCGATGCCGAGTCCCTTCGCGCCTACTTCGCTCGCATCACGCGCGTACACCGCAAGACAGGCTGGGGCGGCGCATCAGCCACGCTCGTGCGCCTGCACCCTCACGGCGGCCATTTCGCGGATGCCGTCGCGCGATGGCACGTCATCGATGCCCGTGGCGCGCCGCTCTGGAACTTTGAGCACGGCTACCTGCTGACGACCTCGGGCCCCGCGATCCGCATCGTGAGCGCGATCGGGTACTGAGTCGGGGCCGGCTCGGGCGAGATCACGAGCTCCCGCACCCCATCTCGCGGCGCTCGTAGCCCACGACGCGCCCACGCACGTCCACCTCGATGGCGCAGCACTGTTCGAGCAAGCCGCGAAGCTTCGCGCGTCCGCGCTGCACGCGGGACTTCATCCCGGAGAGCGAGATGCCCAACATCTCCGCCGCCTCGCGCTGAGTTCGCCCCTCGAGCTCGGTCAGCGTAATGGCCTCGCGGTAGGGCGAAGGCAGCATCGTCGTGAACAGCGCCACGCAGTTGGACAGCTCCTCCGCCGCCGCATCGTCCGGCGGCTGGAAGGGCTCGTGGCTGCTCTCTGGCGCGTTGCTCCGCGCCATGGGGTGGCGCTGCCGGTCGCGGTAGTGGTCGGCGATCGCCGTTCGGGCCACCCGGTACAACCACGCGTCGATGCGCTCCACATTCTCGAGCGCGTCGACGCTGCGATGCGCCTTGAGCAAGACGTTCTGCATGACGTCATCGGCGTCCGCGTCGCTGTCCACCCGACGCCGCACAAACGGGCGAAGACGGGTGGACACCTCTTGCCAGACCAGGGTCATGCGCAGCAGGCCGGAGGGCAGCAGGGCTGGTTCGTGCCGTCGGGTTTGACCGCCTCGATGGTGGCCGACGCGACGTAGTTCTCAGCCCCGCTGCCCGGGAACCAGTTGGCGATGAAGGCGCGGCTCTCGGGGCGCACCTGAACGCGCACCTGCTCGAAGCCCGCCTCGACGAGCAGCCTCTCGACCTCGGTGGCCTCGACCGCGCCCGCGATGCAGCCGCTGATCGCCTCGGCGCGCTCGCGCATCGGCTCCGGCAAGGGCTGAAGTGCCACGACGTCGGAGATCGCGAGCCGTCCGCCCGGAGTCAGCACCCGAAAGGCTTCGGCGAAGACCCGGTCCTTCTCGGGCGAGAGGTTGATCACGCAGTTCGAGAGGATGACGTCCGCCTGGTTGTCGGACAGCGGGAGTGCCTCGATCTCGCCGAGCCGAAAGTCGACGTTGGTCGCGGCGAGTGTCTCCGCGTTCTTGCGCGCCTTGTCGATCATCTCGCTCGTCATGTCGACTCCGATCACCTGGCCCCGTTCTCCAACCTGACGCGCCGCGAGGAAACAGTCGAACCCGCCGCCGCTGCCGAGGTCGACCACCGTCTCCCCCGCGCGCAGCTTCGCGATCGCCTGGGGGTTGCCGCACCCGAGCCCCATGTTCGCGCCGTCGGGGACCGACTGGATGTCCTCCTCGCTGTAGCCGAGCGCCAGCGAACCCTCGGCTCCCGGCGCGCAACATCCCGGCGCGCAACCGGCGTCCCCGTCCGTGAGAGCGACCTCCGCGTAGTGTCCCCGAACCGTGTTCTTGATGTCTTCGTTCTGCATGTGACCTCGCTTTCACAAGGGAAGACGGGACGTTTCGGAAAAGGACGCGCGATTTGTATCGTATTCTTCGCGGAAGAAGCCGCTCGAACGAGACGGTCGGCGCAAAGGGGACGCGTGGGACTTGGTATCGAGGTAGGCCGATACGCCTATTGCCTGCAGCACGACGCGGAGGGCGCCGAGTGGGTCCGCCAGGACGTCGTCGCGATCAACGCCGCTCTCCGGGCGGCCGGTGTGCCCGAGCATGCCGAACCGGAAACGCTGGCCCCAGCCGGCTTGCCGTGCACCAGCAGCTTCCCCTACTCGTTCTTGCACTACCTCCGACGCGCGTTTGCCCACACGCGACCCAGTCGCCCGCCGTCGACGCCCCGCGCCGCCGCCCGACCAGTGGGACATTCAGAACGACATGCTGCTCGACGAAGAGCTGACGCTGTTCATCGACTCGCACCTCTGCTGCCACTCCGACTCCGAGGGCTACTACGTGCCCATCGACTTCGAGGTGATCGTCTACGGAGACCATGACGTCCCCGGCGGCATGATCGGGAGCTCGCAGGCGCTCCTTCGGGAGCTGACCCGCGTCGCACCGCGGCTCGGCATCGAGGTCGTTGACGGGACGATCTCCGAGGCCACCGCCCGCCAACTCGCCGATGCGCAAGAGAGCGATCCGTACTTTTTCCGCGAGAAGATCGTCTGGGGGGCGCTCTTCTCTCACGCACAGGTGAGCGTGCAGCACCGCGCGCTGCTGTCCTTTTCATCATCGGCTCACAGAGCCGCCGAGGATCAGTACCCAGCGGCACGCGATCATGCCGCCGGCCATCGACGCGACCTTGGTGAAGCCGAGCTTCTGCAGGGTCGCCGCGGCGCGCAACGACCTGGCTCCGGAGCGGCAAACGGCGACGGCCGGGGTGTCCTTGTCGATCCAGGTGGCGGCTTCGCTCGCGAGGTCCGCCGCGTGTACGGTCCTCGGGTTTCTGTTTCATCCGAATGAAACGAGATGAAACATGAAACGCACCGCGATATGACACGGCATGCCGTCGAGAACGTCCATCGAAGTCCAGGACCACCTCCTCGCCGCCTTCGAGGAGCTGGTGGGACCGTCGGTGGTGCTGGACAGCGAGCTCCGCGTGCTCGCCGCCACCGCCCACGTCGAGGACGTCCTGGGCGCTGCGCTGGCAATGGGGGTCAGTGCCCCCAAACAGCTGTGTGGCCACGGTGAAGAGCGCCCGCTGGCCGAAGCGATGGCCGCCCGTCGCGCTGTCTCGGCGGAGATCTTGCGGCCCACCGAGGCGGGCGAGAACCGACTTGTGAGGGTGCGCGCGAGCCCCTTCGACGGTGGCTGGATCCTCCGGCTGTCCCGGGGAGCGCGACCAAGCACGGAGAACCCCTGGGGCATCGTCACGCGGGATCCTCAGATGCAGCGGCTTCTCGAGGACGTGCGGAAGGTCGCCCGCAGCGCCGCGAGTGTGCTCGTCCGCGGAGAGACCGGCAGCGGCAAGGAGCTCATCGCCCACGCCATTCATCAGGCGTCGTCGCGCTCGAATGGACCGTTCCGCGCCATCAACTGCGCCGCGCTCCCGCCCAACCTCCTGGAGAGCGAGCTCTTCGGGCACACACGAGGCGCGTTCACCGGCGCGGTGCGCGACAACCCCGGCCACTTCCGGATGGCGGAGGGCGGCACCCTGTTTCTCGACGAGGTAGCGGAGCTCCCGCTCGACGTGCAGGCCAAGCTGCTGCGTGTGCTGCAGGAGAAGACCGTCATCCCGGTCGGCGGTCGTGAGCCGATCCCCGTGGACGTGCGGGTCGTCTCGGCGACCCATCGCGCGCTGCGGAGCGAGGTCGAGGCCGGCCGGTTTCGGGCTGATCTGCTCTACCGACTCAGGGTCATCCCCCTCTATCTGCCGCCGCTCCGCGAACGGCCGGACGACATCGAGCCGCTGGTCGAGCACATCCTCGGGCAGCTCGATGCGCCGCGCGGCGTCGAACACATCAGCAGGGGCGCGCTGTCGGTGCTCCGTGCCTACGCGTGGCCGGGGAACGTGCGCGAGCTGCAGAACGCCATGGAGTATGCGGTGGTCATGGGCGAGGGCCCCGTGCTGGTCGAGGCCGACCTCCCCCCGGAGATCCGTGGTGACGATCCACGGCGCCGGACGATGACCCGACCCGCCGCCCCGCAGCGCGACCTGCCGCCGGAGGCGCGGCGGTTGGAGAACGCGGTCGAACGGGCCGGAGGACACATGGGGCGTGCGGCCGACTCCCTTGGCATCAGTCGGACAACCCTGTGGCGAAAGCTCAAAAAGTACGGCATCAGCCGAGGCGCCGGGTCATGAGCAAGCATCGAAGCCGAGCCCAGTGAAGACCTTCACACGCCTCCCTCTCTGTCTCTTCGCGCTCGCCGCGTGCGCCGGTACGCCCGCGCACGCCGCCGAGACCGCCCCGACGGCGCCGACAGCGCAGCCGGCCGCCGCCATCATCCTGACGGCCGACCTGGACTGGCAGCAGCTCAACCCGGCGCGCGGCGACGCCAGCCCGATGGCGGCCACGGTATTCGGGGACCGAAACGGGACGCCGGCGACGGGTTTCATGTTCCACGCGGTGGACGGATTCTCGTCGCCTCCGCACATCCACAACGTCACGTACCGTGCGGTGGTCATCCGCGGGCTGGTCCACAACGACGACGCCGCAGCCCCGCCGATGTGGATGCCGGCGGGCTCCTTCTGGACGCAGCCGAGAGGCATGGCCCACATCACCGCCGTCCAGGGCGGGGACAGCCTCGCCTACGTAGAGATCGACGAGGGGCCCTACTTGGTGCGTCCGGTGGACCAGGCGTTCGAAACCGACGAGGCGCCGGTGAACCTCGATGCGTCCAACGTCGTTTGGGTCCACCCGGAGCGCGCCTCCGACGCCGGCGTCCGGGTCGCGTACGTCTGGGGTAGCCCGGAGGCGGGCACGCTGGGCGGCATGTTCGTCTCGTGGCCCAGAGGGCGGGCGGTGCTCTCCGCGGGCGACGCGAGCCTGCACGCGGTGGTCGTCGACGGCGCCGTGCAGACCCCCACGGCGGACGGGGAGGCTTCCCTTGCACCGGGTTCCTACCTTCGCGCCGACGCGCCTGTTCAGCTCGCGTGCGCCGCGGGCGACGCGTGTGTTCTGTACGTTCGAACGACCGGTGCGGTGTCCGTCTTCGCCAGCGCGCGTTGAGAACGCGGCGTGGGGTAGCCCCAACTTTGCGGAGTTCGTTTGCGGGCTCGTCTCGTGGGAAGAGTTCGGCTGAAGCCCCGTTCTCACGCGTCCGGCTCCCCGAGCGCGTCGGCGTGGTGGAACGGGTTGAGGGGGATGTTGAGGTACTGCCTGCCATTGTCTCGTGCGGCCGGCAGACGGCCCGCGTTGAGGTTGACCTGCACGCTCGGCATCAGAAGCCGAGGGGCGTCGAGCGTGGCGTCACGGGATTCACGAAGCGCCACAAAGGTCGCCTTGTCGGTGTCCGCGCGAAGCTGTGGGTTGTTCTGTTTGGAGGCTCCGATCGTCGTCTCGTAGCGGAGCTCGCGACCGCCGGGCTGGTAGTCGTGCCCGACGAAGACGCGGGTCGCGTCAGGCAGTCGGTAGAGCTTCTGCACCGAGTCGAAGAGATCGGCCGCGCTCCCGCGAGGGAAATCGCAGCGCCCCGTGCCGTAGTCGTCCATGAAGAGCGCGTCGCCCGTGAAGAGCGCATCGCCGATCGCGTAGGTCACGCAGGCCGGCGTGTGACCGGGCGTCTCGAGGACCTCGACCCGCAGCGCCCCGGCCTCGAGGACGTCGCCCTCGGACACCTGCCGGTCGAACTGAGAGCCGTCGGTCGGGAAGTCGACGGGGAAGTCGAACACGCTCTTGAAGACCTCCTGAACCTGGGCGATCGCGGCGCCGATGACCACGTCCGCTTCGTGACGGCGCCGAAGGATCTGCGCGCCGCTGAGGTGATCGGCGTGAGCGTGGGTCTCGAGCACGGCGTGAAGGCGGAGGCGCTCTTCTCGGATGCGCGCCGAGACCTGGTCGACCGACTCCGTGAACGTGCGCGATGCACCCGGGTCGTAGTCGAGCACCGGGTCGATGACGACGGCATCCCGGCTGGTGGGATGCCACACCAGATAGGTCAGGGTGAAGGTGCGCGCGTCGTAGAAGGCTTCGATGTTCATGTCTTGCTCCGGGGTGGCGGGGTGGCGGGGAGTGGGTCAGGAGACTCGGCGCGAGACGCGGAGATCGCGGCGTGCACGTCGACGAAGAACCGGCTCGCGCCGAGTCGCACGACGAGGCCAGCGCGCTCCATGACGGCGCGGGCGTGGGTCGGGACACCGGCGAACAACAGACGCACGTCGCGCTTCTCGAGGCGCGCGTGCAGCTCGAGCAGGGACGCGGCGCCGGAGCTGTCGAGGTCGTTCATGCCCGCGGCGTCGAGGACGACCGCCCGCACCGGCGTTTCGGCGCTCGCGACCAGGTCGCTCACCCGCTCCACCAAGGACGCCGCGTTGGCGAAGAACAAGGACGCGTCGAAGCGGACGATGCGGTGACCGGGGACCCGCAGAGCGCCCGAGGCGAGGTCGGCGTACCGCCCGCCACCCAACTGACCCAGCTCCGGGATCGTGGGCCGCACGCTGCGGACGAGCTGCGTTCCAAGGGAGACGACGACCCCGATGACGATGCCCTCCGTGATGCCGATGAACAGCGTGCTGAGGAAGGTCAGCGCCAGAATGGCCGCGTCTCGGCGCCGCACCGCGAACACCCGGCGCGCCGCCTTGAAGTCGATGAGCCCGAACACCGCCGTCATGACGATCGCGGACAGCACCGCGTTCGGGAGGTGGCGAAAGAGCGGGGTGAAGAACAGGAGCGAGAGCGCCACCAGAGTCGCCGTCAGCACCGAGGCGAGCGGCGTCCGGGCGCCAGCGTGGGCATTGACCGCCGTGCGCGACAAGCCACCGGTGACCGGGTAGGCGCCGGTGACGAACGCGCCGAGGTTGGCGAACCCGAGGCCGACCAGTTCGCGGTTCGGATCGAGGCGGTAGCCGTTCTTCTTGGCGAACGCCTGACCGACGGAGATCGCCTCCATGAACCCGACGAGCGCGATGGTGAAGGCCGGGCCCGTCAGTTCGCCCACGTGCGACCAGCTGAGGCCAGCAGGCCAGCCGACCGAGGGCAGGCCCGCGGGGACCTCACCGACGGTGGAGACGCCGACCGCCGAGAGGTCCAGCCCCCAGGTGACGAGCGTGCCCAGCACCACGACGACCAGTGCACCCGGGACACGCGGGGCTCGCTTCTTGACCGTGACGAGCAGCGCGATGGCCGACAGCCCGATGGCCAACGTGATCCCGTGAGCTTGGCCCGCATGAGAGACAACATCCACCAGCTGGTTGTGCAGGCCCACGCTCCGGGGAATGGGGGCGCCGAGCAGGTGCTTGAGCTGGCTGAAGCCGATGAGGATCGCCGCCGCCGACGTGAAGCCGCTGATGACTGGGTGGCTGAGCAGGCGCACGAGCACGCCGAGGCGCGCGACCCCAAAGGCGAGCTGAATGACACCGACCATGCCCGCGAGCAGGACCGCGAGCGCGAGGTACGTGCTGGTGCCGGACACGGCGATGGCACCGACGCCGCTGGCGGTGAGCAGCGAGTCCATGGCGACGGGACCCACGGCGAGCTGCCGCGAGCTGCCGAAGAGCGCGTAGGCGAGCAGCGGAAGCAGAGACGCGTACAGACCGACGATCGGCGGCAGACCCGCGAGCAGCGCGTAGGCCATCGCCTGCGGGACGAGCATCACCGCGACCGTCAGCCCGGCCGTCACGTCACCGCCGAGGTCGGACCTCCTGTAGCGGCGTAGCCAACCCACCGCGGGGATCCATCGTTCTACGCCGTCCATGCCACAGCGTTGTTGCGAGCGGCGTGCCAGCAGCCACAGGGGGCGCCGCGCCGGACCGCGCACGAGATGGGAGCGCCGCTGTTTCAGCCGGTGTTGCGAAACGTTTCGCGCTCGCTTCGACACACGCGGACTTCGTTGCGTGCGGGCCTCGGCACAGATGTTGGTACGGCCTCGGATCGAGACCCTGACTGGTCACCCTCATTGACGGCCTTAGACTGCTGCGGAGCCATGCACGACTTCACCCCATACGCGTCCGCCGTGGGCGGCCTGCTCATCGGCTTGTCCGCGAGCTTGCTCCTCTTCTTCAACGGTCGCGTCGCCGGTATCAGTGGCATCGCGAACGGGGCGGTGTTCCCCGAGAGCAAGAAAGAGCTCTCGTGGCGGGTCGCATTCCTGGCGGGCCTGCTCGTGGGCGGGTTCGCGCTCGCGTTCGGCATGCGAGAGAGCTTCGGCGCGAGCCCCGGGCGCTCGCTGCCAATGCTGGCGCTCGCGGGCCTCGTGGTCGGCTTCGGCGTGCGGCTCGGCAGCGGATGCACCAGCGGACACGGGGTCTGTGGTCTCAGCCGTCTGTCGGCGCGCTCGCTGGTCGCGACCGTGACGTTCATCGGGGCCGGAGCGCTGACCGTGGTGCTCCTTCGACTGTTGGGAGTGGCGTCGTGAAGGCGGGCTCCATGGGCACGCTGGTGAGCGCGTTCGTCGCAGGGTTGCTGTTCGCGGTCGGCCTCGTGGTCGGCGGCATGACCCAGCCCGCCAAGGTCATCGGCTTCCTGGACTTCTTCGGGGACTGGGACCCGAGCCTCATCTTCGTGATGGGTGGCGCGGTCGCGGTGCACTTCGTGGCCTACCGGCTGATCCTCAAGCGGCAGTCACCTCTCTTGGCGGCGAAGTTCCAGATCCCTTCGCGCTCGGATCTCAGCCGCCCTCTGCTGATCGGCGCCGCCTTGTTCGGCGTCGGCTGGGCGCTCGGTGGTTACTGCCCGGGGCCCGGTATCGTCGCGGTCGGCGCTGGCAGCCTCGAGGGGCTGACGTTCGCGCTCGGCTTGCTCGGTGGCTTCGTGCTCTTCCGGTTCCTGCCGCTCGGGCTCTCCCAGAAGCGCTGAAGACGGGCCGCCTCGGCTACTCGCAGAAGTGCGCGCCGCTCAGTCCGTCAATGCAGAACTCGCGGCCCGTGCCGACGGAGCAGCCCGCGACCCGGCACCGCTCGACCACACAGCCGACGACGCCGGCGCCCTCCCGCACGCACTCGGCGGGAAGCGCGCTGCCCGTGTCGAGCACACCATCCAGAGACACGGCGGCGGAGGTGGCGACGCCGGTGTAGAGAGGGCTCTCGATCCGGGTGCGGACCTCGATGAGCGGATCGCGCGGAGGGCCGACTGCCATGCAGTCTTCGTCGGCGCAGAACGACACGCGAAGCAGCGCGTCGCCGCGAAATCCGTCGCTGACGATGCTGACTGGGTACGACTCCGAGGTAGAGCCGAGCGGGATCGCGGCGAGGCCAGAGGATGCCCACTGCACGGTGAACGGGTTCTCTCCGAGGTCGTCTTCGGAGACCTCGACAAACGCGAACCGCACCTGATCGGTGGCGGCCGGCAGTGTGATGGACAGCTCGAGGACGGCGTTCCGCGCGCATCCTGCCAGCAGCAGCGCCGCCGTCAGCCCGATGACCGCGCGCCTCACTCGAACCGCACCACGTTGGGGCCCATCGGGCTCAGCTGCATCGCGTCGTCCGCGAGAAAAATGCCGACCGCTGCGCCGCCCGCCACGACGACGCCAACCACGAGCCACAACCAGGGCGAGGCGAGGATGTCTTCGCCCGGCTCCTCGGGAGGCGGTCCCTCGGGCACCAGCACGACCGGGTGCGCCGCCAACGCCACGGCGATCGCGGTGCGGGTCCCATCGGCAACGGTACCGCTCCATTCGAACGCGTCGTGACCCTCCGCTTCAACTCGAACCACGTGCGCCCCGGCGTCGACCTCGAGGGACGGGGCGTCCGCCGGGCGCGCCTCGACCGCTCGGCCGTCTAACCGAACTTGAAACGCGGGCGGCGCCGGTGACGCCACCTCGAGCACGAGCACCGCGACCCGCGCGGCCTCCTCATCGCGACGCGCCTGCACCTGGTCGCGCTGCGCCCACTCGGGGTGCTGCTCGAGCAGGTCGGCGAACGCGTCCCGGGCCTCGAGGTGTCGCCCTTGCGCCCGGAGGGCCATCGCCGCGTTGAATGCCGCAGACGGCGCGCGGGACTGCCGGTAGGCCTCCGCGAACAAGCGCGACGCGTCCGCCCACCGCTCCTCGGCCGCCGCCGCCGTGGCCTCAGCGTAGGCGGCGCGCGCGGCCTCGACGGCAGCCGAGTCGGGAGGCGCCTCTTGCCCGAGAGCCAGACTGGGCGCCAGGCCCATCGCCACCACACCACACCACGCCAGCAACGACCTTCGCACGGGCTGGAGTGTCGGCCCCCGACGCGCGGAGTTCAACCGCGTTCGTATGCTCGCGACGATCCACACACACTGGACTTCGCCGCTTCCATGGTGCGCGAGGGCAGAGATCGATATCTTCTATGCGGATGATCGAACCTGCGGCTCAGACGCCGGCCAGCGGGGCACCGCTGACGCTCGGCCGCTATGAGTTGTTGTTCCGCTTCGCGGCGGGCGGCATGGCCGAGGTCTACGCCGCGCGATCGCGTGGGGCGGAGGGGTTCGAACGCCTCGTGGCCGTCAAGCGCATGCTGCCGACGATGTCGGACGATCCGAAGTTCGTCGAGATGTTCCTCGACGAGGCGAAGGTCGCGGCGAACGTGCACAGCCGGCACGTGGTCTCCACCCTCGACCTCGGGCGTGCCTCGGACGGGTCGCTCTACATCGTCATGGACCTGATCCGAGGACTGTCGCTGAATCGGCTCATCAAGCGCGCGTTGCGTGCGAAGGAGCCGCTGCCCATCGACGTGGTGAGCGAGATCCTCACCCAGACGGCACTCGGGCTGCACGATGCGCACGAAGCCGCGACGCCAGACGGAACCAAGCTGGAGATCGTTCATCGGGACGTCTCTCCGCAGAACGTGCTGCTCGACCGGACGGGCGCGGTCCGGTTGACCGACTTCGGAGTGGCACGCGCGGTGGAGCGACACAGCCGCACCGAGACGGGCGAGCTGCGCGGCAAGGTCGCGTACTTCGCGCCGGAGCAAATGAGCGGGGGCACCATCGACCGACGCACGGATGTCTTTGCGCTCGGCGTGGTCGCCCACGAGATGATCACGGGCAAGCGGCTGTTCCGCGCGGAGAACGCCTGGCTCACCCTGCAGCAGGTCGCCAGCGCGGAGATCCCGCGGGTGGACACGCTGCGCGAAGACGTGCCTGGCGCGCTCGCCGACGCGATCGAGTTGGCGCTGGATCGCAACCCCGACGGACGGTTCGTGACGGCGGCGGCGTTTGGCAACGCGGTGCGCGAGGCCGTCGCCCCGGCGGGCGCCAACGCGGTGGGAGAGCTGGTCGGGCGGCTCGGCGGCGAGTACATCGACGCGCTCGAACAGAACCTCCGCAAGGCCGCCGCCAAACCCACCGCCAAGGTCGCCAGCGTGCCACCGGAAGCGAACGATGCACCGGAAGCGGACGACCCGGCGCCCGAAGAGGTCTCCGGGCCTCCGCCCATCTCAACCACGGCGGAGGTCCCGGACGTGGTTGCCGCCGCGGCTCAGCCCGTGCTGGAGGCGGTCCCGCGACCGACACGCCGGCGTCCGCCGCTCGCGGTGATCTTCCTCGTGCCGTGTGTCGTCGCCGCAGCGGCAGCGTTCGGGCTGCTCTGGCTGGGCAAGGGGGGCGAGCAGCCGCTCGAAGACCCGCCTGCCGCGGACCGGATGACCGGGGCGGAGCCCCCACAGAGCGAAGCGCCACGTGAACCCGAGGTTGAAGCGCCCCCGGTCGAGCCGGAACCGGTCGCGCCTCCCGTGGAGCCGGCGATGACGGAACAGGAGCCCGAGGCGGGGGACGAGGCGGAGCCGGTGCGTCGTCCGACGGGCCGAAGGGCGCGGCCGCGGCCGACGCCAGCGGAGGTGGTCGAGGCCGCCGACGAGACCCCGGAGGAGCCCGCCAACGGCGGCTCACCGGTGTTGATGGGATCGGATCTGTTCGAACAGGAGCTGGGTGAACGATGAAGCGTGATGTTGGACTGAACCGTCCGGTCGCTTTGATGGCGTTGGTGTTGCTGTTCGGATGCGAGCCGACCTCGCTGCTCACCGTGGAGCTGTCGACCGGGCTCGTCGCGGGCCGGGAGTTCGTGTCGGTCGAGACGACGTTGTCGGTTGACCCCCCGGGAACCAACCCCGCGGTGCTCCAGCGCGTCGACCGACCCGTCGAGATCGGCGACGACTTCGTGGACGGCGGCCGCATCGCCGCGTTCGAGGGAATCATGCCCGGGCGCTACTTCGCGCGCGCCGTCCTGCGCTCCGAGGACGGATCGATCCTGGTCGCGCAGGTGCGCGAAGTCGAGGTCACCGACACCACGATCGTCACGATTCCCATCACGCGTGACTGCATCGGCGTCGAGTGCCCAGGCTCCGGTCCACCCGGCAACCTGGCGTGTCTGGCCGGCTCGTGTGTCGACCCGCGGTGCAGCCCGGAGACCACCGAGTTCTGCCCGCCCTTGGACTGCGAGGCGGACACCGACTGCACGCCTCCCGGCATCGCCTGCGCGGACGTCAGCTGCGTCGCCGGCACCTGCTTCGTCTACTCCGGCGGTGCCGCCTGCCCGGCACAGACGTGGTGCGATCCGGACCTCGGCTGCGTGCCGGAGGACCCGAGCACGATGGGGAGCGGCTGCGAGCAGATCTTCTGTGACGTGGGCAACGAGTGTGAGGTCGGACTGCTGGCGTGCGACGGAACCGAGGTGTGCGAGCTCGCCGCCAACGCGTTCCCCGGGAGCGCATGCAGCCGCGGCGAGTGCGACGGATCCGGCGAGTGTGTGGGGCTGCCGCTCGAGCTGACGGTCGAGGGCACCGGCACAGTCGTGAGCGAGCCCGCCCGCCTCGCCTGCGAGAGCGGCACCTGCACCGAGCGCTTCGACCGCGACAGCATGGTGACGCTGCGCGCGCTGGCCGGCGAGGGCTATGAGCTCGAGGGATGGACCGGCGACTGCGATTCGGTCGAGCTCGACCGGTGCGTCGTCGAGATGAGCGAAGCGCGCTCCGTCACCGCTCAGTTCCGCTCCCGTGCGTACGTCGTCCAGGTGACGTACTCGGGCAGCGGCACGGGCTCGGTGACGGTGGCGACGACGGGCGAGACAGACGAGGCCTGCGACGCGCCCGGCTGCAGCGTGCAGCGTCCCCACGGCGCGAGCGTGACCCTCACCGCCACGGCGACAGGGGGCAGCACCTTCTCGGGGTGGGGCGGCGACTGCGCGTCCGAAGCCGGGACCACGTGTGTGCTCGACTCGATCGAGAGTGCTGTCGACGTCGGGGTCAGCTTCGCGACGGAGCCCGATCTCCTGCGCGTGATTCAGTCGGGGGACGGAACCGGCTCGGTCGTCTCGACGCCCGCTGGGATCGACTGCGGCTCGGTGTGCGCCTCGCCGTTCACGGGAGAGGTCACGCTCGAGGCGAGCCCCGACTTCGGCAGCGAGTTCATGGGCTGGTCGGGAGACGCCGCGGCCTGCGGCACCAGCCTGATGTGCACCGTCACGGTCAGCGGATCCGTCACCGTCGAGGCCCAGTGGGCGCGCGGCCGATACAACCTGACCGTCGACCCCAACGGCGGCGTCGGCACGGGCACGATCACCTCCATGCCCAGCGGCATCGACTGCCCGGGCACCTGCTCGGCCGCCTTCGACGGTGGTGACACGGTGACGCTCGTCGCGGTGCCGGATGACAACATGCAGGTCGTCGGCTGGACAGGCGACGCGAGCTGCGGCGCCGCGCCCACATGCGAGGTTCCGCTCGGCGCGCCGGCCTCGGTCGGCGTCATCTTCGAGCGTGTCCCGGTGACGTTGACCGTCGCCCGCGATGGGGCCGGCGGCGGACGGATCGACTCCGATCCCGTAGGCATCGGCTGCGGCAGCACATGTTCCGTCGAGGTGCCGCACGGTACGTCGCTGAGCCTGACCGCGACGGCGGACCTCGGCTCCGAGTTCACCGGATGGACGGGCGGCGGCTGCGGCAGCGCCAACCCATGTGACGTGGCGCTGAGCGCCGACACGAGCGTGCGCGCCACCTTCGCGGTGTCCCGCCACGATCTGACCGCGATGGTCGGAGGCGACGGCAGCGGGCTGATCCAGACGGACCTCTTCACATGTGCCGGCGGGCCCTGCACGCAGGAGTACGAGTACGGCGACATGGTCAGCCTCTACGCCGACGTGACCATGGGGAACTTCGCCGGCTGGGGCGGCGCGTGCGCGAGCTTCGGCACCGAGGAGACCTGCCAGCTGGAGATCACCGGCGACGTGATGGTTACCGCCGCCTTCACCCTGAGCAACTACACGCTTACCGCCGGACAGAGCGGGGACGGCACCGGCACCATCCGCTCCGACCAGGGCATCGACTGCGTCGGCGGAATGGGCACGTGCACGCTCTCGCTGCTCGAGGGCACGGCGGATCAACTCGTCGCCGTCCCCGCGGAGGGCTCGCGCTTCGTAGGCTGGTCGGGGGCCTGCACCGGAACGGGAGCGTGCGATGTAAGGGTCAACGGGCCGACCGTCGTCACGGCCCTCTTCCAACGCATCCGATACAAGCTCACCGTCGAGCTCGTCGGCAAGGCCAGGGTCACCACATCGGGCAGGGAGATCGACTGCCCTGCCCACTGCGCCAACGACTTCCCCGAGGGCACGGTGACGCTCTACGCGGAGATCGAGAGTGGGATGGTCGGCACGTGGTCGGAGCCTTCCTGCGGCACCGACCGCGAATGCCGCGTCGTGTTGGGGCGGGACCTCACCGTGACCTACACAGTGACGAAGGCCGAAGCCAAGCTGAAGGTGGATGTCGGGGGCACCGGTGAGGGCATCGTCACGAGCGAGGAGCCACGGTTCGAGTGTCGCTCCGGAGAAGAGGGCTGCGAGCTCGTGGGATCCGCCGGCCAAGTCGTCACGCTGGTCGCGACGGCCGATGAGGGTTCGGTGTTCGAGAAGTGGGATGGCGCGACGGGGTGCGGGACCCGCACGACCTGTGAGGTGACCCTCGCCGAGTTGGACTCGGTCAAAGCCATCTTCTCGAGGGCCTCGGGCACCCTGTGCCGGCTGATCGTCGAGCTCTCCGGGGGCCTCGAAGTGGTTTCGGGTCCGGCGGGCATCTCTTGCCCGGGCGTGTGCGCCTCGGAGTTCAAGTGCGAGTTTCCCGTCATCCTGCGCCCCTCCGAGCCCGCATCCTGGTCGGGCTGTGACCCCTCGCCAGACGGGGCGGCATGCGAGGTGCGCTTCTCTTCGAGCACGATCGTCGTCGAAGCGAGGGCGCGCTGATGCGTCACCCCGCTTTGCTCCTGACGCTCCTCGCGCTTGGCTGCGGCAACGGCTCACCGTTGTTCATGGAGGTGAGCTCCGACCTGGTCGCGGGGGCCGAGGTTTCGCGCTTCGAGGTCGAGCTCTACACGGATCGACCCACCGCTTCGGCCACCCCGTTCAGCCGCGTGTTCGCCGACGTCGAATTCGGCGACTCGTTCCGTGAGTCCACCCGAATCGCCTCGTTCGATCCGGTCGAGAACGGCCTCCGCTGGGTTGAGGTCGTCGCCTACGACACAGACGGCCGCGTGCTCATCCGCCAGCCGTCGCAGGTCGACGTCGCCGGACGGACCACGCACTCCGTGCGCGTGGACCGGGACTGCATCGGCGTGATGTGCCCCGGCGCGGGCGGCGCGCCCTCGGACCTGGCGTGTCTGGGCGGGCGATGTGTGGACCCGCGCTGCTCGCCGGCGACACCCGAGTTCTGCCCCGAGTGGGCCACCTGCCAGCGTGAATCCGACTGCGAAGCCCCGGACGCCCCGTGCGCACGGGCGGCGTGCGCCGACGGGTTCTGCTTCGCCGAGGTGCGCGGCAACGCATGCCCCGAGGGACAGTGGTGCAACCCCGAGAGCGGGTGCGAGGACCAGCCGGGCGTCGAAGAAGACGCGGGGATGGGCGAGACTGACGCGGGCTGCCAGCCGACCGGATGCGACGGGGGCGCAGAGTGTGTCCTGCATCTTCGGAGCTGCAGCACGGGCATGTGCGAGGCGTCGGGGAACGCCATCTCCGGCGCGCCGTGCAGCGGCGGCACCTGCGACGGCACCGGCGTCTGCACCTCAGACCCGTAGCACCGCCCGCAACAGCGCCTCGCCCTCGATGTTGGGGGAGCCCGCGCCGGCCGCCTCGGCCTCTCTGATGAGCTGGACGATCTTGGTGTTCACGGGCGCCGGCACCCCGCACGACGCGGCCAGCCGGACGATCTCCCCATTCAGGAAGTGGACCTCGGTCGGCCGACGGCGCTCGAGATCTTCCCACATGGACGAGCGCGCCTCGGGGTCGGCCCGCATCGGCTTTCGCATGACGAGGCGCACGATCGGCGTCGGCAGTCGAAAGAGCGTCGGCAAGATCCCCATCGGCACACCGCGCAGCGACGCCGGACGAACCTGAGCCGCGCGCAACACGGCGAGCCCTTCCTCGACGACGAGCGCGATGATCCGTCGGTACACGGGCTCGAGGATGAGGCTCCGGGTTTGGGCGCCGCTGAGCGCGCTGACAGCGTTGTTCAGGTTCACGAGCAGCTTGGCCCACTGGTCGGGCGCGAGATCGTCCCGCACCTCGACGTCGAGCCCCGTGGCCTCGAGCGCGCGCGTGACGAACTCGGGCCCTCGCTCGATCATGAGCGGCCCGCTCGTGCCCTGGTGGAAGCGCCCGTCCCCCTTTGAGACAACGTTGAAGCTGACGATTCCCGCCTGCACCCGCGCGCGCCCGAGCGCCTCGCCGAGCACGTCGGCGTTGCGCACCCCGTTCTGCAGGCTGACGACCGCGCAGTCCTTCGAGAGGACCTCGTTCAGCGCGCGGCCCACCTCCTCCGACTGCGCGCTCTTCACGCAGACGAAGACCACATCGCAATCCCCGAGCACGCTCACGTCCGTCTCGTAGACGACGCGGTCCGGAGCCACGGTGGCTGCGAAGGCGTCGAGGGACGAGAGCCGGATCCCGTGCTCGCGCAGCTTCGACTGAAGCCGCGCCCGTCCGAGAAAGACGACGTCGGCCCCGCGCGCGGCGAGCACACGGCCGCCGACGTAGCAGCCGATCGAACCGGCGCCCATCACTCCGATCTTCATGGTCGTGCGAGTCTACTCCGACGCGAGGAACGCGCGCGCTGCGGCCTCGAGCGCCGCCGGCTCGCTCACGGGCATCGAGCATGCCTCGCCGCTGCAGAGGAACACCGCGGGCTCGCCCGGATACGGATAGCGGCTGGCGCCCGGGCGGCCCAGCTCGACGAGCGCGCGCGGGTCATCGAAGGACTGCGCGGCCGCGAAGAGCGCTTGCGTCTCTGGTGTGTCGGGGCCCACGACACTCAGCACGACATGGCCCGCCTCGAGCTCCTCCAGCGCGAGAAGAAAATCGCCAACCATGCGCCCCAGGGACCGCAGCTCCGACGGATCGGCCGCGGCGCGCAGCGCGTTCGCCGCCACCTCCACCAGCGCGTCGTTCTCGGCCAGGCGGGACAACACCATCAGCCCGCGCGCCATCGCCGCGTTCTCCGCCACGGGGATCCGCCGCTCGAAGAAGCCACCGCTCCGCGGGTCTTCCGTATGCGCGTAGAAGCCGCCGTCCGCCGCCTCGAGGTGCGTGCGCGTGGCCGCTGCCAAGGCCACGGCCCTCTCGCGGTACGACGCCTGCTGTGTCACCTGCTCGAGCGCGACGAGCGCGCGCAAGACGAACGCCTGGTCCGCCAGGTAGCGGAGCGGGTCCGCCGAGGATCCGTCGTGCCGGTAGAGTCCGGTCTCGGCGTCGAAGTGGGTCGCGTGGATGCGAGCCATCGCGCGCGTGGCCTCGGACAGCGGTGCGCGCTCCCCGGTGGCCCGAGACAACAGCGCGAGCGCCTCGATGAGCTGCCCGTTCATCGACGCGTAGACGTGGGTGTCGACGCGCGGCGCGCCCATCGCGCGGCGACCGGCGTCGTCGAGCGCGTAGAAGGCGTCGCCCGGCATGCTCGACCCCGACTGCCCGTGCCCGCCCAGGTCCGCGTCTTGGCTGGCGTAGAACGCCCCGTCCTCGCTCCGCAGGAATTCCCTCAGGTAGCCGCGCACCGCGTTGGCGTGTTCCCGCCAGCGTGCGTCCCCGGTCAGCCGGTAGGCCTCCGCAAACGTGCGGAGCGCGCCCGCTTGCACGGGCACGATCTTCTCGAAGTGCGGCCGGTCCCACACCCCGCCCACCGAGTACTGGTACATCCCGCCCCAGACCGGATCGATCAGCGCCGCGTAGCGCTCGAGACTGAACAGCGCCCGCCTCCGCCAGGTGTCTTCGCCCCGCACCGTGGCGCGATAGAGGGCGTGCTCCACCGGTTCGGCGAACGGGTAGCGCTGCCGCCGCCCCCAGCCGCCCGCCTCCTCGTCATACATTCCGTCCAGCTGGCTGAGCAGCCCCTCCCGGACGGCGTCGAGGTCCGCGTTGGCGCGCGGCTCTGTCGTCTCTTCGAGCGCGCGCCCGTCCCGGTGCGCGGCGGACACCTCGTCGAGAACACGCTGGAACGTCGGCCCGTCACGGAAGCCCCGCAGCGCCAAGATGCGCTCCCCATCGGGCCGCAGGAACACGGTCGCCGGCCATCCCCAGCGTCGGTAGCGCTCCATCAGATCGGGACGCGCGTCCGCATCCACCCGGATCATGACAAACCCCTCGAGCTTCTCGAGCACGCCACGATCTCGGTACGTCGTGTCGTTCATCACGTGACACCAGTGGCACCAGCCGGCCTGCACGCTGAGCAAGATCGGCCGCTGCTCTTGCCGAGCCCGCTCGAACGCAGCTTGGCTCCACTCGTTCCAGGCCGGACCGGCGGCAGCGTGAGAAGATCCGCCGTTCTCAGGCGGGGGCGTCGAGGCGCCGCACGCCACCAGCAAGAGCGTCGCGAGGAGTCTGAATCGCATCACCCCCACCATACGCACGAGCACGTCAGATCGGTCACCCCTTCTCCGTTCTGGCCAAGACGGCCAACCCGACCAAAGAAGGGCGCGGGCGGTCATGTGACCGAGATTTCGGACTCGAGGAGAGTGCACATGTTGGGGAAGCGACTGGGTTGGGTGCTGTGCGTGTTGGCGCTGACGTGCGTCACGGGCTGTGACGACGGGGACGGAGACAGCGACGCGGGCACCGACGCGATGGTGGCCGTCGATTCCGGGTTGGGGGAGGACGCCGGAACGGAGCAAGACGCCGGAACAGAGCAGGACGCGGGTGAGGACGCCGGAACAGAGCAGGACGCCGGCACACCGGACACCACGATCGTGGGCGTGGCAGCGGCGGATGGTCGCTTCACCATCTTGGTGCAGGCGCTCGAGCGTGTGGATCTCGACGACACCCTTCGCGGTGTGGGGCCGTTCACCGTGTTCGCGCCGACCGACGCCGCGTTCGGCGCGCTGCTGACCGAGCTCGACGTCGACGGACTCGAGGACATCGACGACGCGACCCTCACGTTGTTCCTCCGGAACCACGTGCTCAACGGCGAAGTGCTGGCGGCCGACATCCCGAGCGACCCACCCATCGCCGACAACATCGCGGACCTCACACTTTGGTTCGGCGAGAACGACGCGGAGGACGTCACCGTCAACGAGGCGACCGTGACCGAGGCCGACATCACCGCGCCGACCAACGGCGTCATCCACGTCGTCGACAACGTCATCAACCCGGCCGACGTACCGGCCATGGCGGGCATTGCGGGTCTCGGCAGCTTGGTCGCCGCGCTGGCCGATCGCGACCTCGTCGCCGCCGTCGGCGAGGCGGCTGCGCCGGACCTGACCGTGTTCGCACCGACGGACGCCGCGTTCGCCGACCTGCTCACGCTTCTGTCTGCCGCCGACATCGCGGCCATCGACGACGACCTCCTCGAGGCGGCGCTCCTCTACCACGTCATCGGCGCCCGGGTGGACGCAGGGGACGTGCCGAGCGGCGTGTCGACGGCGAGCTCCCTCTCGCCCGGCCCGGAGGCGGGCGGCCCGACCCTGACGCTTCTCATGAACAACGACGGCACAGACATCATGGCGAACGACGCCACCGTCTCCATCGCCGACATCCACGTCACCAACGGGACCATCCACGTGGTCGACACCGTCATCGTGCCGCAGGACATCGCCGGCATGGCCACCCTGGCGGGCCTCTCCAGCCTGGTCGCGGCGCTTACCGACCGTGGCCTCGAGGGCGCGCTCGGCACCGACGACACGGGCTTCCCGTTCACGGTCTTCGCCCCCAACGACACAGCGTTCGCCGGGTTCTTGACCGACGCGGGCGCGGCCAGCATCGAGGCGCTGGACGACGACACGCTGAACGCGACGCTGCTCTACCACGTCATCCCCGGCGCGGTGATCGAGTCCACCGACCTCGCCGAGGGGCCGAACGTCGCCGCGACGCTGTCCACGCCCGACTACACCGACACCGACACCACGGCGCCCGACCAGATGAGCCTGCTCGTCACGCGCACCGGGGACGCCGTCACAGCCAACGCGGCCACCGTCGAGATTGCCAATGTCGTCACCACCAGCGGCATCGTGCACGTCGTCAACGCGGTCATCGGGCGGCCCGACATCGTCGACATGGCGGGCATCGCGGGGCTCTCGACCCTCGCCAGCGCACTGGGAACGGCGATGCTCGTCGACGACCTCCAGGGGGCCGGTCCGTTCACGGTCTTCGCGCCCACCGATGCAGCCCTCGCGGCCGTCACCCTGCCAAGCTCGGTCAGCGGTCTCGAGACCGTGTTGCTCTATCACGTGGCCGACGAAGACGCGATGGCGAGCGAGCTCACCGCGGGCGCGCTCGAGACGTTCTCCGGCAACGTGACCATCGCCCTCGACCCCGTGACGGTCACCGGCGTCGCCAACGGCGGGGCCGCATCCAACGTGGTGATCGCGGATGTGGTCGTCCGCAACGGCGTCGTGCACGTCATCGACCGGGTGCTGCTTCCGGCCACCTGAGTCGGTGCGCTCGGACCTCGACGCGGGCTGCTTCCCTCAGGGGGGAGCAGCCCGTTGTCGCTGGCGCGGGCAAAGCAGGCGAGACTGCGCGGCCACCAGTCCCCGCTCGCCCGCGCGCACAGGCGATCGTGGTGTTGACCCGCGACCTGCTCCCGGCCGTCAGCGAGCTGCGCACGAGGAGCCACGAGGTCTTCCGGTAAGGCGCGCGCCCTACGGCGCTGCGTCCCCGCTGGAGAGAAAAATTAGCACCGCCGCGAGGACCAGCAGCGTCACCCCCGCCGCCGTCCACAGGACCCACGCGCGGTCGTCCTCGGAAGCCGGATCGGTCGAGCCCTGGTCAACGGGCGCCACATCCTCGTCGAGCGCGGAGAGCCACGCGTCCAGTGTGTCGATGGCTTCTTGGGAGAACAGCGGCAGGCGGTGCGCCGCCTCGAACAGCGGACGCGCGAAGGTGGCGTGACCGAACGTGGGGAGCGCAAACGCGAGATCGGCGAGCTCCCTTCGAATCTCGTCGAACGCTGCCGGCTCGTGCAGCGCCACCTCGACGCTGACCAGCACCGCCGCGGACGTCAGCCAGTCCTGAGGGCCACGGATCAGCGACAACAGAAGCGCGCGACGGCGGGACTTGGCCCAGCGCGCCTTCTCCGGCAGCCGGACCAGCAGCATCGTGGCGGCGACCTGCGCGTAGAACATCGCGGCGGGCAGCTCGCGGTTCGGGACTTCGTCCAGGAGCGGCGGATGCACGAGCGCGCCGAGGAGCCCGTCATGGGCGGCTGCCCCGAGCGCGGCGGCGAGCGGCTCGGCATGGTCCCACCACTCCACCAGGTTGGGCGGCGTGGACGAGGCGGCCAGACTACGCACCGCGTCCGCAACCGAATCGGACGGCGGGTCGTACGCCGGCCTGCACAAATCCCCCTCGCGACGCCACGGCTCGACATAAACAGGCTGCTTCCACGGGGCGCGGGGATCGGGCTCCGGCACGTCGCCAAACCCGTAGTCCACCGTGTCGAGGTCACCGCCGGCAAAGGCGGCCGCGAGGGCCAGGCGCACGCTCGGGGCCTCCAGCGAACTGACCCCCATTCTCGTGACCGACGATCCGTCCGGGACCCCCAGAATCGCCTGCGAGGACGCGTCGGTCGGAGTCGGGATCCAGCCGTGAACCGCGCGGCGCCGAATCCGGTCGAGCGTGAGAGAGAGAGCCTCGGGGTCGCCATCACGACACCCCTCGAGCCAAAGGAACGTCGCGCGGATCTCCGCGTCGTCGGAGGCGCCGGCCTCGAGCTCGGAGAGCGCCTCGTCACAACGACGCGCCTCACCCAAGGCGCGCGCGCGTTCCACACGGAGCATGTCGTCGCCCGCCACGGCCCGCGCCGCTTCGAACGCCTCGGCCGCCTCGTCCGGTCGCCCGAGCCCGCGGAGCGCGAGACCCCGCGCGATGCCGCCGAGCTCGAGTTCGTCGAGCGCGATCGCCCGATCCGCGAGCTCCAATGCCGCCTTGAAATCCCCCGTGCGACGCACGACGCCCGAGACCGCCGAGTGCAGCGCACCGTGCTCGCGACCCTCCGTCGTCTGCACGATCGCGCGCCCAAACGAAGCGAGCGGCAGCACGACCTCACGCTCCGTCGGCAAGAGACGCAGCCGCCCAAGTCCGATGCGCAACGCCGAGGCGAGCGCCGCGTGGGCGGCATGCACATCGAGCGAGACCCCCGAGAGCCCTGGCGCCCACTCCGCGAGCCAGTGCTCGAAACCGCGTTCGGGGTAGTCGCGCATCAGCGCGCTGACGATCCCGATGGCCTCGTCGAACTCGCCCCGCCCCGCCAGCACCCGCGCCCGCGCTGCGTGCGCACCGAGGAAGGGCTCGTCGGCGAGCAAGCCAGTGATGTCGAGCTCCTCGGAGAGCCGGTCGATCACGTCCAGCGCGGCGGGCGCGTTGGGCTGCACCGAGAGCGCACCGCACGCGTGGTGAAGCGCGTGCTCGTAGTCCTCTCTGTCGAGCAGCGCCTCGGCTCGACTCAGCTCCTCCGCGTAGTCCACGGCGAGAGTATAGAGGTCCTGCCCTGCATTCGACCTGACCACGAACCGGGGCGTCGTGCATCCCGGATCGGGATGCTCGTTCGCAACGGTTCAGGGCCCGCGAGGCCCGCGAAGAGGCCCTTCACCTTCCCGATGGAGCCGATTCACCGGCGCAGGCTCTGACGCCCTGGCTCGTGCCGCCGACGGGGCCACGTGCTACCGATGTGCCGTGCGCGCCTCGTCCCCGACCGTCCAGCTTCGAGTGCAGAGGGCTTTGGGATGGAGCGCGGAGTGCGGTGAGGGGCGCTGGTCCCATCGGTACGCCCGGGTGCACAACAAGATGAGGAACCACTTCGTCGACGCAACCCGGCGGGGGCGCACCGCACCTGGCCCGTCGTGGCGCCGGAGTCGCCGCCGCCTGCTCCGCCTCGCGTTGCGCGCCAGCCTGGTCTCTTGTGTCGTGAGCGCGTGCGCAAGTTCGTCGCCGAGTGCCGACGGCAGTGTCGACGCGGCCAACCTCACCCCAGATGCGGGCGTGGACGCAGCGCTGTGGAACGACGCCTCCACGGACGCGGCACTCATCGACGCAGGCGCGCAGCCCCTCGATGCAGGTGCGCCCATCGACGGGGGCACGCCACCCATCGACGCAGGCACGCCACCCATCGACGCAGGCACGCCCATCGACGCAGGCACGCCCATCGACGCAGGCACGCCCATCGACGCAGGCACGCCCATCGACGCAGGCACGCC
>JBGCFC010000208.1:0-2590 GCA_045106715.1 Sandaracinaceae bacterium
GGTGATCCGCTGGCATCGAAAGGGATTCGCCCTCTTCTGGACGTGGAAGAGTCGCCGCCGAGGTGGGAGGCCGCGTGTTCCGCGCGAGGTCATCGACCTGGTCCGCAGGATGGCCCGCGAGAACTCGACCTGGGGCGCACCACGCATTCACGGCGAGCTCATGAAGCTCGGCTTCGACGTGAGTGAGGCGACGGTGTCGCGGTACATGCCTCGCCGACGGAAGCCGCCCTCCCAGGGCTGGCGGACGTTCCTGCAGAACCACGCGCCGGACCTCGCCTCGTGCGACTTCCTCGTGGTGCCCACCGCGATGTTTCGGCTGCTCTACGTCTTCGTTGTGCTCACCCATGAGCGCCGTCTCGCGGTGCACTTCAATGTCACCGATGGGCCATCGGCGCGTTGGACGGGGCAGCAGATCATCCAGGCGTTTCCGTACGACGAGGCCCCCCGATTCCTGCTCCGAGACCGGGACAAGACCTACGGTCGTGAGTTCGTGGGCCGGGTCCGCTCGATGGGCATCGAGCAGGTGCTCAGCGCCCCTCGCTCTCCCTGGCAGAATCCGTACGTCGAGCGCGTGATCGGGAGCATCCGTCGTGAGTGCCTCGACCACGTCATCGTCCTGAACGAGCAGCACCTGCGACGGATTCTGCGCGAGTACTTCGACTACTACACGAACGCGCGTACTCACCTCTCGCTCGCGAAGGACACGCCGGCGCCGCGCTGCGCTGTCCGAGAGCTTCCCAACGCCACCGCCGCGCATTTGCGCGGCAGCTACAACGCGCGGTTTCGAGTTGCGCGCTGACGTTGGGGGCGCATCACCCGAGGATGTCTGCGCCGGCCCGAAAGCAGTACGACCATCGCATCCGCCACGCGATCGTGAAGGCCGGAGACCCCTACCTGTTCCCGGGGCTCGCCATCCCCGATTCGACGCGTCGGTCGTGGCTGTCCCGAGGCGCGCCCGACGTCGTCACCCTGGACGCCCGTGACACGGAGGTTGTCGTGCTCCACGCCGACGTGGCGCGGCTCGAGAAGCGCGTTGCGCTCCTGGGCACCGTCGTCCGCTTGCTCGTGACGCTGGTCCGTGTGAGCCAGATGTCGCTCTCCGGAGTCCGCGTTCCCAGTGCGTCGGGGAAGCGGCGAGTCCTTCATGCGGTGGCTCGCGCCGAACCCACCATCGGCCGAAGCGCCGCTTTGCGGATTCTCGGTCTGACGCCCGCGCGCGCCATGCAGTGGAGTCGACGCGAGCGCGCGTGCGCACTCGAGGACGCGCCGCCTTGTCCGCGGACGGTCCCCGGCCGCCTCACCCGCGACGAGCGCGGTGACATCCGCGACCTGGTCGAGGCCGAGGAGTACAAGCACCTCTCGCTGCGCTCGCTGGCGATTCTCGGAAAGCGCATTGGGAAGGTGTTCGCGTCGTACGAGACCTGGTCCCGCCTCGTCCGCGAGTACGGATGGAACCGACCTCGGCGCCGACTCTACCCGGTGAAGCCGAAGGTGGGGCTCCGCGCCTCGGCGGCCAACGAGTGGTGGCACGTCGACGTGACCATCATCCGGCTGCTCGATGGGACGCGGACGTACCTGCACGCGGTCGTGGACAACTACTCGCGGCGTGTCCTCGCGTGGACGCTCGAGAAGCGGCTCTCGGCCGAGGGGACGCGGAAGATCCTCGACGAGGCGCGGCAGGCTCTGGCCGACGGGACGAAGGTCAACGTCATGACCGACGGCGGCTCGGAGAACCTCGTCGTCCACCAGGACGCGGAGCTCGCCGCCGTTGCGGAGCACGTCGTGGCCCAGGTCGACGTCGTCCAGTCGAACTCGATGGTGGAGTCGCTCTGGAATCAGCTTCGTCACCGCTGGCTCTACCTGCACCAGCTCGACTCCTTCGCCGGGCTCGAGTCGCTGATCACGAAGTACTTCGCCGATCACAACTCGCTCATCCCGCGAGTTGCGCTCGGAGGGCGAACGCCGGAAGAGGCTTACTTCGGTCGTGAGGTCGACCTCGGGGAGCGGCTCGTGGCCGGTCATGGCCAGGCCCGGGCCCGACGCCTGGCCACCAACCGAGCTGTGAGCTGTCGCCGATGTGCACCGCCGCGGCAGGCTCCGCCCACCTCCCATCTCAGCATCGTGCGGTAAGCCATCGCGACCCTGTTCCTCGGCGAAACAGGGCTCGCGCAGTTGCGCGCCGAGGACGGTGTGAAGCTCTGACAGGGCGCAGCGCGAACAGGGCGACGACGGCAACGGACGCCACAGCCCTCCGCATCGTGCTTCGGCCTATTTCAGTCAGAAGCAGACGACCGCTCTCTATCAACGTGCATGTCTACAGTGCTCGGTTCGGTGGAGGGGTTGGGCGCTAGCCTACAGTAGTGCAGGGCATCGTCGCTGACGAGCCCGCGAGCCACGCAAGGTTTGTGGCCTCTTCGTATGTGCCGAAGGGCGAATCAGCCGGGGCTGTGGTCCATCGGACTCAGCTCCATTCGATAGGGCTTCGCAGCCATCTTGTTGACTATAGATATCGCTTCAATAGGTAGCCGGTCTTGTGTATTGTCGAGTGCGATGTGATTCGACTCACATGCTTTCCAGAGATACCATCTTG
>JBGCFC010000209.1:0-20625 GCA_045106715.1 Sandaracinaceae bacterium
GAAAAAAAAAAACAGGGGCGAGCGGCCGTTCGTCCGGCAGGAAGTACGTTGCTGTGGATAGTACCGTCGGCGAAACAAGTTGAGAATGACTTTGACTGTCATTCTCATTAACGCTAGCGAAGTCCTCGAAGGCGAGGGCGAGATGAAGATCAGACAGCAGCAGAGAGGGTTTCGGCATCGGCTGCGCACGGCAGCGACCGTGACTCTCGTGGCGCTCGCGATGGTGGGGTGTGACGACGAGGGCGACCCCGATGCGGGTCCCGCGCAGGTCGATGCGGGGCCTTCGGACGCGGGCGCTCTGGATGCCGGGACGAACGACTCGGGGACGACGGACTCAGGCACAACCGACGCGGGACTCGACGCAGGGACGACCGACTCTGGACCCGGCGATGCGGGGCGATCAGACGCGGGTGACATCGACGCGGGGTCGGATGCCGGCACGACCACGGAATGCAGCACGACGGTGGACGGCGCGGGCAGCGACTTCGTCGAGGTGTGCGGCGTCGATGGTCCCGTTCGACATGTGCGCATCGAAGCGGTTCAGCTGCCTCCGACGCACGCCTCCATGCAGGTGCTGTTCGGGGCCGAAACCGCACCCGCGGGACCCAACGAGCCCCTCGCGTTGGACCAGCTGAAGGTCCTCCTCTACGGAGGCGGGACGCCGTTCCCCGGACCGGCGATGCAGGTGATCTTCGGCGACGTCAGCGAAACCCTCGAGGTCGACGCGACGGTGCTCGCGAGCCCGACGACCGTCTGCTTCGACGTGCACCCGGGCAGCGTGGACACCGCCCCTGCGTTCGCCTTCTGGATCGACGGCGTCAACGGCGCCGATTGCGAGGACGCGAGCACGCTGAGCGTAGCGAGCACGTCCGCCATGCGCGCTGCGTTCCGAGGCGCGACGGGCGCCATCGATGATTCCCCGGCTCTGTTGGCCCGCAACTCTGCGGGGTTGGTCGCAACGCCCACGGTCGTGGCATCGACCACCCCTGCTCTCACAGCCACGGCCATTCGAGAGGCGTTGGCGTGCACGACGACCTGGGCCGACAACACGGACTGGCAGGCGGTGTGCGCACCGGACGCCGGACGTCGTGGTCACGTCCGCATCGCCGGGATCGAAGCCACTGCGGCGAACAGCTACTGGTACTTCGTCGCCGGCGAAGCCGACACCCCCACCGGCAACCCGATGGGCAGCGCCAACACGTTCATCCTCACCGGGGGGCAGTCGAACAGCGGGGGCTCGTGGACCTGGTTCCGCTTCGGGGAAAGCGGCAGCACCCCTCCGGGCGACATTGGGACCGCAGGCCTCTACGTAGGCGGTCCCAGCACCGTCTGCCTGGACCTGGGCGAACGCACGCCGGGCACGCCGGGCTCCGCGCCCGTCACCCACGTCGTCTTCTGGGCGAGCGGAGCGGGCGGGGCCGATTGCGACGACCGCAGCACGCTGACGCTGGAGAACGCGCTCTACGACAGCGAGACCGATCCCGCGTTCGCCGCCATCTGGGATGGCCTCATCGGCACGGACAACGTCTTCATCAAGACCAACAACGGCACCGTGCAGCTCACGGGGGTGACCGTGACGGCCGAGCCGGCTGTCCTCTGAGGCCGAGATGAGGCGGGCATCCATCATGGTCACACGTGCGCTCGGCGTCGGCGCTGCGTGTGTGGCGCTGCTCGTGGCGCTGCCCGTCTCCGCCCAGCCGGAGAGCGAACCGGATCCCGTTGAGGCGCCGCCGTCCGGGGAGGCCTCCGACACCGAACCCGCGGAGCCGACAGAGGACGAGGACGAAGGTCCGCTTCTGTTGGACGACGACATCGAGGAACTCGTCGACCCGAACGAGCGGGTCGACCCGGAGACGGCGACCGTGCGTGACGTCGTCGTTGACGACGATGACCTGGCCATCCCCGAGGTCGTGGTCAGCGGGGCACGCGTCGAGCAGCTCGCCGACCGGGTGGCCGTCTCCACCGAGGTGATCCGCCGGCAGGAGATCGAGGAAAGCGGGGCGCGCGACGCGGCCGAGCTGCTCGAGGAGCGGTCCGGCCTTCAAGTCCAGCGCTCCTTCCGGGGGACCGAGCTGTGGCTGCGAGGCATGGACCCGGAATACACGCTCGTCCTCGTCGACGGAGACCGCGTGCCCGGCCGCGTCGGCGGCGCGATCGACCTGTCCCGTTACGGCGTGGAGAACCTCGAGCGAGTGGAGATCGTACGCGGACCGAGCAGCGCACTGTACGGATCGGACGCGATCGGCGGGGTGGTCAACCTGATCACGCGGGACTCGAACCGCGACTTCGAAGCTGACGCGCTCGCGTCCTACGGGATGAACCACGTGGTCGACGCCACGGCACGCGTCGCAGGCCGGCCCACCGAGTGGCTTCGCCTTCGCCTGCTCGGCGGACTCCACTACGCGGCCGCGTTTCGCACCGACGAAGGCGAGGAGAGCACCGCTGGCAGCGAGCGCATCCAGTGGTCGGCGGGCGGACGAGTGGACGTGGAGCCCGACGACCACCACCGGCTGCGCGCCCAGGCGGAGTACGTGCAGCTCACGCTGAACGGCGTGGACGGAGGCGCGGGGGGCGCGACGTTCGACCGAACCCAGCTGCAGGAACAGATGCGCGCGTCCTTCGAGCACACGCTCCGGGGACCGAATGGCCTGCGCCTGGTGACCCGGCTGACCTACAACCAGTTCCGGGAGCAGTACCTGCTCGACCAGCGCGGCTCCGAGCAGCTGGACCGCTACGAAGACAACCGCGAGCACATGGGGCAGCTCACGTCGCTCGTGCACTTCACCGCGAACGCGCTCGGGCATCACGGCATCACGGTGGGCTTCGAGCAGCTCTTTCAGTCGCTCGACTCCGAGCGGCTCGTGTCCATCGGGCGGCGCACCCGTCTCGGCCTGTTTGCGCAGGACGAGTGGATCCCGTGGGAGGAGGGTGACGCGTCACTGACCATCGTGCCGGGCGTGCGCTTCGACGCCGATTCCCAGTTCGGCGAGCAGGTGTCTCCCAAGCTCGCGGTCCGGTTCGACCCGGTCGAACAGATGGTGATTCGGGCGAGCTACGGACGTGGGTTTCGCGCTCCCTCGTTCCAGCAGCTGCTGCTTCGCTTCGAGAACCCGACCGTCGGCTACGTGGTCAACGGCAACCCGGGGCTCGGGGCGGAGAGCGCCCACGGCGTCGACGCGGGCGTGGAGTGGCAACCCGTCGCGGCGCTGCGTCTGTCCGCGAGCTTCTTTCGCAACGACATCGAGAACATGATCGCTGCCGTCTCCGGAGACAGCCCGAACGGCGGCGGCACGGCGTTCGGCTACGAGAACCTCGCCAACGCCTGGACGATGGGGCTCGAGTCCACCGCGTCGCTCCGCGTCGACGACGTGCTCGGCGTGGTTGCGGGCTACACGCTCACGTCGACCTGGGACGGAGAAAACGAACGGCAGCTGGAAGGGCGCGCACTCCATCGCGTCACGCTCGCCACCCGTCTGGCGTACGAGCCCTGGGAGATCGCGTTCGTCGCGCGCAGCGCGCTGATGATGGACCGCGTCTTCTACCGAGACCTCGACGGCGACGGGGTGAGCGAAGAGGTCTACGCGGACCCGCTCGCCCAAGTGGACCTCCGGCTGTCCAAGCGCTTCGACCGGTACCTCGAACTCTTCGTCGGCGTCGACAACCTGCTCAGTGCCGGAGACGCGTACTCGCTCCTTCGCCCGTTCACCTTCTACGGCGGTCTCCGTGGCCGCTACTGACCGGAGGCTCGCCATGCGTCATCTCGCTCTCAGCACCCTGGTGCTCCTCTCGATGGGCTGCGCTGATCGACTCGGGACCGCCCCGGTGGATGCGTCCCTTTCGGACGCGGGCCCGTTCACCGGCGAAGGCATCCCGCCCCGGAGCGGCGCCTTCGCGCACACGGTGGAAGACGGGCGCGTCGGCACCGTCGTGGACGCGACGTCGACCTCCGACTGGCGCCACTTGGACCTCGACTCAGGCGAGTCCGTCGACGCCGCCGAAGGGTGGGAGCTGTCGTTCTCGCGCTTCCGCGTACGCATCAACGGAGGCGTGTCGGGAACGGGCGGCGTGCAGGTCGCAGAGCTCGACGGAGTCTCGTTCGAGTCGGTGATGCGGGCCCCTGAGGACGGCTGGACCGTCCCGGTGCCCGACGGCGAAGCAGACGACGACACGGAGGCGGACAACGCGTTCAACAACGGCCAGACCGACTGGTTCGACTACGAGGTCGAGACCCACACGCTCACGCCGCGAGACGTGACGTACGTGGTCGCGTCGACGGAGGGCCGGTTCTTCAAGCTCCGCTTCGACGGCTACTACGACGAGGCGGGCTCCCCTGCCGTCGTTCAGTTTCGGTGGGCCGCGATCGAGCCGCCAGAGATGGCGCTTCCGGACGCCGGACCCAGCGGCCCCGTGGACGCGGGCCCCGACGCGAGCTCTGACGGAGGCGTGGACACGACGGTTCCGGGGGACGCGCTCGACGTCAACGCGGGCGACGGGGCAGCATGGGTCTACCTCAGCGTGGCCGACGGCGTGGTCTCCCCCGCGGACCCCAGTGTGGACACGGGATGGGACATCGCGTTTCGGCGCACCGCCGTGCGAAGCAACTCGGGGACGAGCGGGCCTGGCATGGCGGGTGCGCAGGTCTATGACGAGACGCTGGCCTTCGACGACATCGAGGACGTCGACACGTTTGGGTTCGCGGTCGACACCCTGATCGATTCCGGGGCCCCCGGCGCCGAGATCGAGTCGCTGAACGGGCCTCTGCTCAACTGGTACGACTACGACCCGGTCCGCCACGCGGTGAGCCCGACAGACCAGACCTATCTCCTGCGAACCGCCTCGGGCGGGTACGCGCGCATGCGGATCTGGACGTGGGAGGACGGGCACTACGCGATGTCGCTGCACGGCGTCGAGCGTCGAGTGGTGGCGCGAACGCTGAGCGTCGACGTCACCGAAGCAGACCGGTTCGTGAGTGTGCGAGACGGAGCCGTGGTGGAAGACGTGAGTGAGCCGATGGCCGACTCACGCTGGGACCTCTGGCTCTCGAGCTCGGCCGTGCGCACCAACGGCGGCACGAGCGGCACGGCAGAGGCAGGTGTCACGCCCTCCGAGGCGACGACGCTGACCGGACTCGGCACCGCCCCGAGCGACGGGTACGCGGTCGACGCGGAGGGCAACCCCGCGCTCGCGGACTGGCACACGGGCGACGGCGGCACGTCCCGCGGCCTCGTCTATTTCCTGCGCGCCGCCGACGGCACCTATGGCGCGCTGCGCGTCGTGTCCCAGGTGGCCGGCGTCTACACCCTCGAGCTCGCGTATGCCGGGCCGGAAAACACGGATTTTGGAGACCTCTGATGAGCAGACAGCGATTCCTCTCGTGCCTCGTTGCACTCGCCCTTTCCGGCTGCGGCGGGGCGTCCACCCCTGCCTCCGAGGCCGCTCCCACACGGCCGACGGCAGCCTTGGTCGAGGCGCCGGCGCCAACCGCAGTGACGATCGAAGAGGGCTTCGCACCGCTCCCGGTCGCCGTCACGAGCTTCGGCGCCACCACGCTGGACGGCGCCCTCTACGTCTTGGGGGGCTACCACGGCGCGCCCCACGTCTATTCGCGTGAGGGCCAATCCGCCACACTCTCGCGCCTTCCTGTCGACGGGGGCCAATGGACCCAGGTGCATGAGCTGGCGCACGGGGTGCAGGGCCTCGCGCTCGTCACCAAGGCCGACGCGGTCTGCTGGGTCGGCGGCAATCGGATCCTGAACGCCGCGGGCGAGCCGACGGACATGCGCTCCATCGCGGAGACCGGATGCCACTCGCCACGGGGCATCCCGCCCTCGATTCCCCCGCTTCCGGAAGGGCGCTCGTCGCTCGAGGCAGTTGTCGTGGGTTCGACCCTCTACGTCGCGGGGGGATGGACGCTCGGCGAGGGTGGCCCCGAGCACGCCCGCTGGGCGAGCGACGTCCTCGTGCTCGACGACGGAGCCGACGCGTGGCGGCGGATCGACGCCCCGTTCCAGCGTCGCGCCGTCGCGGTCGCGGCCGCCGCGGGCTCGCTCGCGGTCATCGGCGGCTTGGGTCCGGACCGCCAGCCGTCCACCCAGGTCGATGTACTCGACCTCGAGACGCAAGAGTGGTCCCAAGGGCCCGACCTGCCGTCAGACGGATTCGGGGTCGCGGCCCGTGGGGTAGGCGACGCGATCTACGCCACCACCCGCGACGGTGCCGTGCTGCGCTGGCGTCCGAGCGAAGACGCCTGGACCCACGTCTCCTCGTTGGCCTTCCCTCGCTTCTTTCACCAGTTGCTCGACGACGGGCGGGGCGGCCTCGTCGCGGTCGGCGGCATCGGCGGCATGCACACCGACGGGCGCACACGCATCGTCGAGCAAGTCGACCTCGGCGGCGCCTCGTCTCCGGCGTTGCGCTGGACGATGGACTACCCGGGCGCGGCCAAGAACCGACAGGCTTCGTTCATCGAGGGCGACTTCCTCTACCTGTTCGGCGGCAACAACAGCCTCGAGCAACACGACTTCGAGCCGGAGAACTTCGTCGACGAGGGCTGGCGCCTGCACATCCCTTCGCTGACGTGGAGCCGGATCGCGCCCTACCCGGCGCGGCGTCAGTCGATGGTCACCGCCGATCATGACGGACAGCTCCACGCGATCGGCGGCTTTGGGCACGACGGCACGGCCGCCGTCTCGCAGCTCGAGGCGTTCGTGTTCGACACCGAGAGCGGCGAGTGGAGCGAGCGCGGTGGCCTCCCACAAGGCCGCACCCAGTTCGGGCTCGCGACTCAGGGCGGACGTCTGTTCGCCTTCGGCGGGCTCAACTACGACCCATCACGCCAAGGTCCCGCGGCGTTCGACCACGTCACCGATGTTCTGGCGACGACCGAGCTGACGGGCGCATTCGACACGACGGACATCACGCTCCCCGGACCTCGGCGTGCGTTCTCCGGCGCGACGCTCGGCGACCGCTACTACATGGTCAACGGCATGCGGGAGGGGTTCTCGCTGGTCGATGACTGCACCGCGTACTCGTTCTCCGAGAACGCGTTCACGCCCATGGCGTGCCCGCGCCGCGCCCGGCTGAGCGGCCATCTCATCGCGCAGAACGATCGGCTCGTGCTGATCGGAGGCTCGTTCCGGGGCGAAGAGGGCATGGAGACGGATGCGTCGGTGGAGGTCTACGACCCGGCGACAGACAGCTGGACCTTGGCGACGGAGGCTCTGCCCTTCGACATGCGTCACGCCCACGTCCTGCCGTATCGGGACCGGCTGCTTGTGGTCTCCACCCATCGAGACGACGGTCGCGCGCTGGTCGCGTTGCTTCGTGTCGAGTGATCGTCTGCTGAGACGGCCCACCGCTCGTTTGGCGCGCAGTCTCCTGATGGCGCTCGACGTGCCGCACGGCGCGGCGGTCGTCGAGCGACGCGCCGATCCCGCTCGATTCGTGGTGGTCGTGCACCCCACGGCCTTTCGGTCCGAGTTCCCCCTGCATTGGCGCGGCTACCCCATCGAGTACCGATTGCCGGTACGCCGCGGTGGCCGGCGACCACGGTCGAGACGCACCACGTCGGAACGAGAGTAGACGCTCAGGGCGCACCACCGTCGAAGAAGAGACGATTCAGGCCGGGTTGGGCACCGCTCGCTACTTCTTCTTCGAGAGGAGATCCTGGAGCCGCTCGCCCAAGAACGCCCCGAAGAGGGAGACCATCGCGCCGAGCATGCCGCCGATGACGTAGGCCGGCATCGTCAGCCCGAAGCCCAGATCACCGGGGCCGGAGTAGTGCACGCCTGCATCGGGCGTGAAGCTGCTGATCCACCAGACCGTCGGAATGATGGCGAACAGCGCGCCGACGCCGGGCTCGATGAACGTGCGACCCGGGGACAGGAAGCCCACGAGGATCCCGCCCGAGACCCAGACGGCCATGCTGATCATGAGCGCGGTGAACCCCTGCGGGTCGTAGGCGTCGATGATCGCGGGCAGGCCGACCAAGAAGATGCCCTGCAACATCACGTAGACGACAAACGAGATCACCGCCCACTTGATGTCGAAGCCATCTTGCTGGTTGCGCTTGCGGGCTTCCTCCTCGGCCGAGTAGGCCCCGGACAGCTCCTCCAGCTTGGCGCCGCACGATACGCAGCGCTCCGCGGTGGATGCATTCTTGAATCCACAGACGTGACAGATCAACTCGTCTTTCGACCCGGCCATCGGTCTCCCTCGGCGCGCACGGGCGCGCTCCGCATAGTGTCACCGCACCGCGCGGGGGAACGCAACTCTCTGTGCAACGCGCGGCTCAACTCCCCACCCCACTCCCACTTTCGGCCCAACCTGGGTGGACCCTGAGGGGTCTCGTATACTGGGAGCCGTTTCGTGACTGAGAAGAGCCGTCCACCCAGCTGGTTTGAGGTCGCCGACACCGGTTGGCGACGTCTCAGCGCGTCTCGCCCGCTCGGGCGGCTGCTGCTCGAAGCATTGCAGAACGCGTTCGACGGGGGGGCCTCGTCCGTCGGGGTGTCGCTGGGCGACGAATCACTGACGGTCGAGGACGATGGCCCGGCCGGCATCGCTGACGAGCGGTTCGTCTACACCATTTTTCTCTCGGACAAGTCGGACGACCCGACGCGCCGGGGCCGAATGGGCCGGGGCTTGAAAGAGCTGATCGCGGGCATGGAGCGAGCGACGGTCGAGACCGTGGGCACGACGCTGCGCTTCGACGCCCAAGGCCGGCGCTCGGAGCCCAACTCGCGCACCGAGGGCACGAAGCTCAGCCTGCATCGCGACTTTTCCAGCGAGGAACTCGCCGAGGCGCGGCGGTTGCTGCGGACGTGCATCGCGCCCAAGGGCACGCGACTCAGGGTCGACGGACGCACCGTGAGACGGCCGCGCGGGGTTCTGACCCTGGGCTCGTGCCACCTCGAGACCGTCGTGCTCGCGGACGGCGTCGAACGGGCCGCGATGGGAGAAACGAGCCTGGCGGTCTACACGCCGCGGCGAGGCGAAGCGTCTCACCTGTTCGAGATGGGGCTGCCGGTGGAGACGTGGAACCTGCCGTGGCACGTGGACGTCGGGCAGCGCATCCCCCTCGGCGAGGGGCGCGACTCCGTCCCCGCACGCTTCAAGCTGGCCGTGAAGGCCACCCTGCTCGAAGCCATGCTGCCGAGCTACCTGGACAACCAGGATCTGCGCGCCGACTGGGTGCACGAGGTGCTGGCGGGCTGGCCGCTGCCTGCTTCCTTGCTCGACGCCTACGTCTCCCGCGTGTTTCCCCGTGGTTCGGTCCTCGGAGGGACCCGGCGCGCCAACGACCGGGCCCGGCAGCTGGGCGCGCACATCGTCGACGCGGCCTCCATCTCCCACGGCGCATATCTTTCCCTCAACCGCGTGCTGGAGACGAGCGACGACTACGTTCGCCGGCGCTCGAGCGAGTTCGGCGGCGACCGGGTCGAGCCGGACGCACCCCAGCGGAGGTTTGCCCAAGCGGTCCGGTGGCTCGCCCGCGCGGTGGCCGGTCGCGTAGTGAAGGTGAACTTCTTCGCCCGAGATCCGAACGACGCCGGCCTGATCGAAGACGCCGTGACGGACGTCGACGCACGTGAGATCCGCTTCAACGTGCGCGGACCGCTGCGCTTCGACGACATCCTCGACCCGGGCACGCTCGGGGTGGTGCTGCACGAGCTCGCTCACCTGGAGACCGCCGAACACGATCACCGTTTCATCGACCGGCTCCAACACCTCGCGGGCAAAACCGCGCGCCTTCTCGCCGAGGGCGGGCCCGAGCTGGCCGAGGGGCTTCGGCTCGGCGAACCTTGAGCCGGAGCGGAACGACGGTGCACACACGAGCGCGATGGGGCGTGGCAGCGTGGCTGAGCGCGGTGCTCGCCGGCGGCTGCCAGTGCCCGGACGAGGTACGGCTGGTGAGCGACGATGCTTCGCTCTCCGTCTGCGCGGAACGGACGCAGACCGAGGCGGAGAGGGAGCGGGGCTTGATGGGCAGGCAGCCGCTCACGCCGGGAGAGGGCCTGCTCTTGGAGTGGCCGGTCGAAACCGAGCTTTGTTTCTTCAACCGGGGCGTCGGCTTTTCGATCGACATGGTCTTCGCCGATTCAACCGGCGCGATCGTCGCCGTCGAGCGCGGCGTGCCCGCAGGCGACGAAACGCTCCGCTGCCACACGGCGATGCGGGTGCTCGAGCTCGCAGCCTTCGAAGCCGACGGTTTCGAGCCTGGCGACCGGCTCGAGTCGGATTGAACGAACGCGCAATGACGCGTCCCCGCGCGAGCTGATATCGTCGCGCGGTGAGCCTCGACCCACGTCTCGAGCTGCTGGAGCCCGTTGGGGACCCGCTCACGCAGCGATATGAAGCCCGCTTCGCCGGGAAGGCGGCCGACGTGTGGATCGCCACCCCGTCGACGCCGATGGTCGTGCGCGCCCAGATGGCGGCGCTGGCCCGTGCCGATCTTCCACGCGTGTTGCGCTCTCCCTACCTGGGGCGGGTGCTTCATGGCGGCACGGACGAGGAGGGCATGCCCTACCTCGTCATCGAGTCGGTGGACGCCGTGACCCTCTCCGACCGGATGTGCGACGGTCCGGCGTTCAAGGTGAGCGACGCCATCCGCATGGTGGTCGACCTTCTCGGCGGCGTCGCCGCGCTCTCGGAGCTGGGCCTGCACCACGGGGCGGTGGAGCCGAGCCACATTCGGGTCATCGACGCGTCCCGCGGGAGCACGCTCCGGCTCTTTCGCCTCGGAGCCAACACCCGTGGCGCGCGCACCGGGCAGATCGACCCCGACGAAGTCACGACCGCAGCCGCGTTGGCATATGCCGCGCCGGAACAGGCGCGGGGAGATCTGGGCAGCGACGTCAGCGCCGACGCCTACTCCACGGTCGCCGTGCTCTACGCACTTGTCAGCGGGCATCTGCCGTTCGGCGGGGCCAGTGCGGACGAGGTGCTGAGCGCGGCCGCCTATGGGTCGCCACGCTCGGTCGGAGAGATTCGCCCCGAGCTGGCCGGGCCCTTGTCGGAGACCATCGACCGCGCGCTCGCGAGCGACGTGACCCTGCGCTTCGCGAGCGTCGCCGAACTCCAGCGCGCGCTCCGTGGCGCATTGCTGCGATCTCCCGCGCTGCGGAACCTCGAGACGGTCGTCGGGACGCGCGAGGGCATCGTCGAGGCGAGCGAGCGCCGTTCGAGCCGAGCTCCCGAGGGCGGCGATTCGCTCGGCGATGACCCGCTCAGTGACTTCGGAAGCGAAGATCGGAGCACGCGGGAGCGTTCGAGGGACGAGTTCGGTCTCGACGATGCGTTCGATGAGACCTTCGGCCCCGAGGAGAGCGCCGAGTCCGCGGAGCCGGACGACCGCATGGCGGACCAGGACTGGGCAGACCAAGGCGACGACGCACCCTTGGAGCTCAAGCCCTCCCAGGCCAGCGAAGGCACCGAGTCCGAGGAGGAGGAGCGCACGCGGGTCGGCCAGGTCAGCTCCGACGTGTTGGCCGCGCTGGGGTCCGGCGAGTACCCCGAGCCCGACTACGCGGACTACCCCGACTACGCGGACGACGAGGAAGACGAGCCCACGCGCGTGGGTGAGGTTCGGCAGGACTTGCTCGCCCAGACGATCCGCGAAGACGACAAGCCCACGGTCCCCCCGCCCGCCGCGCCGCCAGAGGACCTCGAGCAGGCCAGCGCCCCCGCGCTCAAGCCCGAGGCGACGCCCTGGGACACGCCGGACATCGACACGCCGGGCATCGACACGCCGGACATCGACACGCCGGACACGGCGGACACCGACACGGCGGACACCGACACGCCGGATACCGACACGGCGGACACCGACACGGCGGCTTCGCAGCCGTCGATGCCCCCCTCAACGGCGGCCGCACCCCGTCTGTCCGAGCGGCCGGCCGGCGCGTTGCCCACCGCGCCCGACGCCCCCTCCGCGCTGTCCACGTCATCCGCGCCCGCGCCGGTCGAGCCGACCGAGTCACGCGGGACAGGCTGGATCTGGATGCTCGTCGGCGCGCTGGTGCTCGCGGCCGCGGTCGCGGCGGGCATGCTGTACGGGAGCTGACCCGTGATCGAGCCCGTCGAGAATCCGCTCCCTGGGGTGCCCTGGGTCGAGTCCCCGTTCTTCGACCGGTTCTTCGCCGAGGACCGCACCGACCCGGAGACACTCCGGGTGGCGCGCGCGCTTCGCCAGGACGGGTTCGCGGTCATCGACTTCCCCGAGCCGGACTTCGACGCGCTCGCGACGCAGCTGATCGAGACCCTGCACCCCAAGTACGCCTGGGACGACTGGCACGCGGAGGCGCACGCGGCAGGCATGAGCCTGCGGCTTCAAGACCGCTGGGAAGAAGACGCGACGGTGCAACGCTTCGCGAGCAACGCGCACGTGCGTGACCTGCTCTCGCGTCTGTATGGCCGGCCGGCCTTTCCGTTCCAGACGCTGTCGTTTCCCGTCGGTACGCAGCAGCACGTGCACTCGGACGTGGTGCACTTCAGCTGCACGCCGGCGCGCTTCATGTGCGGGGTCTGGGTTGCGCTCGAAGACGTGCATGCGGAGGCGGGGCCGCTCGTCTACTACCCGGGCAGCCATCGCTGGCCGCTCTACGTGAACGAGCACGTCGGGCAGTGCGCCGCCGAGCTGATGCACACGCCCACGCAGGAGACCTTCGAGCCGCTCTGGCGTGATCTCATCGAGGTGCACCAGGTCGAGCCCACGTCGTTCCTCGCCAAGAAAGGCCAGGCGCTCATCTGGGCAGCCAACCTCCTCCACGGTGGTGCGCCCGTCATCGATCCTCATCGAACACGCTGGTCGCAGGTCACCCACTACTACTTCGAGGACTGCGTCTACTACACCCCGATGACGTCCGACCCGATGTACGGCAGCGTCGACTTCCGGGACCCGATCGACATCTCGACGGGCGAGCCGATCTCCAACCGATGCGCCGGGCACGTGCTCCCCGACGAACGCCGGCGCGCGCTCGAGCGGCAGCCTCACCCGCTGCCGGAGGGGTTCGATCCGCTTCTCTACCTCTTGGCCAACCCCGACGTCGCGCGCGCGGGCGTCGACGCGGAGGAGCACTACCGGCAGTACGGCATCCACGAGGGCCGCAAGCTTCGGCCCTGAACCGGCTCAGAACGAACAGCGGAGCGCGTTCGGGTGCTGCCCCGAAGACCGCAGCTGTTGGGCACAGCGCGGCTCGACGTTTCGACAGCTGGAAAGCGTGTTCGCGAGTCCCAGCTCAGCTGCCGGCCGCCTCCCCACCGCGGTCCCGTCGACCGTTCGGCGCTGGTCGCCGCGCAGCACCATCGCGCCACGCCGACCCCGCCGCGCCCGGAACCGGAGCGCGTCCACGTGAACGGCCTGGTGGTCTCGAACCCGCGGACGAACGGGCGTTGGATTCGCGCCGGACGCACGCGACGCTGCGCCGAGCCGGCGTTCGGCGTCGCACCGAGAGCAACGGTGAGCCCGACCAACAGCGACGCGGGGAGAAGGCAGCGAGTCGTCATGGGGGTACCGACCTGTGAAGCGCGCCGAGGCTTCAATCGTGTGCGCGCACGCCAGGCGAGTGGAGCGCACCGAGCCAGGCCGTGATTCGCCGCCTCACCTCTTCGGAACGATGAAGAAGCAGGAAGTGGTCCTCGTCCATGAGCACCAACTCGGCGCGGGCAGAGCGGTGCGCAAACGCGGTCGCGAGGCGCCTCGGCGTCATGCGGTCCTGTCGGCCCTGAACCACCAGTGCTGGCAGCTCCGTCCGCGTGCCGCGGCCCGCTCCCGAGATGAGCAGCACCCCTGCGAGACGGGACCGCAGGCGCGGCGCGAGGCGGCTGACCCCGACCGCGCCGTTGGACAGGCCCGCGAGCACGATGCGCCGGGCACCTCTTCGAACAAGGTCATCGACGGCTGCACGCACGATCCGACGCCCGATCGCGGTCCACCACGCGCCTTCGGGCCCGACCGAGGGGCACGAGGTTCGGCCGCCCACCTCGGCCGCGGCGCGCGCGACATCCACGCAAGCGAGGGCGATGTTCCCCCCGTACCCGTGCAAGAACACGACTCCCAGATCGGAGGGGGCCCCGGGTGTGACGAGCAGCGTGTCGAACGCCTCTGACCCTTGCGGTGCCTCGACCGAGGCGCGCCAGACCGACGGCTGGATACCCACGGCGGCGTGAAGATCGCGGTACCCTTGGCGCAGCGCGCTGGGCAGACGCCTTCGCGTCGGGAGCGGGATGAAGTCCGCCCGCGCCCCGAGCTGCGCCGCACCCGACTCGGCCCCCGTGTCATGCGGGAGCCGCGCCGGTCGGTCACCCGGGAGAAGGCGCGCCTCGAAGGTGAGCTCCGTAGCTTGCGCGCGCGCCGTTGCGGCTGACAGCGCGGCCGTCGAGACGAGGACGAACACGCGGAGGCACGCAGACACGCGGCTCGGACGCGCGAAGCTCGCGAACGATTCCCGGACTTGTGGCGCCTCCGCCATCGTCAGGGGATGCACGCTCTTCACCGACCGCGGCGATCCGGTTCCGGGGCTCGACGAGGGCCCCGCGTTGAGCGGCACCACTTCATGCCGCCCCACGCGCATGGCATGCTGCGGCATGCTCGAACCGAAGCCGCTCGCCTCCCTCGGCAAGGCCGTCGCTGTCTTGCTGGGCCTCAACGCGCTCTGGGACATTGCCGCCCTCGGTTCGGGCGCCCTGCAGATGAGCCTGATCGAGCGCATGCAGCGCGGAGACTTCACGCAGGCGGAGGCGGAGGCCAACGACCTTCGGGAGCAACTCATCGGCCTGAGCGGGATGGCTCTGTATCTGCTGACCGCGATTGTGTTTCTCGTCTGGTTCTACCGGGCCTACGCGAACGTAGAGGCGCTCGGCCACACACGGGAGCGCACCTCGGGCTGGGCGATCGGCGTCTGGTTCGTGCCCTTCGCGTCGCTGGTCTGGCCCTACCAGATGACACAGGAGATCTTCCGAAAGAGCATGCCGGAGGACGACGAAGACCTGTCGTTCGGGGTGGTGCCCGGGGTCGTTCTGGTGTGGTGGGGGTTTTGGATCGTCGACAACATCCTGGGACAGGTGGTGTTCCGCATCGGCACCGACACGCTCGCCGAGCTCGAGACGGCGACGTTTGTCGCGATGCTGCACAACGCCATCGGCATCGGCAGCGCGGTGTGCGCGGCCCTGGTCGTCCGCGCGCTGACAGCGCAACAGGAGCGAGGCCTCTCCGCGCTCCGCGGCGAGACGGAGCCAGCGGTGTTCTAAGCGCACGAGGTGGGTCGGGGGTCAAGCTCGCTCATCGCAGGGACAACCCCCACAAAGCGCACAACACCACGGAATCTTTACACAATGAGGTCGGGTTCCGTTGGGTGAATCGCACCTGCCGTGGTAGCGAAGCCGGGTGCGCTTCGGACCTCGGATTGGCTTGCTGAGCCTGGCTCTCGTTGCAGGGTGCGGGGGTGCCCGGACGACGTCCCCCCTTTCGACGCCTCCGGTGGACCGCACTCGGCTCGCGCACCTGGAGTCCCACTCGCCAGAGCTCGCACGCCTCGTCGTCGAACTGCGCCGCGCAAGCGAGCAGCGAGCCGAAGCGGGAGACCTCGCGGAAGCCGCACGCCTGGCGCACCTCTCCGATGTGTCCTTGCTCGGGGCGCTCGAGCTCGTGGCGCGCTCCGAGGCGGCGGAGCGCGAAGTGGTGGTTCTGCGCGAGGTCGCCGCGCGGCCAACTCCGGTCGCGATCGAACCTGCCCCCGAGCCGGAGCCGCCGGCGGCCCGTCGGCGGCCCCTCGCGAGGCAACCGCGGCCGACCACGGCCGAACCTGCTGCGCAGGAGCCCGCCCCCGTCCCCGAAGACCCCTCCGCGGCAGTGCGTGCTCAGCTGGCGAGCCTCGCCGACCGCCTGTCGCGCCTGGAGAGCACCCCCACGAACCGGGTCGGTTTCGACAGCGTGCAGAACTCTCTCATCGAGGCCGACCGCGCGCTGGCCGAGGGTTCGTTCGACCGGGCCTCGCAGCTGGCCATCGCCGCCGAGCGGCAGCTCGCGGGGCTGACGGGCGAGGCCCCACCTCACGCGGTCGCTGCGCCCGAGCGAGGCCTTCTCGTCGATGCACGCCGGGAGCTGGGCGAACGGGCGATCGTGCGGGGGCGGCTGGTCGCGGTTCAGCTCGACCCGCTGGTGCGCTTCCGGGACGGCGCGTGGCAACCTCGCCGCGCGGGTCCGCTGACTCCACTGCGGGCACTCGCTCGACGCTACCGAGACGCGGTCTTGCTGCTCGTCACCGTGGGCGAGCCGAGCGACGCCAGCTTCGCGAACCAGCGGGAAGCGCTCAGCACATTCCTTCATCAGCGGTTTCAAGTCCCCGCTCAACGCATCGTGTGGCGGGCTCAGGTCGGCGCGAGCCTGCCTCAGGGCACCTATCTGGTCCTTCGCGCGCAGGCCAACGAGTGAGCAGCGGCGCGGAGATCCTGACCGGCCTGACGCTCGTGGTGGTCGGCTGGTTGGTCGTGGAGCTCGTCCGCCATCGCCGCGCCCTGAACCGCATCCCGGTCCGCATCCACGTCAACGGCACGCGTGGCAAGAGCAGCGTGGCGCGGTTGCTCGCGGCGGGGCTGCGGCCGTCCGGAAAGCGTGTTCTGGCCAAAACGACGGGCACGCTCGCTCGCGTCATCCTGCCCAACCAGCGAGAGCTCTCGGTGTACCGCCCGCTCGGCGCCAACATCCGCGAGCAGGTGCGCATCGTCGGCTTCGCGGCGGAGGTGGGCGCCGAGATCTTGGTGATCGAGTGCATGGCGCTTCAGCCAGTTCTGCAGTGGCTGAGTGAGCGCATGTTCGTTCGCGCGTCGCACGGTGTGATCACCAACGCGCGCCCCGACCATCTCGACGTGATGGGTCCGACGGGCGTGGACGTCGCAAAGGCGCTCTGCGGAATGATGCCCGTCAAGGCCACGTGCTTCACCGCGGAGCGCGATCACCTGAACCTGATCCAAACCGCCGCCGAGGACCGCGGGAGCGCGCTCGTCACGGTGGGGCCGGAGGACGTGGGCGCCATCACGGACGCCGACATGGCGGGCTTCGGCTACCACGAGCATCGTGAGAACGTCGCCCTGGCCTTGTCCGTGTGTGCGTCCCTCGGCGTCGACCGGGAGCAGGCGCTCGAGGGGATGTGGGGTGGGCAAGCCGACCCCGGCGCGCTGACGTTCGACGAGATCGAGTTCTTCGGCCGCCGCATCGTCTTCGTGAACGCGTTCGCCGCCAACGACCCGGTCTCCAGCCAGCAAATCTGGGAGATGTGCATCGCTCGGTACCCAGAGCATCGCGCCCTCGCGGTGTTCAACTGCCGCTCCGACCGCGCCGACCGTTCGCGGCAACTCGGCGCGTGCCTCCCCGCATGGACCCCGCCGGACGGAGTCCTGACCGTGGGCAACGGCACCGTCTTCTTCGCGCGGGCAGCCTCCAAGGCCGGGTTCGATGTGAGCACGCTCGAGAACGCCGAAGGCCTCGACGCGCGGGATGTGTTCGAGCGGCTGATCGAGCTCAGCGACGAAGCGACCCTGATGGTGGGGCTCGGCAACATCGGCGGCCTCGGCCTCGGGTTGGTCCGCCTGTTTCGCAACCGCTCGGTGCCCGGCGCCACGACCCCTCCCCCCCGCCAAGAGAGGGCCGCACCGTGAGCCCCCCGGACATCCTGGTCGTCTCGATCGCGATCGGCATCCTGGTGTCGTTCGTCTTCTCCGAGGTCTATGGGCTCGCGGCGGGCGGCGTCGTCGTCCCCGGCTACATCGCGCTCTACCTCGACCGCCCCGTCGCACTCGCCCTGACGCTCGGGGTGGCGCTGGCCGCCTTCGCGGTCACGCGTGGGCTCAGCACGTTCACCATCATCTACGGCCGCCGCCGCACCGCCGTGATGATCCTCGTCGGGTTCGCACTCGGGGCGTGGCTCTCGCGATTCGAACCCCTCACGGAGTGGCTGTCCGCGTCCGATCCACAGGCGGGGGTCATCGGCTACATCATCCCCGGTCTCATCGCGATCTGGTTCGACCGACAGGGCATCACGCCGACGTTGGCGTCGCTCACAGTCGCGTCGGTCCTCGTGCGGCTCGCGCTGCTCTTGTTCGTCACGCCGCACGTCCTGCATGAGGCGCTCTCATGAAGGCGATGTACTGGCGTCGGAACTCGATCTCGACGCCGCAGCTGGTCATCGTGGCCGTGCTCGCAGCCGCCATGCTGTTCACCGTCGAGGGCAACCCGGGTGAAGAGAGAGGCGCGCAGTTCGAGGTCAAGATGCGCGCCGCGCGGCTGGCGGAGGAGATGCTGCGCGCTATCAACCTCGAGCGAATCCGGCTGCAGGTCCCGCTGGACACCGAGGTCGACCCGGCGGGCAGCGGCCTGATCGGGCCTCCGCGAAGCCTCATCGTCTCGAACGAGGGTCACCTCAGCAGCAAGCAGACGAGCGTGAACCCGAACTTCGCCGCCGTGTTCGTCGACATGCTGGAGGAAGCCGACGTGTCCGACGGCGACGTCGTGGCCGTGAACTGCACCGGCTCGTTTCCGGCGATGAACCTCAACCTCTACGCGGCCCTGGAGGCCGTCGGGGCCGAGCCCATCGTCGTGAGCAGCGTGGCGGCCTCGGAGTACGGCGCCACCCACGAGTCCCTGACGTGGCTCGACATGGAGCGTGTGCTCTTCGAGCGGGATCTCGTTTCGTTCCGGAGTTCGGCCGCGAGCATGGGGGGCGTGCTCGACGTCGCCCGCAACCACTCCCCCGAGGGGCAGGAGGCCATCCGCAGCGCCATCGAGCGAAACGACCGCGCGTTGTTGTACCCGCAGGGCTACGAGCAAGCCGTCGAGATGCGGCTCGCGCTCTTCGAAGAAGAACGGCGTGGGCGCCCGATCGCCCTGTTCGTCAACGTCGGTGGAGGAACCGCCTCCGTGGGAACCGCGGACGACAAACACGACTTCCGCCCCGGCTTGAACACCCGCGCGCCGCACGGACTCGACCGTGAGTCGGTGATGCGGCACTTCCTGGAGTCGGACGTGCCCGTCATTCATGTCACGCAGATCCGCAGCCTCGCGCGGCGCTACGGGCTGGAAGACCGACCGATGGAGACCCCCAGCCCAGGGGAAGGGAGTGTGTTCCGGGTCCGCACGATCAACCGATGGCTCTTGGTCGGCGTCCTGGCGCTCATCCTCGTGCTGCTGTTCGCGGCGACCCGATTCGACTTCGGCACGGCGTTCTCGCGCAAGAAGGCCGCTTCGGAAGGCGCGGAGCCGATGGTCTGACGCGGGTGCTGGCACGCGGCTGGACGTGCACGACAAAAGAGTCCAGGGGGGTCGGCCGCGATGGAGGTCGTGCTTCTCGGGCCCCAGCGCTTCGATCCGAGCGTCGCCGACGCGGCGGCGGCGGCGGGCATCGAGGGGCGGGTGGCGCTGATCACGGCGGGCTGGCAGGAGCGGGAGCCGGAGGACGGCGAGCTGTCGGCGCACCTCGGTGGGCAGACGGTGAACCTCCGGCTGCACCATCGGGCTGACCATGTGTTCGCGACCGACCCGGAGTTTCGCGCCAACTACCGCGCGCGTCAGCTGCGCTATCGGCAGCTCCAGGACTTCTACCGGATCCGTCTCGAGCACCACATCGAGATGGCGCGGGTCATCGCGCTTCGCTCGGCGCCCGAAGAGGTGATTGCCGAGGAGTGGCAGACCTCGATCCAGGCGATCCAAACGCTCGACGCGCATCACCAGCGGCAGTGCGAGCGGGTGCGCGAGGAATACCGAGACCGGTGCGACCCGGCGAACCGACCCGCGATCAAGCACCACCGGGAGAAGGTCGTCGAGATGCTCGCGGACTGCCAGGCGGTCGCCATCGCTGGCGGACACGTCGCGTCGCTGCTCAACCGGCTTCACTTGTTTGGCCTGTCCGACCTGCTGGCCGACCGCCCGGTGCTCGCGTGGTCGGCGGGGGCGATGGCGCTGACCGACAACGTCGTTCTCTTTCACGACTTTCCGCCGCACGGCGCCGTGCCGCAGATGCTGGACGTGGGGCTCGGGCTCGCGCCGGGGCTGGTGGCGCTGCCGGGGCCGGAGACGCGGCTGGCCCTCGACGAGCCGCAGCGCATGTCGATGTACGCGCAGCGGTTCGCGCCGCGGCGCTGCGTCGTGCTCCCCCGCCGGAGCTGGATGATCCTCGATGACGGCGTCTGCACGCAGCAGCAAGGCGCGCTGGTGATCGAGGACTCCGGTGCGCTCTCACCGCTGACGACCGGGGCGCTCACATGACCGGGCTGGCCATCCAGAAGCTGCTCGCCGGCGCGCTCTCGCCCGCGGATGTCGACGCGTTCATGTCCGCGCACCGCTTCCCGCTCGTCGAAGGGCCGAGCGTCACGTTCGTGTTCCGCGGAGACGTCGAGGGCGTGAACCTTCGCCACTGGATCTACGGCCTCGAATCGTCGCAGCCCCTCACCCGCGCGGGCGACACCGACCTCTTCTACGGCATCGTCGAGCTGCCGCCCGAGTCCCGCGTCGAGTACAAGCTCGAGCTCTTCAAGCAGGGCAAGAGCTGGTGGGTCGAGGACCCGCTCAATCCAAACCGCGCGCGCGACCCGTTCGGAGCCAACTCCGTGGCGCACGGCGAGGGCTACGAGATC
>JBGCFC010000021.1:0-55049 GCA_045106715.1 Sandaracinaceae bacterium
GAATTCGATCTTCTTGGGACGCGCCCTCGAACTCCCTCCCCCCTCGCCACTCTGTTGAATCTCGCTCGGGTGAGCAGAGGGCCCGTACCGCCGGGTCGAGTTCGAGCGCAGCAGAGAGGGGAGGAGGCGAGGAGTTCGAGGAGAGGCGATGTGGAAACGAAGCCCGTGGCGTCGCGCGCCTGCGAGTGCGTGCCCCGCACTGCCGTCACCGCAAAGGAAACGTCCAACGCCGTATCGGCATCGGCCCCCCCCCGACAGAACCTCTTCCGCGCGACTCCGCGTCACTCCTCCTCAAACGATTCGGGAGTGGCAGGCGGGCGGGAGCGCGATGCTCTGGTTCTGGGGTAACGTGCGGAGATGAGGCGGGTGGAAGCGTTGGGCGCGTTGTTGTGGTTGGGGTGCACCATGCCCCCGACGGCGCCGTCCCCGACTGCCGCCGCGGAGCTGGCGCAATCGGAGGCGCCGCAGCTGGTCGTGACCGAGCGACTCGGCGGCGACGGCCCTGATGCACCCGATCAGCTCCGCATGGCGTTCCGCCGCGGCGACGAAACGGGCGCACCGCTCGACCGGCTGGCGATCGGCTGGGTGCCCCGCTGGGGGGACGGGGCGGCGCTCGTGGACCCGGACGGGCGGCTCTACGAGGTCTCTCTCAACGGGACGCGCCGGATGCTCGCGCAGGGGGCCGTCGGACCGCTGAGCGCTGATGGCGTGCGGCTCGCGTACACCACGGAGTCGGGCTTCCTGACGGACCTCCATGTGCACGACGGCCAAGCGGCCACGACATGGGCGCGCGGCCTCGCGGCGGCGGGCGTGCTGCGGCTGGAGGGCGCGCGCCTGTTTTTCGTGGGCGGGCCTCCCGGCGCGGTCGTGGGCTTGTGGGAGGCCCGCGCGGACGGGCCTCCGCGCTGCTGGAGCAACTGCGCGTTGCGCACCGGCACGGACTTCGGCGACGCGTTTGTGGCCCCACCCGGCCGCGCGGAGGACATCACGCCGCTCGAAGAGGGCGTACGATGGGTCGACGCAGCTGGTGTCACGCATGAGGTGACTCCGTGAGGACGCTGTTCACCGTGACTGCGCTGATCCTGGTCGCCGCTCCGGCCTCCGCGCAGACCCTGTCGAACCCCGTCGGCTGCGACAGCTGCATCGGCGGCTGGTTCTACTTCGATCAGAACCGAGATGCGCCGGGCGACCAGGACTGGAGCTGCGCCTCGAGCAGCTACGACGGACATCGCGGGACCGACTTCAGCATGATCGGCGGCAACGACGCGATCGGGGGTGGGCAGACGATCATCGCTGCGGCGGACGGCACGGTGGTGAGCGCGCTCGACGGCAACTTCGACCGGTGCACGTCCTGCCCCGCCGCCGGCGCCGACCCGCAGTGCGGCCTCGGCTTCGGCGGGGGCTACGCCAACCACGTGGTGATCAACCACGGGAGCTACCGCGTCGTGTACGCGCACATGCGCAACGGCTCGGTCCGCGTCGCGCCCGGCGACACCGTGCGCTGCGGCGACGTGCTGGGGGAGATCGCGTCGAGCGGCTGCAGCTCAGGCGCGCACCTGCACTTCGAGACGCGCCCTCTCGGGGAGCCCTCTCGCAACGCCCTCGACCCCTACGCCGGCGGCTGCTCGCCGACCTCCCCGAGCCTGTGGACCACGCAGGGCGAGCACCGCGCGATGCCGGCCCGGGAGTGCGGCGTCGCTCCGCCGACGTGCCCGAGCGGGACGTTCTCGATCTGGACCTGCAACCCGGCGGAAACCGCGCGACGGCGCTGCATCGACGGCGACGACATGACTGAGGCCTGCCCGTACGGCTGCACCGCGATGGCGGTGGGGACCGACGACGTCTGCGCCGCGCCGCCGGACATGGACGGGGACGGCGCGACGGCGGACGTCGACTGCGCGGACGACGACGCAGGGCGCTTCCCCGGCAACCCGGAGACCTGCGGCGACACACTCGACCAGGATTGCGATGGCGAAGACTTGCCGTGCCCGGGGACGGACGCCGGGACGCCACGGGTCGACGGCGGCATGGGGCTCGTTGATGGGGGGCGGGTCGATGGAGGGCGGGTCGATGCGGGACGCGACGACGCCGCTCCGAGGGGCGACGCCGGCGGCCCGACGAGCGATGCGGGCGACACCGGGGGCGCGCTCATGGGGACGTGCACCTGTCGCGCCAGCCTTCCGCGACCGGTTCCGTGGCCCGCCGTTCTCCTCGGCGTGGTGGCGTGCGTTCGACGATGGACGCGCCGGTGATCGAGGCCGCCGTCGCGCTGGTGGTGTTCGACGGCCGCGCTCTCGTCCTTCGGCGCCCGCCGCGTGACCGCCGCTTTCCGAACCAGTGGTGCCTGCCGGGCGGTCAGCTCGAACCCGGCGAGTCCCCCGAAGACGGAGTGCGCCGTGAGTGCCTCGAAGAGACCCGGCTCGTCATCGAACTGACGGGCGTCGCCGCGTCCCAAGTCGTCGAGGTGCATCAGCACCCCATCCGGATCCACCCGTTCTGGGCGCGGTGTGACACGGCATCGGTGGTTCTGAGCCACGAGCACACGGACCATCGATGGCTCACGCCCGAGGACGCCGCGCGACCGGGCACCCTCCCTTCTGGGTTGGCTGGGGAAGTCACACGCGGGATGCTCGACCGGTTCGCGGAGGGCGGCGCGCCTGCCTGATCGTCTGCGGCCAGGCTCCTGACAGGGGGCGCAAGCCGGCTTCGTGTTCACCTCGTGCGTTGCGGCTCCCTCCACATCGGCAGCAAGGGGGGGGCATCCGCGCATCGGGGAGAACGGCGGCCGCGTGCGAAACCCGAACCGTCGGTAGAGCGGAGTGTTCCCCGGGTTGGAGTTCTCGAGGTAGGTGGGCACGCCCTCGGCGTCGGCCAGGGCGAGGGTGTTGCGCAGGAGGTCTGAGGCGATCCCCCGGCCGCGGGACTCCGGAACGACTCCGATCGCGAAGAGGTAGTAGTGCGGCTCGCTCGGGTGGCGCTTTCGCATGGCCGCGTCGGAGAGCGCAGTGCGCATCACGTGCCGAAGCCCGCTCGCACGGCCGAGGTCACGCGCCATGGCCAGCGAATCCAGCACGCCGAGTCCGCCAGACTCACCCGGCTTCAGCCAGAGCGCGCCGCCGCCCGCGTCCGAGTACACGGCGCGACCGGTGTGTGCGTAGACGCGCTCCGTGAGGAATCGGTAGGCCAGCTCCACGGCGGCGGCGTCCCCGAATACCCAGCGCGAGACGGGGTCCTCCGCGAACGCGACCCCGATGGATCGGCCGAGCGGCACGATGTCCTCCGGGCGAGCGAGGCGAACGCGCGCACTCACCGCGCGCTCCATGACGACGCGCCCCAAGAGGCACGGCGCCAGGTCACGAAGCCAAACTCCATCGCCGCCAGTGTGCCGGCCGAGTCGCGAAGCGGGTGTGACGATTGGACTTGCCCTTCACCGGAAGCGGCTTAAGTTCCAACTGAACACGTTCAGTAACGAAAGGTCGGAGATGCGTAAGGTCGTCATTCCGGGTGGCAGTGGACAGGTTGGACAGCTCTTGGCGCGGGTGTGGGCCGCGCGCGGGGTGGATGTCGTCATCCTCAGCCGAGGCGGCGCCGTTTCGCACGGACGTCATGTGGCGTGGGACGGCAAGACGCTCGGTCCGTGGGCCTCGGAGCTGGACGGCGCCGATGTCGTCGTGAACCTCGCAGGGCGTTCCGTGAACTGCCGCTACACGCCCGAGAACAAGGCCGCGATGATGGACTCGCGCGTCGAGTCCACCCGGGTCGTCGGCGAGGCGATCGCCGCGTGCGAGACACCGCCGCCGGTCTGGCTGCAGATGAGCACCGCGACGATCTACGACCACCGCTACGACGCGGCGAACGACGAGATCGACGGGCGCATCGAGGCGGATCCCGTGCCGGGCTACGACCCGTCGTGGGGCTTCAGCGTGCAGATCGCCCGCGCCTGGGAGCGGACCGCGGAGGCGGCGCCCACCCCCGGCACGCGCCTCGTCCTGCTGCGGTCGGCGATGGTGATGAGCCCAGACGCGGACGGCGTGTTCGACACCCTCCGCGGGCTGGTCGTCAAGGGCCTCGGTGGCACCAACGGAGACGGACGTCAGTACGTTTCGTGGATCCACGAGCATGACTTCGTGGCGGCGCTCGATCACCTGATCGAGGACAGCTCACTCGAGGGTCCGGTCAACTTGGCGGCGCCGAACCCGCTGCCCAACCGGGAGTTCATGGCCGCGCTCCGTCACGCCACGGGCACGCGCATCGGGCTGCCTTCCACCAAGTGGATGCTGTCGATCGGCGCCGTGATGCTCCGCACCGAAGTGGAGCTGCTGCTCAAGAGCCGCCGCGTCGTCTCACGTCGACTGGCGGAGAGCGGGTTCACGTTCGCCTACCCCAACTGGACCGATGCCGCGGAGGAGCTGCTCTCCCGCGCTGCCTGAGGTCGCCCAGGCCGACGGACTCGAGTTGGGTTCGTCGGCCGCCCTCAACCACCGAACGCGTGGCGCCGACGCGCGACCAGCCACGCGTCGATCGCATCTCGACCGGTCGGCTCGGCCGGTAGCTCGGACGCCTCACGGGCCTCCGCGAGCGCGCACTCGAGCTCCGGCCAGCGAGCGCGGTGAAACGTGTCGAGCGCATCGGGAAGCGGTCCCTTCTCGGCCTCGCGCTTGATCGCGATGAGCTCATCCAAACCCGCGACCCCGTATTCGTGGGCGTTGGACTGAACGTCGCCGCGCACCTCGCCGCTCCGCAGAAGGTGTACGCCGGTGAGCGCGACCCGGTACGCGTAGAGCAGCGACTTCGCCCGTGGGCGCCGTTTGTGCTCCCGGCACATGCCGCCGAAGTACCCTCGGTAGTGGCCGTACACCAGCCGGCTCAGCGCGTGCGGCACCAGCGCACGCAGGGGCTCCAGGTCGCCCGTCTCGATGACCTGAAGCGGCGTGCCCAGACGCTCGAGCACGTTGCCGTTTCCCCGCAGCAGCAACGCCAGCGCCTTGCCGACTTCGTGCGTCGTCAGGTCGTGCTCGACCCCCTCGAAGTCCTTCAGTACGTCATGGGTCTCGGGGGGTGCGTCGAGCCCGAGCAGCGCCTCCGTCGGTGCGATGTGCATACCCTTGAGGTCGAGGTCGCTGTCATGGCTGGGGAACCCATAGTCGTGCGCGCCGACCAGCCCCACGTGAAGCAGCGCGCCGGGAGGGGGATGGGCTGCGATGAAGCGCCGAGCCATGTCGAGATCCGGGTTCAGCACGCAAACGTCTCCGCGATGAGTTGCTGACAGAGCGCGTCGAGCCGCCCGGCGTCGGGAGCCTTGGGCAACGACGAGGTACGCTTGGCCTGCTCGCGTTGCTGTCGGAGCGCCTCAGCGTGCTCCATGAGCGTGTCATAGGACCAGGCTCCGTCGCGGATGGCGAGCAGCTCCTCCCGGTCGTCCCGCCGGACGCGGACCTCGCCGTGTTCGAGGATCTCCACGGCCATTCGCCCGAGGCGAACCAGATGCATGGCGTGCTTGGTGTCGTAGCCATGCTGCGCTTCGAGGGCCGCGCGCTTGGCGTTCCGGTGCTTCTGCCATCCGACGAACTGCCCCCACTCCTTCTGCGCGGCGCGGAAGCGACGCTCGTTGGCGAGTCGGGCCAGGAACCCGGTCGGCAGTTCGGCCTCATCGAGCTCCCCCGTCTCGAGCATCCGCGTGGCCGCGCCGAGCTGGTCCTTGGGCAGCGTCGCGCGTTCAGGCAGATCGAACTGTGCGCGGGTCGGCGGCGCGGCGGGGGGCTCGAGCAACCATCGGCGGTGACGCTGGATCCGCGCCAGTTGCCCGTGCGCGTAGCCGCCGAACGTGTCCGCGACCTTGAGGCTAAGCATGCCGTCGCGCGCCGCCAAGAGACGCTCGCCCGCGGGTGTGACGGTGACGTGATCGGCGTCGTCCGCGAACAACACCTCGATGACGGTGGGGTTGCTCGCCGCCGCCAACCGGAGGAGCTTGCGGAGCTCCCAGCGCACGTGATCGGCCGACAGCTCGACTTGTTCAGGGCCCGGCTCGAGCCCGAAGTACCACGCGCGCGGGCCGACGATGACGCCCTTGAGGTCGGTGTCGGATCCCTCGCGCGCCAAACCGTACGCGCGGCTGCCATGCAAGGTCTCGAACAGAAGAGTGGGTTCTTGGGTCATGGGTTCTCGGGGGTCACGCGCTCGCTCTCGACCTCGAGCGTGAAGGTACCTTCGCTGCCCTCCGGGCTGTCGACGACCAGGAGATAGTCCTCCCCAGGCTGGACGACGACCTCGAGGGTGCTCTCCGTCCCGTCCGGCGCGGCGCACGCGAGCTCGTCCGGCGGTGAGGCGCACCCGCGCTCCATCGCGAGCGTGACGGGGAGCGACGACGACGCGCGCACACGGAGTCGAGTTAGGCGCGTGGCCCGCACCCGATAGATCACCTCGGGCCCGTCGCTCCGCGCGCAGCTCGACTCCCGCTGGGCCCACTCGGCACGGAAACGCCCAGCGCTCAAGCCCGGCCGGAGCTGCGATGCGTGAGAGCAACGCGGCCCTGCGGGCTCAGACGCCACCTCCGCGCCGCGAGAGAGAGTCAGGGAATACGGTCCGGCCGCACCCGCGCGGCCGTCCACGACCACACGGTAGACCTGACCTCGCCGAAGGTTTGTGGTCAGCGACGCGGTACCATCGGCTTCGCCCTCGGGAGCGCAGGTGAACGCCGCATCTCGTCCCTGCTCAAACACCGCGACGGCGGCGTCGTGCTCTGCGTCGAGCGTGACGGTGTACTCCGCGTCGCGATCGGCACGGTACAGCCAGACGTCGTCGCGGCTGCCGGCGGTCACCCCGCACGCAAAAGTGTGGTGGTCGACGCCGCGCCGGGTGTCTCCGCTCACCGCGCGATCCAGCCGCAGGACCCCTCTCACCGCGGAGCGTTGCGCCGCGCGCGCCACCGCGATGGAGTAGCGACCGCCCGTCTCGTCTTTGCCATCGACGAAGACGCGATACGCCTGACCGGCCGTGAGTTCGAGTTCCACGCGCGAGACCCGCGGACCGCGGTAGTCATCGTTGCAGCCGAGCGGCGTGTCGCCCTCTCCGGCGGGGGGATACACCGCCAGCACCGCGTCGTACGACGCGCGCACGGTGACGGTGTGCAGCCCGCTCCGTTCGGGAGTGAACGTCCAGAGCTGCTCGGGGCTGCCTTCGACGGCGCCGCACGGTGGGGTCACTCCGTCGCCGCGCCCGGTCGTCGCACCTTGCCGCCATTGCCCAAGTGGCAGCGCTTCGCCCAGCACGTCCGGGGGCGTCGGGACCACCCGGTCGGCGCGGAGCGTGAAGTCGCCGGTCGCCCCCCGGTAGCCGTCGACCACCACGGTGTAGTCGACCTCGGGCGCCAGCGTCAGCGTCAGCGCCGACCGCGTGGTGTGCCCGTCATCGTCATTGCAACCGACGGACCGCTCGTCGGGGTCGAACACCGCGAGCACCGCGTCGTAGCGCGCCTCCACCTCGAGTCGGTACTCGCCCGCTTCGGTGACCCGGAGCGAGTAGACCTGCTCGCCGCCGCCGTCAGGCGCGCCGCAACTCGGTTCCCAGACATCGGCCCCGTCGCGGGTCGACCCCTCCACCCGTTGGCCGAGCACCAGCACCTCATCCGACGGCCCCGCGCGGGACGCCACCCGGGCGATGAGCCCGATGACCGGAGAGCATCCGAGGCTCACAAACGCGACCCCCGCGAGCAGCCAGGCGCGCGCGGACATCTACAGCCCGAACCGGATGCCGAGGAGCGTCTCGACCCAGAAGAGGGGGACGCGCTCCTCCCCGCTCAGCCGGAGGTGACCGATGAGGGAGACGGCCACGCCGAAGTTGTCGACGAAGTAGAGGTCGGCCCCGCCGCCGATGCTCAACAGGCCTCCAAACGCCTCCGCCTCTTCGTAGCGGAGCTCCGCGGTGGTCACCGTCTCGTCGGGCAGCACCACTTCGCGCGGTCCCGACCGCTGCTCGGGAAGCCACGCGTAGTACATGCCGCCACCGACCGCGAGATACGGCCGGAAGCGGTCGTGACCGCCGTTGAGCGCCACCTTCAGGCGCAGTACGTCGAGTGCGAGGAGCAGGTCTTGTCGTCGCCCGAGGTCGGCGCCGTCGGTGCCGAGGAACGAGGCGGTAATGGCGGGGCCGAGGCTCAGCACGCGGTCCCCGGTGAGGTAGACGTCCAGGTCCCACGAGAGTGCGAGCGCGCCGCCCGGCTCGAGGCGCGCGCCCACGAACAGTCCATCGCTCGCCGTCGTCGGGAACTCGTCCGCGCGTGCGGACGAGGGAGTGACGACGCAGACGAAGGCGCACATCGCGAGGAGGAGGCGGAGTTGCATGTTCATCGGTACGGATGCGCCTGACGCTCTTCGAGAACCACCCGGAGCGCCGTAATTGGGACCCCGCGCTGAAAGGCGGTCGTGAGCGTGCGATGCGCCGCGGCGTGGGCATCGTCGTACGCGTCCGAGCAGCGCATCAGCTTGGGCCGGTCGCGCCAGCGCTCGGCCTTCTGCACGAGCTGCAGTTTCTCCTGCACCTCCGGCGCCTGGTCGACACAACGCAGCAGCGACGGGCCGAGCGCGGCGAGGACGGCCGGGTCCGCGATGCTCTCTCGGTCCCAGTCCAAGTGCGCGACGTCCCACGCCTGCAGCGCCGCATCCACCCAATCGAGCCCGTCCGAGAGCACAGCCGGCTCTACAGGAGCGAGCACCGCGACCTCGATCGCCCAGTCGATGCGAGGGCACGACGTCCATGCGGTTGCCAGGTCCCGGCTCCGTGAGAGCGTGCGGAGGATCAACGGATCGAGGCCGCGCGCCGCCAGCCGGCGCTGCCAGGTCGGTGCGCCTCGCACCATCCGCTGACGCAGTCGTTCCGCCCATCCTCGAAGCACGGAAACAAGGGTAGTACGCCGAGACGACTTCGCCCGCCTGTTGGGCCGCCGACTTGCCGGGGCCGACGAGAAACGGGACAACGACCCCGATGCTCGATCTCTTGCGAACGACCGCGTTGCTCCTGACGGCGGTGCTCGCGTGCGGGTGCGATCCGGACCCCGTCTCGGACGCAGGCCCCGACGGCGACATCGTGTTCATGCCCCGGGATGCCGCGCAACCGAGTGACGCCGGTCCTCTGAAAACGGTGGGCTCCGCCTGTACCGAGGACTCCGACTGCCCCGCCGAGGCACCCGTCTGCCTGCTCGAGGAGACCTTCGTCCAAGGCTACTGCACGGAGTTTTGTCTCGACGGGGAGACCGACGTCTGTCCGAGCGGGAGCCACTGCACCGCGATCCGATTCATGATGTCCGCATGCCTCGCCGGCTGTGATCCGAGCGACTCGATGTGCCGCGAGGGCTACGGGTGCGGGGAGGCCGCCGATGACCCCGTGTGCGCACCCGGCTGCGACACCGACGCCGATTGCCCGGAGGGGCTCGCGTGCAACGCCGACGACGGCCAGCGCGGCGAGGGCGAGTGTTTCGACCCGGAAGCGTCGCTGGGTGACCCCTGCGTCGAGCCGGACGCGTGCACCGAGGACGGCTGGTGCATCCGGGAGCGAGACCGGGGCTATCCGGGCGGCACGTGCACGATCTTCCGCTGCGACGAAGAGACGAACACAGGCTGCGGGGACGGGATGCACTGCGTGTTCGATTTTTACGCCGACCCGATCTGCCTGCCCGCGTGCGACGGCCCCGAGGACTGCCGCGACGGGTACACGTGCGCCCCGGACCCGACCTACCCCGAGCGCGTGCGGTGCACGCCGATGTGCACGAGCGACGCGGACTGCCTCGAGCCCACGCTCCGCTGCGGGGACGACGGGCGCTGCGGCTGATCGCGTGTCTCCGCCCTCAGTCGGGGCGCTCGGCGGACTGAATCACGGGCAGCGCGCGGGCGTGTTGGGCACGCTCGGTGGGGCCTGGGTCGGGTCGCACATCGGCTGGGCGATCCGCCCAGACCGCGGCGAGCTGGGGATCCAGCAGATGACTCGCGCGCACGTTCCCGAGCGCGTTGAACATGACGCTCCGCACGTGCGGGAAGCGCGACTCGAGCTCGACCAGCAGGTCCGCCATCGCGTCCCGCTTGAGCCCCGGCTGACTGCCGCAGAGGTTGCACGGCAGGATCGGGAAGGCGCGCGCGGCGGCGTACTCGGCGATCCGATGCTCCTCACTCGAGATCAGAGGCCGGATCACATCGAAGCGGTCGCAGTTTGTGCGGTAACGCGCGGGCATCGCTTGCAGCTTGCCGCTGAAGAACAGATTCATGAGGAAGGTCTCGAGCGCGTCGTCGCGGTGATGGCCGAGCGCGATCTTGGAGCAGCCGAGGCGCTCGGCCGCCGTGTAGAGCACGCCGCGCCTGAGCCGCGAGCACATCGAGCAGTACGTATCGGACGCGCTGAGCCGCTCGGTGACCGGCGTGTATGTGTCCTCGGAGAGCACCTCCCAGTGGCCGCCCCGGGCTTCGAGCCACTCGACGAGCGGCCGGCCGTCGTACCCCGGCTGGCCCTGGTCGAGGTGCACACCGATGAACGTGACGTCGAAGGACAGCGTCGGCCGGAGCCGATCCAGCAGATCGAGCAGCGTGTAGCTGTCCTTGCCGCCGCTCAACGCGACCATCACGCGATCGCCGGGGGCGAGCAGGCCATGGGTGCGTACCGTGTCGCGCACCTCGCGAAACAGGCGCCGTTCGTGGGGGACGGGCATGGCGCACGGTAGCAGGATGCTACCCTCCGGCCCGCCATGGCGATCGACGACGCGACACGACTGCAGTGGGGCCCCGCGCTCCGCTCGAACCTGGAGCCTCTGCACGACCTGCACAGCATCGTGCAGGAGCGCATCGGCAAGCTGACGGCCACGGAGTCGACGCTCAAGGACGCTCTCGAGCGCGTGGCCCGCGAGAGTTCCGAGGAAGGCGACGCGCTCTCGATGCTCGCAACCGCCTCGGACGACGCGGTCCGACGCGGGCGCCTCGTCGGGGTGAAGCTGGAGGCCGCGTTCCTCGAGCAGAGCATCCCCGAGGAGCAATACCGTGCCGCGCTGGCGGCGGCGTTCCCTCAAGGCGCGCAGTCCATCGGCGCGACACCGGCCCTCCGGCTCGAAGCGATGCACCGGATCGCCGGAGCGCTCGAGATGCACGAAGGCGCCGACCCCAGCGGGACGCTCGCGGCCATCGCGGTGGAGGGCGCGCGCGCGATCGAGAACGCCAACGCCGAGGCGAAGCGCGAGCAGGAAGAAGCACGGGAGGCCAAGGACGCTCTCGAGGCCGCCCGCTCCGCGTTCGACGAAAGCTACCTCGCGACGAAGGAGATCGTCGGTGGTCTGCTCCGCGAGGCGAAGCGGCTGAGCGAGCTCCGCGACATCTTCCCGGACATGTGAGCCGTCAACGCGGCGCAGCGACGAACTCCGCGCTGGGCCGACCGGGCAGCGTGTCGAGCCACGCCTTCAGCTTGGGCCGGCTCTTCATCGCGACCGCGACTTCGGGAAAGGTGTGCAGCGGGGGCGCGAGGAACGGGTCGGCGTACGAGATGCAGCCCATGGCTGAAGCGCGTACTGTGTCCAGATGAGGACCACCCTCCAATGCGTCGCGGCTTGCGGGCTGCTGCTCGGCCTCTTTGTCGGCTGCGACGCGTCGGACAAGGACAGCGAAGAACCGGAAGTCAGCGAAGCCCAACAGGCTGCACGCGACGCGGCGAACCTGCGGATCGGGCACGTGATGATCGAGGTGGGGCACCGCATGGAGACGGCTGGGCGCGCCAGCGTCGCGAGCCAGTGGGGACTCGCCGGCTACGAGGTCCATGAGATCATCGAGGTCTTCGACGACGACATGGGCCGCGCGCTGCTGCCCGGCGTGTGCAACGACGACATCGCCGACCAGATGTACTTCGCGCTCAAGGACGAGCAGCTCCCCGCGCTGCGTCAGGCGGCCGAAGACCAAGACGCCGAGGCGTTCCGCACCGGGTTCGCCACGGCGGCGGCGTCGTGCAACGGCTGCCACGCGACCTGCGAGGTGGCGTTCATCGAGGTGCCCACCCAGCCCGGCGTTGGGGTTCCGCGCATCGGCACGCAGACCCCCACTCCGCCGACCGAGGTGCTCAACCCGTGGGGTCCGGATCCGAGTGAGGAGTCGGGCGAGGCAGCGCCCGACGCCCCTGCGGCGCAGCGCGGCACGCCGAGGCGTGAGGTCCTCGACCCGTGGTCCAATCGATGAAGCCAAACCGGGCAGCCTGCCTGGCAGGGCTGACGCTGCTGTGTGGGCTGCTGTCCGGATGCGGACTGCTGCTCGATCCGTACAACCACAGCGATGACGCCAGCGTCGGGATGGACGCGGGGAGCGCTGATGGCGGTTCGAGGGATGCGGGCGCGAGGGACGCCACCCCCATCGTGGACGCGCCGATGGTGCTGGATGGTGGGGCTCCCGATGCGCCGGCCTGTGTGCCTTCGGACGAGACCTGCAACGGGGAGGACGACGACTGCGACACGCTCATCGACGAAGAGCCAGCCGCGATCGACGAGTTCAACTGCGGATTCTGCGGAAACGTCTGCCCCATCGACGAGCCCTTCTGCATCGGCGGCCGCTGCGGCTTCCTCTGCGCGCCAGGAACAGAGGACTGCGACGAAGAGCCCGGCTGCGAAACGGACATTCGGCTGGCGGAACACTGCGGAGACTGCGGGACGGTGTGCGAAGGGGGAGCCGTGTGCGAGTTCATCCCTGGAACGGCGGACTGGGGCTGCTCAGGAACCTGCAGGCCGGGGCGGATGGACTGCGGCGGCGGGGAGTGCGTGGACGTGCTGGCGGACTCCCGCCACTGCGGCGGATGCGACGTGCCCTGCCCCGGCGGCGCGCCTCACTGCAACGGGGGCAACTGCTTGCCGTGCCCGTCCGGCTTGGACGACTGCAACGACGATCCGCTCGATGGGTGCGAGACCCCTCTCGACACCCGGGCCGACTGCGGCTCGTGCGGGGAAACGTGCGACGGGCCGTGCCCCTTCGGCGCGTGCTTGGTGGCGGACGGAACGTAGGACTCGCTCAGGTCACCGGGGGCTTGAGCACCGCGTCGAAGCGCGCGCCGCTCTCGGAGTCGACCCAGCAGACCCAGAGCGCGTAGCACGCGTAGGCTGTGCCGAGCGGGAACGAGAGCAGCTGCGTGGCGGCGAGGAGGGTCTGCGCGACCCGGCCCCGGCCGCTGCCGACGAGGTAGCCGACGAACACGTGCAAGAGGCCCATGCCGCCCACCAGCAGGAAGCCGAGCAGCCCAGCCAACACAAACAGGAGGCCCTCGCTCTCCCCGTCCACCCACACCCAGAGTCCGGGCAGGACAAAGAACAGGAGGAACAGGGTGCCGACGACAAACGTGTACGCGCCGAACGCGAAGTTCACGACCTTGAGGGTGCGAAGATGGGTCACGCTCGGTTCTACGCCTCGGACGTCGTCTTGCTTCCCTCTTCGGCGGCGCGAATGTCGGCCAGCCGGCCGTATTGGCGATAGCCGAGGCTCTCGATGGCGTCCGGGGGGGCGAGCCCGATGTCGACGAGCGTCTTGGTGGCGTACGTGCCCGCCAGCACCGGTGGGCTGTACGCGCGCACGGTGTCGGCGTCCCGGTAGGCCTCGAGCGGGAACACCATCTGGTGCGGGTGCAGGTGAAGGAAGTGCGCCCCGCTGACCCGGGTGTAGCCCGGCGTCTTGCTGGCGGTGATCACGTGCGGCGTCGCAGTGAGACGGCCCCCGGTGAGAATCTCGAGCTGCTGCCCCACCTGGGCGACCACACACCCCTCGGGCGCCCGGCCACGGACCTTCCGTCCGTCCCGTGTGCGGAGGTAGAGGCCGCTGGCGTCGTCCGGCCGCTCCCCCGGCTGCCCGTCCGGATCCAGGAAACGCCCGCCGGGCAACAGGGTCAGCAGATTGAAATCGGTGTGCTCCTCGCCCCAGACCACGCCCGCCGCAACCTGCCCGGCGTCCAGCGGCAGATAGCGGAGCAGCCGAAACACATGCGCGCCCCCGGCGAGCCGGTTGTCGAACCAGCGCTGATGCAGGCCCAGCCACACCGCGACGCCGGTCAACAGGCTCAGGCCCGCCTCGTGGAGCTGCTGGCCCACCGCGACGTAGTCCTCCTGAAACCCGGGCAGCCCTTCGGGCCAGACGTTGTCGGCGAAGATCTCCGGGTACTGGATGCCGCAGGCCTCGTCGGTCTTGACCGGCGCAGCGAAGTAGCACTCCTTGAAGTCCGGCTGCCCGCCCGCGACGACGGCCCGCTCGGTGTTCGGCGGCGTCCAGCCGCGCTGGTACCAGATGTCCCCTCGGTTGAGCGGCTCCTTCTCTTCGCGCGGTCGATCCGAGAGCGCGACGAAGCGCTCGAACAGGCGGTCACGGGCCTCCATGTCGATGCCGTGGTTGGCGACATAGACCAGCCCGTAGGTACCGAACCCCTCGGCGATCGCGGCCACTGCGCGCTCGCGGGCGGCGGCCTCGTGGTGAAACAACTCTTCGAGATCGACGGTGGGGATCGCCTCGCTGACGTCGGGGTCGTGCTGCTCGCTCACGGCGCGGATGATGCGCGAGCGAATCGGGGCCGTAAAGGCGCATGCGAACATCCAGGATGACATCGCCCTCCGGGTCGGAGAGAATCGCAGCCCGTGTCCCGCGTCGTCGGCATCGACCTTGGAACCACCAACTGCTGTGTAGCCGTCATGGACGGCTTCAAGCCGAAGGTGATCCCGAACAAACAGGGCTACAACACCACGCCCTCGGTGCTGGCCGTGACCGACAACGGTCGCCGTGTGGTTGGCCAGATCGCCATGCGCCAAGCGGTCACGAATCCGAAACACACCGTCTACGGCGCGAAGCGGCTCATCGGGCGGGAGTTCCACAGCGACGAGGTGCAGCACGCCCAGCGCCACGTGAGCTACGACGTGCTCGAGGGGCCCCACGGCGACGTGCGCATCCGGCTCCGCGACGAGGAGCTCTCCGTCGCGGAACTGAGCGCGATGTTCCTTCAGGAGATGCGGCTCGTGGCGGAGGACTACCTCGACCACCCGGTCGAACAGGCCGTCGTCACGGTGCCGGCGTACTTCAACGACAACCAGCGTCAGGCGGTGCGCGACGCGGGCCGCATCGCCGGCTTGGACGTGCTGCGCATCCTCAACGAGCCGACGGCCGCCGCACTCGCGTACGGCTTTGGAATGGGCGAGCCCAAGACGATCGCGATCTACGACCTCGGCGGGGGCACGTTCGACATCTCCGTCGTGCGCATCGACGAAGCCGGCGATTTCCACGTCGTGGCGACCACCGGTGACTCCTACCTCGGCGGCGAAGACTTCGACGAGCGCATCATGGACCACCTGATGGGCGCGTTCGAGAACGAGAACGGCGTCGATCTCCGTGGTTCACCGCTCGCGATCGCGCGCCTGCGGCAGGCCGCGCAGAAGTCGAAGGCCGAGCTGAGCGACCTCCCGACCTCCGAGATCAGCCTTCCGTTCATCGGCAAAGGCGACGCCGGCCCCCTGCACCTCGAGACCGTACTCGCGCGGGACACGCTGGAGAGCATCACGGCCGACCTCGTGACGCGCACCCTCCAGATCTGCGAGGTCGGGCTGCAGTACGCCGAAATGCGGCCCGAAGAGGTGGACGAGGTGATCCTCGTGGGCGGAATGACCCGTATGCCGGCGATCCAGCGCGCGGTCAGCGAGTACTTCGGCAAGCCGCCCTGCAAGGGCGTGCACCCCGACGAGGTGGTCGCGCTCGGGGCCGCGATCGTCGCCGACGCGGTGGCGCGCGAGTCCGACGATGTCCGGCTGCATGACGTCACCGCGCACTCGCTCGGCATCATGACGGCCGGGGGCGGTTTCGACCCGCTGATCGCCGCCAACACCTCGGTCCCCACGCAGGTGCGGGAGGTCTTCGGCACGAGCCGCGACGGCCAGAGCACGGTGAAGATCGTCGTGCTGCAGGGCGAGAGCGAGCGCGCCAAGGAGAACGATGCGCTCGGCCGCTTCGCGCTCAACGGGCTGCGGGAGGCACCCGCGGGGGAGGTCGAGGTCGAGGTCGCGTTCACCATCAACGAAGAGGGCCTCTTCAGCGTGGGGGCCAAGGATCTCGAGACCGGCGAAGAAAAGGTCATCGACGTGCTCGCGTCGAGCGGGCTCTCCGAGGAGGAAATCCAGGCGATGATGGCGGACAGCGCGGACTACCTCGCGGAGCGGCGTTCGAGCGAGGCGCACAAGGCCGCCCAGCAGGCCTGCATCACGCGGATTGACGCGATCCGATCCCGACTCCCCGAGGCCGAGTCCCGCATGGCGCTCAACCCGGTCGGCGCCGACGCAGTGAAACAGGCAAAGAAGGCCGCCAACATCGTCGCCGCCGAACTGGAGACTGCCACCGTCCAAGCCCTCCGCGATCACGAGGCCCACCTCGAGCGCGTGCAGGGAATGCTCGAGCACGTGCTGCAAGCGAGCGTGTGACACCCGCGCATCGGCCCTTTGGAAATCCGCCACCCTCGGGACGACACATCGCTGATGGCTGAGTTGCGGGTGATGAGGAAGGTCGTGGCGTTCCGAGTGTGCGTCGTGGCGGCGCTCCTCCTGGTCTCTGTCGGGTGTGGCTCCCGCACGGGGCTGTTGGACCTCGATCCGCTGGCCACGCCAGCGCCGCCCACGCTTCGAGACGCGAGCGTGCCCGGAGACGCCGGCGTCGACGCGGGCGACGCGGGCGACGCCGACGTGGAGCCCCCGTCACCCCCCATCGAAGACCTGGACCCCGTGCGCACGGTGTCCGCGGGCCTCTTCCACACCTGCGTGGCGACCCGCTCGGGCCGCACCCTCTGCTGGGGATTCAACAACCTCGGGCAGCTGGGCGACGGCTCGAACGACAACCGGACCGTGCCCGTGCCGACGGTCGGGATCACAGACGCGGTCTCGGTCACGGCGGGGCGCTCCCACAGCTGCGCCCTGCTCGAGGACGGCAGCGTGCGCTGCTGGGGCAACAACACCTCAGGCGAGCTGGGCAGCGGGACGCCGGAGTCACGCCACCTGTCGCCGGTCCAGGTCGACGGGTTCGAGTTCGACGAGGCGATCCTCGAGATCAGCGCCGGCGGCGAGCACACCTGCGGGGCGAGCGAGTCGGGTCTCGTCTTCTGTTGGGGCAGCAATGACAACGGCCAGGTGGGGCCCGACGCCCGCGGCAGCTACCGCGAGCCGGTGTGGGTGCGAGGGGTCGAGGAGCGCCGGTTCAACGTGGCCGCTGGCTTTGAGCACACCTGCGTGTTGGGTCCCGCCGGGGTCGAGTGCTGGGGCGAGGCCGCCATCGAGCGCACGCGGCCTCCGCCGGACGACGAGATCGCACCGCCCTTCGTGCCCACCGCGGTCCCCGGCTTGCCGACGAGCGTCAGCTTCCTGGATTCGGGCGACTTCATGTCGTGCGCCGTCGACCGCCCCGCAGGGGTCAGCGACCGGCGGGGTGACGTCTGGTGCTGGGGCTTCGAGCGCGGCGACGACGACATCGTGCGCCCCACCTCAGCGCGGCGGGTCAACGGCATCGAGGACGCGGAAGAGGTGAGCGTGGGACACGAGTTCGCGTGCGCACGTACGACCGCGGGCGAGGTCCGCTGCTGGGGCAACAACGAGCGGGGGCAGCTCGGCGACGGCGGGGATCAGACGAACCCCACGGTGCCGGTCACGCCCGAGGGCCTCCCGCGAACCGTGCAGGTGACCGCCGGCTGGCGTCACGCATGCGCGCTCGACGACGCGGGCGTGGTGCGCTGCTGGGGGCGCAACCAGGAGGGCCAGCTCGGGGACGGGCGCGGCGGCGAGTACCGGCTCCCGACGATCGCAGCGGTCATCCGTGAGTGAGTCCGCTTGACGGCTCACCGCGACACGCGGCACAGGACAACGGTCAGGTAGTCGCCCTCCGGGAACGCGAGCAGCCTCGGATGGTCGGGCGCGGCGCCCCATCGGCCGAGCACCTGGAGCACGACGCCGGCCTTCTCTGACGCGTCGCGAACCGTCTGCTCGAACGCGTCGCGGTCGACGTGGCTGCTGCAGCTGGCCGCGAGGTAGAGGCCGCCGTCCGTCACCATGCGAAGGCAGCTCCGATGAAGCGCCCGGTAGGCCCGCATCGCGCCGCGCTTGGCGTCCTCCTTGGGCGCGAAGCTGGGCGGGTCGGAGACGATCAAGTCCCACGTCTGCCGCCCTGCCCGCGCCTTCTCGAGGAACTTCGGGACGTCTGCCGCGTGCGTGCGATGCAGGTTCGGCGCGAGACCGTTCGCCTGCCAGCTCTTGGTCGCGAACCCGAGCGCGCCCTTGGCGACATCCACCGTCTCGACGTCGCGAGCCCCGCCGAGCCCGGCTGCGATCGAGAAGCCGCCCGTGTAGCCGTAGAGGTTCAGAACGCGCATGCCTTCGGCCATCCGGCGGACCGCGCGGCGCGACTCGCGATGGTCCAGGAACAACCCTGTCTTCTGGCCGCGCCAGACGTCGACGAGCAGCTTCATCCCGTACTCGGTCACCTCCACCGGGGAGTCCGCCACCTCGCCGTGCGCCAGCTCGACCTTGGTCTCCCCGCGGCGGCCCGTCTTGACGAGCAGCCCATCGAGGTGGGCCTCGGCCACGAGCGCCTCGACGATCTCCGAGCGCCACGCGCGGCTCGCCTCCCCGTCGAGGCGGAGCACGCCGATGTCCCCGTAGCGGTCGCACACCACCCCGCCGAGCCGATCTCCTTCGCCGTGGAGCAGCCGCATGGCGTCCGTCGACGGAGGGGTCAGGCGACGCCGGAGCGCCACGGCTTCGCGCACACGCCGGCGGATGAAGTTGCCGTTGATCGGTTCGTCGCGCGTCGTCCAGAGCCGCACCGCGATGGGCCCGGCCTCCGCGACGCCGCGCCCCACAAAGCGCTTGTTGGGGCCGCGCACCGTGACGATGTCGCCGGGCTTGGAGTCGAAGCGCCGGAGCGCCTTGCGGTAGACCCACGGGTGCCCCGCGCGAAGGACGCGAGTCAGGTCTTTCTGGAGGAAGGCGGTCCGCTCGTTGGGCACGCCGGACCGTAGCAGGTTGGTCACGGTCGCGGGCCTCTGGGGGACACCCCCTCGTCAACCACGTCGAGTGCCATCAACATCGAGAAAACCGATGCATTGGCAGATTCATTTCGCGATTGACGATACCTGGTTCGAACCCATGTTCCTGGGGTGACACATCTTTCTCCCAACGAATCCAGCGCCGCCTGGCGGGGCCGTGGTGTGGGTCGCGCCGCGTTCGTGACCGTCGGCTGCGCTGCGCTCATCGCTGCGGGCTGCGCGGCGGGCACGCCTTCGCGCACGGCGTCCAGCAACGACACGAGCGGCGATGAACACGCTCAGCACGCAGAACCGGCGCTCGAACTCGACCTCTCGGCCGAGTCGGAGGTCATGTTCGGAGATCGGGAACAGTCGGTCCACGTCGTGATCGTCAACCGCTCGGAAGAAGAAGTGAGTGCGGAGGAGATCGCCCCCGAGCTTCGAATCGACGGACGCCCCGCGATGCAGCTGGACCTCGCGGCCCAGGGTTTCTCTCGTCTCGCCCCAGGCCAGACGGCGGAGTTCGACCAGCCGCTCGGCGTCCGCCTGCTCACTCCGGGACGTCACACGCTCAGCCTCGACCGCGGAGACACGCACAGCCTTCCGCTCCACATCGTGGTTCGCGACTGAAGCGCGTCCCATGCCGGCACGTCGCGTGAGGTCGAGCGCCCTGCTACACCTGCGGCGGTGCTCGCCAAGCTGCTGCTGCTCTTCACGATCACGCCGATCGTCGAGACCTACCTCCTCGTCCTGCTCGGGCAACACCTCGGGTTCTGGTGGACCGCGCTCATCGTGCTGATCACCGGCGTGATCGGAGCGACCCTCGGCAAGCGCGAGGGCCTCAAAGTGTGGCACGCGTGGCGCGACTCCCTCGCCGTCGGCCAGATGCCCGAGGAGGGCATCGTGGGCGGCGTGCTCGTCCTGATCGGCGGGGTCCTGTTGGTGACGCCCGGCGTGCTCACGGACATTACGGGCCTCGCGCTGCTCGCGCCCCCGTCGCGCAAGGTCATCGCCGCGTTTGTGCGAAAGCGCCTGGAGGCGAAGTTTGCCAGCGGCACGACGACCTCCCGCGTGCGGGTCGACATGGGCGATGGGCACGTCTACGAGCGTGTGCAAACGCGCGTCGGCGGGTTCACCTCGAGCCGCGACCCCAACGTGATCGACGCGGTCTCCGAGGTCGTCGACGAACGCCGACTGGAGGACGACGAGCCCGAACGGCTGGAGTCCGAGCAGTGACCACGGCGCGGTCCGCCGCCCCCCGTCACGCCTTCGGCGACGCCCTCGCCATCGCCCGCTACCACATCGTCCTCGTCGCCATGGCGGCCTGTGTGGTGTTCGGCTGGCTGATGACCGACCGGTATCTCCCGTGGATCGCGCTCGTCTGCGGCCTCGACTGGTTTCTCATCAACCTGCTGAACCGCGTCACCGACGTCGACGAAGATCTCGAGAACGGCATCCGGGGGACGGAGCGTGTGGCCGCCCGGAGGCGGCTCCTGACCGTCGGCGGGTTCACGCTCATGGGCGGCTCCATCGTCCTGACCCACCTGGTCTGGCCCGAGCTGACCGCGCTGCGCGTGATCGTCCAGGCCATCGGCCTCGCCTACAACTACGACGTCGTTCCCACTCCGCGGGGCTTGAGCCGGCTCAAGGAGATCTACTTCTTCAAGAATTTCGGCAGCTCGTGCCTCTTCGTGCTGACCGGGTTCCTCTACCCGCTGGCCGCCGCGCCCCAGGTGATGCGGACGGAGGCCATCGTGGCGCTCGTCCTGTTCTTCGTGCCCTTCGAGCTGACCTACGAGATCCTCTATGACCTCCGCGATCTCGAGGGTGACCGGCAGGAGGGCATCCCGACGTACCCGGTCGTGCACGGGCCGAAGGTCGCTCTTCAGATCATCGACGCCCTGCTGCTCGGCTCGGCGCTGGTGCTGGGCCTCGGGCTGGGCGCTGGGTGGCTCGGCCTCCGCGAAGGGCTGATGCTCGCCGCCCCGCTGCTCCAGCTCGTCTTCTATCGCCCGCGGGTGCGACGCGGCATCACCTCCGCCGACTGCATCCATCTGACGCACCTCGGAACCGGGCTGCTGCTGTTCTACTTGGCGGGGACCGCGGCGTGGTCGGCGCTGGGCATGCCGAACAACATCTACCTGGTGCAGTAGTTACGCTGCAGTAGTTACGGTGCAGTGCTCACAACGCCGCGAGGCGAAGCGCCGTCCAGACCGTCGCGAGGCCACCGGCCAGCCACGCCAGCCCTTTCTCGGGGAGGGCGCCGGAAAGGCGGAAGTGCACACGCGCGGCCAACGCGAGCACGAGAACGAAGGCGAGCTGTCCGAGTTCGACCCCGACGTTGAAGCCGATCAGCGCGAGCGGGGTCTCTCCGGGCGGAAGACCCACCTCCCGGAGGGCGCCGGCGAAGCCAAGGCCGTGCAGCAAACCGAACCCGGCCGCGAGCGCTGCGGGGAACCGGGCGCCCCAGGACGGCTCGCCGCCGCGTAATATCTCGGCGCTGAGCAGCACGATGGACAGCGCGATGCAGGCCTCCACGGGTGCGCTTGGAAGGCTGAACGCGCCGAGCGCCGACAACGAGAGCGTGACTGAGTGACCCACGGTGAACCCAGTTACGGCGCCGACCAGCGCGCGCGCGGGGCGCGGCCGATGCGATGCCAGCAACGCCAACAGGAGCACGAAGACGAGGTGGTCGAAGCCCTCCGCGATGTGCTCCGCGCCGAGGCGCAGGTACCGCGGGAACACGGACGGCATGGAGTCGACGCGAAGCGGGAGGCGGTCGGCGTCGTGTTCGAGGAACACAAAGGGTGCATCCGCCCCGCCGCGCTCGACCCGCGCGGCCAACGAGACCCCCTCCTCGTCGAGCCCCTCGACCCGGACCGCTGCCGCATCGCGTGACGCGCACCGAAGCCGCGCGCGGAGCACGATGAGGTTGTCGTCCCGGACGGGCGCGCGTCGCTCCACCCTGCACCCGTCGGCTTGGATGGCCAGGTTGGGCGGCGCGCCCTCGCTGCCCCCGGCGCGCAGCTCGACTTCGACTCCCTCCGGCGTCTCCACCGCACGCAAGACCCCGAATCGCAGCGAGTGCGCGAGGGCCGGACTCGCCCCCCCCAAGAGGAGAACGCAGGCGGCGACGCGTACGGCGTCAGGTCCCCGGAACATCGCGCAACGGCGGCCGCCCTTCCGGCATCGTGCGCGCGACCTGCGCGAGGTAGGGGAGCGCCATCTGCACGATGTCGATGTCCGGATCGAGCTGCTTGCCGAGCCCCTCCGCGACGAGCACGCCGAGGTTCACGACCGTGAAGACCGGGTCGACCTGAATCTTGTGCCGGCGGAGGATGTTCATCATGCCGGTGACCACCTCGGACACCTCGACTTCGCCCAGGCGCTTGCCGTCGAACTGGTCAAAGAAAGCCTCCGTCTCTCGCTCGTAGGCGGCGTAGTCCTTGGTCCCGACCGACGGTGAGTAGACGTAGAACAGGCGCGCCGCGGCCTTGCCGTCGTTCTCGCCGAGCGCCTGAAACGTCTCGATCCAGGGCGCCATCATGTCGTCCGGGATCTCGGCCACGAGGCCGGTGTCGATGAACACCAGCGTGCCGTCGTCCATCAGCAGGATGTTCCCAGGGTGCATGTCGGCGTGCACGAACCCGTCGGCGAACACCATCTTGAGGATGGCCTCGCCGCCTCGGGCTGCGAGCCGACGACGCTGCTTTCGGCCTTGGACTGCGTCAGGGTGCGTCGCTTTGTGGCCGGCGATGAACTCCATCACGAGCACGCGCTCGGTGGACAGTGCGGGGTACAGATCGGGCACGCGCACGCCGCGCAGCGACGCGAAGTTCTCTGCCAGACGCCGGTTGTTCGCCGCCTCGAGCCGGAAGTCGAGCTGGTTCTCGAGCGCCTCTCCGAAGCGCGCCACGCCGCCGGGCAACGCAAGCAGGCGGACCGAGGGGATCCGGTCGAGAACGCTCGCCCCGATCGTCATGATCGCGAGGTCCCGCTCGATCTGGGAGCGCGCCTCGGGCCGCTGGATCTTCATCGCGACGCGCTCACCGGTCGCGAGCCACCCCTCGTGCACTTGCGCCACGCTCGCCGCCGCGATCGGGGTGGGATCCACGCGATCGATCCGCGCCCGCTGCTGACGTGTGAGCTCGACGTCGAGCACCTCCTCGACGACCGAAAACGGGATGGGTGGGACGTCGTCTTGCAGCCGCGCCAAGGAGGCGATGTAGCCCGGCCCGAGGAGGTCCGGACGGCTGCCGAGGATCTGCCCGAACTTCACGAACGTCGCCCCGAGCCGCTCCAGCGTGTCGGCCAACACGCGGCCCCGGAGCGCCTCCACCCCTTCGGAGTCGAGGCGCCCGCTGCCCATCCGCCTCCACAGATAGCGGGGCAGGACGCTCATGAACACGAGCGCGATCCACAGGAACCGGGGCAACAGCCTGAGCGTTCGCATCAGCAGCAAGGCTCTAGTTTCCTGACAGGTTGATTCTGACGCGCTTGGGGCGTGCCATCGGCGTACGAGTCGAGGAACGAGGACGAGGCGATGCCCCGCATCGTTTGAGGAGGAGTGACAGAGAGTCGTGCGTCGAGGGCGCGTCCGAAGGAGATCGAGTTCATCCTGTCAGGGAACTAGCAGCTTCGAGCGCGGGACGCCGACGCTCGACTTCGCGACGGAACGAGTATCATCGTGGCATGACCCGGCTGTACCCCGTCTCGCTGCTCTGGCTCTCAGCTCTTCTCGTCGCGTGTGGAGGCCGCATGGTCGACGGTGTCGACGGTGGAGGAGGCGGCGGCACCGACGCCGGCCCGATGATGGACGGCGGCACACCCCCGATGACGGACTCGGGACCCGGAGACCCAGACGCGGGCACGACCGACGACGCCGGACCGCCGGACGCCGGCCCCCCTCCCGGGTGTGCCTGCCCGGCATTCCCGACGACCTGCGCGCCGCCGACACTCGACACCCCCGTCTTCACCCCGGATGCGGAGGCCATGGTCGGCCAGATCTTCGACGTCATCGCGTGCGCCGACACGACCCTCGACATCGCGGTCTACCGCGGCAACTGGGACTGCATCGTGGACGCGGTGAACACCCAGCTGAGCCGCGACGCTGACCTTCAGGTGCGCATCGTCGTCGACAACGAAGACTGCGAGACGGGGGACTGCCTGGCCGAACGCTTCGCCCCGAGTGAGCGCGTCACCGTCATCCGCGACACGCGCATCGGCAGCCTCATGCACCACAAGCTGGTGATTGCGGACGGAACGCGCGCGTGGATCGGCAGCGCGAACTTCAACGAAGGGAGCTTCTGTCGCGAGCACAACAACGCGCTGGTCACCGAGCAGGCCGAGATCGTCACCGCGCTGGCGGGCGAATACGACCGGATGGCGGGCGGCGACTTCTCCCCGATGAGCGCGGAGGAGGGCGCCCCGACCGTGGGTGGCAACTACACGCTCTATTTCAGCCCGGTGAGCCCACAATCGAGCCCCGGGCCCTGGTTCGAGGCGATGCGCGCGGCGATCGACAGCGCGACGACGTCCATCGACGTGATGACAAATGCGTGGACGCGGAGCGAGCTGGCCACCGACATGTTGATGGCGGAGGAGCGTGGCGTCACCGTGCGCGCGGTCGTGAGCAGCCGCTTCGCGGCCGACTTCCCGGCGCAGGTCCTGGCGCAGGCCGGAGCGAACATCCGGGAAGACATCGTGCACGACAAGGTCATGATCATCGATGGTCAGACGGTCATCACCGGCTCCGCGAACTGGAGCATGAACGCGTGGTCCAACAACGAGAACCAACTCTGGATCGACGACGCAGCCACGGCGGCCCTCTTCACGGCGGAGTTCGAGACGGTGTACGCGGCGGCCGAGCCCGTGCCGTTCATGGAGTAGCGCCGGCGCATGCCTCAGAGCGCTGATCCACGACGTCCGTCCGACTCGCAACGCCCCCGCGCCGTCGGCCTCGTCGACGACGAGGTGGTGTGCGCGTGGGCGAGCTGGGACACCCTCGAACTTCGTTCGGAGACGGGCGAGGTGCGGCTCGTCGCGTCTCCCCGACCGGAGCACAGCTTCCGCATCCACGACGTGCGCTTCGTCGCCGGCCGGTACGTCGTGTGCGGGATCGGGACCGGCATCATGAGCCACGGGTTGTGGTCACTCGATCTGCACGAAGAGACCTGGGCACCTCCGTTGCTCGAGCGGTGGAGCGACGTGGGCGTGTTGGCTGGATGTCACGACACGCCGAGTGTGCTCTTCGCCGATGGCGCCGATGTGGTGCGCTGGGACCTCGCGCGGAATGCAGAAGCCGGGCGGCTGCCTGGTCCCGATGCATACGCGGGCGCCTTCGCGCCCGGAGGAATCCTGACCGCGCTCGCCGGCCCGCGCGGGCTTGTGTTGTTCGACGAGAACGGCGAAGAGCGAGTCCACACCGAATGGGTCGGCGCCGAGCCCACGGCCATGGCGTTCGTCGGGCAACACGCCGTCCTGACCGCCGCGTTCGAGGGCGAAATCCGGCTCCACGACCTCGCGTCGCTCACGCCCCGGGCCGCCACGCGTCTCGACGCGCGCGAGATCGATCACCTCGCGGTCTCCCCCGATGGCCGACGGGTCGCGTGCTCCGGTGGTGGCGTTACGCACCTGCTGGACACGGCCACCCTGGAGCCCTTGTGCGCGCCGCGCGAAGCCACGGCCGCCGCGTTCACGGAGGACGGCTGCGTCGTATTCGGGAGTCGCGGCGCGCGCTGGATCGAGTAGTCGAGCGGCCGTCAGAACGTCCCGCAGCCGGTCGGCTCACATCGGCCCGCGACGCAGCTGTGGCTCAGGCAAGCGCTCGACGCCTCGCAAGGTTCACCGGCGGCGCGGCCTCCAGGAGCGCAGAAGCCGTCGGCGCAGTGCGCACTCCCACATTCGCGCGAGGAAAAACACGCGTCGCCGTCGTTCAGGCTGGCGCACGTCCCCTCGATGCAGCGACTGGTCCAGCAGGCACCGTCGGCGTCGCACGGCTCCCCCGCGTCAGCCCAACCTGCGCATCGCGACCCGCCCCCCCCGTGGTGCACGTCCTCGACGCAGCGGAGCGTGAGTCGCTCAATGCCGCGCTCTGAGGTCAGCGGCCCGGCGAGGTCGGCGCAGTAGTGGAGGCGGTCGCACGACGCACCGGCGTCCACCGCGCCGAGACACGTCATCTCGCCCTCGATGGGTGCGCAGGTCCCCGTGTCGCACTCGCTGATCAGCTCGAACCCGAGCGACGTGCACGCCTCCCCCGGCGCGAGCTGGCCGCTGAACACCCCACCCAGCGACAGCAGGTCGCTCACCCGCCAGTCGAGGGCGGCCACGAAGTCCTCGCACGCGAGGCCACGCTCGTGCATTCGCGACACCAGCGCGCGGCCCCGCTCCGCGTCGTATCGCACGCGACCAGACTCGACCGCCGACGCGAGCGCCGGGCTGGGAAACCCGATGCAGAGCACAGCCCGGTCACGCTCGCAGGTGGAGACCGCCGTCTCACTGCACCCGCAGCCCGCCAGAGGCTCACACAGCGCCGCGACAAACGCGTCGCAGAAGTCCTCGAGCTGGATCGGCCCGTCGGAATCCGGCACGTGACTCTCCGCAAGGCAGCCGGACGAGAGCAGCACCAGCAGCACCAGCACGGCCGGACGCGTCGCGAGTTGTGCGGCTTCGTTCATCCCCCCTTGGATGTACTCCTCGCGGGGGGCTGCGACCAACCCGACCCGGTCTCGATGCGACAATTCACCGCATTGTGCGTGAGCGAGAGGGTGGTCAGGTTGAGACCATGCGCCGCTTCCTCACCACCCTGATGCTGTCGCTCATGCTTCTCCCCTCAGCCGTCGACGCGCAGGGGCTCGCGAGGCAGGACGAGTACCGCGCGCGGAACATCGAGCGAAGCACGCTGAGCCCGTTCTGCCCCGGGCGTACGCTCTACGATTGCCCTTCCCCGCGGGCGGCCGCGTGGAGGGCCGACATCCGGCGCTGGATCGGGGAAGGGCGAAGCGAGACGGAAGTTCGAGCCGCGCTCTCGGCTCGGGCCCCCGAAGCCGACCTCGACGGCGATTCCCCCGGGGACGCGGCCGTCGTCGCGTTGTTCGTGCTTTCCCTCGCGGTCGTGGGGGTGTTCGCCGCTCGCCAACTCACGACGCGAAGGAGCCCCCTCTCGGAGGTCGCCCCTGCGGGCCCAGAGGACACGGAACTCGAACGCCGACTCGACGATGAGCTGCGCCGGCTTGCCGACGGCTAACCCAGCTCAAGCGCGGGGTGAAGGCCCCAGCTCACGCAGCTGAGCCGCCGTGACCTCGGGCGGCACGACGATCACGCGCTCTTCGCTCGCCTGCTCGAAACCCGCATCGCCCCCGGTACGCGGCAAGACATCCAGACTCCAGCCCGACGCGTCGCGAGGCGCCGATCGCAGCACGAGGTTGTGGTCGGCGACACCAAGGCCACCGGTGATCCCCGACAGCACTTGGACGAGCAAGCTGCCCACGTCGTCGAGGGTCGCGTCTTCGGCCGCTTCGAAGCCCCCGGCTTCGCAGGCGGAGATCCGGACTTCGTGGGCGCGACTCGGCGCAAACGGACACAACGCGACGGCGGACGCACGCTCGTGAACGACGCGGCCGTCCCCTTGGGCGCGACGACGCTCCTCCACGTGCAGGTCGAGACCCGCGCCATGCTGCGCTCGTCGCGAGATGGAGACCGGCACCTCGGGCAACGCGACGAGTTGGGTGTGCGGGTGCGGCTGCGAGCTTCCCGCGCGCCGGCCGCGGTTTCGAAAGAGCACCACGGCGGCCACCCCGGCCGGCTGGCCGAGGGCGCGATAGCGGTCGCGATAGAGGCGCAGCATACCGGCGACGTGAGCCGGGCTCAGGTCACCGAGATCGACGTCGTGGCCCCGCGCGTCGATGCCGACCTCATGGTCCCCCTGGGGCGGCGCGACCAGCGGATACTTGTTGCGCACCACGCGGGCTTGCCACGGACCCCGAGCCGGCCACTGGGCGACGGTCGGCTCGGCATCCGACTCGTGCCCAGGGCAGAACGGACAGCGCGCCCTGGGCGTGGGAAGCCCACCGGGTCGCGTCGCGCCGAGCCCCGCGCGCCCAGGGGCGATCCACACGCCCTGCCCCGTGAACGGATCGACCCGCCGCTCGCTCACGACCCAGGCTCGGTCCTCAGGCGCGGCTTGACCACCTTGCCCATCGCGTTGCGCGGCAGGGCCTCGCGCAGGTGAACTTGGCGCGGGCGCTTGTGCGGCGTGAGCTGGCCCGCCACGTGTTCGCGGACCGCGTCCGGGTCGAGGGTCACGCCGGGGCGCGGGACGACGTACGCGACGATCTGCTCTCCGAGATCCGCATCGGGCACACCGATCACCGCCACCTCGGCCACGCCGGGGACCTCCAAGATGGCCGCCTCGACCTCGCCCGCGCCGACCTTGAAGCCGCCTGTCTTGATCAGGTCCGTGGCGCGCCGGCCCACGATCCGAATCGCCCCCCTCTCGTCGCGCGTCGCGAGGTCGCCCGTGTAGAACCAGCCCTCGTCGTCCAGGACCTTCTCCGTCGCGTCGGGTCGGTTGAGGTAGCCCGAAAATACGTTCGGCCCACGGACCGCCACCTCGAGGATGGTCTCATCGTCGTGCGCGTCGAGCACCGCGCGCGTGTCGTCCACCAGCTTCAGCTCGACGCCCTCGAGCGGCGGACCCACCTGCCCGGGCATCGGACCGGTGGCCGCCCGGACGCCGCAGTTGATCAGGGTTTCGGTCAGCCCGTAGCGCTCCAGCATCCCGCGCCCTGCGAGCGCCTCGATGCGCTTGTGCTCACGGACCGGGAGGCCCGCGGAGCCGCTCACCAAGAGGCGCGCCGCGGCCAGTCCGGCCCGCACACCCGCGTCTTGCTCCGCCGCGTCGGCGAGGCGGTGCACCATCGTCGGTACGCTGAAGAGCATGGTCCCGCCGGGCCGGAGCGCCGCCGCGACGGTCGCCGGATCGAATCGAGGAACCCAGTGCAATGCGCCCCCGGCCCGGAGTGCGCCGAACAGCCCAAGCACGAGCCCATGCACGTGAAAGAGCGGCAGGGCGTGCACCACCGTGTCCGCGTCCGTCCACTCCCACGCGCGGGCGAGCGCGTCGACGTCGAAGGCGCAGTTCCGTCGGCTCAGCACCGCCCCCTTCGGCGGCCCGGTGGTGCCGGAGGTGTAGAGGACGAGCGCGCCCCCATCATCGGCCTCCGCGACCTTCCGGAGTCCGGCCCCGTCGGTCTCGACGCGGATCTCGAGCGCGCCATCCACCCCTGCGCTCGGGGGCGCCACCATGGCGACCGGTGCCGCGTCTCGAAGGATGTGGTCGCGCTCCTTCGGGCCGAGCTTGGGGTTGAGAGGCACGCTCACCAGCCCTCCGGCGGCGTGCGCCACGAGGGCCACCGCGGCCTCGAGACCCGGGTGCGTCCAGGTCCCCACGCGGTCTCCGGGCCGCACCCCCGCGTCGGCCAGACGAGCGAGGTGGGCCGCGGCCGCGGCCGAGAGCTCGCGATGCGTCAGCTGCGCGTCGCCGACCCGGAGCGCGACACGATCGTCCGGCGTGCACAGAGCATCAAAGAACGTCATGCGCGAAAGCTCGCAGAGCGCGGCCGGTGGTACAACAGGCCGATGTCATTCGTGGAGTACGATCAGTTCGACGGCCTGGGGCTCGCGCGGCTCGTCCGAGACGGCGAAGTCACCCCCCTCGAGCTGCTCGAGGAGGCCATCGCGCGCGCAGAGCGGGTGAACCCTCGCCTCAACGCCATCGTGCACCCGATGTACGACATCGCGCGCAGGCGGGCGGCGGACGTCCCGCGGGACAAGCCGTTCTCGGGGCTGCCCTTCCTGCTCAAGGACCTCGGCGCGGGTGCGTACGCGGGCGTCCCGCACACCGGAGGCAGCCGACTCTACCGGAGCTACGTCCCGGAAGAACACAGCGAGCTGGTCAACCGCTACCTCGAGGCAGGCACGGTGGTGTTCGGGAAGACGAACACCCCGGAGTTCGGCATCGTGCCGGTCACCGAACCGGAGCTGCACGGCCCCTGCCACAACCCCTGGCGGCACGGGGTTACGCCTGGCGGGTCGTCCGGCGGCGCGGCGGCGTCGGTGGCTTCCGGGATCGTGCCCATCGCACATGCGGGCGACGGCGGAGGATCCATCCGCATCCCCGCGTCGTGCTGCGGGCTGTTCGGCCTCAAACCGAGTCGAGCGCGACAGCCGGTGGGTCCAGACAAGAGCGAGGGCCTCTTCGGGTTCTCGGTCGAGCACGTGGTCAGCCGCTCCGTGCGGGACAGCGCGGCAATGCTGGACGCGACCGCGGGCGTCGAGACCCACTCGATGTTCCACGCTGCCCCGGCGGACGGCTTCCTCGCCTCGTTGGACGAGGGACCGGAGAAGAAGCTCCGCATCGCGTACACGAGCGAACCGCTGCTGCCCGGAGTGCACGATGTCGATGCGAAGCGCGCCGTCGACGACGCCGTCGCGCTGCTCACCGAGCTCGGCCATGAGCTCGTCGAGGCCCGCCCGCCGATCGACTCGCACGAGTTCGCGACGGCGTTCTTCTACCAGTTCGCCGTCGGCGTCGCGTCCGAGATGATCTGGGCGGAGCGACTGCACCATCGGCCGACCGGACCCTCCGACGTGGAGCAGTCGACGTGGCTCTTGAACATGGCGGGGCGCGCGATCACGGGGGCGGAGTTCGCGGTCAAGCGCCGCATCCTCATGGAGCAAGCGCGGGGCGTCATGCGCTTCATGGATGACTACGACCTGTTCCTTTGTCCCACGCTCGGCAAGCCGCCGCTGCCGCACGGCACCATGGAGCCGGAAGGGTGGGAGGCGATCCTGCACAAGGCGCTCGTCTCGGTCGGGACGTCCGCGGTGTTCCGCATTCGGGGGTTGCTCGATCGCGCCGCGGGGCGCGCGTACCACTTCGCGCCCTACACCATGGTGTTCAACGTGACCGGCCAACCCTCGGCGAGCGTGCCGTTGTTCTGGAACGACGCGGGTCTCCCGATGGGCGTGATGCTTACCGCGGGGATGGGCGAGGAGTCCCGCATCCTCAGGCTCGCCGCTCAGCTGGAGGAGGCGCGTCCGTGGTTCGATCGGCGCGCGCCGACGTACGCCACCCCGTGAGACAGCGATGAGCGGCCCCGGTCCCCGGCACCTTGCTGTCGGAGCGATACCGCCTCGACCGGCTGCTCGGTCGCGGGGGGATGGGCGCGGTCGATGTCGCGCTCGACCAGCAACTCGGCCGTGAAGTAGCGGTCAAACTCTTCCCTGGCGGTGAGGCGTCGACACGGTTCGTGATGGAGGCGCGCGCGATGGCCCGCGTGGAGCACCCCAACGTGGTGTGCACGAGGGCGCTCCCTTCCTCGTCATGGAGCGGCTCTTGGGGGAGTCGCTCGAAGAGCGCTGGGCGCGCGCCCCCATGGGCATGGCCGAGCTCCTCGAGGTCTTCGTCGCGGTCTGCGACGGGGTGGCGGCGGCCCACCGAGCGGGCATCGTGCACCGCGACCTGAAGCCGTCCAACGTCTTCCTCTGCCGCGGAAAGGACGGCTCCCCGAGGCCGCCGAAGGTGCTCGACTTCGGCGTCGCGAAGGTCAACGACGCGCACCTCACCTCGGTGAGCGTCGCCGGGGCGATCGTGGGAAGCCCGCGCTTCATGGCCCCCGAGCAGCTTCGCGGCGCGGACCCGACCCCGGCGCTCGACGTCTATGCGATCGGGGTGATGCTGTACCGGGGTGTGACAGGGCGACTGCCCTTCGACCACATTGAGCTGATGCCGCTGATCGCGCAGATCGAGGCGGCCCGCGCGGCACCGGTCCAGATGCTCGCGCCCCGCGCGTCGCCCGCCTTGGCCTCATGGATCGAGAGCGCAATGGCGCGAAGCCCCGAGGCACGGCCGGCCCTCTCGGCCCTCCGAGATGGGTTGTCGAGCGATCACCGAAGCTGGGCCCAGAGCGCCCCCTCCACCGTCGCCGTCTCGGCGAGGGCGCCCGCGATGCACGCCACGCCGCCCCCTTTCGAACGCGCGCCACCCTCCCCTGCTCGCTCGTCCACGGGGTCAAAGTGGCTCCTGATGACGGTCGCCAGCGGGTTCGGCGCCCTCCTCGTTCTCGCCGGCGCGTTCGCGCTGGCCGGTGTGTACTTCTCACAGTCGGCCGGGCCCGGCGTCGGCCCGCCGTCTACGGGATCGTTGCCGCCCCCCGGCGACGTACCCGACGACGGGACCTGCCAGGGCCGAGCGTTCTTCGGCGAGCTCGACGGGCATGTGGTCCGCGGCCAAGCGCTGTGCCGCCTCGCCGATCCAGCTCTACCCGCCCGCGTCTCGATTCAGGCCGACGGGTGCCCCGTCGCGGAAGGCCACTACGAAGCATACTTCGAAGGCAACAACGGGCGTGTCGTCCTGACTCACCTGCCTACGCTCTCGTCCTTTGTCATCGGCATCGACACGAACATCTCGGGCCGTGTGGACCTGAACGCACTCCGTCGAGACGGCGTGCCGCTCTACCTCACGTTCACGCGAAACGGCGTCATCTGGGACAACGGCCTCTCCAACCCCGGCGGCACGAGCGGACACGTGGTGATCGAGCGCTGGGACGTGGGTGGCGGCCGCGTGCATCTGCGCTTCGAAAATGCGCAGCTCAGCCACACGGGAGGGGGGCAGTGCAGGATGAGCGGAGAGCTCCGCGCCGTGGGCTACACCGCGGCGTTCCCCGGACAGCGCGGTGTCTACCGGCCTTGAGCGCGCACGTCGCTGTCTCGAAGCCGCAGGTCACGCAGACGCCAGAACCAAGCGCGCTGGTCGATATCGAGACGCACGCCGGGACACCCTTGTTCGTCGACGCCGATGAGCTCCACGACTTCTGCCTCGAGCCCCACGTAGACGTCCATCTCCTCCGACCAGTTGGTCACGCCGTCGTAGGGCCGATGACGCGTCACGATCACCGCGCTCCCCACCGAGACCGGAGCGTAGCGGGCCTCGTCGTCGCTGAGCCCGCATGCCTGCGGGAGACGTGGGTCTGCCGGTTCGCGCGCGGCGGCGCCCAACCGAGGGCGCCCGTGATCACTGGCCAGGCCGGGGCGGTACCCAACCGTCTCCCCGTTCGCGAGAGAGAGGTCCCGGACGCGCCACAGGTGTTGACGACCATCGCCGTCCACGCGCACGACCGGACACCCCATGGCGTCGGTCCCGGAGAGCTCCACCACGCGCGCGGTTCGGCCGACATACGCGGTCATCGTGTCGGACCATGCCGCATCGTCGCGCACCGGGCGGTGCCGCCCCAGCACCACCATCTGTCCAGGCGCCACCGGGCCGTAGTCGGCGCGACCGAGTGGCACATCACAGTCCTGAGGCAACGCCGCGGGGCGGCGGCGCGTGAGACGCCGACGCGGATGACCGGCCCCCACGGTGACGTCGCGCACCCGCCAGAACCACCGGCCGCCGTCCGCCTGAACGCGCACCCCCGGGCAGCCCTGGTCGTCGACCCCGCTCAACCGGGTCACACGCGCCGGCCGACCCACGTAGCGCGCCATCCTCGCGTCCCAGTTCGGATCCCCGCCGACGAAGCGATGACGCTGCAGCACGACCACCGCGCCGACGCGCAGAGATCCATAGTCCGCGCCACGCGCCTCCTGCCCGCACGGCTCCGGGCCCGCCACCTGGGCGCTCGCTCGAGTCGGCCCAACGAAGACGGTCAGCACGACGGATAGCGACCAGAGCAGCGAGCGGGGGGTCAGCATGGAGCTGAACCGAGCCTGGAGCCGTCGGACCCGTGGATCAACCCTCGCAGCGCGCGTCGAGGGGATCGAGGTCAGCCACGAACGTCGTAAACTCCCCCTCCACCTCGACGAACTCCGCCCCGCTTCGCAGCCGCCCACGGATCTCTCCGCGGACAGCGCCACCGCGCTCGGCCTCGAAGCGCGAGAGTTCGACCTCGCCTGACGCGCCGGCCATGGATGTGAGCCCGCCACGCCCGGGAAGCACCAGCGTCAGCACCGCCGCGCTCGCGTCGAGCGGGACGGAGGTCCCCGGCCGCGCTTCGGCTGGCACGCTCAGCGCGAGCCCTGCGTGCGCGCGGTCCGAGCCCACGCCGACAGCTGGCTGCAGTGGATCGATCATCTCGACATGCCATTGACACCCATGGGCCCGCAGCGTCACGCCACGGTCCACGAAACTTCCGTCGATGTGAACGGGTTCCTCTCCGCGCACACGCGCGGTGAGGGTGAACGCGCGGGGCCCTCTCGGCGCGCGGCTCGGATCGCTCCCCTCGACCACATCGCCGAAGCGCTGAACCTGCGCCGCGCAGCGTGCCCTCGAGAAGGGCGGGAGTGGGTCACAGGCGCCCTCCCCTTCGAAGGCCGCACGGCAGGTGGGGCGATCGGCCAACGCAGCGGCCGCACAGAGAGACGGATCTCGCGACGCCCACGCGATGCACGTCGGTTCACGGCCTTCGCGCGCTCGGACGCGGGGGCACGCTTCGGGGCGGCCGTGCACGATCGCCAAGCGGCGCAGACATCCCGCGCGCGCCGTGCTGACGGTCAGGTCATCGCAGGCCGCGCGGTCGCCTTCGTGCACCGCCTGGAGGGAGCGGCACGTCTGCTCGAAGAAGGCGTCGTAGCCGAGATCGTCGAGCCCCTCGACGACGGCGGTAGGGGTGCCGGACTGCAGAGCCGCCACGCATGCACCGAGGGATCTGAAGCGCGCCGACGCAGCCTCGATGCCTTCGACGTCGTCGCGCCAGAGGGACGTCTCACTCGAGACGTCGTCCTCAGGCCCTCGGGACGGCTCCGCGCGCGCTGCAACGTTCGGTTCGAGCGGTGGCTCTTCGCAACCGGATGCGGCGGTCACGACGCTCAGCAGAGCGACGACCGAGCCCACCGTTCTGGCTGTCGAGAGCGCCACTCCGAGAGGATGCCCGCTCACGGAGAGAGGGGCACCCCGAGCCACGGTCAGCGCGCGCCGCAGTCCATGCAATCGGACCCGAGCTCGCACAGCGCGTAGTCGGATCCGGGGCCTCCGTCGTCGCACTCGCCATCGTTCGAGTAGGCGCACGTCTCTGAGCAAGCCGCCATCGTTGGGCTCGGCACGGGTACGCCGCAGTCGGAGCAGTCCGAACCGGGCCCGCAGTCACTGAACGCGCCGCCCATGCTCTCGTCTTCGCAGGTCCCGTTGTTCGCGAGCGCGCAGGAGTCATCACATCGGTCGCCAGGCTCGACGGGCGGCTCCGGCATGCTCATCGCCGGTACACACACCGTGGCCGAACGCGCCACGGCGCCGCTCGCCCCCACGTGTCGCGGCCGGGTCTCGGCGACCGTCCCTGGGAGCGCCGCGCAGTCGCTGTTGCTCGCCTCCGCCTGGGACACGCACGCCCCCGTAGCGCCCCCGTCCAGCGAGACGCAGAAGGTGGGCGCGTGGCCCGCGCGGTCCGGGCAGGTGCCCTCGCAGCCCACGGTGCAGAAGCCACCGCCTGCAAATGTCTCGCAGCGCTCCCCGCTCCGGCCGAGGTCGCACTGCGCCGATTCCGTGCAGGCGGTCCCCACCCACGGGTTGCGCGCGTCCGGGAGGTCCGCCTCCACCAGACGTCCGAGCGCGATGAGGTGGCGCACGAAGCGCTGGAGAACGTTGTGAACCAGGGCGTTGCCGCCCGTGATGCGCTGACCACGGAGGCCCACATGCGGGGTGTACGCATAGAGGGCCGCGGTGGCGTGATTCGCAGGCGTCACCGCGAAGCCGTCCAGGCTGTTTCGGCGCAGGTCGCGGCGCCACTGGGCCGTACCGGCCTGGGAGTCAGCGAAGCGGCTGGCGTGGGTCTGCGCCGCACAAACGACTTGGCGATCGAGGCCGCGGTACGCCTCGTTGCACGCCCGTCCATCAGGGCACCCGCAGCCGAACGCGAAGTCCACGTCGTGGGTTCGAGCGGGGACCGAGGTCTTGCGCACGAGCGATTTCTCGACCTGCATCCGGGCGAGCAACATCAGTGGGTTGATCCCCTCGGCGCGGGACGCGGCGTCGAGGAGAGAAGAGAAGCGCTGCCCCCCGACCGTCTGGTCCGCCAAGAACGAGCGGCCACCCCAGGGGGTCGATTCCAGGAACGCCTGAATGTCCTCCGCGTCGATCAACGCTGCGTCCCGGAAGAACGCGTCACTCACCACGTCGTTGCGGTCGAAACTGCCGCCGAGGACCAGGTCGTCCTTCGAGGTCTCGAGGGTCGTCGAAGGATCGCCCCCGATCGCCGGCGCGACACAGGCCGACGCGATGAGGGACAGGAGCACGGCCGGGACAACACGACGCATGCCCGTCGCAGCGCAATGTCCATGCCGGCCGCCATCGGCCGACATCGTCCCTCTTCGGCGACGAGCCGGGGCACGGCGACCCCAGGTCGGGGAACACGTCACGCTCCGCTCAGCTAGCGCGGGTCCGGTTGCTCGCTCGGCTGGAAGATCTCGAAGCGCGCGGAGTCCTCGAGAAGGAGAAATGGCAACGCCGCGAGACCGAGGATCACGAACGTCGGGAGCCCGGCAATGAGGCCGACGACCGTTCCGAGTCCAAACAACGAGCCCCCCAGCGAGGCACCGAACAGCAACATCGTCCACCCCACACTGCGCTCGCCAACACGGTGGTCGTAGTGGATCTGCAGCACGTTGGCTCCGCGTGACAGGTACACCTCTGGATCGTCTGCGTTCCGCGCGCCGCTGCGTGGACGCCCGATGGACACCCGGTAGCGCCCCGGCTCGATGTCGCGGACGCAGGGCGAGACGCATATCTCTTCCGGCTGCGCGCCCGGCTCCGCCTCCGTCAGCTCGAGGCGAAACGGCCCCCCACCCCAGTGCACAATCTCGAGGTGCGCGGTCGTTCCCCGCGTCGGAAAGGGGTCGTATCCCGCGGGGAGCTCCCCCTCCGCGAGCGCCACCGTGGGTGGTTCCGGAACTACCGAACCCTCGAGCCCCCTCTCCGGACTCACCCGATACGACTCCGGAGTGGGAAGCGTGTCCTGCGCGGACGAGGACACCGTACACAGCCAGGCGAGAGCGAAGGCGGCGGCGAATCTGCAGCGCATGCCCCAGGGTAGCGCATCCAACCCCGCCGGCGTCCGCGCGGCGAGCCTCCAGCAAAGCCCATTTCCGGTCGAGTGCGGGGAGGAGGAGTGCATGCACACGCCGCGCGGCTCGAAGCGGGTAGCGACCCTTCATACGGTCTTGATTCTTGGGCTCGTCTTCGGCTGTGACGGCGAATCTACGCTCGACGCTGGCCTCGACAGCGGGCCCGACGCGTCGGCTTCGCTCGACGCAGCGGCGACCTGCGCCCGGCCCTCGGACTGCGAGGACGGCGTGTTCTGCACCGAGCACGTGTGCATGCCGGGCACCGCGAGTGCGGACGCGCGCGGCTGCGTGCCGGTCGACGGCCCCTGCCTCGCGGGCGAGGCCTGCGACGAGGACGCCGAGATGTGCGTCGCCAACGACTGCAGCGTGCCCGACGCCGACGGTGACGGAGACCCCTCCATCGCGTGCGGCGGGGGCGATTGCGACGACAACGACGACACGCGCTACCCCGGCAACGGCGAGGTCTGCGACGCGGACGGCCACGACGAAGACTGCGTTCCGGCCTCGCTGGCCGGTGACGACGGGGACGAAGACGGTGATGGGTTCACCAGCGCACTCTGCTGCAACGGGCCGAGCTGCGGCGAGGACTGCGACGACGACGACCCCGCGATCCGTCCGGGAGCGAGAGAGACCTGCGACGGCCGGGACGACGACTGCGACGGTGCCGTCGATGAGGAAACGGACGGTCCGATCTGTCCCGGGGGCGTGTGTCGCGCGGGGCGGTGTGATCTCGACACGTGGGCACGCACGTTCGCCGCGGAGGTCGCCGACGTCGCGATGGACGGTGACGGCAACGTGTACGCGGTTGGCAGCTTCTTCGAGGCCTCCGACTTCGGTGCAGGGGTCGTCGCAGCAGACCGAGGGCTCTACGTCGTGAGCTACGCCCCCGATGGGCGGTATCGCTGGGACCGAACCTATCCAGCGGAGAGGGATATCAGGGTCCCCCGCGTGGTTTTCGATGAGTCGGCAGACCGCATCTATGTCAGCGCGTTTGTGCTCGACGGGACCACGCCTGGTGGAACAACCCCGTTCAGTGGTGCCCTTCTGTTCGCCCTCGACCGCACGGGAGCCTTGCTATGGCATCAAGGCTACTCGGCGGGCGTCACCTTCACTCAACTCGCTGCCGATAACGGACCGATCGCCGCCGGGAGTTTCGCGGGTCCGATCAATTTGGGCGGCAGCGACCGATCCTCGAGCGCGTCACTCGATGCCTTCGTGGTCCGATTCGGCGCGGCCGGAGCTCACCAATGGGACTACGTGAGCGATAACGAGCTGGGCTCCGAGATCAGGTTGAGAGGGCTCGCAGTCCTTGGTGACGGCTCAGTCGCGGCTGCCGGAGGCTTCACCCACACTTTCTTTGGGGAAACTGACTTCGGCGGGGGCGGACGCACCTCAGACGCGAGCGACTCTTTCGTCCTTCTTCTCGACTCCGCAGGAAGCTATCGCTGGGACTTCGAGAGTGGCGGAACAGGCCCCGACTCAGCACTCGACGTCACCGCCTCGGTCGGCCAACTCTATATGACCGGCTCGTACTCCGGCGAGGTCACGTTCGGTGCGGAGTCTGTTTCCTCCACCGACGAACGAAGCTATCTACTGCAGCTCAACGCCACGGGCGTTCCCTCGCGCGTGGCCAGCTTCGGCGCAGGGCCCAGGAACGAGATCGCTTCGATGGACTTGGACTCCTCGGGCAACCTCTAAATGGTGGGGACCTACTCCGGGCCGGTGAACTTCGGCGGCGGCACCACCACCGCACCGGCCGCCGGCGCCGGCTTCCTGCTGGTCTACGACGACGCGTTGAACCACGTCCTGGATCGAACCTTCACGTATCCAGGCGCTCCTGTCGCCACCTGCGCAACGTGCAGCGCCTCCGGCCTCGCCATTGCGATCGGTCCGTCCGACAGCACCGGAGTGAGCGGCCGTTTTCGAGGCCACATCGATTTGGACTCGGTGCGGCGGAGCGCGGACTCGGAAAGTGGGTTCCTCGTGCGCCTGGGCAACTGACCGCCTGCCGGATGGAGCTCGAGAACGCTAGCGGGCGTCCGTGCAGCAGCGAAACCCGAGCGACTCCGTGTGGAACTCCGCCGGATGGTACGCAGGCGGCGTCGTCGCGCAGTGCGCGTAGCGCTCGTAGCTCCCGAAGTTCCCGCCACGCACCTCGCGGAGGTCTTCCCGCTCAGAAACAACCCACTCGGACACGTTGCCTGACAAGTCGAAGACACCTTCGGGGCTCTGGCACTCTTGCCTCGCTCCCCCAGGCAGGACCTCTCGCCCGGTGGCGGCCTCGTCGTCGGGCACGGAATTGCAGCGACCCGCCTCGAACTCCTCCCCGTACGGAAAGGGGCGACCGCCCTCTTCCCCGACGCGGACGCCGCTGCACGCGAAGTACCATTCCTCGACGCCGCAGAGCCGATAGCCCGACTGCGCACACGCGGCGCGCGCCTCCGGGAAGGTGATGTCCCCCTCCGGCAGGCGGCCCTCCGCCGAAATGGCCCGCGCGCTCGTTCCCACCCGGTCGAGCGCCGCCTCATAGCGGTCGATGCAGGCCTCCAACTCTGGCAGATGGACCATCTGAGCCGGACAGGTGGGAGGCTCCACTGGGGCAGGGGCCTCATCACATCCCGGGAGCGCGAGCAGCGCGGTAACGAGTGTGGCCCAGAGTCGCGTATTCATGTCGACTGCGGCTCAGTACGCCCAGGCGGCGTCGATGGAGCGCAGGATCGGTCGCTCGTCCGTGCCCGAGCGCAAGAGGCGCGTCTCGACCCGGAGATACCGATGCCCTTGGAACCCGGCCGGGCAGCTCGAGAGATCCGCCGGCATCGTCTCGTCGTTGAAGGGACCACACGCGACGCCCGTGTCGAGGTCCGCGATGGTGTCGGCGGTTCTTCCAATGACCTCGATGTCGGTCCCGGGCGGCTCGATGGACGTCCAGTTGATCTGGGTCCAGTACGGGGTCGCGTAGCCGGAGTCGAACACCTGCTGCCAACGCCCCTCGGGCGAGACGAACGTGCGGAGCAAGTGCCCCGTCATGTCCGAGTAGCTGTACAGCTCCTGGTTCGCATCCACCGTATGGGTGTTGACGTGGTTGCATGCGGTGTCGAAGACGTTGACCACCCCGGCGCCGCTCGTGTTCCCGCTCGGACCGAAGCGCGAGGGCATCCACAGCCGTCCCGCGCGGTCGACCGCGATCCCGTGCGGATTCCCGCCCCCGCCGCCGGGGATGTTGGCCCGGCAGATTTCGGTGGAGGTCGCGGGGTCGTAGCCGACGATGAAGTTGCCCCCGTACCCAGAGCCCCAGACGGAGCCGTCGGGGTGCACCGTCACGGCCGTCACGCTTCCCACTCCAGTGTCCGTCACTACGCCGGTCGTGCGGTCGATCGAGTGGACGTTGGCCCCACCGATCCAGCCGCCGTGCCAGATCCGGTTCGCACGGTCGGGGGCGATCCCGTAGTAGCTCGGGTGGGTGAAGGTCGTTTGGGAGTAGTCCGCGATATTGATGCGGATGCTCGGGCTTGAGGCCGTCCAGATGAAGCCGTCCGGGTCCGCGGTGAGCCCGTAGATATTGACCCCGGTCTCAATCGTATTGAGGACGACGCACTCGGGCAGCGGGTCGGTCGAGCAACTGTCCATCGGGCCGACCATCGTCCCGCTGATGTGGTACAGGCGACCTGGCGGGCTCCCGCCGTTCGAGCCCGCCCAGATGTCGCCGTTGCCGTCGATCGCGACGGAGCGCGCGATGTTCAAGACCGGCGCACGGCAGATGGGCGTGCCAGTTTCGGAGAGGTGCACGACATTCGACAGGCACAGGTCGCCTGAGTTGCAGCCGCCGATCGCGCGGTTGGTCACCCAGACGCTCCCGTCGTTGGCAACCGCGGTTCGCGACGGAGTGCAGCCATGGGAACTCACCTGCCAGTTCTTAGTCCCCTCCGTGGCCCCCGGGCGGGTGTCGAGCTGCGCAACCTGGTTGCGACCCGTCACCGCGATGTAGATGTAGTCAAAGTCGAGCGTCGACTCGCCGAGCGTCACGCTGCCGGGGTAGTCCGGGTGCTCTTCGACGTCGTCGCAGAAGCGGCCGTCCGCCTCGCAGTCGCCGGGGGTCCCCCAGGTCTCGGTGAAACAGGGCTCGGGGGGGCAGGTGCCGCAGGCGTTGACCACGCCCTCGTCGAACTCGCCGTCGCAGTCGTTGTCGACCCCGTCGCAGGTTTCGGTGGGCACGTCGCCGCAGCTGCCGCACGCGTTCGCCACGCCTTCGTCGACCATGCCGTCGCAGTCCTGGTCTTCGCCGTCGCAGATCTCGGTCGGGTCGCACCAGCCGCACGCGTTCGAGCCCGCGGCCCAGCGCTCGTCAGCTTCGCCGTCGCAGTCGTTGTCGAGTCCATCGCAGAACTCCGGCTGCGGCCGGACCTCGCCCGCGCACGCGCCCCAGGCCGGGAACTCGTCGGTGCCTTCACACGTCTGGGTGCCGCCCATGCAGGCGCCCACGCCGGACGTGCCTTCGGGGCCGCCGTAGCACGCCTGGGTCGCGCCCGAGCTGCAGTCGCAGCCCTCGTCGACGGTGCCGTCGCAGTCGTCGTCCGCGCCGTTGTCGCACGTCTCCGCGTCGGGGACCTCGTCGCAGGTGCCGCAGCCGTTCGTCACGCCCTCGTCGGGCACGCCGTTGCAGTTGTCGTCGCGACCGTTGCAGACCTCGGCCGCGCCTGGGTTCACCTCGGCGTCGGTGTCGTCGCAGTCGAGCGGGAACGGGCTGCCGTCGCCGTCCGCGTCTGCGCAGCCCTCGTCCACCAGTCCGTCGCAGTCGTCGTCGTTGCCGTCAGCCACATCGCCGTCGCACTCGGTGCTCGGCATGACCTGCCCGGCACATGAGCCCCAGCGGTTGCCGCCGCTCACCGCGTCGGCGAGACAGTCACGGCGTCCGCCGGCGCAGACGCCCACGCCGCCCGTGCCGAACGGGCCCTCGTAACAAGGCTGATTCGTCGGCGGCTCGCAGTCGCAGGAGGTGGAGGGCGCGCACATGCAGCGGTAGTCGCACTCGCAGTCTTCGTCCGTGAGCCCGTCGCAGTCGTCGTCAATCTCGTTGCCGCACATCTCCATGGGCTCGACGTCGGAGCAGACACCGCACGCGTTGCGCAGGCCCTCGTCGGTCTGTCCGTCGCAGTCCTCGTCGGTGCCGTCGCAGGTCTCCTCGACCGGCAGGACCTGGCCGCGGCAATCGTCGGTCATGCCCGGCGAGACGCAGATGGTCACACCGACACGGCAAGCCCCGACCCCGCGCGTGGCCGCGTCGCCCTCGTAGCAGACGAGACGGTCCCCCGTCTCGCAGTCGCAGTCGGGCTCATCGGTCGTGCCGTCGCAGTCGTTGTCCGTACCATCGCCGCAGACCTCGGAAGCCGAGGGCGAGACGGTTCCATCGGAGTCGTTGCAGTCCGTCCCGCTCGGGCAGTCGATCGTGTTGCCGTCCGCGCCGTCGCCGTCGCCGTCCATGCAGGTCTCGGTCGTGCCGCCGTCGTCTTCACCGGTGCCGCCGTCCGACTCGGTGTTGTCCATGCAGATGCCGTCTGCGCACCGCTGGTCGGCCTCGCAGTCCGAGTTGCTGTCGCAACTCACGGGGGTGTCTCCCGCGCAGTCGCAGCCAGAAGCGAAGAGCCCCGTGGAGGAGACTCCGACGGTCAGAGCGAGCGTGGCGAGCAGGTGCAGCGAACTGGACGCACGATGGGGGGGACGGAACATGGACGAGGCCTCCAGAGGGAGCGGGGGTTCGAAGAGCCTAGCGCAAGTTCTCCTCTGAACGCAGGGTTCCGTTGACGGTCAACGTGACGTTTCGCGTCACGCCTCCTCGACCACATACTCCGCGCCGCGCCGCTCGTAGAGGCGAACGGCGTCCAGACCGTCCTCCTTGAGGGCCTGCTTCAGAGGGCGATAGCCGTCGGTCAGCGGGATCTCGTCCACCACGCGGAGGAAGCGCGGGCGCTCGCGGGACTCGAGCTTCTCGTCGATCAGCCGCGTCAGGCTGGCCACGTCGAAGGCCCCGCGGGGGACGATCGTCGCCACCACCTCGTCGCCACCCTCCCCGGGTACGCCGTGCACCGCGACCATGCCCACGTCGCGGTGCCGGTAGAGGGTGTCCTCGACGTGCCGTCCGAAGACCGGCCCACCGGCGGTGCGCAGCACGTCTCCCAAGCGCTCGACGAACCAGAAGTCGCCGTCGGCGTCCTGACGGAGCAGGTCGCCCGACAGGAACCAGCGGTCGCCAGGTTCGAACACATCGCGCAGCACGCGCGCGAGCGTGGGTGCTTCGTCGAGGTAGCCGTCGAAGCCCGCCATGGGGTGGCCTCGGTCGACCCGCGCGATCAGCTGGCCAGGGCGATCGACACCGCAGCGCTGCAGGAACCCCTGCTCGTCGCGGACGAACTCGTCGTTGCGAAAGTCGTAGGCGACGAGCGACATGTCCGTGGCCCCTGGGAGCGGCGAGCCGAGCGCGCCGACCTTCTTGCCGCTCGCGTTGGCGAGCACCGCGTTGCCCTCCGTGGACGCGTAGAACTCGAGCACGCCGACTTTGAAGCGGGTGCGCAGCCGCTCCCACACGTCGACGCGCATCCCGCTGCCGGCGAACAAGCGGACCGGGTTGGTCGCGTCGTTCTGCCCCGGCGGTGCGTCCACGAGGGTCCGGCACATCTCCCCGGCGTAGAACACCACCGTCGCGCCGTAGCGCCGGGCCTCGCTCCAGAAATGCTCCGGCGCGAAGCGTGGCGCGAGCGCCAGTCGAGAGCCTCCGATGAGCGCGCCGCCGACCGCCACCAGGATGCCCGCCGCGTGGTGAAGCGGGAGCACGCAGTAGACCGTGTCGTTGGGGTTGAGGGTGCAGCCCGCCGCCGCGCCGAGCGCGCTGAAGGCCCAGCGACGGTTCGTGATGCGCGCAGCCCGCGGCTCTTCGGCGCGGCCGGCGGTGAAGAGGATCAGCGCCTCGTCGGACGCGCGTCCGGGGTTGGGTTCGTACCACGCAGGCAGCGGCACTTCGCGCGGGTCGATGCGCTCCATGTCGAGCACTCCCTCCGGAATGCGGCGCTCCTCGCCGTACGGTCCGCCCAGCGCAAAGACGGGGCCCTCGAACGCGTCACGCGCGCGCTGCGCGTTGTCCGGGTCGGCGACGAGGCTCTTGACCCGGCCCGCGCTGAGCGCGCGCTCGAGACCGAGGCGCTTCATGTCCGGGCTCAGCAAGACGCCCACCGCGCCGAGCCGGTTGAGCGCGGTGACGATGGAGAGGTACGTCGGGCGGCTCTGCATGAGCACCCCGACACGCTCGTTGGGTTTGACGCCGCACTCGATGAGGCCGCGCACGATGGCGTCCACCCGCTGCTCAGATTGCCCGTAGCTGAACGCGCGCCCCTTCCAGAGGAAGAAGGTCCCGTCGGGCGTCTCCGCCGCCTTCTCCGCGAGCGCGCGGCCCATGCTGACCTTGGTGTCGCGCCGAATGTTGCGGAGCTGAGTGAGCCTCGGCAGCTGCCAGCGGAGCGCGTCGACCGCCTCGGTGACGTCCTCGCCCACGCGCCCGAGGTGCCCGACGAGGCTCTCGACCGCGCCGCTCGCGAACCCGTAGAAGTCCTCGACGTTGAGATCGATGTCGTCGAACGCCTCGTCGTCGATGTCTTCGATCCGCGACTCTTCACGCAACACGGCCGGCAGCTCCGCGTCGCCGGCGCACCAGTTCAGCCAGTCGACGACGGTCGGCCACGTCACGTTGAGCGCGCGGGAGCCCACGACCAGGCCGAGGTGACCCGCCGGGATGCCCATCTCGTGCACCTCCGCGTTGAACGCCGCCGTTCGGATCGCCCGCACCGACGCCGGACGCGCGATGTCGTCGTTGAGCCCGACAAAACACAGAATCGGGCAGGTGAGGTCGGCCAGGCTGACCGTGCGGCCGTCCACGACGAACCCGCCGGACGCCATCCGGTTCGCCACGATGTACTCATCGACGAAGGTCCGCAGCGCCGGGCCGGGCCAGGCCACGAATCCCTCTCCTCCGAGGAAACGGCGGCGCGTCTCGCGCTTCTCGAGGGCTTTGCGATCGTGCAGCTTCGTCACGAAGTCACCCAGCTGCTCGAGTTCCTTTCGCGGGCTCACCATCTTGAACCCAAAGCTCGTCAAGAACCCGGGGAGCCCCTCCAGCTCGTTGAGCGGACGCTCGATGACCTGCCGCAACCCGCCGATGACCTTCTCGGCCATCTGCTCGCTGACCGGCACGGGCAGGTTCTGATGGATGTCGACGGGGCTGCCGAACGTGATGATCGACGCGATGCCCTCGCTCCCGCGGTACGCCGCCGCCTGGTAACAGAACATGCCGCCCTGGGAGTACCCCGCGAGGTGAACGTCCTGGCCGGCCGCCTCGCGCACACGGTCGATGGCGTCCGAGACGGCGCGCGCGTGGTCGTCGAGCGTGCGGGTCATGCCGCCCTCGACCTTCTCCGGCGACCCGAAGTCGACGAGCCAAACGTCCGCCCCCTGACCGAGCAGGTAGCTCACCGCGCTGAGCTCGGGCGCCATGTCGTAGATCTCGCTCGTGACCATGAGCGGCGGGATCAGCAGCAGCGGCGCCTGCACGCCCTGACCGTCCGCGCGCTCGAACGCGTGGTAGCGCCGCAGCCCGTAGATGCGGTCCGAGTGCACCACTTCGTGCTCGGTCCGGTGCGGCGTGGTCAAGCGTCCGGCGCGCACGATCTCGGCTGCGTTGGTGTAGCTGCGGCGGAGCCACGAGAGGCGCTTGCCGAAGGAGCGACGACGCTTTCGATCAGCCATGGGAGCGGGCCTTTCACGCGGGCAAGGAGAGTGGGAGGAGCGCGGTTGGCGTGCTCCTCGCGAACCGAACGGATGCCCGCGACACGATGATGCTGGAGCGCGCCGCCGTCGTCGACGACGAAAACCGATTCCTCCGCTGGGTCTCGCGGGCGGAGATCCACGAGGAGGCGCAACCACCGGTGCGCTGCGCGCAGCACGCCGGACACCCCGTTGATTCGCCGCCCCTGATGGATCCCGGTCGCCACGTGGGACATCCGCGCGTTGGATCGCGACACCCTCTCGGCACTCCTCGAGGGCCCAGAGCCGAAGACCGGCTCGCTGAGCTGGCTCGTGCGGTGGGCAGGGGAAACGGGGGTCTTCGGCCCCGACCCGGACGAACCCAAAAGCTGATATGATCGCGCGCCGGATGAGCGACGACGAAGAATCGACCGACCCTGCGATCGCGCTGCCGGCGACGCGCACCGATCCCTCCGAGCTCCGCGACTCGACCCTTCCCCCGGCGGGGCCTCGCGCCTCCGCGCCGCCCCTTCCGCCCCCGCTGCCTCCCCCGCCGCGGCCGCCGGCCGAGTCGAAGGCGGAGCGCCCCGAGACAGGATGGAGTTCGCGCAAGAGCGTGCTTCCCCCGGTCACTTCGCGGGTCGAGCCGTTGCGCACCAAGGACCCGATCGCGTCGACGTTTGCGCCGATCAAGAAGAAGCGGGAGCTCGCACGCGCGTCCCGCCCGCCTCCCCCGCTGCGCCGCGACAGCGTGCCGCCGAGCCACATGCCCAAGCCCTCGGAAGCGCCGCCGCCGATCGCGGGACTGAATCCGCCCGAGCGCCAGCGGCTGGCGCAGCTCGAGAAGGCCGTCGAGCAGTCCCGCAGCGAGCTGACCCGGCACCGCACCGAGATCCAGTCTCTCCGGCGCGAGAACGACACAGGCGCCGAGCGCATCCAAAGCCTCGCGGGCGGGCTCGAACGGGCGATGGCCGACCGGAGCGCGGATGCGCTGTCCCCGCGGGTCGCCGAGCTTGAAGCGCAGCAGCAGTCGGACCGATCGATGTGGGAGGCCCGGCTGGGCGGCGTGGCCGAGCTGGCGGAGACCGCTTCGAAACACACGGTCGTGCTCGAGCAGCGGATGCACCGCCTCGAGGAGGGCACCGAGGCCGTTCGCATCCGGATGCGCCTCGAGCGGGTGGGCCACCAGCTCCAGGGCCTCGAGGTCCGGATGGAGGCCATGGAGGAGCGCATCGAGGAACTCCGCGAGGGTGCGGACGCCGCACGGGCCAACGACGCGCGCCTCGCCAAGCTGGAGTCGCTCTTCGAAGAAATGGCCGAAGATCTGCGCGAGCGCGGGGACGCCGCCGACACCGACGCGCTCCGCCACCGCGTCGACGACCTCGAAGGGCTCGTCCTGAAGTCGTCCGAGGTCCTCGACACAGAACGCGCGGCGCTGGCTGCCCAACTCGAGCGCATCGAAAAGCTGAGCGCGAGCATCCCGCCTCCAGCACCATCGCGTCCGCCGCCGAACGAAGACCTGACGCGCATCAAGGGGATCGGGCCGAAGTTCGCGCGACAGCTCGCGGAGGCGGGCATCGAGACGGTTCAGCAGATCGCCAGCTGGGACGACACCGAGGTGGAGCGGGTGGCCAGCGCGCTCGGCATGAAGGCAAGCCGCATCCGCAAGGCCGGGTGGGTCGCGAGCGCCCAGGCGCTGGCCGGCTGACGTTCGCGTCGCCCGGCACTGGCACCCATAGGGCCCACCGCTGGGACCGATCACGGCGACCGACGGGTCCGCCTCGGGCACCGACGGATACGGCCGGTTTCCGTGGCGCCCTCAGGCCCTTTCCAACGCCGCTTCAACGAACCATGGTGGGGTCCGCCAGCGTGAGGCAGCCAGAGCGACACGGCCTCGTCTGCGCCTGATAGAGTCCCCCGCGAACCGAGGTTGACGGCCCTTGCGCCGGTGGAGAAACGCACAATGACGGACCCGAACCAACCGCCCCAGGAAGAAGCCCCCCAGATCGAGATCGACTGGAGCGACGAGCCCCTGCCCGTCTACTCGAACGGCGCCCAGATCGTTCACTCGCACCGCGAGTTCGCGGTGGCGTTCACGGACTTCGCGCCGTTCTCGGGACGCCGCCCCAAGCCCTATCCTCCTCGGCCCGGCGAGGTGCACGAGCGCGCCCGGGTGGTGAGCGCGGTCCGCATGACGCCGGACGTCTTCTTCCAGCTCATCGCCGCTGGCGCCCCCAACTGGAACAAGTTCGTCGAACGCTACGGCGCCGCGACCGGTCAGAGCATGCCGACCTTCCGGCTCGAGGGTGAAGCCGTCGCGCCCGGTCTGACGGCGGACCAACCGGAGTCGTGAGCGACATCGACATCGCCGACACGACCAGCTCGCAGCGCGCGACGTTCTACGTCCCGACGTACGAGAGCATCGTGGGGCTCGGGCAGACGTACACCGGCAGCGGCACGACGCTGACGCAGACCGGCTTCTCGATGACGACCACGCGCCACGTGTTCGTGCGCGCCGCGAAGGCCGCCACCGTGCAGGCACATGGCGATGTCTGGGCACAGAGCTTGTCGAGTTCCACCTACGCCCTCGCGGGCAACAGCAGCTACTTCGTCGCCTAGAGCGATCTCTACATCGCGGCGGCTGGGCTGACCGGCATGTACACGTCGTACGGCGGCGAACATGTCGACGCGAAGAACCAGGACGACTCGGACTTGGGCACCCCAGACGGGGTGAGCGAGATCGCCACGCTCGCCGCCGGGTGCGACATCACCTGGGCGTGTCCGCGCTGGGCATCAGCGTTCTGAACCGCGGCAAGGACCTGCACGAGTTCATCGTACTCAAGAAGAGCAAGGAGAAGGGCTGGGGCGGCCTGAAGAAGGTGTGGAACTGGGCGAAGCTCGTCGGCTTCCAGCTCTGGACGCTCTACAACACGTTCTCCTACCTCACGAACAGCGTGTTCGGGCTGCCGCTGCACGCCGTCTCGTTGCACGGGGCCGCGGGGGTGCCAGTCCAAGCGCAACGTCGTGGGCCTGGCCGGTGGCAGCGCCTTCCTCGGCGCACGCGACAAGTCCATCTTCGCAGCCAAAGACGGGATCAACGTCATCGCCAGCTTCGGCAACCCGGGTCCCTCGAGCGAGAGCGACATCGGCGCGCTCCCCAAGGCGGCGAAGTCCTACTCCGACACCGCAACCGACGTGGCCGCGGTCTGGGCGGGATTCGACGCCGCGATGACCGGGGTCGCGGCCGCCTCGGGGATCGTGCAGGGCGTCGTCGATCCCGGGTTCCCGTGGTCCAGCGTGACGCACATCACGCAGAACCTGGTCGCGACCGGGCTCAACATCGCGTCGCTCGCCACCGACCGCGACATCGCGCTGCCCGGCATCAACCTCTACTCCACCGGGGGCACGTATCAGGGCGCGCTGTATGGGTCGGTCAACCTCGGCGGCGGCGCGGGGTTCGTGATGGGCTCGCTGTTCCACACCCAGCTGGCGTACGCGACGGTCAAACTGCGCGGGGGCCGGCGCACCTCGCTGAGCGCCTGCGGCCCCTTGGATGTCTCCTCCATCCTCTGGCACGAGGGCAAGTCGGACAACGCCCAGGTCTATGCCTGCCGGCTCGGGGACCTCACCTTCGACGGGGCCACGATCACGGTCGGCAAGTCGACCGCCGTGTACCCGCAGATCCCGACGGTCACGGTGACCGCGACCGCGCTCAACTCCGTCGCGCTCGTCGGGCAGTTCCGCACCAAGATCGGGGCCCTCGACACCATCAAGTTCACGGCGCTGACCGACCTGTTCCTGGAGGCCACGTCGCCGGGTGCGGCCGCCTTCAAGGTCGGCCCCTGGGAGGTGAGCTGCAAGCCCGCGGGGGCCACCATCGGCGGCGCCACGGCGGGGGTCAGCTTCAAGCCCATGAACGTGTGCGCCAAAGCGGGCGCAGCGACGGTCAAGAGCAACGGCGTGCAGGTCGAGATGAAGGCCGGCGCCGGTTCGCTCGTGGTCATCCCCGGATCGCTGATCTCCGTCGACGGAATCGGCTTGGACATCGGATGAAGCGATGAGCGACACACGACAGCGCGCCACCCTGAGCGTCCAGAACCCCGCGACCTCGATGAGCTTGGGGGCGGCGTGGGGCGAGAACACCTTCAACAACGACGGCTTCTGCGTGGAGACCGCCGGCCGCGTCTGGCTGAACGCCTACGGAAGCAAGAAGAGCAGCACGGTCTCGCTTCTGTCGAACGGCGGCGCGGGCGAGGGGCAGCTGCTCTTGCAGTCGTTGTCGAAGAACCTCTACGTGATGGCCGCCGACCGGCTCATCAGCGGATCGAATGCGAGCACGCTCATCGCCTCCAAGGGGAGCGTGAAGATCCTCGGCGGGCTCGGGCTCTCCGAGAAGATCGGCGTGCTCAGCAAGGACTACCTCGACGGCGACAAGCCCTTCGACGACATCAAGCCCGACGACACGTCCCCCACCAACAAGTCCGCGCAGGCCTACACCGACACCATCGAGACCGTCGCCAACGTCTGGGCGGTGTTCGACATCAGCTCGATCGTGATCGCCAGTGTGCTCGAGGCCATCCGCACGCTCGTCGGCGTCAAAGGCTCGGGCACGAGCGCGTCCACCGCGTCGGCGATCGCCGGCATCCAGAAGGGCACCAACGCGCTCGGCTCGCTGGTGGACTCCGCGCGGCTCGTCTCGGACGGCGTGCCAGGCCTGCACATGTACTCGTGGGGCAGCATCAACGTCGTCTCACCCCTGTTCACGAGCATCTACGCCGGGGTCTCGTTGACCGCGATCGGCCCGATGGTGAACAACTACGGCATCTTGGATATCCACGCGACCGGCGGCTACGCGGCCACCGCGAAAGCCCTCGTGCAGACCCGCATGGACGGTTCGAAGCTGATGGCCACCGCCGGTCGCAAGATGGAACTGGGCTCGCGCAAGGGTGAGAGCAAGATGTACGCGGGCACCTTCCAGTTCGGAGCCAAGGGCGGAGAAGCGTTGACTCAGGTCCCCACGCTCGAGACTCGATTCGAGGCGGCCACAGTGTCGGTCAGCAAGCCCATGAACGTGAGCTTCACGTCCGGAGGGAAGATCGAGGCCGCGGCGCTCAACGTGCTCGCCTCGGCGCTCGGCGAGGTCGTCATCAAGAACCCGTCCTACACGCTCACGGTCAACGCCGTGTCCGGCATCAACATCCAAGTCGACCAAGGTCACCGTGGATGCCAAGAGCGTGACGATGGCAGCCGGCAGCAACATGAGCCTCGAGGTCGACACCGCCAACGGCATCACGCTCGGCTCGTCGAGTTCATTCATCTCCGTGTATGCCACGGCACGTGGCAGTGGACCGGCCCGATGCTGGCATTCGTTTGATGGCTATGGACTACCTGCGCGACACCCCGCTCGAGGCCGGCTTTCTCTTCTGGCCGTTCGATCCTCCCGAGGCCTCGATGTCGTCGTCGCGAAGGCGACGTTTGTCCTCGAGGAGGGGCGCGCCGTGCTCGCCGAGAGCCAAGACCCAGCGAGCGGTCCGCTCTTCTGGCACGACGACCCCGAACGCTCGATGCGCTTCCCCAACGAGTACGCGCTGCTCAAGCCGCGGGGTGAGTGTTTTGTCACCGGATCGGTCCGTCCGCTGACCGGGCGACCGGTGGAGCGCACCGTGGCGGCCTTCGAGATTGGGCCCGTGAAGAAGTCCATCGCCGTGTACGGCGACCGGGTCTGGGGTGGCCGGCCGGTGCCGTTCGAGTCGATGCCGCTGGAGTGGAGCGCGCCTACGGCGGCCCCAACGTCCGGGACAACCCGGTCGGTCGAGACGGCCGCGGCGAGTGGATGCCGAACCTCGAGTTCGAGGGCCAGCCCATCACCGACCGGGCGAGCCGGGGCACCCCTGCGGGCACGACCCCCATGGGCATGGATTGGCCGGCACGGCGGGCGCTGGTCGGCATGTGCGACGCCGCGTGGCAGCAAACGCGTTGGCCCTGGCTGCCCACCGACTTCCGGTACGCGTTCTTCAACGAGGCGCCCGCCGACCAGCAGATCGATGGCTACTGGCTCGGCGATGAGACCGTGCGGCTCACCCACCTTCACCCGGGCTTGCCGCGCGTCGAGGCGACGCTGCCAGGGCTGCTCGCGCGCGTATTTGTGGTCCGAGGCGACGCACCGGATGATCGCGGCGCCTTCGAAGAGGTTGGCCTCGTGCTCGACACGCTCACCGTCGACGCCGACCGCGGCGTGCTGCACGCGGTCTGGCGCGGCCGCGTGCGGTTGGGTCACACCGCGCTCGCCCCGGATGGAATCGCGCGACTCTACGTGACCCACGACGGGCTGCGGGACCGGACCTCCGTCGACCAGCTGCACGCGCGCATGATGGCTTCGGCCGCGGCTCGGGACGCCCAGCTCGAGTTGATGGCCGGGGAGGAGCCCCCGGATGTGACCCCGAGGTCGAACGCACCATCCAGGACGACACGGGCCCGGAGATCGCAATGGTCCGGGAGACCGCCGCCCGCATGGAAGCGGGCGAGAAAGCGCGCGCGACCGCCGCGGAGGCGGGAGACCCGTTGGCCACCATCCGCGCCAAGCTGGCCGAAGCCGGCGTGGACTTGGACGCCGTCATCGAAGAGAACGAAGCGCGCAGCGAGGGCCTCGGCACGCCGGACATCGGAAAGCTCCGCGAGGCGTTCGAGACGTTCGGCGGCGAAGTTCCCGAGGGCTTCGAGAACCTGGAGGCCGCGCTCGAAACCCTGCTGGCCGAGCCGGAGCCGCTGCCCCAAAACGAAGAGCCCCCACGCGATCGACGCGCCGAGCTGCAAGACGCCCATCGGCGCGGCGTGCCGCTGGTCGGGGTCAGCGCCAGCGTGCACGACGACGTTCTGGTCGTGCGAGGCGCGGACGGAGAGCTGCCGTTCAGCCACGACGCGCGCACGGGCAAGAGTCAGATCGTGAGCCGTGCGCTGACCATTCAGGCCGACAGCGTGGGCATCCAGGGTCGAGACGTCACGATCTCCGCCGAACAGCGCATCGCGATGTCCGTCGGCGCGCAGTGTCTCTCCCTGTGCCGCGCCGAGACGCGGTTGGAGGGCCAGCGGCTGACGACGAAGCTGGAAGAGGGGCGCTTCTCGATCCGTGAGATCGTGCTCGGCGCGAACAAGATCGAAGCCGGAGCGAAGGCCGTGCGACAGGTCTACGACGTCGTCGAGCGGCGCGCGGAACGGGTCGTCGAACGCACGCGAGATCCGTTCCGCGAGGTGGAGGGCGTGGACCAGACCCGCAGTGGGCGCATCCGCCTGGTGGCGAAGAAGGCGTTCTCGCTGCTGACGGAAACGGCGTCAATGCGCGCGGAGGACGACTTCGCGATCGTCGCCGAGAAGATCGAGCTGGGCTGAACCGGAGCGAGGGAGACGAAACGATGCACATGTCGACCAACATGGCGGGCACCACGATGGCCTTCCCGGACGTCTGCCTGACGCCCGCGCCGCCGGCCCCCAACCCGGTGCCGATCCCCTATCCGAACGTGGGCCAGTGCGCGACGGCCATGGCCAACACCTGCGCCGTGAAGGTGAAGATCCTCAACAAGAACGTGCTGACCATTAAGTCCAAGGTGATGTCGACGCAAGGGGATCAGGCCGGCGTCAACGGCGGCGTCACCAGCGGCATGTTCGGAGGCCCCTGCGCGCGCACGCAGTCATCGATGAAGGTGCTCGTCGAGGGCTCACCTGCGGTGCGCAACCTCGACCTCATTGGGAGCAACGGCACGAGCCCCAACGCGCCCGTCGGCAACCAGCTCGCGCCCAGTCAGACGATCGTTCTCTGCCTCGGGTGAGCCCAAGGCTGCGTGGTACGATGGACGCCCTCAGCCGGAGCGTTCGCCATGTCCAGTCTGTCCCCGCCCAGCGTCGCCCTCGGCGACGTCCTCGTCGGCACCGATCGAAGCGTCACGCTCACGCTCGCGGGCGAAGGCTCCTACCGGCTCACCTCTCCCGCGAGCGTGACGCCTGGCAGCCAGACGTTCGAGCTCACGAGCCTGAACGGGGTGACGCTCATCTCGTTGAAGTACACCGCCAGCGCCGCGGCTCGAGCTTACTCGGGAGACGTCACGGTCGAACGGCTGGACGACGACGACGCGGTCGTGGAGACACTGACCGCGACCGTGACCGCGAAGGACGTGACGACAGCCGAGGAAGCCGCCGTCGACATCGACACCGGCAACGTGAGCGGCGACGCCCTTGGCGAAACGCTGAACCGGTACACGGTCCATGTGCCGACCCACAACACGACGATGGTCCTCGGACGCGGATCGACCAGCCCCGCGACGCTCCACGGCTTCGGCATCCGCACCGACGAGAAGTTCTACGTTCGCGCCGACAAGAACCTCGTGATGCAGTCCGGCGGCGACGCGCTCATGCAGTCCAAAGACGCGTCCCTGTTCGCCGTCGCGAAGATGGACATGACGGCGGCGGGCGCGGGTTCGGCCAACCTCCTGAGCCCGGGCGGCGTGATGATCAGCGGCGGCTTTGGCTCGCTGTCTCCGCAGGACCAAGACGGCACGCGCGACGACGCGTGCAGCGTGCTCATGAAGAGCAGCCTCGACGGACTCTCGAGTTCCGCGACCACGGCCGGCGCGGTCCTGGCCGCGCTCGACGCCACCGTCGCCGGCATGTCGGCCATCTACGGCGGCATCGGCACGGTTCAGGCGGCGATCGACGTCAAGAAGAAGGTAAGCAAGACGACCATCGCAGGGGTGGTCTCAGCCGGACTCGGGACCGCGGCCGCCACCGCCGGCGCGTTCTGCTCAGGGTTCTCAGCCGGCGGCGCGCTGCCGTGGGGCGGCACCACCATTGTCGGCAGCTCGGGCGTCGCCATCGGTTCCCCGGGCTTCAGCGGATTCTACTCGCTGCTCGGCCTCGTGAACGTCTCGCTCTACCCAGCGATGCTGGGCCTCGACCCTTTCCTCTTCGGCGGCAACGGGCTGACGCTGCGCGCGCTCAACTCGGTCGACATCCACGGCGTGCGCGAAGCCCACATGAACTCGATGAAGACCGCCCGGGTCACGGCCGGCAAGAAGGTCTCGATGGAGGCGCTCGACATCACGATCGGCAGAGACGAGACGCCGATCCCCAAGACCAAA
>JBGCFC010000210.1:0-9090 GCA_045106715.1 Sandaracinaceae bacterium
ATACATCGAGGTCTTCTACGACTCCCAGCGGCTCCACTCGACTCTCGGCTACCGCACGCCGGCGGAGGCCGAGAGGGACTGCTACAAGACGACTCAGGCAGCGTAATCAACCTGTCCACGAAACCGGGTCACGCTCAAACACACAGAGCCCGGACTCAGAGCGAAACCAAGGCGTCTCGCATCGCCCGAGCGCTGTCGTATCGGTCCTCAGGCGCCTTCTGCATCGCGCGGCGCACGACCTCCACCAGCCGCGGGTCGAGGCCCGAGACGCGCTCCTCGAGAGGCGGCGGGTCAAGCATCATCACCTGACGCATCAGGAGCGTGCCCTGCCCGTCGAACGGAGGACGGCCGCACAGCACGCCATAGAGCAGGCCCCCCGCGGCGAAGACGTCCGTGCGGCCATCGACGTCCGCGTGCGCCAGCTGCTCCGGCGCGGCGTAGCGGGGCGTGCCAATCATGTCGCCGTCGGCGGTGAGCCGCGCGAACCCGCGTGAGGGTTCGAGCCGCGCGATCCCGAAGTCCAGCAGTTTGACGAGCTCGCCGTCCGCCAGGGGGACGAGGAAGACGTTCCCGGGCTTGAGGTCGCGGTGAACGATCCCCGCCGCGTGTGCGACCTCGAGCGCGTCGAGCACCTGAATCATCACGCGGATGGCCGATTCGGGAGCGAGCGTGCGCACTCGGATGAGGCGCTCCAGCAGGGACTCCCCCTCGAGCAGCTCCATCACGATGTAGCTCGGCTCGCGCGGCCCCGACCCGTGGGCAAAGTCGGTCACCTGAACGATGTGGGGGCTGCCGAGCTGCGCGGCCGCCGACGCTTCGCGCCGAAAGCGCTCCACGTACACGGGCTCGTCCGCCAGCGTCGAACCGAGCACCTTGATCGCCACCGGCCGGTCGAGGCGCTCGTCCACGCCCTGGAACACCACTCCCATGCCGCCCGCGCCGAGGCGCTTCCCCACCCGGTATCGGTCCCCGAGGAGCTGATTCTGTGAAACCGAAACGTCCGCCGGCACACCCCATCATACAACGAGAGCGGGCTGACATCGGAGGTAACCGACACCACAATGGCCCGTATCCCAGTCGCCTCCAGGGGGGCCGCTCGGGATCGCGTCCCCCGACCAAGGCCCTCCTCGGGGCCCTACGCCTTTGGAGCTCACCCATGCGCCGACTCAATGTGTTCCTGCTCGCCCTCGCCGCCCTCCTGTCGTTCGCCTGCTCCGAGTCATCCAGCGAGTCGGCCGAGATCGAAGAGGTCACAATCGAACAGGCCGCGAGCATGTTCTCGGCGGGCGCCGTGGCGGTCGACGCAAATGGAGCCGGCACGCGCAGCGAAATGGGCGTCATCCCCGGTGCACGGCTCTTGACCTCCTCAGGCCGATACGATCCGGCCACGGAGCTCCCGTCGGACACCGGCACCGAGCTGGTCTTCTACTGTGGCAACACGAACTGCCGTGCCTCGGATGGCGCCGCGGAGCGCGCGCGCGAGGCCGGCTACGAGAACGTGAACGTGATGCGGGAGGGCATCGCGGGCTGGGTCGAAGCCGGAAACGAGACGGCGCAGCCGCAGAGCTGAAGCGCGCCCCGTCCGGTTGTGCTGCACCCGGACCTCCTGCCCGCCCCGTGTGAAGTAACGTTGCCGTTCGGCGACGCGGCTTGCACCGCCTCCTCGCTCGCCCTACCTACAGGCTCGGACTGACTGACCGTCAGTCAGTACTGAGTCATGCCCTCCCCCAGCGCGGCCGAACGACGTGCACGAGACCGCCAGGAGCGTCGCGAGACGATCTTGGACGCGGCGGCGCGTGTCTTTGGCGAGCGCGGCCCAGCGCAGGCCACGATGGAGGACATCGCCGAGGCGGCCGAGGTCTCCAAGGGCACGCTCTACCTCTACTTCCGCAACAAGGACGACTTGTTCGTCGCCCTCACACACCGTCCACTGGACGTGCTGCTTTCACGCTTCGCGCAACTGGCGGCCGACGACGGGACGAGTGGGCTCGCGCTGCTGGAGCAGCTCATCGACACCCACTCCGACGTGGTCCGTGCACACGCGGCGCACCTTCGGCTGGGGCTTGCCCGGTTGTGCGCCCCAGGGTTTGCGCCGGACCCAGACGCACCCGCTCTGACCGACTACCGGGCGCGAGTTCAAACCGTCCGCGGGACCTACATCGCGGCCATCGAGCGCGGCATCGCCGACGGCACGCTCCGCAACGACCTCGTCCCCGCCCGGGTCGCCGCCGCCGTCTGGGCGGCCGTCTTCGGGGCGAACTTTCTTCACATGAACGCAGACCACTTCGAGGCCCACCTCCCGGAGGGCAAGCGGGGGCTGGAGGCCATCCTGCCGACCCTCTCTCATCTCATCCTGCGCGGCCTCGCGCCGGAGGAGGGCTCATGAGGCGCGCGCTGCCGCTCGCTCTCGTCGTTGGCCTGCTGGGCTGCAACCTGCACCCGGTCTCCGAGAATCCGGCTCCGCCGATCGAGCTGCCCGATCAGTTTGCGCAGAGCGCCGGTGATGAGGCGCCTCCGGAGACGCCGATGTCCGATCGTTGGTGGGAGGCGTTCGGCGACCCCGAGCTGAACCACCTCGTCGACGAGGCGCTGGCCCGCAACTACCAGCTCGGGGCCGCCTGGGCGCGCCTCGAGCAGGCGGAGAGCGTCATCCAGGCCCAGAGCTCCGCGTCGTGGCCGCAGATCAGCGCGCAGCTCGACGTCGCACGGCGCCGGCAGGTCGTGGTGTTCGGCGCGCTCGGTCGGCAGGAGTTCGAGGTCAACAGCTTTGGGCTGTCGGTCCCCGTGAGCTACGAGGTCGACCTCTGGAACCGCGTGGGGCACAGCGTCGCCGCCGCCGGGTTCGACGCGCTAGCGAGCCGCGATGACGTCGAGGCGCTCGCCCTCACGCTCGTCGCCAATGTCGTCGAGGCGTGGCTCGGCCTGCTCCAGCAGCGCTCCTTGAACGCGCTGATCGGTGAGCAGCACCACACCAACGAGATCTATGCGGAGCTGGTGCAGCTTCGGTTCGAGCACGGGCTGGGCACGGCGCTCGACGTCTACCAGCAACAGCAGCGCACGCGCGCGACGGCGGCCCAGCTCGCGCAGGCCCAGGGGAACGAAGAGGTCGCACGGCAGCAGCTCGCGGTCCTGACAGGGCGGATGCCGGGCGCGTTTCGCGGTCAGATCGGCCAGCTTCCCGAGCCTACACACATGCCGGCGGTGCCGGCCCTGCCCCCGACGGGCATCCCCGCAGACCTCCTGCTTCGTCGTCCCGACGTCCGCGCCGCCCGCCGGCGCGTGACTGCCCAGGACCATCGCGTCGGCGCGGCCATCGCGGACCAGCTCCCACGCTTCAACTTCCAGGCGTCCATCGGGCTGTCGAGCCCAAGCGTGGAAGACCTGCTCAGCTCGTTCGTGTGGTCGCTCGCCAGCTCGCTGCTGGCCCCGGTGCTCGACGGGGGACGCCGCGCGGCCGAGGTGCGACGCAACCGCGCCGCCCTCCGAGAGCGCGTGCAGACGTTCGCCCAGACGCTTCTGACAGCCATGCTCGAGGTCGAGAACGCGCTCGCCCAGGAGCGTCAGATCGCCGTACAGATCACGCACCTCGACGGGCAGCTCGAGGCGACCCGCGCGACACTGAACGAAGCGCAACGCCGCTACCGCGAGGGGCTCAGCGACTATCTGCCAGTGCTGACCGCGCTCTCCAGCGTGCAGGGCATCGAGCAGCAGCGGCTCGCCACCGAGCGGCAGTTCTTGTCGCAGCGCGTCCAGCTCGCCCGTGCGCTTGGCGGGACATGGACCGTGGACCTGGAGCCCCCTCGGCTGCCGGAGCCTCAGGGTGAAGACGAGCGTGAAGAAGAAGAGCCAGAGGCGGACGACGCGCCCGACGCCGACGAGACGGAGGCCACATGAGCACGGAACAAGTCCAGCCCACGGTCGAGGATGGTGAAGGGGTCGCGGGCGCGCTCGCACCGGAGCCCGTGGACAAGCCCTCCTTCGCGATTCGGCTTTTCAGCGTGGTCTTTCCAGGGGTGGTCTGCCTCGTGGGCATCGCGTTCGCAGGGCTCATGGTCTCGACGCGTCCCGATGCCGAACGCACCGACACCGAGGCGACGGGTGTACCGGTGCGGCTGCTCGAGGTCGCGGCGTCATCCGAAGACGTCGTGGTCCGCGGCCAGGGCCAGGTCATCGCGGCGCAGCAGGTCCGCGTGCAGCCGGAGGTGAGCGGGCGAATCACGTGGGTCAACGAGAACCTCGTGCCCGGCGGCCTCGTCTCGCAGCGCGACCGGCTCTTCCGAGTCGACACGCGGGACTACCGCGCCGCCCTCGCGCAGCAGCAGGCCCAGCTCGCGAGCGCGCAGCTGGCGCTCAGCCAGGAAGGAAGCCGGCGCACGATTGCCGAGCGCGAGTGGGCGCTGCTCAACGGTCAGGGCGGCGGCAGCGAATCCGGTCGTCAGCTCGCCCTTCGAGGCCCGCAGCAAGAGAGCGCGCAGGCGCAACTCCGTGCTGCACAGAGCGGTGTGGCGCAGGCACGTACGAACCTCGGCCGGGCCACGGTGACCGCCCCGTTCGACGCGGTCGTCCAGATCGAGACGGCCGAGCTCGGCCAACTGGTGACGCCAGCCGCGCAGATCGCGACGCTCATCGGCACGGAGCACTTCTGGGTGCAGGTCTCCATCCCCGTCGAGCAGCTCGCGTGGGTCCAGGTCCCGCGCGGCGAAACCCCCGGGTCCGAGGCCGTGGTCACGCAGCTGGTGGGCGAGTCGGGCGAGATCCAGCGCACCGGCCGCGTGGTCCGGCTCATGAGTGATCTCGATCCCGTCGGCCGCATGGCCCGCCTGCTCATCGAGATCGACGACCCGCTCGGGCTCGCCTCCAATGGCATTGTTCGGGGCGACGCGTCGAGCTTGCCGATGCTCATCGGTGGGTTCGTGCGCGTGTCCATCGGTGCGGGCACGGTCGAAGGCGTGGTGGAGGTCCCCCGTGGCGCGGTGCATGACGGCGGCATCGTCTACCTCATGAACGAAGCATCGGAGCTCGTGCTCCAGCCGGTCGAGACCGTGTGGGGACGCGATGAGACGCTCTTGGTGCGCGGCATCCCAGACGGCGCCCAGGTCGTCACGAGCACCGTGTCGCCGCCCGTGCCCGGCACGCAGCTTCGACGCATCGAGGAGGAGGTCGGCGCGGCCGAGCCGGCGGCGTCGGAGGGGGAGACCGCCCCGTGAGCGAGCCAGGCGCAGTGCCCGACGTGGGCGGCGTTCTCGCGTACATGGCGAAGAACTCGGTCGCGGCGAACGTCGTGATGCTCATCCTCATCGGCGGCGGGCTGCTGATGGTCCCCCGCATCACCCAGGAGGTCTTCCCTCAGTTCGAGCTGGACCTCGTCCTCATCAACGTGCCCTACCCCGGTGCCTCGCCGCAGGAGGTCGAGGAGGGTGTCGTCCTGCCGATCGAGGAGGCCGTGCGCGGCGTCGACGGCATTCAAGAGGCGCGCTCCACCGCGCAAGAGGGCGTGGGCGTGGTGACCCTGGAGCTCTTGCTGGGCGCCAACCCCGACCGCGTATTGGCCGACGTCAAGAGCGCGGTCGACCGCATCACGTCGTTCCCCTCCGACGTCGAGGAGCCGGTGGTCAGCCGGCCCGCATTCACGTCCGAAGTCATCAGCGTCGTCGTCTATGGCGACGCCGAAGAGGACGCGCTCCGCGTGCTTGCGGATCGCGTCCGCGAAGATCTGCTCGCCGACGACCGCATCACGACCGTCGAGCTCAGCGGAGTGCGGCCGCTGGAGATTTCCGTCGAGGTCCCGCAGGCGAACCTGCGCTCCTATGGGCTCACCCTGTCCGATGTCTCGCAATCGATCCGCGCGGCGTCGCTCGACGTCCCGGCCGGTGTGTTGAAGACGCGTCAAGGCGAGGTGCTCCTGCGCACTACCGAGCGCAGGGAGCGGGGCGAGGAGTTCCGAGACATCGTCGTCCGCAGCCGGCCGGACGGAGCCCAGGTGACTGTGGACGACCTGGCGACGGTCGTGGACGGCTTCGCCGAGGTGGACAACGCCGCGACCTACAACGGGCAGCGCGCGGTCATGGTCAAGGTCTTCCGTGTCGGCGACCAGACGCCGCTCGAGCTCGCCGGCGCGGTGCACGAGTACATCGAGGAACACGAGTCCGACCTGCCTCCGGGCGTCCACTACGCGACGTGGAACGACCAATCCGAGATCTACCGCGACCGCATCGATCTGCTGATGCGGAACGCGTACATGGGATTGATCCTCGTCCTGATCTGCCTCGGGCTCTTCCTGGAGGTGCGACTGGCGTTCTGGGTCACGCTCGGCATCCCCATCTCGTTCATCGGCTCGATGGTGATCCTCCCGTTCACCGACGCGTCGATCAACATGATCTCGCTGTTCGCGTTCATCCTGACGTTAGGGATGGTCGTCGATGACGCGATCGTCGTCGGCGAGGCCGTGTTCACCAAGCTGAGCAACGGCGTGCCACCCATGCAGGCGGCCGTGGAGGGCGTCAAAGAGGTCGCGACGCCGGTCATTTTCGCCATCCTCACCACCTGCATGGCCTTCGCGCCGCTGTTGTTCGTGCCCGGCGTGATGGGCAAGTTCTTCATGCAGATCCCCATCGTGGTGATCACGGTGCTGCTCCTGTCCTTGGTGGAGTCGCTGCTCGTGTTGCCCGCCCACTTGGCGCACCTCGATGGCACCAAGAAGTGGCTCTACGGCATCTCCATCGTCTGCCTGATCGCCCTCCCCGTGAGCTACCGCATGTCGGGCGAGTGGAGCTTCCCGCTCCTGTTCATCACGGGCGCGTCGTTCATCCTCATCATCGCTACGCACTCCACCTTCATTCAGCGCGGCCAGCAGCGCTTCAGCAAGCTGGTGGAGTGGCTCATCCAGAAGACGTACTCGCCCGTCCTCAAGGTCGCCCTCCGGTTCCGGTATGTGACGCTGGCCACCGCCGTCGCGCTCATGGCGGCGGGCATCGGGCTGGTCGCGGGCGGTCGGGTCGAGTGGACCTTCTTTCCGAAGATCGACAGCGACTTGGTCGTCGCCACGCTCACCATGCCCGTGGGCACGCCGCCCAGCGAAACCGAGGCCATCCAGCAGCACATGGTCGAGCAATCGCGCGCCGCGGTCGCCGAGCTCGCCCCCAACGCTGGGGAGGACACCGTCCGCGGCCGCTTCGCGCTTCTCGGCGCGACCGGGATCGGCGGCGGCGGTCCGAGTGGAGGCGCGTCGAGCAGCGGTGGCCACATCACCCAGGTCGCGACATTCGTGGTCCCGTCTGACCAGCGGCCGTTCACCGGGCGTGAGCTGTCGGAAGCCTGGCGTGAGCACGTCGGTGACATCCCTGGAGTCGAGTCGCTCACCTTCTCGTCGAGCACCGGCGGGCCGAGCGGCGCTGCGATCGATTTCCAGCTCAGTCACCCGAACTTGCAGACCCTCGAACGCGCGGCCACGCAGATGGCCGAGGGCCTCGCGTCCTACTCGGGGGTGGAGGACATCGACGACGGTTTCGCCGAGGGGAAGGAGCAGCTCGACTTCACGCTGCGCCCTGAAGCCCGCGCCCGGGGCATCACCGAGCAGATGCTCGCGCGGCAGCTGCGCGACGCTTTCTTCGGCTCGGAGGCGGTCCGCCAGCAGCGCGGACGGGACGAGATCCGTGTCTATGTCCGGCGCCCGCTCGCCGAACGCACCTCCGTGGCCGACGTGGAGGAGCTCCTCATCCGCACGCCCGAAGGCGGTGAGATCCCCCTTCGCGAGGCCGCACAGATCCACCGTGGGCGCAGCTATACGCGCATTCAACGCCTGGATGGCCGCCGCCGGGTGAACGTGACCGCCGAGACGGCGTTCGGCACCAACGCCAACCGGGTCCAACAGCAAGCCCAGAGCGAGCTGGTGCCGCAGCTGCTGCGTCAGTACCCGGGCCTGCGCATCGGCGCGGGCGGGCAGGCCAAGCGGCAGGCCGAGACGATGCAGGCGCTCGGCGTCGGCTTCCTGATGGCCCTGATCGGCATGTTCGCCCTGCTCGCCGTGGCGTTCAAGAGCTACAGCCAACCCCTCATCATCGTGACCGCGCTCCCATTCGGCTTTGTCGGCGCGGTGCTCGGGCACCTCGCGCTGGGCTACGACCTCAGCCTGATGAGCATGATGGGCCTCGTCGCGCTCTCGGGCGTCGTGGTCAACGACTCACTCGTGCTCGTCAGCGCCGTCAACGACTTCAAACGCGACGAGGGCCTCACCGTGCACGCGTCCGTCGTGGCCGGCGGGACGCGCCGGTTCCGGCCGATTCTCCTGACCTCGCTGACCACGTTCCTCGGGCTGACCCCGATGATTCTCGAGACGTCGGTCGGCGCGCGCTTCCTCATCCCGATGGCCATCAGCCTGGGCTTCGGCGTGCTGTTCGCCACGTTCATCACCCTGTTGCTCGTGCCGTCGCTCTACATGATCATCGAAGACCTGGTGAACGGCGTGCGAAAGCTCGGCGACACCATCTGGTTCGGCTGGACCGGTCGGCGTCCCGACGCGCCGGCGCACGAGGAGTAGTCAAAGACTGTCGAAACAATCGGAGACGGGGATTCCGAGGGGCTTGCCCCCTTGTCTGTGGCGCGGAGGCGCCACCCGCAAAAGTGCGTGTTCGTTCGCGCTATGAGGGCGCGCGAAGCGCGGCTGCGCGAACGAACACTCAAAGACTGTCGATAGATCGGAGACGGGGAGCTCGAGGGGCTTGCCCCTCGTCCGTGGCGCGCAAGCGCCACCAGAAAATGGTGAGTTTTCGAATGTGCGAAAGTGCGCGAAGCGCGCACATTCGAAAAACTCAGTCCGGCGACCGCTTTTGCTGTTGCCATCGGCCCAGCCACGCGTCGACCGAGAGCCGCCCCGGTCCGGTCAGGAGTAACGTCAGGGCGGGGACCGCATACACAAGGGCGAGTTCCTTTCGCGCCCACGGATCGTCGCCGTGCACGATGAAGGCCGCAACAAGCATGGTGATCAAGAACGGAAGCGCCGACAGGCGCGTGGCCAGGCCCAAGATGATCGAGACCGAGCACACCGCCTCCCCGAACCCCGCGCGCGTAAGGCTCGCCGTACACCCGACACCG
>JBGCFC010000211.1:0-23179 GCA_045106715.1 Sandaracinaceae bacterium
GCGGGCATCGGCGGCCTCACGACAGGGCCCCCATCGGGGCCGCCATCAGGCTCTCCCGCATCCCCGTCGCCAGCATCCCGGGAACCCGCGTCAGGGAGCGGAATACGCGCATCCTCGCTTGAGGCATCAGTCCGCCCAGCATCCACCGGATCTTCCGCGTCGCACGCACCGAGCGCGGCGACCAACACGAACAGCGAGAGTGGCGCACGCCGGCGCAAGGAGACCTTCATCATCAGACCTTTCAAGCGAGCCAAGTTCAGGGATTCACGCAGACGCCGCTGCGGCAGATCGCGATGAAGCAACAGGCGTCGTCGTTCTCGCAGGGCGCGTCGAGGGGGTGGCAGCAGCGCCGTGCATCGGCGCCTGCTTCCCCCGAGAAGCAGACGAGTCCGTCGCAGCAGGCGCGCCCGGGGTCGACGGCGCTGCAGCCGGTGTCGTCGAGCGGACGGCACATCATCGTGCTCACGCACTCGCCGCCGTCGCAGCGCTGGTCGCCACTGCAGCGCTCCGTGACCTCGATGTCGCCCTGGCAGTAGCGGACCTCACCGCCCTCGCATCGTCGGACCGCGCCCGGGCATGCCCCGCCCCCAGCGCAGAGCGACTCGCCACGTTCGAACGCCGCTTCGAGCGCTTGGCAGCTCGCCGTCTCGAGGCACGCCACCTCGGACGCGGGCACCAAGGCACACAGCTGGGCGCATGAAACGGGGGGCGCGCCGCATTCCGTCGAGCGAGACGCACAGATCGACTCGCAGCTGCGCGTCGGCGTACCGGCATCGGTCGACCCGCCCCCGCTGTCCAGCGGAGACCCGCCAGCGTCGGATTCGAGTCCCGCGTCGACACGCGGCCCCGCGTCACGCTCCGCGTCGTTGGTGCACCCGAGCGCCAGCCAGAGCGCACCGAGCACCATCCACATCACTGCCTTCGCGTTCGCGTTCACTGCACCTTCTCCGTGTCGGTGGTCGGGCCTCGATCGCCCGCACGACTCGGATTGGGGCGAGTGACTCGCTTTCAGCGTGCCGCCGCCGCTTTTTTTCGTCCGCCGTCTCGAAGCCGAACAGCCGGCTCTCAAACGCGACGCGCGAAGCGTCCCGGCGGAGCACCCGGGACATCGCGTTGAAGTTCGTTCGTCCCGTTCAGGGATCGGGGCTCACAGGCGTGGGAGCGCCCGACGCGTTGCGTTCCGCGGACCTCAGGGCACAGACGCACGCAGCGTCTCGTAGCAGCCAGGACCATCGCAGATGCCAAACGCGCACGCCTCGAACGTGCTCGCGGCGTCGCGGTCCGCGCGGGTGCAGAGGTCGCGGCAATCGGCGTGCTGCTCCGCATCGATGCAACTGGCGAACACCATCCCGTTGCAGGCGTCCTGACACGCGGCGACGTTCACGGCGCCGCCCGGCTCGAAAATTCGAAAGCAGGTGTCACCGTCGCAGATCCCCGACGAGCAGGAGTTGAACTGCTCGATCAGGGCCGGCTCGCGTTCCTCACACGCCGCCGCGCACACCGCGACCGCCGTCCCGTCGAGGCAGCACGAGCTCATGCGCTCGCAGTTCGTGCGTCACTCGTCGCGCGCGTCAGGCCCACAGCCCTCAGGAAGCACGCACCCCTCACGCCCCGCCGCGCACCGCCGAATCGCCGTCGCGAGGGACGGTGTGCGACAACTCGAGAGGCATTGCGTAAACGCCTCCTCTTCGGAGAAGCACTCGGCCAAGATGACGCAGGACTGGGAGCAGCCGACCTCTTCGGGCCCCGAGTCGGCCGCCACGCCGCCATCCCCGGCGTCCGCAGCCCCACCGTCCACGGTACGACCGACCACGCCCGTCTGGGTGCATCCCGCCGCACCCATCGCAAGAACGAGGGCGACGTACCAAATCCAAGACCTCACAGCGGCGCAGTGTCGCAGAGCCAGCGACGAGGTGCACACGGGCCTCACCGTCGGACCCTGCTATGAGCCGCAACGCGTGACCCGAGTGCGAACATGGAGCGCCCCCTTCGTCTGGGCTACCTGCGTGCTCTCGGCCGCGGTGGCGCTCTTCGGCTCCTCGGTGCCGCGTGCGCTCGCGCAATCCCGTCCGACCGCGCAGCTCATGTTCTCGGGCAGCGATGAGGGTTGCTTCGACGAGGAAGCGCTGCGCGCAGCCGTCGCCACGCAACTCGGCTACGACCCATTCGTGGTGGAGGCGGACCGAGAGGTCCACGTCGCCGTGCTCTCCCCGGAGGAAGGCCCGGAGATTCGGATCGAGCTGCAGGAGCCGGATCACGAGCGAACCGAGCGGACGTTCACCGGCGCCCCCGGGGAGTGTGAGCCGCTCCGGGAAGCGGCGGTTCTGGCGGTCTGCATCGCGATCGACCCGACGGGGTTCTCGGCGGAACCCGAGCCTCCACCCGCACCGCCCGTCTTCGAGCCCCAGCTGCCCGAAACCCGGCCGCCCGAGCCCCTGCCGCCTGAACCCCAGCCGCCCGAACCTGCTTCTCCTCCCCGACCGCCGGTTGTCGAGGACCCGCCAGGCTCGGCGGTTCAGCTTCACCTCTACGCCGCCGTCGCGGCCAGCCTGGGCGCGTCCCCGACGATCGCAGGTGCTGGAGGGAGCCTCGGAGTGGACATCCGCATCGACATGCTCTCGGTCGGAGCCGGTCTTCGCGGCGACGTCCCGACCTCCATCGACGTCGAGCCGGGCTCGGTTGAGGCGCACCTCGTCGCCGGTGAACTGAACGTGTGCGGCTGGGCGTCGCCGATCGGTTTCTGCGCGTTGGGGGTCGTGGGAGGGATGCGCGGAGAGGGACGAGGGTTCGAAGCCAACGACGAAGTCTGGTTGTTCTTCGCCGCCGCCGGCGCGCGGGTCGCGCTCTCGGTCCCGATCGCCGGAGCCCTGGGATTCCGTGCACACGCGGACATCCTCGCCCACGTCGCACCGGCCGAGCTGCTCGTCGATGGTGACGTGGCGTGGGCCATGCCGCCGGCCTCGGGCCTGATCGCGGCCGGACTCTACCTGTCGCTGCCGTGAGCATGCTGTTCGACGACGTGTACTCCCAGGAGCTTCGCTACGTGTTCAACACGTTGCGGCGTCTCGGGATCCCGCTTCGCGACATGGAAGATGTGGCGCACGATGTGTTCGTCGTGGTTCACGCCAAGCTAGCCGACTTCGAAGACGGACGACCGGTTCGTCCCTGGCTGTTCGGCATCGCGTTCCGGGTGGCGAGCGACTACCGCCGCAAACACAGCAACCTCAAGGAGCGGCTTCATACGCCCATCCCGGAAGATCCCCGCTCCGCGACGGACCCGTGGCCGGCCTTTCGCACGCGTGAGGCCGTGGCGGCCGCACTCGATGAGATTCTGTTGGAGCCGCGGGCCGTGCTCGTGCTTCACGACATCGAGGGCGTGACGGCCAAGGAGATCAGCGCCGCACTCGACATGCCCGTGAACCGGGTCTACTCGCGCCTGCGCATCGCGCGCGAGGCCTTTCGGAAGGCGATGCAACGCCACACGGGAGAGGGGGGCACATGAGTGAGCCCGATCCACTTCCCGAATCGCTTCAACGCATGCTTGCCATCGAAGCGGAGGGCGAAGAGCTTCCTGATGGGTTCGCGTCCAGCCTTCGCGCGCAGCTCGACGTCACGCTCGGTCCTCCGGGGGGTGACGGTGGATCCGGCGGGGGCTCACCGGCCGGGGGCTCATCGACCGAGGGCTCCGCGACGGGCGGCGCATCGACACCTCCGGCAACGCCGGCCGGCCTGATGTCTTGGGCCTCTCACGTGGGGGTGTTCCTCGTGGGCGCGGCCGTGGGCGCAGCGGTGTGGAGCGCTTCGGGATCCGGCGCGCCTTCGTTGCCTTCCGTGCCCCCTGCCACTTCGGTCGTGGTGGATCACGCCGAGCCCGAACCCACGGATCCCGGCGCAGCAGCCGAGCCTCCGCCCAGCGACGAAGCGCCCGTGACGGGAGAGGAGCCTCCCGCCGCCACCCCCCGTCCGCCACGTCGTCCCCCAACCCCGCCGCCCGAGCCTGAGCCACGCACGGACGACGGCCGAACGCTTCTCCGGCAGGCGCGTGCCGCGCTTGCTCGGCGCCTGCCCCAAGACGCGCTCGCTGCGCTCGCCCAGCATCAGGCGGACCACCCTCGCAGTCCTCTCGCGGAGGAGCGCGCCGCGCTCACCGTGCAGGCGTTGGCCGCGGCCGGGCAGCTCGACCGGGCCCGACAAGAGGCGGCGCTGTTCCGTGCACGCTACCCGCGAAGCATCTTTCTTGCCGGAGTACGCGAAGCGGCGAACGGCTCGGGCGACACACAGGCCCCCTGAGGACCTTCACTGCAACGTCTCGCTCCGACGCCGCCACTGTCGCAGCATGCAACGCAGCCTCTTGTTCACGGCGCTCAGCGCCGCCCTTTCGTGTGCCTGCGCATCCGAGCCGGGTGTGTCGACCGAGCCGGAACTGGCTCCGTTGCCGCCGGACAGCGCACGCATCTTGGACGACGAGATCAACCGTCCGCTGTCGCAGTCCGGCCCCTACCAGCCGGGAGAACGCATCGATGCGCGCGGCGCCGATGCCACGCTCCACAGCCGGGGCGGCCAGCTCGGGTTTGCCATCGCGATGCCGGGCGACACGGACGGTGACGACCTCGCCGACCTCCTCGTGGCCGACTACGAAGGCGTTGCCGGCGAGCAGTGCGACGCACGGATGAACTGCGCCGGGCTCTCGCGCGACTGGATTCACACGCTCTACGGCGCGGCCGACTTCGACCCGTCCGACCGCGCACCCCGTCGCACCTTGCGGACGCCGGCCGTCCCAGGCCACACCACGCATCTCTCCGGGGTGGGTGACGTCGACGGCGACGGGCTTCGTGACTATGTCGTCGGCATCGAAGTCAACGGCGGGCACAGCGCCATCTCGCTGGTCTACGGCGGCCGAAGAGAGACCGGCCGCCGCGACCTTCAAGCGGTCGCCCCCGTCTTTCGCGACCGAGAGCCGCGCGTCGAGCTGGGTCCGTCCACCGGGGTCGGTGACCTGAACGGAGACGGCCTCGACGATTTCGTGGTGAGTCGACGCGGGCGCGCTTACATCGTCCTCGGGCGTACCGAGCGGCACCGAGGCAGCGTGTCTCTGCCCGAGCAGGCGTGGGCGACCGTGCCCACCGGAGAGAGCCTCCGCCTGGCGGTCCGCGTCGGTGACGTGGACGGCGACGGCCGCGCCGACCTCGCCCTGGTTCAGAGCAGCCCCGAAGAAGCGACGTTCCTCTGGCTCAGCCGGGTCGCCGCTCTCGACGGTGCAGACGGGCCCTCACCCGCCACGCTTCGCCTCCTCGGTCGGCTGATCGGGGGCATCGGTGACATCGACGAAGACGGCCGCGATGACGTCGTGGTCGACGCGAGCGGCGACACCCGGCTCCTCTACGGGCGCGACTCGTGGCCGACCGACTGGCGAGCGGAAGATGCGGACGCCACGCTGGTGCGCGCTCCAAGGGTGGAAGCGTCGCGCGGATGCAAGACCGTCAGCCCCGCCGGGGACTTCGACGGAGACGGCCACCCCGACTGGCTGTGCGGCAACACCGAATCGTTCGCGGGCGGCTCCACGACCCTCGTCTTCGGGCGCGCCGGGCGGCTCGCCGGTCGGGTTGAGCTCGACTCGATGGGCGTGAGCTTCTTGGGCGCGACGTTCCCAGGGATCGACTCCGACTGGCTCGAGCCCGAGGCGGTCGGCGCGAGCGTGGCCGGCGGGGAGGATCTCAACGGCGACGGTCTCGACGACTTCGTGTTCGCCGACCCGACCTACATTGTCAGCGGTACGTTCGACGACGGCGTGTACGAGCCACCGACCGTCGGGACCGTGAGCGTGGTCCTCGGGAGGCGGCGATGAGAGCGGCACGCTGCCTCGTGGGGATCGCGCTGATGCTGTCGGGATGTGCGGCCTCCCACGGACTCGACGGGCGGGCTGAGCCGCTCCCGGAGGACGCCGGCTTCGTGGCGCTCGACGCCGCGACACCGGACGCCTCCGACCCAGATCGCGCATTGACTTCTGCTGACGGGGGGCTCGGTGAAACCCCTTGCGGGCCCAACACCTGCTACCACGGGGAGGCGTGCTGCTCGGTGCTGTGCGGCTTCTGCGCGCCCGCGGAGCTCTGCGGCGCTCCGTTCGACCCGTGCGACTGAGCGGGCTCGGACGTCAGCCGCTCTTGTGCTGGAGCAGCCCCAGCAGCCGGAAGGCGCGTTTGTTGTCTGGGGCGAGCTTCAGGACCTGCTCGAGCACTTGCCGCATGCCCTCGAGGTTGCGTCGCTCGAACAGCGCGCTGGCGAGCGTGAAGAGCGGGTCGAGCGCGAGCGCGTCGCGGTCGTTCTCGACGTAGAACTCGGCCAGGCGGCGCATCAGAAGCAGGTCTTCGGGGTAGACCCGCCGGAGCTCGTCCAGCCGGCCCTGCACCTGGCCTTCGTGGCCGTAGCGGAGCAGCACCGCCATGTCGCTGAGCAGCGTGTCGAGCTGGCGGGTCGGCATCTGCCCGTTCTCGACGCCCTCTCCGACGTAGGTGACATCGCGCTCGCCGGCCGCGTCCACGTCCGGCACCACGCGCTCCGCCTCGAGCCGTGCGGTCACTGACCCCGGCGTGCGCACGACGCTCTCCCAGGCTTGCTCCTCGCGCGCTGGGCTGCTGCTCGGGACCGGGACCGCGTCCGCGGACTCGGTCGGGTCGAGCTCGTCGATGGGCACCGCCACCGAGTCGAGCCCGACGTCCAACGCGGACGAGGACGCGTCCGAGTCGAGCTCGTCGAGGTCCAGCGAGTCGAGGTCGTACGAGTCGCTGGAATCGAGCTGGGGCGCGACGTCCAACGGCGGCGGCAAGTCGGACGGCGCCTGCAGGAGCATGTTCTGCGAGCTGGGAAGCGACAGCGAATCCGGCGACGCGTCACGGCGAAACGCCGCCCGGTGATGGATGCGCGGCATGTCGGCCACGCTCGATTCCCCGACCAGGAGCGAGTCGGACAGGTCATCGAACTCCCGGCTCGCGCCAGAGAGCACCTCACCCGACTCCTCGATGGCGTCGGCCTCTTCGGCCACCCCGGCCAGCTCGTCGGACAGCTCATGCAGAACGTCGCTCAGCTCGGCCGAGCTGAGCTCGCTGGGCACGCCCGCCAACTCCTGCGAGATCGAACTCATCAGCAGCGCATCGGCATCGAGCGGCTCCGCGCCGTCGTCGTCGAAGCCGTGGTCGACCGAGTCGAGCGCATCCAACAGGTCCGCGTCCAGCACCGAGGACTTCTTCACGCGCGTGAGCAACAGGACGTGCTGCCCAGAGTCGGTCATCAGCGACGGATCGCTGGAGGGTCGAGAAAGCGGCGACGTGCGGGGCATCGTCAGACACTCCTCGTCGACCTCGATGTCGTCCCCGACGCCTCCCCAGTCCTCGTCGCCCTCGGGTCCGAAGGCGCGGGCCATCGCGAGCGGCATCGGCGCATCGGGCCGCGTGCCCTCGTCCTCATCGGCGTCGGGCTTGAGTCCGATGGACGCCGAGTCGGCCTTGACCGTGACCTCGTGATCCCACGCAGGCGGCGCGCCGAGCGGAAACAGCGGCACCCGAGGCGGGACACGCAGCTTCGCCACGGGAGGGCTCGCCTCGGCGACGAGCGCAGCCGCGAACCCGGAATCGGCCACCACCGTCTCGGCGCCGCTGGGCCGCTCCGGACTGAGCGTCTCGGCGGAACTCCGGAGCGCGTCGGGTGGCACTGGACGGTCGGCGCGCACCGTGACGGAAGGGCCGAGACCGATCGGCTGCTTTGAGCGCAGCGGCGTCTTGGCGAAGTCGGACACCGGTCGCGAGGGAAGCGCGGCGGCCACGTCCTTCGGCGGCTCGATCGGCACGAGCTTGCCGTTTTTGATCTGCCCTGTGGGCTCGTCGTCCCGCCGCAGCCGTGTTTCGCCGCTTCGTGAGTTGGCGTTCTTCACGAAGCGGTCGAAGATGTCCTCAGCGTCGAAGATCGCGCGAAACTGCTCGGTTCGTTCGTCAGACGCCATGGAGCCGATCGGACTGTGTCAGCTCGCCCCGAGCCACGCAAGGTGCCGACAACGCGGCACATTTCGCGATCGGATCGCGGAGCCGGACCCGCATGGCACGCGCGCCGGTCAGCGGACCACGAGGTTCAGGATCTTGCCCGGCACCCAGATGGTCTTGATCACCGTCTTGCCGTCGAGCTGATCCCCGACAGCCTCACGGGCCGCCGCCAGCGCCGCGTCCTGGTCGGCGCCCTTGGCGAGCGTGACCCGACCGCGGACCTTGCCATTGATCTGTACCGGCACCTGGACCTCGTCCTCCTCGCAGAGCGCGGGGTCGAAGCTCGGCCACGGCGCGGCCTGCACGGACGTGGTGTGACCCAAGCGCTCCCACAGCTCCTCTGCGATGTGCGGCGCGAACGGGTGCACCAGCTGCACGAGCGCCTCGACCGCGACCTTCGGTGCCCCGGCCTTCCCTCCGTGCAGCTCGTTGTTGAGCACCATCATCGCGCTGATGGCCGTGTTGAAGCGCATCGCCTGGATGTCGTCGCCGACCTTGCGGATGGTCCGGTGAAGCGTGCGGAGAAGCGCGCCGTCCGGAGCTGCGTCGGTGAGGTCCCCGTTCGCCGTGTTCCACAGGCGGTCGAGGAAGCGACGCACCCCCTGAATGCTGTCGGTGTTCCAGGGCTTCGTGGCCTCGAGCGGCCCCATGAACATCTCGTAGAGGCGTAGGCTGTCGGCCCCGAACTTCTCGACGATGTCGTCGGGGTTCACGACGTTGCCGCGCGACTTGCTCATCTTGTGCGCGCGCGCGTCGACGGCGACTGCGTCATCGGAGGCGAGCACGAACGCGCCGCCCTTCTTCGTGACGTCCGTGGGGCTGACCTTCTCGGCCTCCACGGCGGTCTGGTCGCGTGAATCCACGAAACCGTCCTCGCTCGCCTTCACGTGGCTCGCGCTCACGCGCTCCCCCGCCTTGCGGTAGGACGTGTACTCGACCTCGCCGAGGATCATCCCTTGGTGCACCAGCTTGGTGAACGGCTCGGCGTGCTCGATGTGGCCGCCGTCGTAGAGCACCTTGTGCCAGAAACGCGCGTACAAGAGATGCAGCACCGCGTGCTCCGCGCCGCCCACGTAGAGGTCGACCGGGAGCCACTTCTTGGCCGCTTCAGGACTCCAGGGCTGCTCTTGGTTGTGGGGATCGGTGTAGCGGAGGTAGTACCAGCACGAGCCCGCCCACTGCGGCATCGTGTTGGTCTCGCGCGCAAACCACTTCCCGTCTTTCTGGAAGAACCGCCAGTCCTTGACCCGGGCGAGCACGCCCGCCGGATCGTCGCCGGGCTGGTAGTCCTCGAGCTCGGGCAGGCGCAGCGGCAGGTCCGCGACATCCACCGCGATGGGCGTGTCGTAGTCGACGGTGAACTCGACCCCGTCTTCGCGCGGGTCGCCGTCGGTGGCGACCGGAAAGTAGATCGGGAACGGCTCGCCCCAGTAGCGCTGGCGGCTGAAGACCCAGTCGCGCAGCTTGTACTCGATGCGGCCCTTGCCCTTGCCTGCCGCCTCGAGGTCGGCCGTGATCTTCGCCTTGAAGTCCACCGTGGGCGTTCCGTCGTAGGCGCCGCTGTTCACCGCCACGCCCGGCTGGGTCATCGCCTCGGTCAGCGGCTCGGAGCGCGCCGTGCCGCTCTCGCTCACCACCTCGATGACGGGGATGCCGAAGCGCGTCGCGAACTCGAAGTCCCGCTCGTCGTGGCCGGGCACCGCCATGATGGCGCCCGTCCCGTACCCCATGAGCACGTAGTCGGCGATCCAGATCGGCACCGGAGCGTCGTTGACCGGGTTGATGGCGAAGCCGCCCGTGAAGACACCGGTCTTCTCCTTCTGCGTCTGGCGGTCGAGGTCGCTCTTGCTCTTCGAGGCCTCGACGTAGCCGTCCACGTCCGCGCGCTGGGCGTCCGTGGTGACCTTCTGGACGAGCGGGTGCTCCGGCGCGAGCACCATGAACGTCGCGCCGAAGAGCGTATCCGGCCGGGTCGTGAAGACCTCGATGACGTCGTCCTGGCCCTGCACCGCGAAGCGGACCTCCGCGCCCTCGGAGCGGCCGATCCACTCCTTCTGCATCGTCATCGTGCTGTTCGGCCAGCTCAGCCCTTCCAGGTCCTCGAGCAGCCGGTCCGCGTAGGCGGTGATCTTGAGCACCCACTGGCGGAGCGGCGCGCGCTCGACCGGATGCTGGCCCCGCTCGCTGACGCCGCCGACGACCTCCTCGTTGGCCAGCACCGTGCCGAGCGCCGGGCACCAGTTGACGGTCATCTCCCCCTGGTAGGCCAGCCCTTTCTCGAAGAGCTGGAGGAAGATCCACTGCGTCCACTTCACGTAGTTCGGATCGGTGGTGTCGATCTCCCGGGACCAGTCGTAGCTGAACCCGAGCATCTTGAGCTGCCGCCGAAACGTCGCGATGTTGTTCAGCGTCGTCTCGCGCGGGTGCGTGCCCGTCTTGATCGCGTGCTGCTCCGCGGGGAGCCCAAACGCATCCCAGCCCATCGGATGCAGCACCCGGTGGCCGGTGCATCGGAGGTAGCGCGCCACGATGTCGCTGGCCGTGTAGCCCTCCGGATGCCCGACGTGCAGGCCGGACCCGGATGGGTACGGGAACATGTCGAGCACGTAGGCCTTCGGCTTGCTCTCGTCCTCGTCGGTCCGGAAGGTCTCTTCACGGTCCCAGTACGCTTGCCACTTGGGCTCGATGGCGGCGGGTTCGTAGCGTTCGGTCATAGCGCCCACCCCTAGCACGGATGCGCGCGGCAGGACCGCACAAGCGGCGCTTCAGGGAGCTTCGCGGACGGTGCCCTCGCCGGGGCGCATGCGCGCGTTCACGGTGCGGTTTCGGTCCGCGGTGAACTCGATGCGGCGCGTCTCGTAGCCCGCCGCGATCACCTCGAGCACGTGCTCGCCCCCGTGTCGTACACGCACCGTGGTGCTGGCGGGCAGACCGTCCAGCGTCACGCGCCCGCCGTTGGGCACGCCGATCACCCGCACACTGACCCACTGCGGCGTGGCGGGGCGCTCGGGCTCGGGGTCGGGCGCCTGCACCACGGGGGGTGTGACGAGCTGCTCATCGTCGATGCCGGGCCGGACCAACGCGTTGACCAGGAAGACGACGCCGACGAAGGCCCCGATGCCGAGCAGGCCGAACATCAGGTAGCGCGGCCAGGAGGGGCCCTCCTCGGGCTCGTCGTATTCGTCTGGCTGTGGGTGGAGGTCGGCCATCGCGTAGTTGCCCGAAACCGACGGCGAGCGTGGGGGCAGCGAGCTGCGGCTGAGCCCCGTGGCGGGAGGCGCCGACGAGGTCACGCCCGGAGCGCGGAAGGTCCCGCTGCTGGAGGGGCTCGGAGTCACGCCCACGCCGGGAGGGGGGACGGATCGAGCGGCGGGCAGCGCGCTCTCGTCGAGTTCCAGATCCGCGGCGTCCGTGTTGGGCGCGAAGAGATCGAGCTCCAGCTTCGAGTTCGAGGGGGGCGGCTCAGACGCGGGGATCCGTGTGCCCGGACTGGACTGCGGAGGCTCGCGCGGCGGAGGCCGAGAGCTGACGGGCCGTTTGGGCGGGCTCAGGTCGAGGTCCGGGAGCTCCGCCTCGAGGCTGTCCGCGCCGCCCACGCCCGTCATCGAGAGGTCGACGTCGAAATCCCACTCGCCATCGTCTTCGTCTTCGGGCGGCGTGAGGTCCTTGCCCGCCATCATCGACGCCACGCCCCGGTTCATGGGGAGCGTGCCGGCCGGGCGCGCCTTGGGCTTCTTCTTGCGGCGCCGCGTGAACGGGCTGGTCGGAGGCTCGTAGCCGGGCATCTCCCCGTCAGCCGCCCGCTGGAGCCAGTCTCGCATCTCACGCGCGCTGCCGACCCGGGCCTCGACCTCCTTGGACATCGCCCACTGGATGACGCGCTCGACCTCGGCGGTGATCTCGGCGTGCCGGGAGCGCGCCCCCGGCGGCTCCTCATCGAGGATCAAGCGAAGCAGCTTGTTGTAGTTCGGCGCGTCGAAAGGCACGTCGCCCACCACGCACTCGTAGAGCACGACGCCCATCGCGTAGAGATCCGCCCGATGATCCACCGTGACGTCGCCGAGCGCCTGCTCGGGCGACATGTAGTGCGGCGTGCCGAGCACCGAGCCCGTCATCGTGAGCTTCTGCCCCTGATCCTCCTGCATGTGAGAGATGCCGAAGTCGAGGATCTTCACGATCTCGCCCTGCCGGCCCGCCGGGACGAGGTAGATGTTCTCGGGCTTGAGGTCGCGGTGGATGACGCCGTGCTCGTGAGCGGCCTCGAGCGCGTCGAGCAACAGCGCCGCCATCTCGAGCATCTCGTCCTGGTCGAGCCGCCCGCGTGCCTCGATGCGGCTGGCGAGCGTCTCCCCTTCCAAGAACTCCATGACCATGAAGGGCACGCCCTCGTCGGTCTGGTCGATGTCGATGACTTCGACGATACCGGGATGTGCGATGGAGCTGGCCGCCCGGGCCTCCCGCCCGAAGCGCTTCATGACCTTCTCGTTCTTGAGAAAGCTCTCGTCGAGCACCTTGACGGCGAGCTTGCGCGCCGTGAGCGCGTGCGTCGCGCTCCACACTGTCCCCATGCCGCCGGACCCCAGGAGGGAGACGACCTCGTACTTGCCGAGCAGCGTGCGTCCGGTGAGATCCACGAGGAGTCGGGATGGCCTCGGGACACGCCCCATGCGCGTCCGGGGATCTCCCCGGCGGCCATCACCGAGAGAGTACCAGCCGAACACCGATTCTCTGCCGGGAAGCGCCCGACAGGCGCGTCAGCGCCAGGAAGCCCCGTAGAGGTCTCGACCGTCGCCCAGCGCCTCGGCGGCGATGAGCACGACCTCCACCTCTTGGGCCCCGAGCTGGGACAAGGCCTCGCGGAGAATGCCCCCCAGCAGGCCCGCCAGCTCGAGCCGTGGTGCCACCTGCCCGCTGACTTCCAGACGCGCCGCGTGGGTGTCGGAGGAGACCACCTGCGCGGCTCCATCCCGCGAGATGCACGACCAGAGGAACGGGAAGCCCGCAACGATGGCCGAAGGCTCGGCGTTCTCTGGCAGGTCGGGCAGCAGCTTGCGCAGACCACGCGCCGCGACCTGCTCCCCAAGCCCGGGCACGAGCTCCAGGTGCCCCTCTCCGGCGATGCGGTCCACCGTCTTGAGGATCTGTGCGAACAGCGCCGTCGGGACGCCCTTGCTCAGGTGCACGGGGGTGTTGCCGGACCCCGGCAGGAGGGCCTCGGCGCCCTCCACGCTGCCGCTCAGCTCGGCCCAGACCTCCGAGCCAAAGCGCCGGTAGATCGCCTCGATGGTCAGCAGGACGACGAGCAGGGAGACGCGGCTCTCGGCGGGCGGCACCGCCTCGCTCGGGCCATGCCGCGTCACGCGGCGCAGGTGCAAGTACTGCAGGTCGGCGGCGAGCGGGTCGGCGGGGGCCTTCATCTGCTCTCGGGCCGGACGGCGTTCCGTCGGCAGGAGCAGCCCGACCGACTGAAGGAAGCCATCGGCGTGGACGAAACGCTCCTCCGGCAACTCCGCGCACGCCCTGGCCAGCGCCCGGCGCGCCGTGTCGGACACCATCTCGTCGTCGCCGGTCGCCTCGCCGGTCAGGAGCTGCCGAAGGATCACCCCCACACTGTAGAAGTCGACCCGGGGGTCCAGACCCGGCTCGCCGCGCCGAAGCTCCGGGGCCAGCCACGTGGAGTAGCGCACCGAAATCGCGGGCGGATCGTCGCTGTCGATCAGCGCGGCGCCGAGCCCTGCGCGCACCTTCACCCGCTCGTCGCCAGCGCTAACCTGCTCGACCAGGATATCGTCGGGACGGAGCGTACGCATGACCGCGCCGGCGAGATGCAGCGAGCGCAGCGCCTCGAGCACCTGAAGCACCAGCCGAGCCGCGCGCTCGGGCTCGAGCCCGTGCGGCGCGGACGCGATGAGGTCGGCGAGGGGCGCGCCGCGAAGCGCTTCGTAGACCACATACGGGCGGCCCCGCTCGTCGCGCCCCGTGTCGACCACCCCTTGGAGGTTTCGATGCGTGGCGGCGCCCAGCACCCGCGCCTCACGGGCCAAGCGGGACGCGGCCTCCCCGCTCGCCAGCTCGCTTTCGGCGAGGCAGTGCACCTCGACTACCCGCTTGATGGTCTGATGCTCGGCCAGAAAGCGCTCGACGCTCCGGTCCGCACCCAGGCGCTCACCCAGGCGGTACTTTCCGATGGCGCGCCCATCGCGCGAGTTCGGGCCTCCCCACACGAGAGCGACAATAGCCCGTTCTTCGCCTCGGCGGCGAACTACCGAGCGGGCGTCAAACGTCCGCGCGCAGCCGGTCCTCCGCCCAGTCGAGCACCGCCTGCGTGTCGGTGTGCGACGGGTCCGGGAACACGAGCGAATCCATGGTCTCGATCGCAGCCTCGCCCGCGCCTACCTCGATCAGGCGGTGCACACGCTCGATCAGGGGAGTGAGTGCCTCTTCGCGCATGCGCGGCAGAACCAGCGCGAACCGACGCTTGTAGAGGAACACCATGTCGGTGCGGCGCAGGCGCTCGACCACAGCGTCGAGCACGCTCTGGTAGACCCCCTCACGGGGCTCGGGTGTGAGCGCGATGACCACCACCGCGAAGGGATCGCCGTAGCGCTCGGCCAAGGCACACTGCTCGCGCACGCGCTTTCGGAAGTAGCGCCCCTCGACGATGCGCACGCCTTCGGGCCGGGCGCCGTGCACGGCCGCGTGCAGAATGTCCCGGAGGTCCTCCACTGACCACGCTCGGCCACGGCCGGGCATGTGGGCCACCGCGAGATCTGCGAGCTGACGGCTGAAACGGGCCGCGAGCAACGGGTCGGCGCAGATGGTCTCGAGGTCCGCCTCCCCCAGGTTGGCCAGGTCCAGGCCATCCCCGATTCGCTTGGCGGTCTCCGTCACGCTCGTCATGCGAGCCAAGTATAGGAGGGGCCGCGCACGCCGGCGAACTTGTGCCTCTCTAGCAGACCGTTGAAAGGATTGACGTTGATGGATCGGGTTCGCGATGTGCTGTGCAGGTCGCATGGCGTGACGACGAAATCCTTGAGGATTTTGGAGGAACGACAGGCGGCCTGCACAGCACATCCCGGGCTCGAAGCGCGGCGAGAGGTTCTTCAACGGGCTGCTAGGGCTCGGTGCCGCTGGACGCGTTCTGGGGATCGCGGAGCGTGCGAAGGACGAAGTCGCTGAGGTTGTCGCCGCTGTCGAAGCCGTTGCCCGCGTTGGCGTCCGCGCCGCTCGTCATGCTGGTCACATCACTGCTGCTGTTGGCCTTGCGCTCGAAAGACTGTCCGGCGTCCAGGTCCACGGCCACCACGGGATCGCCCTCACTGGACGGGACATCCGGCTCCCCGCTGCGCCTCCAGCCCACGAGGTCGATCGCGACGCCGCCGGCCCTCAGATGAATGGCGCCGCGATCGCCGGCGAATCCAGACCCCCACCCGCCGCCGGGATCGGCCCCGCTGCCCGAGAACCCGCTGCTGGCTACGAGGTAGTAGGCACCGGGGGCGATCAGCGTATCCATCGGCAACGTGGCGCGCCCGAGCAGGGTGCCGCCGGAGGTGGCCGAGTACCGCACCTCCATCTCACCGGCGTTGACGGTCACGGAGCCGCGGTTGTAGATCTCGACGAACTCGTCGCCTGACCCCGAAGCGCCCGCGTATGCGAACTCGCTGATCACGAGCACTCCCATGCAGGCAGCAGGCGTGTCGTTGCACACCGGGATCGTCGGGCCCCCGTCAGGCGGTCCTGCATCCGGCGGCCCGCCGTCGACCGGCCCGCCATCGATCGGGCCGCCGTCCCCACCGTCGACCGGCCCACCGTCGATCGGTCCGCCGTCGAGCGGCCCGCCGTCGATCGGCCCGCCATCGACCGGTCCGCCGTCGACCCCACCGTCGATCGGACCGCCATCACGACCTGCATCCGGGGTTCCGCTGTCCCGCATGCCCGCGTCGGGCGGCGTCACGTCCATGCAGGTGCCCGCTCGGCAGTCCACACCGGGCGCGCACATCACGCCAATGCAGTCGCGACTGAGAACCACCTCCAGGCGCCGTGTGGTGCCGCGCTCGAAGCGCGCTCGGATCACGCGGCGGATCACCATCGTGGCCGGGGACCCCGCGCGGATGCCGCTGATCGTGATGGTGACCTCGTCGTCCTGGCTCGACGCCGGCACGATGGTGAGGCTGTGCGGCCAGTCGCTGTCGACCGTGTAGGACTGATCCAGCGACGTGCCCGCGTTCGAGGTCACCTGGAATCGCAGGATGTCGAAATCCGCCGGCGTCGAGAGCTCCGACGAGGTGACCTCGACGAGGATGCCGGTCGCGTCGCCGCATGCCAGCAACAGCAGCCCCAAGAGCGGAGCGGCCCAACGGGCGAGCCGGGCACGACGAGGAAGACGGTTCGTGGCGGGAGGCATATGGTCTGACGCGCGCATCTGGCGGCATCCTACGGGAGCGGCGGGCCGTGAGCCAGGGTTCGCCGGCGACGTCAACCGAGAGCGCCCGCGCGACGAAGGTCGCGCGGGCGCGTCGGACAAGGCAGCGCGGCTGCGCCACGCAGCAATCAGGGCCGTGCGTCGATCGTCTCGCCGATCTCGCCTGACCGCCGGCGCGTCAGCTCATCGGCGCGGGGGAACGGCACCAAGCTACGGGTGCGGCCGCGCATCGCGCGCCGGACGACGCCGTACGTGTGGCCCGGGTGCCAGAAGAGGAATCCGTCGCCGTGCCCCCGCCGGACCGCGCGCACCTGGTCGTGAATGAAGTCCGGGCCGAACTCCTCCACCCCAGATCCGCGCTCGAACGCCTGGAGGAAGGGCCGGATCACCGAGGCTTCACCAAGTCGCGCGCGCAGGCGCTGGATGCCGCCGTAAACCAGCCGGAAGGTGCGATCACGCTCGCCGAGGCGCCAGCTCCGCATGGAGTTGATGTAGAGCATCGGCGTGTAGACCTCGACGTACTGCGCCCACGCCTCGAGATCCTGCCCGAGCCCGGAAGGGTCACCCCGACGGTACGCGGCGAGCCCGAACACGTCGACGCCGAGCGGGATGTTGATGGCCTCGTCGACCGACCGCAGCATGCGAAGGAGAACCTCGGGGCGGGTCTCGTCGGTCTCGCTCGGGTAGCGCGCGTAGCGGGTGCCGTCGTCGACGGGAAAGCGCACGTAGTCGAGCTGGATCTCGTCGAAGCCGAGCGCCTCCGCCTCTTCCGCGAGCGAGACCACCATGGCCTGATTCTGTGGGTGGTAGGGGTCGAGCCACGTGCCGCCCGTGCCCCAGGACACCCACGGGTCGCGCGCAGGGCGCACGTGGCGGATGGCCCGGTCCATCGCGATGGCGGGCAGTCGCCGGTCCGCGAAGCAGGTGATGCGCGCGATGACGTAGATGTCGTTCTCGTGCAGCGTCCGGATCAGCCCCGCCGCGTCACCGAGCCAGCCCGTCTCGGCCGTCTCGAGTTCCGGAATGGCGGTGTCGTGGTGCACCCGCCCCTCGGCGTCCTTGAGGTCGATGACGACGGCGTTCATGCGCGCCCGCTGGACCGCGTCGACGACGGCTTGCGCGCCGTTCTGGTCCACGAAGTTGGCCCCCAGATAGAGCCCGCGCGCGTTCTGGCCGCGTTCGGTCACCGGGTCGAAGAGCGGGTCTCCCGGCTGAGGCGGCCCGTCCGCGTGAGCAGCGGCGGGCGCGAGGGTGAGACAGAGGAGGGCGGCGAGGAGTGTGAGTCGATGGTGCACGGCTCCGAAATTCTGGCTGGTCGGGGCGCAAAGCCGAAAGTTATCGACAGAGACACCCGTCAGAAGCTGCTAAGCGTCTTTGTCATGCAGACCCCCGTCGCTCTCACGATCGCCGGTTCGGACCCCTCGGGTGGGGCCGGCATCCAAGCGGACCTGAAGACGTTCCACCAGCACGGCGTCTATGGCTGCGCCGCCATCACCCTGCTCACGGTGCAGAACACGACGAGCGTGCAGCGCGTCGAGGTGATGGACGCAACGCTGGTGGCAGAGCAGGTCGAGGCGGTCCTCACCGACGTGCCCCCCCACGCGATCAAGACGGGGGCACTCGGCAGCCGCGACGTGATCGACGCCGTGGCGGCGCTCGCCGAGACCATGCGGGCGCCCCTCGTCGTGGACCCGGTGATGATCAGCAAACACGGCGCGACGCTCATCGCTCCCGAAGCCGCCGGCGCACTGCGGGACCGGCTGCTCCCGCACGCCGCCCTCGTGACGCCCAACGCGCCGGAAGCGTCATGGATGTGCGGCTTCGAAGTGACGGACCTCGCGAGCGCGGCCGACGCGGCGAAGGCGATCGCCCAGACGGGCGTCCGGGCGGTGCTCGTGAAGGGAGGGCACCTGTCCGGGGCCGAATCGATCGACGTGCTCTACAGCGGCGGCGACGTGCACGAACTCAGCGCGCCCCGGATCGACAGCCCGCACACCCACGGGACGGGCTGCACCTACTCGGCCGCGATCACGGCGCGCCTCGCCCTCGGGGAGTCGCTTCTGGACGCGGTGGGCAAGGCGAAGGGCTGGCTCACCGAGGCCATCCGCACGCCGCCCGGCGTAGGCCAGGGGATCGGCCCGGTGGAACACCGGACCCCCGTGACGCGCCTCAGCGTGCCGCCACCCGCACCGCGGGCATGACCGATACGGAGCGCGTAGCGCGCGAGGGGGGACTTGCTACGGTCCCGCGCGTTGTTCGAGCCGGCCATGGGTGACTTCCGCAAGATGAGCGCGCTCCTCGCGACGCTGGGCGTCTGCCTCGGGTGTGGCGATCCGCCGCCTCCGCCAGAGCCGGTGGAGCCCCCCGAAGCGGCACCCGTCGCCGAGGAGGAGCCCGAAGCGCCCGAGGAGGAACTCCCGCCGCCGGGGATCGATCACACCATCGCCGAGGGCCAGACGCTGTGGGAGATCGCCCGCGCCTACCACGTCTCGGTCAACGCGATCATGGAGGCCAACCGCATGCGCCCGCGGGATCTCCGCCGCCTGCGCGCGGGACAGACCGTACGCATCCCGGGCGCCGAAGAGGTGCTCGAGGTCGTGGACGCGCCCGAGGAGCCCGAGGAGCTGCCCCCCGTCGAGGACGGTGCCTACCACCGGCTGGCCGAGGGCGAGACGCTCTGGGACGTGGCGCGCCGCTACGATGTGCCGCTGGCCGCGATCACCGACCGAAACGAGCTCGACGACGACGCGGTTCGCCTGCTTCGGCCGGGTCGTGCCATCGTCATTCCCGGGGTGACCGCACGTCAGGTCGCGCGCGCGACGGCGGCGCGGGACGCCGAATCGGGGAACGACGGCTCGGGCTCCGGGGCGCGCGGCTTCCGGCACACGGTGACCTCGGGCGAGACCGTGTGGGACCTCGCCGGCGCGTTCGGCGTCACCGTCTCCGAGCTGATGGCCGCCAACGGGCTGGACGAGGCCGGCGTGCGGAACCTCCGCGAGGGTGCGCGCATCTGGATCCCCGGCGTGCAGCGCGACCAGGGCGGCCGTGTGCGCCGCACCTTGACCGGGCGGCAGCGGACGGCAGCGATCTTCGCGGCGCGTCTGGGACTCGGCACGCTCGACGCCGCCCGTCAGCTCCTCCGTGGACGGGTCGAGCGACGCTGGATCGCCGCGGCCACCCGCCGAGGGCGACGCGATCGGGCCCCGGGGACCTTGCTGTGGCCAGTGACCCGAGGCTGGTATGTGCGCGGCTACGGCTCGGGCGAAGGCGGCTACCACCTCGCAACCGACATCATGGGGCGCATCGGCTGGAATGTGCGCGCCGCGGCGGCCGGGATCGTGGGCTACTCCGGCGACCAGGTCCCGGGCTACGGCAACCTCGTGATGATCGTCCACCCGGGCGGCTGGGTCACGATGTACGCGCACAACTCCGCCAACTCGGTCGTCGCCGGCGAGCGCGTGCCGCGCGGCGGCATCATCGGCGAGGTCGGGAGCACGGGCATCAGCCGGGGGCCCCATGTGCACTTCGAGTTCATGCACGACGGGCGCAACTGCGACCCCATCGCGCTCTGGCGTCCGGGCGTACGTCATCGCACCGGGAGGCGGAGCCGCGTGACCCCGGTCTCGTGGACGCGGACCGACGATCGCCCCGAGGAGGTCCGCTGCGACCGACGGCGTCGCCACCCGCGCAGCCGCTGGGTGACGCACGAGACCTTCGACGACAACGGGGGATAGTCACGGAGCCGGTTCTGTTCCCCGCTGACCGAAGTCCTGGCCACCCCACGTCCGCAAGCGCGGTTGTTCCTCGCCGAAACGCATTGGGCACGGTGATTGCGACACGACTGAGCATGCGCCTTTCCACCCGTGTCTCGCTGTCCTTGTCCCTCGTGGTCCTGTTCGCTGCCGGCGGCTGTGCGGAGCCCACCGGAGATGGAGAGAACGACGACTTCGTCTCTCCAGCTGGCGCCGCCGATGCGTTTGGTGTCGAGGAAGGGAGCTGCGACGCCCAGGGCGCGCTTCAAGTCGCCAACAGCGCAGGCGAGATGACCCTCATGGACGATGTGGGCTTGCGCAGCATCGCCATCCGCCACCTCATCGAGGCCCGCGCGGACGGCCCTCTGGAGACGCTCACGGAGCTGGACGCCGTCCCGTGGATCGGGCCGGTCTCCTTCTCCCTGCTGCTCGAGTACGCCGAGCGCGAGGGATTCGTCGCTGATTGCGAACGCGGTCCGGCGACGCGCACCTACGTCATCACGCTGCGCGCCGTCGCGGGCGGTGAGAGCTTCGACGAGTCGTATGGCGAGTGGACCTACGACGACGACGCGTGGGACTACGTCCACCAGCACGAGGTCACCGTCGAGACCCTCCCCTTCCGGTACTCGAACGGCGACCTGAGCGCCTCCGTGAGCGCCGAAGGCGAGCTGTCGCTGTCGTACAACGTCGGTGACGCCGACGCCTCGGCCGACGCGTCCGCGCACGTCCCCCTCGACGTCGCCCCGGGCACGCAGTTCCGCGTCGAACTCGGCGGCGGCGACTACGCGAGCGGGTCGTGGAACATCGAGGCGGAGCTGCAGCTCGAAGTGCGCTAGCTCCACATCATTGCACGAGGCTCACCTCACATAGGCGGGCCGCGCACCATCCTCCCGCGCCCCGAGCAACACCAGCGATTGGTGAAGCGTCTGCGCCCTGCCCTGCGCACAGCGGCGCGCGTTCGGCGCACACCACCGCGTCGTCTCCGACAGCGTGGACTCGAACCGCGGGTGGCCGGCGGCGCGCCGGACGAACTCCGCGAGGTACTGCTCGGCCTGCTGCAGCTGCGCGACCGTGCCATCCCGGTGCTCCTGGTAGAGCACCGCGAGGTTGAAGTACGCCTCGGGCCGCTCCGGATCGATCTCGCGCGCGGCAATGTACAGCTGCTCGGCCTCCTCGGGTGCCGCGAGCCCCCGCTGCGCGACTCCCGCGCCGATCACCGCATCGTAGCTGCCGGGCCGCAGCGCGCGCGCCGCTTCAAACGCCGTGTGCGCGTCCGCGTAGGCGCGCTGACTGAGCGTGAGCTGCCCAAAGTTCATCTGGGCTTCGAAGAACGTTGGGTCGAGCGCGATCGCCCTCTGGAACTTCGCGGCCGCGGCGCTCAGGTCGCCGCGCGCGAGGTCCACGAGCGCCCACGTGTTGTACAGCGGCGCGTGCTCAGGCGCGATCATCTGCGTCTGCCGGCACACCATCTCGGCGAGGTCCAAGAGGTGTGGAGCGTCCTCGCTGCCCTGGAAGTAGAACAGCGCGAGCTGGTCGAGCGCCGGCAAGTAGTCCGCCCGCACCGCCAGCGCGCGACGCAGATGAGCGAGCGCGGCCGGGCGCGTCGCGGGGTCTTGTCCACGGATGCGTGAGAGGTTCACGTAGGCCGGGGCGCAGCGGAGGTCCGCCTCCACCGCCCGCTCGAACGTCGCCGCCGCCTGCCCGGTCTCACCTCGCTCGAGGAGAGCCACCCCGAGCGCCACTCGCGGCTCACAAAGGCTGGCGTCGACACGCAACGCTCGCTCGTAGAATCGCGCCGCCTCCTCGGCGTTTCCGCACCGCGCCGAGGTCAGCCCGCTCATGTAGTGGGCCTCCGCGCTTCGAACCCGGTCCTGCATCCGCTCGAACCCGGCCAACGTCTCGCGGCACGCCTCACCGTCCCACTCCCCCGCCACATCGTGGCGCGCAAACACCGCGGACGCGTCCTCGTACATCGCCGCGACCTGTTCCTCGGAGGGCGGCCGTGGCGGATCGGCGATCACGCGCCCCCCGGAGCTCGCCCCGCAGCCCGCCAACACCCCGGCCAAGACCACCACCGTGCTCACCTTCGTCCCGCGCCATCGCATCAACATGCCCTCCGCTCGCCGGACGTATCGCAGCAGGCGTGCAGCCCACGTCCTGGACCACGAGACGCACCCGCCGCGTGCCAACACGCCCGCTCCGCTTCGAGGTGAGGCGCGCCCGATCCTTGGGTGCTTTCTTCCCGCTCCCCTTCACGCACCATGTTGTTCGGGACACCGCTCGACCGGGCCTGCGAAAACTGGAGCCTTGTCTGCATGTTCAGAGGGTCATTCGCATCGCTTGCTCGGCTGTGCGTGCGGAGTCTCGTCGTGACCTGGCTCCTCGGCTGCTCCAGCGGGAACGTGCTTCTCGTCGATGTGCAGACCAACGTCCGGAGCGCGGACTTCGATGCGGTCGAGGTCGAGTTCAGCTCGGGCAGCACGACGGTGACGTCCTCCCCCCTCCCGGCCTCGGCCGTTGCAGCCGACCTCTCGAGCACGCGGGTGGCCGAGTTCGCAGGCCTGCCCTCGGGCGTCGGACGCGTCGTGGTCCGGTTCGTACGGGACGGCGGGGTTGTCGCCGTGGGTCAAGCGGAGTTCGCGCTCAATGGCCCTGCGCTCGTCACCGTCGTCGTCGCGCAAGAGTGCAATGGCGTGACGTGCCCGGGCGAGGGGCGCGTGTGCGTCGGCGGGCGCTGCGCGGACCCTCGATGCACGCCCGAATCAGCCGAGTTCTGCCCCGCACCCCTCGGTGAAGAAGCGGCGGATTGCCCGGCGGCCGCCGACTGCAACTCCAACGTCTGCGTCGTCGGTGCGTGTGTGAGCACCTTCGGCGGCATCTGCGATGCGGGCACTGCCGATGCGGGATCTCCGGACGCGGGACCCCCAGCCGCCGGCCCACCGCCAGAGTCCCGTCCAGCTGACTCGCGCGCGTGT
>JBGCFC010000212.1:0-25802 GCA_045106715.1 Sandaracinaceae bacterium
AGCGAGCCCGGTTGCGGCGGCCACATCGGACACCTCACCTGCGCCGGCCATGGTCTCGGCCAACACGGAGCGTCCGCGCATCTCACCGACGTCCTGACTGAAGTAGCCGATCGTCACATTCCGGTCGACGACCACGTTCCCGCCATCGGGAGGCTCCTCACCGACGATCATCCGGAAAATGGTGGACTTGCCGGAGCCGTTGGGACCCACCAGCCCGATGCGTTCACCCCGGAAGGCACTGAACGAAGCCTCGAGGAAGAGGATCTGCTTGCCGTGAGATTTGGAGACGTTGTCGAGGCGGATCACCGCCGGACATTGGATTCCACGTGCCGGGGAGGCAAGCGGGGACAGGCTACTGCGGATCGAGTGGCTGACGGGAGCTGGTCATCCCACCGGCCTGCACGTTGACCGAGAAGTAGCGAGACGGCGGCTGTCCGTATGCGCGCAGGTACAGACGGTGGCGCCCAGCCGGCAGCGTAGTGGTGAGCGGCGTCTCACCGAGCAGCAGACCGTTGCGATCGAACACATTGGCCCAGCCGCCCGGGGTCGTGATGCGCACCCGACCCGTCCCGGTCACTGCTGCCGCCGGCTGTTCGGCGGGCGTCTGGCGTCGGCCGGTGGTGCCCCGTCGCGTCCTGCCTCGTCCGACGCGGCCCGTCCGGCGACCCGTGGCCGGCGCGGTCGTCTCCTCGGTTCCACTGCCCGCCGTACCCGCGTCGGTGGCGCCCTCCTCCGAACCGGTCTCCTCGGAGCCGACCGCGGCTGAGCCCGTCGATTCCGTTCCGTCCGGGGTGGGATCGGGCGCGACGGGCGTGGTCGTCGTCGGGGGCGTGGGCATCGTGGGGGGCACAGCAACGACCGCCGGTCCGGTGTTCCGGTTGTCGTTCTGCGACAGCAGGACGAGCGTGAGGCCCGTGGCCGTGAGCGCCGTGATGAGGACGGCGATCAGGAGCAGCAGAGCCCAGTGGGGCTGCCGTGGAGCGGGCTGCTGCGCTGCCACCAAGTGGGTGTGGCTGACCTGACTGATCGCGCTGTCGCTCGCCTGGGTGATCCGCGCCTCGGGCAGCACGAGATCCGGCACCGTCGACGGGTTCGGCGCGTTGGCGGTCAGCGGCGCCGGCGTCGCCTCGGGAAGCTCGCTGACGTCTTGAGGGTCGGCGTACTGGAGTTCCTCCGGTCGCACGCCGCTCCACGAGTTGCGGCTCACGACCTCGGACACGGGGCCCGCGGGAGGAGGCGCATCCTCGCCCCACACCGCGTTCTCGAGCATCAAGTCGTGCGCCTTGCGGCGGTCCGGGAACAGCTCGTCCAGCCACTCGGCGACCTCGGCGCGATCCACCGGGTCGTCCATCCGAGCGAGCGTGCGCACGATGTCGCGACCCAGCTCGCGCGCGGACGCGTAGCGCTTGTCCCGGTCACGCTCGAGAGCCTTCATGACCACGGCGTCGAGCTCGGGCGGACACAAAGGAGAGATCTGGGAGGGCGGCACGATATCGTCGTGCAGGAGCGCGACCAAGCTCTCGGCAGGCGCCGCGCGGCGGAACAGACGCCGGAACGCCAGCAACTCCCACAGCACCACGCCCAGAGCGAAGACGTCGGCGCGCCGGTCGACCTTCTGCCCGCGCGCCTGCTCGGGGGCCATGTAGGCGAACTTGCCCTTCACGGTCCCCGTCGACGTCTGGTGCACCCGCCCCGAGGCGCTCGCGATGCCGAAGTCGACGACCTTCGTGTTCCCGTCGAAGGTCACGAAGAGGTTCTGCGGCGAGACGTCGCGATGCACGACGTGGAGCGGCTCACCGTCTCGCCCACGGAGCTCGTGCGCTGCGTGCAGCCCCTCACAGGCGTCGGCGATCATCCGACCGCAGACATGGCTTCGGCGTGGGTGGTTGAGGTAATCGGAGTGGGCGATGGCGCGCTGCACCTTAGAGAGCGTCTCGCCAACCAAGAACTCCATCGCGATGAAGTAGTCCCCGTCCGCTTCGCCAAAGTCGAAGACCTGACAGACGTTGGGATGCTGGAGCTGCGCTGCGATGCGCGCCTCATCGAGGAACATGTCGATGAAGGCGGCCTCCTTCGCGAGGTGGGAGTGCACACGCTTGAGCGCGAAGAGCTTCTCGAAACCGGCGGCTCCGCTGGTGCGCGCCAGGTACACGGTAGCCATGCCGCCGGACGCGATCTCAGCGCCGATGTCGTAGCGACCCAGCCGTGTTGCCGAGCGAGCGCGCTCTTCCCCAGTCATCAGTCGAAGGTTAGCAACGGTTGAGGGGAAGCGACGAGCGCACCGACCATTGGCGCGCCGAGCTGGGTGTCGTCACCCGGCTGCGTTCCAAAGTAGACCCCGAGAATGACGCCCGCGATCGCCAGAAGTGCGACACCGCCCACGACGAACGGCCAGGCCGGGATGCCCTCGTCCCCGCCCTGTTGCACGCCCGGCTCCCCGGTGCCGATGGCTTGGTTGCCGTTCCCACCCTCCTGGGGGCCCTCCGGGTCCGGCGTCACGTTCTCCACCGTCGTCGAGACAGCGGCGAGGTTCAGGGGGGAGTCTTCGGAGCCGCTCGTGGCCACCGGAGCCCCGCCGGGCCCAACCGCCTCGGCCCAGAATTCGGCCGCGAGGTGGGACTCGACCGTGAGCGAAAGGCGGGCACGCTGAGATGTCCGCCATTCTCCGCCCGCCGCCCGCGCGTGGATCCGGAACCCTTGAACCAAGGCGGCGATGTCGTCCGACACGGTGGCGGTCACCGTCACCGAGCTGCCAAGCCGCTCTGCTGCCGCCTCGACACGGACCGGGCGCGTGACCCTTTCGGTTGCCTCGGAGAACAGGCGACGAAGCGAGGGGTGCACGCGTCGGCCCAGCTGACGCTCCGGGTCGAGCGAAGCGAGGCGCTGCAAGTCGACCTGGGCCAGCTGCATGTTCTGCTGGCGACGGTGGATGTTGGCCCGGAGGAGGTAGAGGTCGGACAGGTCTTCCCGCGTCAGGCCCTCCCCTTCCTCGGCGGTCTGGAGGCTCGCCAGCGCGCGATCGTATTGCCCCGACTCGTACGCGCTCCGTGCGTCGTCGATCAACGGATGGGCGAAGGCGGCGCCAGGAGCCAGAAAGACGCCGAGCAACATCGCCGCTGGCAACACCAAAGCCGGAAGGCGCAGGCGGCGGCCCGCAACGGAGTAGCGAGGAGCCCCGACACGGAGGCTCACTGCAAACGCACGCAACATCCCTTACAGGCTACCGGGGCCGCCGGAAATTCGCCAGCCTTGTGCCGATCGGAGCGGCCGCTCACATGCGTGCTCGGGCCTCGAACTGCCCGGCCCTTCGCTGTCCGGCCCTACGCTGTCCGACCCTACACTGCCCGACCTGAGCTCCGGCCTCGACGGGGGGAAAATCAGCGCGAGAAGACGAGGCCGTAGTTCTGGCAGGACGCGACCGTCGAGTTGGTCCGGTACACGCGAACGTAGACCGTGCTCGGCCACGCTGTGTTGCGCTGGTTCCACTGGTTCACTCCAGCAATGGCCTGATTGTCCACGTAGTCCCACGAGGTGATCCCGCTCGCACACCCGGGAGCGAGCGTGCCGCCGCCGCAGGCGCCGAGCAGCTGCATCCGGAACAGCCCGCCACCGTTGGTGGAGAACGCAATGGCGGGTGTGCCCTGCCCCGGGTTGTTGCCGACGGGCGCTGGGGTGAAGGTGACCTGGTAGTAGTCCTCGTCGCCCGGGTTGGGGAGCGTGCCAGAGACTGACGTTCCCCCGCCCGCCACGACGTTCCCCAAGTTCTGCGCGCCGGCACAGAGGGATCCCCCGCCGAGGTCTTGGCATTCACAACCGTTGGCCGGGTTGCCGTCCACGTCCCCCCAGCCCGCGCTGCAACCAGCGACCTCGCAGTTGGATGCCACGCAGACCGCGCTCGCTTGAGGCAGGTTGCACGCGGCTCCGCAAGCGCTGCAGTTGGACACGTTCGAGCTGAGATTGACTTCGCAGCCGTCGGACGGCGAGCCGTTGCAATCGCCGAAGCCCGCACCGCAGGTGAACCCACAGGTGCTGGAACTGCACAGCGGTGTGGAGTTGGGCCGGTTCGGGCACACGTTGCCGCAGCCGTTGCAGTTGTTGACGTCGTTGGCGATGACGACTTCACACCCGTTTGTCGGGTTCCCGTCGCAGTCAGCGAAGCCGGCCACGCACGTGAAGGTGCATGTGCTGGAGCTGCAGCTCGGCACCGCGTTCGGACGCGACGGGCATGTGTTGCCGCAGCTGTTGCAGTTGTTGGGATCGGTCGCGGTAGACACCTCGCAACCGTCGGCCGGGTTGGTGTTGCAGTCGGCGAAGCCCGGCGTGCAGCTGTAGCCGCAGCTGCCGCCGGAGCAGAAGGCCGCCGAGTTGGGGCGCGGCGGGCAGGACATGCCGCACATGTTGCAGTTGTTCACGTCGGAGAGCAGCGGGGCTTCGCAGCCGTCGGTCGCCGAGCCGTTGCAGTCGCCGAAGTTGGCGTTGCAGCTGAAGCCGCAGGACCCGGCGCTGCAGGTCCGGGACGAGTTCGTGCGGTTGGGGCAGGCGTTGCCGCACCCGTTGCAGTTGTCGATGTCGTTGTCGGTTGCGACCTCGCAGCCGTTGGCGGGGTTGCCGTCGCAGTCAGCGAAGCCGGGGTTGCACGTGAAGCCGCAGGCGGACGCGCTGCAGAACGGCACGGAGTTCGGCCGAGTCGGGCACGAGACACCGCAGCCGTTGCAGTTGTTCACATCCGAGGCGGTGTTGATCTCACAGCCGTCCGCCGGGCTGGCGTTGCAGTCCGCGAAGTCCGGGTTGCAGCTGTAGCCGCAGCTCCCGGCCGCGCAGAAGCGGGACGCGTTCGCACGGATCGGGCAGCTGTTGCCGCAGCTGTTGCAGTTGTTCACGTCGTCGGCGAGCTGCGACTCGCACCCGTCAGCGGCGTTGGCGTTGCAATCGTCGTAACCGCCGTTGCAGGTGAAACCGCACGCGCCGGCCGCGCAGAAGCGGGACGAGTTGGCCCGTGCGGGACACGCGTTGCCGCACGAGTTGCAGTTGTCTGCGTCGCTGTCGGTGTTGATCTCACAGCCGTCCGCCGCAGACCCGTTGCAGTCGTTGAAGGGCGCGGTGCAGGTGAAGCCGCATGTGCCGGCCGAGCAGAACGACGCGGAGTTGGCGCGGTTGGGGCACGCCGTCCCGCACGCGTTGCAGTTGTTGACATCGATCGCCGTGTCGACCTCGCAGCCGTCGGACGCGCTGCCGTTGCAGTCGTCGAATGTCCCCGTGCAGCTGTAGCCGCACGCGCCGCCCGTGCAGGTGCGGGCCGCGTTGGCCGCCGGCGGGCAGCTGTTGCCACAGCCGTTGCAGTTGTTGACGTCCGTGAAGGTGTCGGACTCGCAGCCGTCCGCGGGGTTGCTGTTGCAATCCCCGAAGGTGCCTTCACACGCGAACTGGCAGGTGGCGGCCACGCAGGACTCGGTCGCGTTCGCGCGGTTCGGGCACGCGATGCCGCAGCCGTTGCAGTTGGCAACGCTCGTGTTGAGGTTCGTCTCGCAGCCGTCGGCCGGCGTGCCGTTGCAATCGCCGAAAGTGCCGTTGCAGGTGAACCCGCAGGCCCCGCCTCCGCAGGTGCGCGTGGCGTTGGTCCGGTTCGGGCAAGCGTTACCACAGGTGTTGCAGTTGTTGACGTCGTTCTGCGTGTCGATCTCGCAACCGTCGGAGCCGCTGCCGTTGCAGTCGTCGAAGCCAAAGTCACAGCCGAACCCGCACGTACCACCCGTGCAGAACGGCGCCGAGCTCGGGGGCGTGGGGCAGGTGTTTCCGCAGAAGCCGCAGTGGTTGATGTTCGAGTCGGTGTTGATCTCGCAGCCGTCGGTGTCCGTGCCGTTGCAGTCGTCGAACGGCAGGGTGCAGCTGTAGCCGCACGCACCACCCACGCAGGTCCGCGCCGCGTTGGCCCGGTTGGGACACGCGTTGCCGCAGGTGTTGCAGTTCAGGACGTCGGTGTCGGTCTGGATCTCGCAGCCGTCCCCGTCGAAGGTGTTGCAGTCGTCGTAGCCGCCCAGGCAGACGTAGCCGCACGCCCCGGCGCAGGTCGTGGTCGCGTTGGCGCGGTTGGGGCAGATGCCGCCGCACATGCTGCAGGTGCCGGAACCGTCGCAGACGCCCGCTGGGCAGGTCGTGCCGAGCGCGGTGAACGCGTCCGTCGGACACGTCGGCCCAGCGCCGGTGCACGCTTCAGGCTGGTCGCAAATGTCGACCGCGGGACGGCAGGTCGTGCCCCCCGGCAGCATGTTGTCCGTCGGGCAGCCCGGCAGCGAGCCCGTGCACACCTCGGGGTCGTCGCAGACATCGGACGCGGGACGGCAGGTCATCCCGGCAGGCGCGAGGCTGTCGGCCGGGCACGCTTGGTTCGTTCCGTCGCACGCCTCGGCCGGGTCGCACAGCCCCGTCGAGGCCCGGCAAGGCGTGCCGCTCGTGGAGAGTGCGTTGGCCGGGCACGTGATCGCCGCGCCGTCGCATACCTCTGGCTCATCGCACAGGTCGGCCGCGACACGGCATACGTGACCCGCGGGGAACAGCACGTCGATCGGGCAGTCGGGATCGGAGCCAGAGCAAGTCTCCGCCGCGTCGCAGAGGCCGGTCGAAGCGCGGCACTCGGTCCCCGATGCGGCCAAGCCCACCGGGTTGCAGACCGGAGCGCCGCCTCCACAGGCGATCTCCCCGATCTCGCAGGGGCGCCCCGTGTCGCAGGGTGTGCCGTCAACGCAGACGATGCACATGAAGGCTCCGTCACAAACGCCGATCGGGCAGATCGTGCCGGCATCGGCAGGATCGTCGACTGGGCAGTCGGGGCCCGCTCCATTGCAGGTGTCCTGCGCGTCGCAGATGTCCGCAGCAGGGCGGCAGACCGACGTGGAATCGAACGCGTCTGGCGGGCAGAACTGCGTGACGCCGTCGCACTGCTCCTCGACGTCGCACGGACCCGCGGTCGGGCGGCAGGTGACGCCGGCGGGGCCAGGCCCGACGGGATTGCACACCGGCGCCCCACCCGTGCAGTCGAACTGCCCCGCCTCGCAGGGGTTGCCCGTGTCGCAGGGGGCATCCTGGATGCACTCGACGCACGCACCCGTGCCGTCACACACGCCGACGGGGCACAGGCTGCCGGCGACGGCTTTGTCGTCGGTGGGGCAGTCCAGCGCGACGCCGTTGCAGGTCTCATCGACGTCGCAAACGTCGATGGCCGTGCGGCAGACGAAGCTCGCGTCGCGGGGGCCTTGGGCGACGCAGACCGGAGCGCCGGAGGCGCAGTCGAGTGTGCCCACCTCGCACGGGTTGCCCGTATCGCAGGGATCGTCCTGAATGCAGAACGGGATGCACATGCCGAAGCCGTCGCAGGTTCCGCCGGCGATGCAGTCCGCGCCGTCCGGGGAGAACGTGTCCGCGGGGCAGGCGACGCCTCCGCCGTTGCAGCTCTCAGGCACGTCACAGGCGTCGACCGCGTCGCGGCACACCGCGCCGGCTTCGGCCGGCACGCCGGTTCCCACGCAGACAGCCGTGCCGCTCGAGCAATCGACGGCGCCGATCTCACAGGCCTCGTCGACACACGGCGCGTCGGGAATGCAGGTCGTGCAGGCGCCCGAGCCGTTGCAGGCGAGGCCCACGCCGCAGCTCACTCCCGCCGGAAGGTTGGTCGCGTCTTGGCAGAACGTCCGGCCGCCGGCGCACATCGACAGCCCTGTCGTGCAGGGGTTGCCCGTGTTGCAGCTGGACCCTGCGATGCACTCGCTGCACTCGCCGGCGTCGCCGCACACACCCGCCGATCCGCAGGCGGCGTCGTCACCGACCGTCCCGGTCTCCACACACACTGGGCTGCCCGAGCCACAGTCGGTCGCGCCGATCGTGCACGGGTTGCCCGTGTTGCAGGCCGCGCCCGGGTTGCAGATAGAGCAGCCACCGCCACCGTCGCACGCGAGCCCGCCCGAGCAGTCGACGCCCATCGGCAGGTCTTCGACGACTACGCAGGTCGTCTCGCCGGTCGGGCTGCACTCGGCGATGCCGCGCTGGCAGGGGTTGCCGGTGTTGCAGCTCGTTCCTTCGATGCAGACGGAGCAGGAGCCGTCGGGCTCGCACGAGCCCCCGCCGCAGGACCCTTCGAGGATCTCGTCGACGATGCAGACCGCCGTGCCCGACCCGCAGTCCGTGATGCCGGTGGTGCAGGGGTTGCCCGTGTCGCACAGGGCGCCCTCGTTGCAGACCGAGCAAGACCCGTCGGCCGCACAGGACAGCCCGTTCCCGCAGTCCTCTCCCTCGGCGCGCTGCCGCGTGACTTCACACGTCTCGCCGGAGAAGTCGCACCGGGTTACGCCGACCGAACACAGGTCGCCGTCGGGCGAGCATTCGCCACCCTCCACGCACCCATCAGGAATGCTGGCGTCGGCGCCGTTCCGGCAGAAGATGCTGTCGCTCACCCCGGGGGGGCATGTGTCGGTTTGACAGGCTGAGAGCCAAACCGCAGCTGCACACACAATGAGGGGAAATACCGGACGGCGCATGGGAGGGATCCAGAATGCGCCTAGTCGGACCCCTTCTGCAACCTACCGGCGCGAGTTTTCACGCTCACGGCAAGACTCCGCCACGTGTGCCGTTGTGGGGGAACACCCCGAATCGGTCCAACTTCGGCTATGGTAGGAGCGTGCGATCGTGCACCCACGCCTGCCGGCTCATCGCCTTCGGGGTCGTCCTGTTGCTCTCGCCCCGCGCGGTGGAGGCCCAGGAGGCGGCGTCGGATCCGCTCGCCAACTTCGAGTGGGGCCCGACGGCGGAGCCTGAGAACGACGACGAAGACCGCGGGATCGAGTTTGGTCTCTCGCTCGATCTCAACTTCGTGAGCGGCCTCGACGGCGAAACCCAAGGGATCGGCGTCGGCCAGGGAGCGGCCGGCCGGCTCCTGTTCCGCCCGATTCCCGCCGTCTCGCTGAGCGTCGGTGGGCAGGCGACCGCGCTCTACGGCGATGGCGCGATCGCCTGGATAGGAACGCTCGCGGGCGTGCGACTGCATTGGGGTGAGCTGGCGGGGCTCGACTACGACGCATGGATCGAGGTCAATCACGTCTGGGGGTTCTCGAGCTCGCTCTCGAGCCACGGCGTCGACGCAGGGCTCGGCATCTACTTCCCGTTCTTCGACGCGCTGCAGGCGGGACCGGCGGTGCATCTGCAGTGGGTCGACGATCCCGACGGCACCCCAGTCTGGTTTCTGACCGTCGGCCTGAGCCTCGTTGGCTGGCCCATGCGCGACGACGCAGACGCGCCCGCGGCCGACATGCCCATGTCAGCGAGGCGTCGGGCGTACGTCGCCCCGCAGAGCCTACGCCGCGCTCAGGCGCGACGACGCAGGAGCTATGGGCGCGCTTGGATTCTCCCCAACTTCGAGGTCTTCGCGGGACACGCGCTCGACGACGACCACCGAGACAGCATTGGCCTCGGAGGCGGTGCGTCGGCCGCGGTCGAGTTCCCCTTCTTGCCCTGGCTGGGGTTCCACGCCGGCGCGACCGGCATGGCGTTGAGTGCACAGTCTGGCAACCCGGCCGCGTGGGTGGGTTCGCAGGTCGGTTTCCGGCTCCACTGGACGGCGCTGGCGGGCATCGAGAACGACGGCTGGATCGACGCCCACCACGTCTACGGGATCTCCGGTCCCATCACGACGCACGGCGCGGACATCGGCGCCGGATTCTCGTTCGACGTCGCGGCGTTCCTCCGCATCGGACCGATGGCCCGCGTGATGATCCTGACCGATCCAGGTCTGGACCCCGCGGTGATGTTGTCGCTCGGCGTGACGATCGCGATAAGGCAACCCGAGGCGGGCCCTGGCAACGACGATGGCGATTTCCTCCTCGACCGCGAAGACCACTGCCGCGAGATCGGCGTGGGGGATGTGGAAGACCCGGACAACCCCGGCTGTCCTCTCTTGGACCGGGACGGCGACGGATTCGCGGACGACGTGGACATGTGCACGACTGAGCCGGCGGGCGATGCGCCGGACGCCACCCGGCCAGGCTGCCCGCTCCCGGATCGTGACGGCGACGGCGTCGTGGATCGCCATGACTTCTGTCCCGACACGCCTCAGCCGTCGGAGACGATGGATCCGCTTCGCGATGGCTGCCCGGATACGTTCCGCGGCTTCCACGTGGACGGCATCTGGGAAGGCGAAGCTCGCGACGGCCTGGAGACCGAGCCGGAAGCTGCCGAGCCGGAAGACGGCGAGTCCCTGCCCGAGGATGGGGAAGCGGGGCTCGATGAAGGAGCTGAGCTGCGTTAACTGTCGCCCTGGGTGGTTCGGTTCCCCGTCGCTTCGGATCCCAGCCTCAGCCGGCAACCGAGACAAAGGGCCCGGGCGACGCTTCAACCGCACGCTCAGCGTGGGTTGAGCATCGGCTGCTGCGCCCGGTCTCCGCGAAACGTCTCGTTTCCCTGAGGAGCCGATCGTCCCAGGCGTGCGCGTGGCCCTGCGCCTTCGGCACAGGGTGAGTTCTACAGACTCGGCACGAACGTCGTCGCGCCGGGCGAGGGCTGGTTGCCGGTGTCTCCGCTGCCGGTCCGCCCTTCCTCGCCCTTACCCCAGCAAACGACCAGCCCACTCGATGCGTCCGTTCGAATGCCGCAGCTGTGCTCCCAGCTCACTTCGACCGCGTCGAAACCGCCCGCCACACGGGTCGGGACGAGGGTCTCGCCCGACATCCCCAGCCCGGTCTCGCCTGAGCGGGAGAGGCCCCAGCAGAGGACTTCACCCGTGTCCGTCAGGCCGCAGGAGTGCACCTGGCCCGCGGACACCGACACCCACGTGCGCGTGTCGTCGACCAGCGCCGGCGTCATGACGTTTGCGCTGAGTTCGCCCGCGCCGAGGCGGCCGTTCTCGTAGTTGCCCCAGCAGTAGACGTCCCCGCTCCGGATGCCGCACGTGTGCGCCGCCCCGGCCGAGACCGCCGTCCAGTCCGAGCCGCCGCCCACCTGGGTCGGGAGCACGTCATCGGTCGAGCCCACGACTCCAAGCTGCCCGTCGGCGCCGGTGCCCCAGCAGTACAGCTCTCCGGTCGAGCGGATCGCGCAGGTGTGGAACTCGCCCGCGGAGACCGCCATCCACGCGGCGCTCGGGTCGACGTCCGTCGGGGAGAACCGCGCGCCCCCGCCCTCGAACCCGAGCCGACCGTTGGCGTTCTGGCCCCAGCAAAGCAGGTGCGAGTCGTCGCGCCGGATGGCGCAGAAGTGAAGGTTCCCCGCCTCGATGTCCGTCCAGGCGTCGATGCCCACTTGCTGCGGTTCGGCCTGTGGGTCGGCGTCTCCGGTGCCCTGCCCCCGCAGACCCGCGATGTTGCTGCCCCAACAATGCAGGCCGCCGTCGGTCGTGATGCCGCACCCCGTCGTCTCCATCGTGGCGACGAAGGCGAACTGGAGTTCGGTCTCCTGGCGCGAGAAGACGTTCGGGGTGCTGCTCACCAGCGCGCCGCGCTGCAGGTTCTCTCCGTTTGCCCCGGCCGAGTAGAGGTCGCCGTCCACCACCACGTACGAGGTGCTGACGCCGAGCGCGAGATCGGGCGGAATCTCGCCGGGGATCACCTCACACCGGCCCGCGTTGCAGGTCTGGCCGCTGCCGCACGCGCTGCACGCCTGGCCTTCCGCCCCGCAGGCCCCGGTCGCGTTGCCCGTCTGGCAGCTCGAGCCGTCCCAACAACCAAAGCAGCAGGCTTCGCTGCGGCAGGTGCCGTTCGTGCACTCATCGTCGTTACCGCAGGTCTGCGGCCCGGTGTCCGGCCCCGCGTCCATGGGGGTTCCGGCGTCCCGCATGTCCGTCGGGCACATGCCGTTCATGCACTCCTCCGCCGGACAAGCTTCGCCGGACGCGCCCACCGCCGCGAGAGTGAGACTATCCGTCTCGATCGGCAGCGAGACCTGCTGACAATCCACCTCGGCGAGCACACTGCACCCACCGTCCCGGGCTTCGACCCGGAAGTAGTAGTCGCCGGGCGGAAGGCTGTCCGGCATCGATGCGGCCATGCCGGTTCCGCCGCTCAGGGAGATGGTTCCCGAGTAGATCGCCGCGCCCGCACAGCTGGCGTCGGTGTGAATGGACACGACGACCCGCTCGGCGGTCTGCGCCACGCCGGATGGAAGCTGGATGGAGAAGCTGACGTCACGCGCCGGCTGGCAGGCCGTCACCAGCCCCAGCGCGAACAGCATTATCGCACGGACTCGTTTCACGCCGTTAGCCTAACAGAGCTGGGACCTTGTCGGTAAATCGGGGTGCGCCCTCATCCCCTTGCGCCGAGCCGCCGACGGCGCATCAGCGCGAGGGCGATGAGGCCCACGAGCCCCCAACCGTACCGGGGAGCCTCGCTCGTGCCACCCGCGCGGCAGCTGCAGCCGCCGTCATCGCGGCCCATCGGCACGCCGCCGTCGGTCGACGCATCGGAATCGAAGCCTGCGTCTCCCGGTCCCGCGTCCACTCCAGCGTCGGGCACCCCACCGTCCGCCATTCGCACCTGGCAGCGGTTCTCGACACATTCGTCGATGGTCAGCGGGTCGCCGTCTTCGCAGTCCATTGCGTCGATGCAGCAGTTGTCGATCGGTGTCGAAGCGCACGCCCCGTCCGGCTCACTGCACAGGTCTGCGGTGCAGATGTCGCCGTCGTCGCAGTCGACCTCGGTTCCCGCGCCGCAGCTGCCGCTCATGCAGACCTCGGCGCCGTTGCAAGCCGTGCCATCGGCGCAAGCGGTGCCGTCCGGTTGGTCGACATCCGCCGGACACGCGCCGGCCGTCCCGTCGCACATCTCCGCTGCGTCACAGGCCCCTGCGGAGGCCCGGCACTCCGTCCCCGCCGCACTCAGCATGTCGGCCGGACAGGCCAGCCCCGTGCCGTCGCAGGCTTCGGCGGGGTCGCAATCCCCGGTGCTGGCGCGACACTCCGTCCCCGCGGTGGCGAGGGTGTCCGCCGGACACGCGCCCGCGCTGCCCGAGCACGCCTCGGCCGGGTCACACGCGCCGCCGCTCGCGCGGCACTCGGTCCCTGCGGTCGCAAACGCGTCGGTCGGACAGGATCCATCCGTGCCGGAACACTGCTCGGCGACGTCGCAGTCACCGTCCGCCGCGCGGCATTCCGTCCCGGCGCTGGCGAGCACATCGGCGGGGCAGCCCACATCTGAGCCCGAACAGGTCTCCGCGACATCGCAGGGCCCGACGGAGGCGCGGCACTCGGTCCCACCGGCCTCCAGCGCATCGGTCGGGCACGCCAGGCTCGTCCCGTCGCAGACCTCGGCAGGGTCGCAGATCCCCGCCGACGCACGACACTCCGTCGAGGCCGCCGCGGGGCTCGACTCGGGGCACACCACGGTCGTCCCGTCGCACGAGGCGCCGAGATCGCAGGCGCTGGTGCTGTCCCGACAGCTCGTCCCCAGCGCCGCGACGACCGGCACGCATACGCTGCTCGTTCCTGTGCACACGTCGTTGCGATCGCAGAGATCTCCGGGCACCGCGGGGTTGCACACCGTGCCCACGATCGCGAACGCATCCTCCGGGCAGGCCAAGTCCGAGCCGGTGCACATCTCCGGAACGTCGCACCCGCCCGCGACGGCTGCGCGGCACACCACCGTGTCGGCCGCCGGCGCGCTGCTCGGGCACGTGTCGTCTGTCCCGTTGCAGGTCGCGCCCAGATCGCAGGCTCCCGCGCTATCACGGCAGCGAACCCCTGCATCCGCCACGCGTGGCGCGCACAGGCCATCGGTCCCGTTGCAGACGTCGGCCACGTCGCACGCGCTCCCGTTGGCGGCCGCGCACTCGGTGTCGGCCGGGAGGAACGTGTCTGCGGGGCAGTCCACGACATCCCCGACGCACACCTCGGCCACGTCGCACGCGCCGACCGGCGCGCGACACACGGTGTCGGCCGCGGCGAGGGTCGCCGTGCAAGCGCCCGCTCCGTCACAGAGGTCGGGGGCGTCGCACGGGCCGAGGTCGCCCGCGCTGCACGTCGTGTCGACAGGCGCGAACTGACAGTCGGACTGGCAGCCGCACGCGGTCGCCCCGTTGGCGCCGCCGTCGTCGCACGCCTCGCCCGCATCCATCGCGCCGTTCCCGCACAGCGTGTACGTCGCCTCGAGGTGGATCGCGCCGATCGCGAACTCATCGCGCGCGCCGCCCGACCCCGCGTCATCGGCGTCCCATCGCAAGGTCAGGTAGCCGCCTGGGGCGATGACCTCCGCGACCTCGAACATCATGGTGCTCGTGACCCACCCGACGCTGTCCCTCGGCTCTAGCGTCGTCAGCGTCTGACTCGGCTCCGGCGTAAAGTCGGTGCCGTTCGTTGAGTGCGAGATGTCGATCTGCGTGCTCTGGTCCTGGTCGTTGAGCACATGCATGGTGACGTTGACCTGCACCGCGGAGATGCTGGAGGTCGTCGCGTTCAACACCCGCAACGTCAGCGATCCGGGCGTAAAATCGCTCCCCGACGCCTGCACACCCACGCCGGGGTCGTTGAGCGTCGGCTCGAAGGCATAGAGGCCACCGGTCCCCTCCCCGCCGGAGCTCACGCCCCGGCTGAGGTCGTTGCTCGTGGTGGACTCACCGAAGTCGACATCTCCGTCGCTGAAGCCCTCGATCGCCCAGCTGTTGGAGTTCAGCTGGTCACACGCGGCCGTCGCCGAGACCCCCTCCGCCTCGAACGTCTCGAAGTCCGTGTAGTAGTCGCCGCCGCGGAACCCTGCGACCTGCGGGTTGGAGCGGAAGGCGTTGAAGTCGCCCTCAGCCAGGTCGAAGGCAGTCGTCCCAGGGTTCGTCGCCGGCGCGGTGACCACCCCTTGGAACTCGTTGGCGCGGAACGCCGTGGTCGAGTTGATGAGCGTCGCGACCCACCGGATCGGGTTGCCCGTCTGGCTCCCGAGGTCGGCCATCGAGAATCCGTCCATTTCGCGCGTGCATCCCCCCGCCGCCACGACGACGTTCAGCGACCTCACGAACGTCAGGCTCCCGCCCGCCACGAGCTGAAACAGGTTCACGCCCGACGCCTCGATGACGATCGCGTAGTCCGGCCGGAAGCCGGGCGCGAAGCCGAGGTCCGCGCTGTCGGTGCCGTTGGTGCCGGAGACCGCGCTGCGGCCAGGGTCGGCGGTGTCGGTCAGCTGCGACGTGTTGTCGATGCCTTCACCAGGGAGCGTGTCGAGATAGACGACGACCGAGTTGGGGCTCGCCAGCGGCGTGCAGGTGCCGGGGCCCACGAGTGACCACGCGAGGTTCCCGCTGGAGTCGGAGTCGACGAGCATGTCGATGCCGTTGCCGAGCAGCTCTCCAAAGCCGCTTCCCACGCCTTCCGAGCCGAGCGTGTATTCTCCGCTGCCGACGGTCCCGTCGACGGTGGCGAGTCCAGGGGCGTCGTCGCACCCGCGGAACACATCTGCCTGGGCGAGCGAGGGCGTCGCGCACATCAGCGACACAGTGAAGAGGAGGATCGGGGTGTGGCGCGACATGCCCGACAGCATGCCCCAACACGGCGACCGGTTCCGCTCTCGGCGTGGCACAGTGTTGGGATGCGCACACGGATTCTTCTTCTGAGCGCAATTGTGGCGTCGGCCTGTAGTTCGAACCCCCCTGCTGGGGACGACGCCGCGGTCAACCCGGACGCCAACCCGATCGACGCCACCCCGAACGACGCCACCCCGCCGGATGGAGGCGCGTCGGGGTGGCGGACGGAGCCGGCGCTGCCGGTCGCGCTTCAGGAGATCGCGGCGGTCGCGTATCGGGGACAGGTCTGGGTCATCGGCGGATTCGAGGGGCTGGACGTCGTGTCGACCGTGCGCATCTTCGCGCCGGCCACGGGGACCTGGCGGACCGGCCCCCCACTGCCCGCGCCGCGCCACCACCTCGCGGTGGCCGTGCACGACGGCGACCTCTACGCCCTCGGGGGCATGGAGACGCTCGCGTTTGCGCCGCTCGACACCGCGTGGGTGTTGCGCGCAGACAGCGACGCCTGGCAGGACATCACCCCACTTCCCCTCACGCGCGGAGCGGGCGCCGCGGTCACCGCGGGAGACCGGATCGTGCTGGTCGGCGGCAACGAAGCCCGCGGGGGCCTCGCGACGCAAACCCTGGTCTACATCCCGGCCGACGATCGCTGGCAGCTTGGAGCCGCCATTCCATCGCCGCGGGAGCACCTCGCGGCGGCCGCGGTGGACGGCGCCGTTTGGGCGGTCGGCGGACGGCGGAACTCGCTCTCCAGCAACCGGACCGAAGTCGAGATCTACGACGTGGACATGGACCGCTGGACAGACGGCCCCGCCCTCCCCTCCGCGCGAGGGGGATTCACGGCGTCCCGACTCGGGCGCCGCCTGATTGTCGTCGGCGGCGAGGAGCCCGGCAGCGCCCTGGCGACGGTAGATGCGTACGACCTCGATGCCGGAGTCTGGAGCGCGCTCCCCACGCTGAACACGGCCCGCCACGGCCACGGTGCGGTCTCCCTGGACGGAGTCTTGTACATCGTCGGCGGCGGCGACGCGCCCAACTTCGCGCCGGTGGACGTGGTCGAGTCCTTGCGCCTCCCGTAACTGGCCGTTGAGAACCGATGTCCATGGATCGGACGCCCGAACCAGCGGTCCGGGCGTCGTCGTCGAGGTCTCGCTGCGCGCAGGCTCAGGACTGGAAGCGGACGTACTCGTACTCGAACGGCTGGCCGTTCACGCCCTTCCTGGGCGGCGAGATCCAGTTGGCGCATTTGCCAGGCTCGTGCACCGGCACCATCAGCGAACGCACGTAAGCGCGATCCTCCGGTGTCGGCAGCCACTCGCCCTTGCGCGCCTCGAACTCCTCGTGGGAGATGGGCTTGCCCTCGGGGGTGAACGCGTGCGGCGCGTACATGCCCATGCTGCGATTGAACCGGCGGTTCGGCAGCGTGAGCGTGAAGTCGAGATCCGCTTTCTTGATCGTGTGGTTCCAGCGACGCAGAGCGCGCTCGCAGTCCGCGACGTACTCGTCCCGAAGCAGCTCGTTGAGCGCGTTGCGAAGCGGCACCTCTTCCTCGCTGAGCTTGCCGTCCTTGAACACCGTCATCGAGTAGACGTCGCGCAGGGCGCTGTGGTCCTCGTACTTGGTCTGCTCGCGGTAGCGACCCTTGAGCCCCGTCGCGAAGTAGTCCGCCGCGTTGCTGCTGATCTCGCCCCCGAACAACTCCACCGCACTCGAGAACCAGAAGTTGAACCACTTCTGAATGGTCGGCAGGTCGATGCCGCCGAGCGCGCGCGCGTCCCCGTTCGGGTCTTGTTTCGTGAGTTCGGCACTCCGCTGCACGACGCGCTGGATGCCGGTCTCGCCGGTCATCAGGTGAAAGCTCTCTTCGGTCAGCATGAACTGCGTGGCGCGGGCGAGCGGATCGAAACCCGACTCGCTGAGCGCGGCGAGCTGGTACTTGCCGTCACGGTCCGTGAACATCGTGAAGCAGAAGAACGAGAGCCACTCGTCGGTCGTCTCGTTGAACGTCTGCAGGATGCGGGGTTTGTCGACGTCGCCGCTCCGGCGCTCGAGAAGGGCCTCTGCCTCCTCGCGCCCGTCGCGTCCGAAGTACTGGTGAAGCAGGTGGACCATCGCCCAGAGGTGGCGGCCTTCCTCGACGTTCACTTGGAAGAGGTTGCGCATGTCGTAGAGGGACGGCGCGGTCTTGCCGAGCTGGCGCTGCTGTTCGACGCTGGCCGGCTCGGTGTCCGCCTGCGTGACGATGATGCGACGAAGGATGCTGCGGAACTCTCCCGGGACCTCTTCCCAGGCTTTGGTTCCCGCCGCATCGCCGAAGTTGACGAAGCGATCCCCGTCGCGCGGCGTCAGGAAGATGCCCCAGCGGTAGTCGGGCATCTTCACGTAGTCGTACGTGGCCCAGCCCTTGGGGTCGACGTCGATGGCCGTGCGCAGGTAGATGTCGCTCGTCTGGAAGCCGTCAGGCCCCATCTCGAGCCACCACTGCTTGAAGTTGGGCTGCCACTTCTCGAGCGCGCGAAGCAGCTTGCGGTCGGAGCCCAGGTCGACGTTGTTCGGGATCGAATCGGTGAGAGACATCGAGGTGAACATAGGGGGGCAGCGCCGATCGCGGTCGTGCGGTGCCTCACTTGCGGCCGACTCTCGTGCGGCACCTCACGCGCTTGGAATCGGACGCGCGCTCAGCACCGCGTCCAACGGAACGTAGGCCGGTCGGGCTGGCCGTACTTGGTCAGCGCCCCCTCGGGTCCGACCGCGTTGGGCCGCTGGAAGATCCAGTTCTGCCACGCGCTCAGGCGCGCGAAGATCTTCGTGTCGGCGCTCTCCGGTCCGGGGAACCGCAGGCTCGCTTCCATGCCCGTCAGGGCGTCCGGGCTGAGGCTGGCGCGCTCCTCGATCGCGATGCGCACGTCGTCTTCCCAATCGATGTCATCCGCCGCGACCGTGACGAGGCCAAGCTCGTCCGCCGCGTTCGCCGCGAGCTTCTCGCCGGCGGTCGCGAGCACCGCGTCGACCGCTACGCGGTCCTCGAGGAAGCGCGCCTCGAGGCGGGACAATCCGTGCGTCATCAGGAACGCGCCCGCGTTGGCCGGACCGACCGCCATCGTGACCGCTTCGTCGTCGTCCTCGAGCATGTAGAGGCGATCGCAGGCCAGCCCCATCTCGAGCAGCACCCCACCGAAGCAGGTGCCCTCGTCGACGAGCGCGAAGAAGCTCTTGCTGGTCAGGTCGAAGCGCCGCAAGACCCGCGACTGGAACGCGAGGATCTCGTTCGCGAGCCAGTGCTCCTTGGCTGCGTGCAGCGCCGCGTCGTGAGCGAGGACCTGTTCGATGTCGCCCTCGGCGCGCACCACCACGACGCCGATGTCGAGGTGCTCAAGACGCAGCCGGAGCAGCGCGTCGTCGAGTTCCCGGAAAGCGCGCAGCGACCACTGGTCCGCGCCGGCCGCCTGGATGGCATCACCGCCTTCGGGGGATGCTTCCGTTGGCGCGTGCACGCGGAGCACGGCGGTCCGCGTGTCGGCCGAGAGCTCCAACGTCACGTGCCGGTAGCGGAGCACGCCCGCGTCGTCCACGGTGGGCACGACCGGGTCGAGGGTGATGCCCGGCCCCTTGTCGGAGGCGACCTCGCCGGCCATCGCCTCGGCCCGCGCAGTGACCGCGTCGGCGAACTTGCTTCGCGGCGCGATCTCGTCGACCAGCCCCCACTGCACCGCCCGCTTGCCACGCACGCCTTCGCTCGTGGTGCAGAAGACGTCGGCACGGTCGCGGCGCACCCGGCGCTTGTCCACCAGGCGCGTGAGCCCACCCGTCCCGGGCAGCACGCCGAGCAGCGGCACCTCGGGCAAGCTGACCGCGCTCGACCCGTCGTCGATCAACAGCAGGTGGTCGCAGGCCATCGCGAGCTCGTAGCCGCCGCCCGCGCACGTCCCGTTGAGCGCGGCCAGGTACCGCTGACCGCTCTTCTCCGAGGCATCCTCGATGGACAGTCGCGTCTCATTGGTGAACTTGCAGAAGTTGACCTTGAACGCGTGCGTGGAGCCTCCGAGCATGGGGATGTTGGCCCCTGCGCAGAACACCCGCGCCTGCCCGCTGTCGACGACCACGACCTTCACGCCCGGGTGCTCGAAGCGCAGGCGCTGGATCGCGTCGGCGAGCTCGATGTCGACGCCGAGGTCGTAGCTGTTGAGCTTGAGCTCGTAGCCCTCGACGAGCCCGCCGTCGGGATCGACGTCCAGCGTGAGGTTCGCGCGTTCGCCGTCGACCGCGAGGGTCCAGTGGCGGTAACGGTCGGGGTGCGTGTCGAAGGAGATCGCCATGGCGCGGACCTTACGCCACGGTGGCGCGCCTGCCGGGGCCGCTCGTGGTGTTCCTCACAAACGCGCCCGGTTGTGCCCCATCCCGAGCGGGAGCCTGCTACACCGAGAGGCGTGACCGCATCCGTCGCCTGCTGGTTCGACTACGCCTCTCCGTACGCCTACCTGGGCACCGCGCGCGTGGAGGCGGTCGCCACGCGGACCGGCGCGGAGGTTCAGTTCGAGCCGTTTCTCTTGGGCGCGCTGTTCAAGCGCGTCGGCACGCCGATCGTGCCCATGAGGGCCTACCCCGCCGCCAAGTCGCGGCACCTCGCTGCCGACCTCTACCGGTACGCCGATGTCTACGAGGTCCCGTTCCGCTTCACCACGCACTTTCCGATCCACACGGTGAGCGCGCTCCGGCTCACGCTGGCTGCGCCCGACGCACTGAGAACCCCGCTAGTGCACCGCCTGATGCGAGCGGCGTGGGTAGAGGACCGGCCGCTCGCCGACGTCGAGGTGCTGACCGCATGCGCGGAGGAGGTCGGGCTCCCCGAGAGCGCGCTCGAGGCGGTGACGACGCCTGCCATCAAGCAGCGCCTGCGCGAACAGACCGAGCGGGCGATCGACCTCGGGATGCCGGGCGCACCGTGTTTTGTCGTCGGCGAGCATGTGTACTGGGGACAGGACCGGCTTCAGTTGGTCGCGCGGGCGCTCGAGGGGCGCCCTCCCCGGGAGTCCCCCTGATGGGCAACGCCCACCTCCGGATCCTCGGCGTCCCCGTCCGGTTCGACCCGACGTTCCTGCTGTTGGCGGGGGGCTTCGGGTTCATGTTTTTCCTGACCGGCGACGACCCCGAAGGAACCGCGATGTTCTTGGTGTGGCTCCCGCTGATCACGTTCGCGGTGCTCGCACACGAACTCGGCCATGCGCTGACAGCGCGCGCGTTCGGGCTCACGCCCTTTGTCGTACTGCACGGCATGGGCGGCTTCACGACGTTTGTGCGCTCCGACCACCGGGCGCTCTCCCATGGTCGACGTGTGCTCATCACGCTGGCCGGCCCATTCGCGGGGTTTGTCGTCGGCGTGGCCGCGTTCGCGATCGAGCGTTTCGGCGGCCTCACCGTGGACTCGGTTCCGCAACGCGCGCTGACGCTGCTGTTCTGGGTGACCGCCGGCTGGGGCCTCGTGAACCTCCTCCCAGTGCTCCCGCTCGACGGAGGGCACGTCGTCGCGACGGTGCTGGACCGGCTGTTCGGCCGACGGGGCGTGCAGGCCGCGCGCCTCGGCTCGATGACGGCGGCCCTCGGCGCGGCCGGGCTTTCGGCAGTGGGTGAGTACTGGCTCGGAGCGGTCCTCTGCGTGCTGCTCGCGGTCCTCAACTACCGCGCGTACCGACACGACGCCGAGCGCAACAAGACCCCGCTCGAGCCTCTGCTCGACGCCGGCGACGCCGCCCTCGGTGCGGGCCAGTGGGAGGCCGCGGCACGAGTCGCTGCGGCGCTCGAGGACCGGGACAAGACGGAAGCGCAGCAACGGCGTCACGCTCACCTCGGGGCGTGGGCCTGGTTGATGATGGACCACCCCGTTCGCGCCGCCGCTGCGCTGGCCGTGCTCCCTTCCGCCCCCGACGCACTGCTCGACGGGCGCGTGCGCTTGGCGAACGGAGACGCGCAGAACGCAGTAGGCCCGCTGCTCGAAGCGCTGATCGATCGCGGGGACGACGAAATCGCGCGGTGCCTCGGCGACGCCATCGAGGCGGCAGGAGACGTCACGCACGTCGACGGGCCTGCCTTCGCCGCGCTCGAGCCGTGGCTTGTCGATGGGGTCATCGCGCGGGTTGCGGCGCCGGGGCTGCGGCATGCGCTGCGCGAGCTGGCCCCCGCCACCGAGGCCGAGGCCGAGCCTTCCACCGTGCCGCCCAGCGACGACGTGGACGCGCCCCCCGCCGCCCCCCAAGAGTGAGTCGCCCTGGACGTCGTCCGATTCGAGTTCGGGAAAAGCGCCGCGCCGCTCCTGTACGCTGACGGCATGCGCATGCTGTTGATCGCTTGCCTCGCGACCGGTTGACGTGTCCCCGACCGCCGAAACCTGGTTCGGCTTCGCTTCGGCACCGGGTTCTGGCTGGACCACATCAGCTTCGAAACCCAGTCGGATGACGGGAAGCCGCTCACGACCGCGGACGGTGCGACGGATATCACCGTCAGCTGGTGCGACTTCTCTCGGAACGAAGTGAGCCTCATCTGGCTGATCAGCTCGAACAACGAGAGCCCAGGCGACGCCGACATCCGGGTGACGGCGCACCACAACCTCTTCGACGGAACAAGCGAGCGACACCCACGCGTGCGCTACGCCACCGTCCATTGGCTGAACAACTACGTGGGCGACTGGGGCCAGTACGGCTCGTCGATCAGCCAGGACGGCCACTTCTTCGCGGAGAACAGCATCTACGCCGCCGGACGACGGAACGGGAGCGCCATCATCACCCGCATCGGCAGCTGGCCGGACAGCGGTGACCCGCTCGCAGGCAACCTCCGCTTGAGCGGCAATCTGTTTGTGGGCGACACCGAGCGCCCCGAAGAGCGGATCCCCGAGACCGTCGCGCCCCCGCCTTATCCGTACGAAGCGGAGCCGGCCGACGACGCCCTCGAAGCACGCATCCGAGCCGGCGTGGGCTGGCAAGACGTGCCCTCCCCCTTTGAGTAGACGCTCAGGCCAAGGGGTCGGCCGGCGCCGCGCGCTCCGGCAGCTCGAAGCGCACCTGCACATCGAACGTCTTCTCGAACATCTCGGACTTGCGCCGCGCCGTCCACACCTCGAGCGCGAGGTCCCCCGCGCCCTGCGGACGGATGACGAGGTCGCCCGCGCCGGGCTGCACCTCGACGGTCCGGACCTTGGAGCGGTGCCCTCGGTCGAGCGCATCCGCGATGCGAAGGACCGAGGCAAGCTTGCGCACCCGCCGCTGGTTGGCCGGCGTCAGTTTGCGAAACAGCGTGTGCTTGGGATTCGGCGGTGCGCGACGGTGGTAGCGCGCGACGCACGCGGCGACTTGTCGCTCGCTGCGGCTGAGACCCATCACGTCGGTGTTCTCGATGATGTACTGCGTGTGCTTGTGGTGGGCCGCGGAGCTAATGAAGTCGCCGACGTCGTGCAGGAGCGCGGCCACACGGAGCAGCTGCCGGTCTCGCGGACCCATTTCGTGTGTGGACGCGAGCTGGTCGAACAGCATGCAGGCGAGGCGATCCACCTGCGTCGCGTGCGGCTCGTCGAAGTGATAGCGGCGCCCGAGGTGGATGGCCGCTCGCGCCATCGTCGCCTCGTCGACGCTGTAGTCCCAGACGCGGAAGAACTTGTCGACGAGCTCCACCACGATGCCGTGTTTCAGACCGACGCCTGGGCACAGGATCGTCTGCGTGCGTGCGAGATCCGCGCAGCGGAGGATCACGTAGAGCGCGGGGACGATGACGTCGGCGCGGTCCGGTCGCAGGTCATACGCCGCGGCGCGCTCGGCCGGAGTCAGGCCGCGCATGCGGGGAAGCAGCGCGCGCGCGCTCTCCACGTTGATGGCCGGCAGCTCGAGTCCCGGTGCTGGGCAGAGCGCGGCGATGGCGTCGAAGTTCCCCCCCGTGCCGGCCACGCGATCGTAGCTGCGCCGACGGAACTTCTCCTCGACGGGCTGGATCTTTCGGTCGACGTACTCGCGGAGAATCTTCTGCTGCTTGTCCGTGACGGGCCCGTCACTCGACAGGAACGACTCGAGCAGCCGCACCGTGCCGATTTCCAGTGACGTGCTGAACCGCACCTCGTCGTGGTGCACCTCACTGAGCTCGAGACTGCCGCCACCGAGATCGACGAGCAGTGAGCGATACCCGCCGAGTTCGAGCCGCGACTCCACAGCCAGCTTCACGAGACGCGCTTCCTCCGTCCCGCTGATCGCCTCCAAGCGAATGCCCGCCTCTTGCTCCGCCCGCTCGAGCAGCTCCGCCGAGTTCACCGCGTCACGGGCCGACGCCGTCACCACCGCGCGCACACCCGCCAGCTCGTGGTGCGCGATCTCCTCGGAGAACGCCTTCAGCGCCTCGATGCACTGGTCGATCATCCCCGTGTCGAGGCGCCCCGTCAGGAACACGCCATGGCCCATGCGCGCCGGCTTCCGGATGGAGCGCACCTTCTTGACGCTACCCGGACCGTCGGCTTCGACGATCAGGAGACGTGAGGCGTTGGACCCGACATCGATCGACGCGAAAGACGGCATCGCGGAGACCATACAAGCCCGCGCCCCGAGCGTCGACGGCCCCCTTGGGTCACCGCTGGATCACAGCACCCAGAATGCGACCACCGCGTAGTGGCAACCGACCGCCGCGAGCACAAACGCGTGGAAGACCTCGTGGTAACCGAAGTGACCAGGGATGGGGTTCGGCCACTTCATTCCGTAGGCCACGCCGCCCACCGAGTAGAGGCCGCCACCGAGCAGCAGCAGGCCGAGGCCGCTCGCGCCAAGCGCGTCGTAGAGATGCGCGATGACCGGAAAGGACGACCACCCGACCGCGATGTACACGACCGTGCGCACCCACTTCGGCGCCCCCACCCAGAGCATCGTGATCAGGAAGCCCGCACCGGCGGCAGCGAGTGCAAATGCGAAGTACGCCTCGACGCCCCGCCCGCGGAGCGCGAGCAGAAACAACGGGAGCTCCGTCCCGGTGATCAGCACGAAGATCATCGCGTGATCGAGGCGGCGGATCCGCGCGTACCAAGCGGGCGACCAGTCCACCCGATGGTAGAGCGCGCTCGTGCCCATCAGCGCCACCACGCTGGACGCGAACGCGACCACCGGCCAGGCCCGGGCCGCCGGCACGAGAAGCACCCAAAGCCCACCTCCGAGCAGCGACGCGACGAACCCATATACACAGAGCATCCCGCGCTGACTGGGACGAACCTCAACGGCGGGCGCGGTGGCCATGTTCCTGGGTAGCGCGACGCCCGCGGTATCACCGTCACCACTTCGTCATCGTTCGGTCCGGAGTGCGCCACGTCCGGTTTGGTGCGACCGGCGCAGACGCGGGTTGACGCAGCGCCCAGCCGATGGATACTGCGCCCCGACGCAGCCTGCGTCGTCACGGCCGAGTGGCGGAATGGCAGACGCGGTGGATTCAAAATCCGCTGTCCGCAAGGGCGTGCCGGTTCGACCCCGGCCTCGGCTACTACGTTCGGATGAGGCGGCGCTTTGCAGTCCCCTCGAGATTCAGCCCGGTTCGTGTGCGGCGGCTACCTCGTCGCGGCACCGGCCGAGCGCGCGAGCTGGATGAGTGAACAGCTCGTCCCGAGTTCGGTGGTCTCGGCGAGCGACTGCATCGTGGAGTTCCCGTTCGCGGCGTGGGCCGAATCGGCGAGCCGTGGTTCGCCACGCTCGGACCGGAAGTTCGCGATCGCGTGCCAGGTTGCGCGCGAACAAGGTTCGTTGTCGGAGTCGGGCTTGTTTTCGCAGCGCGACGCGGCGCTCGCGCTGCGACGGCGCCTTCTCCCTCCGGACAGTCCGCACCTGGCGTTTTCGATCGAGCTCCCCACAGACCTCGTGGACTCGTTCCTCGAGGACGCTCTGGAGGGCGCCTGGTTCGACCGAATCGCACAGGGTGAGCAGCCCGGCGAGGGGCGATCCATCGGGTTTGACGTGCTCGGGTTCGACTTCACCGGATTCCACTCTTACCTGTGCAACGGCCTGGAACGCGACTTCGATGAGCTCCTCGGGGCGCGCCCGAATCGCTACGGGCTCATCGACAAGCTCGAAGTGGCGAGACGATGCGCAGAGCACTGCAACCAGGAAGGCACCGGCGCCGAGCCCGTGCTGTGGCTGCCCTGGCGTGTCGTCCTTCACCACCGGGCCTGAGTCTCAGCTGGCGGCGGATCGGCGGCGGCCTTCCGTCGTTTTCGCCGATCGGGCGTCGTAAGGTGTGGAGATCATTGGACACGTCTCCGGCGTAGTTCCTGCGGAGAGCCCCTGCGTGACCCAGTCACGCTACATCGAGCCGGGCGCGGT
>JBGCFC010000213.1:0-8695 GCA_045106715.1 Sandaracinaceae bacterium
ACCTCGTCGAGCAGGCAGAACGGGCTCGGGCGGTGCTGGAAGATCGAGAAGATCAGGCTCACCGCGGTGAGCGCCTTCTCCCCGCCACTCATCAGCTCGATGGAGCCGAGTCGCTTGCCCGGAGGCTGCGCGAGGATCTCCACCCCGGTCTCGAGCATGTCGCCTGGGTCGGTCAGCTTGAGCTCAGCCTTGCCGCCCCCGAACAGCCGCGGGAAGACCTGCTTGAAGCGCGCGTTCACGTCCGCGAACGTCTCGCGGAACATGCGCTTGCTCTCCCGGTTCATCTGGCGGATCGCCTTGTCCAGCTGCGCCAGCGCGGTCTCGAGGTCGGTGCGCTGCGCGGTCAGGTACTCGTAGCGTTCGCTCTTCTCTTCATACTCGTCGATGGCGGTGAGGTTGATCTCCCCCATGCGCTCGACGAGCCGGAGCAGCTCGGAGATGCGCGAGTGCATCTGGGCGTCCGGCAGCTCACGGTAGTGGTAGTCGCCGATGACCTTCGTCAGGTCCACGCGGTGGCGCTCGGTGATCGAGTCGAGCAGGTACTCGAGGTCCTTGGCGAGGTCGCGCTCCTTGAGCGTGATGCCGGCGAGCTCTTTGTCGCCCGTCTCGATCATCCGGCGCACCTCGACCAGCGCGGTCTCCCGCTGGCCGAGTTCAATCTTGGCCGCTTCGTAGGCCTGGCGAGCGGCGCCCAACGCCTCGTGCGCCTTCATCGCGCGGTCGATGTCGACCAGGAGCTCTTCGCGGGAGAGCACGACCGCGGCCGCCGTGGTGCCCTGCTGCTTGGCGGCCGTCTCCATGTCGCCGCGCAGTCGCGCTTCGCGCTCCGCGAGTTCTGCGACCGAACGCTGAAGCCGATCGAGCGCCCCGCGGTCGCTCTGCGCGCGCTGCTTGGCCTCGGCCGCGCGCACGCGGGTCTCAGTGACGACGGTGTTCTGTTCTTCGACGGCATGGCGCTTGGCGACGAACACCTCCTGCCCTGCCGCCAGCGCCGTTGACGCCTCCTGCTGCGCGGTGCGCGCCGACTCGATCTCGGTTCGGGAGTCGCGCTCCTCGTCGGACGCCGTGGCCAGCTGCGTCGCCAGGTCTTCCGCGTCCCGCCCGAGCTCTTGGGCGCGCCGCTGGGTCCGCTCGAGCGACTCTTCCGCCCGTCGCAGATCCTTCTCCGTCTTGACGATCGCGATCTCGGCGTCGTGCGCTTCGGTGCGGGCCGCGTCCAACTGCGCTCGCCGCGAGGCGATGCCGTTGCGCAGCTCGCCGTGACGGGCGACCACGGACTGCAGCTCCTCGTCGAGCGCGCCCACCACGCCGTGCAGCTCGCGCATCTCACGCTTGACCGCGATCATGTGCGCGCCAACGCCCTCCCCGCGGCCCGCGGTGACGCTCCCGTCGGGGGCGAGCAACGAGCCGTCCTGGGTGACGATCGTCATCTGCGAGACGCGATCGCGCAGGCGCTGCATCGCGTCCAGGTCGGACACGACCAAGACGTCGCCGAGGAGATGCGCCGCCAAGCCACGGTCCTCGGGGGCGCTGGTGACGAGGTCCGCGAGCCAGCCCACGACACCGTCGTCCTGGGGCAACGCCCTTCGCGGAGCGACGACCCGACGTGGCCGCTGGAGCACGAGCGTGGCGCGACCGCGCTCCTTCCGGTCGAGGAACGCGCGTGCGGCGTCGGCCGCGTCTCGGTCCCGCACCACCACATGCTGCAGGCGCTCCCCGAGGGCCGCTGCGAGGGCCTGGGTCATCGCTTCGGGGCACTCGATGCGGTCGGCGACCAGCCCGAGGATGCCCTTTTCGAGTCGGCTCACCGGCGTGTCGGCGTACCGCGTCATGAGCGCACGCACGCCCTTGCCGACCCCCTCGAAGCGCTGCTGGATCTCCTCCAGGGAACGAAGCCGGGACCGTTTCTGGGCGAGCTGGCCACGCAGCCGCTCGAGCGCCGCGTCGCTGTCGCGAATCTCCGCCCGGAGCGCGTCCAACTCGGACTGCAACTCCTCGCGCTTGACGGTCGTGTCGGCCTTGCCCGTGCGAAGCGCGGTCAGGCGGGTCGCCGTCGCTTCCTTCTCCTGACCGAGCTCGGTGACCTTGCCCTCCTGGGCCTCCTTCTCGGCGCGGAGACGTTCCAGGCGCGCGTGCCCCTCGACCCGCCTGCGCTCGAAGCTCTGCAGTACGGCCTCGGCGCGCGCGATGCGCGTCTGGGCTTCCGCCACCCGGGCGCGAGAGGCCACCACGAGCTTCTCGGCCTCGCCCGCCGACTCGCGACGACGCTCCAGCTCCGAAGCCTCGCGCGACAGTGCCGCTGACTCTCTCTCCTCGGCATCTTCGAGCGCGACCAACGCCGCCTCGAGGCTCTCGATCTCCGCCGACAGCGCCGTCCGCTGTCCGCTGAGCGCGCCGATCTCTCGCTCCGCCGTACGCTCCGACTCGCGCAGGGTCTCGAGCCGTCCGAGCAACCCCTCGATGCGCCCCTCGAGCATGCGAACGGTGTTGTCGAGCTCGTAGGCGCCGCGCTGCGCGGTCTCCACCGTGGTCTCGTGGCGCTGCACGTCCAGACGGTCCGCCGACAGCTCCGCCTCGCGCATGCGTAGCGCCAGACGGCTGCCTTCGACCTCCGCGTCCACCCGCGTCATCGCTTCGGTGAGCACCCGCCGGGTGACCGTCAGCTCCATCCACTTGTGCGACGCGACGACCAGCTCGAGGTCCCGGATCTCCGTCCGGTAGCGCTTGTACCGCTCCGCCTTCTGCGCCTGCCGCTTCAGGCTCGAGAGCGTGCGCTCGATCTCGCCAACGATGTCCCCGATGCGCACCAGGTTTTGGCGCGTCTGGTCCATCTTCCGCTCGGCCGACTTCTTCTTGGCCTTGAACTTCGTGATGCCCGCGGCCTCTTCGATGAGATGGCGGCGGTCGGTCGGCTTGGCGGACACGATCCAGCCGATGCGGCCCTGCTCGATGATCGAATAGGCCTTGGTCCCCACACCCGTCCCGAGGAAGAGCTGAGTGACGTCCTTGAGGCGGACCTGCGTGTTGTTGATGAGGTATTCGCTCGTCCCGCTCCGGTCCAGGCGGCGCGTGATCGCGATCTCGGCGTAGTCGCGGTACTCGGGCGGCGTCAGGCCGTCGGTGTTGTCGAACGTGAGCGTGACCTCGGCGAAGCTGTGCGGGCCTCGGGTCTCCGAGCCGTTGAAGATCACGTCTTCCATCGACTTGCCGCGCAGATGACGCGCGGACTGCTCGCCCATCGCCCAGCGCATCGCGTCCACGATGTTGGACTTGCCGCACCCGTTCGGCCCCACGATGGCGGTCACCTCGTGGTCGATGCGCACCAGCGTTCGGTCGACGAACGACTTGAAGCCACAGACTTCGACCTTCTTGATCTTCATGGACGCTCCGAGGACGCACCTGACCGCGAAGTAGCGGCGGCGATCCGAAGTTGGCTCGCTATCACCCGAGATCCGCTCATGCAACGAGATCCTCGACCCTTGGTGGATGCCACCCCGTGACCCCCACTACATATAGTGTGGATCACGCACGGCACACCACTCCGTAGGGGTGTGAAGGCGATCGCCTCTTGCAGAAGGCGATCGCCTCCGTGGGCCGAGGCAAGAGCGCGAATCCCCATCTCGCCACTCCTGAGCAGAGCGGCGGTCGGATCCGTCTCTGGTGAGCCCGTGACTACGGCTCGAGGTCGCCGCGGATCGAAAGATCACACGGAGCGATCTCGAGGTCGCTGTGCTCCCAGCGGGGCTGCTCCACCCGCTCGAGGTCGAGCGCGTAGAAGCCTTGGTCGGTGAGCACGAAGGTGCCTTCGATCCACGCGGCCACGCGCCGGCCGCCCGGCTGCTGGCCGATCAGCAGGAGACGCTCGAAGATCCACCCTGATTGCGTCAGCCCCAACACCCCGCTGGCCGGCTCATCGCGCGCCCCCTGAAGGCAGAGTCCGGCGTACTCGGCGCGGGACAGCATCGGCGACAGGTCCTCGAGAGGCCCGAGTCGCCGCTCCAAAGACCCACGTCGTGCCGCGAACCGGGTCGCGCTCCCCGAGTCGAGCAGCGTGTGCAGGTCCAGGTCATCCAGGAGCAGCTGCTGCGGCTCGGAGGCCAGCATCGCGGCCCATGCGCGCCGGCCCACGTCGTCGATCGTCGCGCGTCGGGCGGCGGCCTCGACGGGAGCCGGGCTGCATCGGCTGGGCGAAGTCGCGTCGCCCTGCACGCCCTCCTGAGAGGCACCGGCGCAGCCCCCGACGGCGAGGCAGCTCAGCACCAAGGAGAAGGACCGTGAGCGCCAGTTCGGTCGGCGCGTCGAGAGGCTCCGCCCGAGCATGACCCTACCGGATGTTGAACGGGTACCGGACCTGGAACGTCGACTGCTGGAACGGAGGGAATGTCGCGCCGCGAATCGCTCCTTCCATGCACGCGCCCTGGGGCGTGCCGCCGAACGGGCTACCGCCCACAGAGACGCTGGCGACGTTGCCGTCGTTGCGGACGAGGATGCTGGCCAGCGCCATACCGACCTGGTCTCCCGCACACGTGCGGATCTGAGGCATCAGGCGGCCGAGCGCGCGCGCGATGTCGCGACGGCCGGGCGTCTGAGGCAGATTCGCTCGGGCCGCTGGAGGCGGAGTGGGTGCCGCCGCCGGCGTCGGAGCCGGGCGGTTCGTGGTGCCGGAGCGGCTGGGTCGGCCACCCAACGCCTGGTCGAGCATGTTGTCGAGCCCGCCACCAGCGCTGCCCTCGTTACCGGCGCGCGGGTTGGGCCGGGCGGCCGAGCTGCCGGACGAGCCCGTCGATGCGGAGCTTCCGGATGAGCCGGAGCCCGACGAAGCGGTCGACCCAGAGCCACCGGACCCCGAGGGGGCGGCCGCAGCGCTGGAGCCAGCGGTCGCGCCGGCCGGCGAGGCAGGGTTCGCACGCGTGGCTCCCGCCCGACGTCCAGCCGGACGGGTGTCGGCGACGGCGACCTGAACCGGCTCCGAGGGCGCCTCAGCGGGCTCGGTCCCCTCCGCTTCCGTGCCCTCGGCGCCTTCGACCGCCTCCGTGCCCTCGCCGTCGTTCCCCTCGAGCGCGCCTTCCGGCTCCGCCCCGCTGGGTTCGAATTCGGTGGCCGGGTCTTCGCCTTCGGTGCCCTCCACGGCCCCGGTCTCGGTGCTGGGATCGTTCGCCGACGCCTGGGACGGGCCCGACGCGATGGGCGCGCCGCCGGGGTCTTCCTCGGCGTTGTTGTTCATGACGAAGAACACGGCCGCGGCGGCGATGGCGGCGCCGATGGCGATGCCGACCCACATGCCGCCGCCTCCGCCGCCCTCAGACGGCTCGGCGACCTCCGCTGCCACCACGGGCGCAGCCTTTTCGGACGACGTCTTCTTCGTTGAACTGCCGCCGCCCGAAGCCGATGACGCGGTCTTGCTCGAAGCCGACTTGCTCGCCGCAGAAGCGCCCGATGCGGTGGCGCTCGACGCCGCAGCGGCGGCCGCCCCCTTCTTCTTGGACTTCCGGCCCTTCGACTTGGCCCTCCCCTTGGACGACTGGCCCTTGGACGACTTGCCCTTCGCCGATGCGCTCTTGGAAGACTTGCTCTCGGGCTCCGACGCGGTCGCTGCTGGCTCGGGGTCGGTGATGGGAGCACTGCTCGCAGACAGCGCGGCCAAGGCCGCGGAGTCATCCTGATCGTCCTCGTCCTCGTCGGTCACAGGCGTGCCGATGATCCCCGGAGGCACCGAGGCCGCGAGCGCGCGCAGGTCGAGCATCCCGTCGTCTTCGTCGTCGTCCGCAGGGGAAGGCGGCGCCGTGGAGGGCCTCACGAGAGCGGAAAGCGCCGCCAGGCCATCGTCTTCGAGGGAGTCGTTGTCTTTGTCGCTCACGTTCCGACCTCGCCGCCGCCGAGCACACGCCCGGCTGGCCGATGGGGTAGCACACATCCACGCACCTGCGAGCCATTCGCAGGGGCGCGCGGGATCCTGCCGCGAAGGGCCGGACCTGTCATCTCTGCGACGTTGGACGCCGTCGCCGTCCGATCCTTGGGACGCAAGACGGACGCACGACGGCGCCCTCGCAGCACGAAGGCGCCGTCCCAGGAACAGATACCGAAGGTGCGGTCTAGTGTCCTGAGTCTGCAGTGAGGTGCATAAGTCGGCGAGCAATCGGAGTGCGAATCAAGGAACGACGACGAGGAATACGTAAGTATTTCGAGGAGGAGTGACGCCGAGTCGCGCTTCGAGGGCCGCGGACATATGTAGCGAATCGCAGACTCAGGACACTAGCCCTGCTTGCTGAAGTACTCCTGCGAGCCGTCGGGATCGGGCTTGATCGTGTCCGCGCCCTCGCTCCAGTTGGCTGGGCAGACTTCACCGTGCTTCTCGACGTGCTGGAGCGCGTCGATGAGGCGGAGGACCTCGTCGGTGGAGCGGCCGAGCGGGAGGTCGTTGATCGTGACGTGACGAACGATGCCCTCCTTGTCGATCAGGAACAGGCCACGGAGCGCCACGCCGGCGTCGTCGCCCTCGTGAAGCAGCACCCCGTAGTCCTCGCTGATCTGCTTGGTGATGTCGGCGATGAGGGGGAATCGCACGTCGCCGAGGCCGCCCTTGTCGCGCGGCGCCTTCTGCCACGCGAGGTGCGAGAACGCGCTGTCCACGCTGACCGCGAGCACTTCGGTGTTCCGCTTCTGGAACTCCTCGAGCTTGTCGTCGAAGGCGATGATCTCCGTCGGGCAGACGAACGTGAGGTCGAGCGGGTAGAAGAACAGGACCACGTACTTGCCGCGGAACTGCGCGAGCTCGACGTCCACGAACTCCCGTCCCTTGACGGCGGTAGCCTTGAAGTTGGGCGCCTCGTGCTGAACGGCAACGGCCATGTCGATCTGTCCTTCCTCGGGTCGAACCCGGGCAAAAATGGGGTTGTCTGGGCACTTTCTGGTCGCACACAGCGCGGAAGGCAAGCCCGAAGTGCGGCGCGTGAGACGAAGCGCACGCTTCGCTTGCCCTCACCGGCTCACCGACACAGGCTCGTCGTCCGTGGCGAAGCGCGAAAACGAGGAGCGGGGCGAGGAAGAGCCGGACACCGGGTCGGACGCTCCCGACGACGCGGTGGAGGAAGACGGCGACGCTCCCGTCGATCACCAGAAGGCCGCACGGCGAGACGCGCTCACCAAGCGGCAGCTCGAAGATCGGCGTCGTCTCTCCACAATCTTCGGTTGGGTGGCCGGAGCCGCCCTCGGTCTGCTCATCAACTTCGCGCTCTTTCGCCTCGTCGGCGACGGCTACCCGACCACGATCACGACGTTCGGCTTCGTCATCGCGGGCGCGTTCGGCGGCATGACCGTCTCCGACCGACTCGGACCGAAGGGGTTCAAGCCGCTCGGCATCGCGGCCGGCGTGCTGCTCGCGTTGATCCTCGCCGTCGTCGCGGCCTTCTTCATGTCGCCTCCCACGTCATGAGTCGCGCGTCCGTTCCGTCCGGGTAGTAGGCCGTTCTTCGGCCGACCTCGACGAAGCCCGCCCGAAGGTAGAGCGACCTGGCCGACGCGTTGTCGGCCCGCACCTCGAGGTGCACATGCTCAATCCCGGCCCTTCGGCATTCAGTCAGCGCCACGTCGAGCAGGGCACGCCCGACCCCACGTCCTCGCGCCTCCGGCTGCACTCCGATGCTGAGCAGCTCGCTCTCGTCGAGGACCGCACGCATCAGCACGTAGCCGACGATCCCCGCTTGGCCGCGCGCCACCAGGCAGAGCGCCCCGGGACGGGTTGGCTCGCGGGCCAGTTCGTCCACCGTCCAGGGTGCGTCGAAGCAGGCAGCGAAGACCCGGGCGACCTCGGCCGCGTCTCCAGCCCGCATTTGTACGACTGTCGCACCCATCGCAGAACCCTGGCCCTCGGGATGCGGCGAAGCCAGCGCATTCGAAGCAGCCACGTTCGAAGGAACCAACGCATTCGACGCAGCCAGCGCATTCGACACAGGGCCGGATCCGAACGCCAGAACCCCTGGCTTAGCGCCCGCGAAGTGGCTCTTCTCCCCTGCTGGCCTATGCTTGCGGCGCCGTGATGCAGTCTCAAGTCGCGTCGTTCGCTGTGGGTAAAGGTGTGCTCTACACCGCTATGGTTGGGCAGATCACCCGGACGCTCGCCGAGTCGAGCTACGAGGAGTTCGTGTCGCTGGCCCTGAACCGGCAGCGCTTCAGCTGGATCATGGACACCACGTACATGACCGGCTTCGACGCCAACGCGATCCAGGGCGGCAAGCGGTGGTTCGAACTGGTGCGCTCACTCGACGCGCGTCTCGTGGTGGTCTCCCCCGCCGCCGCCGCCAAGATGGCCGCGGCCACGCTGAGCTTCAGCACCGGCGTGCCGACTCAGGCGTTTGACCAACTCGATGATGCCCAGAAGCAGCTCGAGCTGACGCCCTCGGACATCGGGACGATCGAGCGACGCCTCGCCAACCTCGGCGTGACCAAACACTGATCACCAGCACTCCCGAAGTCGACCGACGCAAAAGCTCACCTCAGGCCGCCTGCGGAAGCCGCCGAGATGGCCGAGGCGGAAGTCGTGATGCGGATCGACGAGCGCGACCGGGTCGCGCTGTGGTGCGGCTTGACGAGTCGATGCGGTGCATCGGCGAGGAGGGACGCGCCGCAGCGGGGCCCGCTCCCGCCGGCGAGGCGCGTTGCGACCTCCGCCGAGGACATCCAGATGGCCGAGGCGGAA
>JBGCFC010000214.1:0-4832 GCA_045106715.1 Sandaracinaceae bacterium
GTGTTGAACGCGCTGTGTTGAACGTGATCGCGCGGGGTTGCTAACGCAGTGGTGAAGGCGCGCGCGGGCTGCCCCGCTGAACGGCTACCAGCGCTCGTAGGCCGGCTCGGTCGACGGCTGCCCGGTGGTGCTGGGGCGGTCGCGCGCGACACGGGTGGGGCGCGCGACACGGGTCAGGGCGACTTCTTGCAACGGCTCCGAGTCGGCCGTGAGCGAAAGCGACGCGGTCTCGTAGCGCGCCAGTCGAAGCTCCACCTCGAGCGCCTCGTCGGCGTCAACGGCGAGCGTCACCGGCGTGGTCCCGCGCGATTCGTCGCCCACGAACACCTCCGCGCCGGCCGGCTCACTGCGAACCTCAACCTCGGTGGGCGCCGGGGCGGCAGGCTCCGGGACACGTGATTCCTCGGGGCCTGCGATGTAACCGGCCTCCGGATCGTCGAGCGAGGGCAGGGCGACCTGGGCCTCCGCCACCTCCTCCGGCTGGCTCGTCCCGATCACGATGGCGGCGATCCCCGTGGCCATCAGGAGCAGCGCCGCCGCCACCATGAGCGGAACGCGCGGAAGAGAGCCGATGAACCCCGGCGAGCGCCCGGTGCGCATGCGGATCTGCTCTTCTTCCACGTCGGGTAGGCATGCGCGCAGTTCGTCTTCGAAGGCGTCGGCGTTCTCGAACCGCGCGTCCGGGTCCTTCGCGAGCGCCTTCAGGACGGCGCGCTCGAGCCTCCGGGGGATAGGCTGATGTGGGGCCAGCTTGTGCGGCAGCTCCGGCTGCTCACGGATGTGCTTGGCCATGACGACCACCGCGTCCTCGTCGAGGAACGGAGGGTCGCCGGTCAGCAGCTGGTACAGCAGCACGCCCACCGCATACAGATCGCTCCGGTGGTCCAGCGAGCTGCCCTGCGCTTGCTCGGGGGACATGTACCGAGGTGTCCCGAACACGGTACCGGCCTGCGTCTCGAGCTGGTCGATCTTCAGCTCTTCGCGGAACACCTTGGCGATGCCGAAGTCGAGCACCTTCACCACCGGTTGGCTGTGCCCTTCGACCTTCGCCAGGAAGATGTTGTCCGGCTTGAGGTCCCGGTGAATGAGCGCCTTGCTGTGCGCCTCGGCCAGCGAACGAAGGATGGCCGCGATGACTTCGACCGCCTCGTGTACGGGTGGGGTGACCTCGCGCTCGATCCACGCGGTGAGGAGCTCGCCCTCCAGCAGCTCCATCGCGAGGTAGAGGTGGCCTTCGTCCTCGTCTTCGCCGAAGTCGAACACCCGCACGGTATTCGGGTGCATCAGCATGCTCATCGCCTTCGCTTCGCGATGGAAGCGGGCGACGGTGTCTCGATCGCTGATCAGGTCTCGCTTGAGGACCTTGAGCGCCACCGGCCGATCGAGCCCAGACTGCCGCGCCCGGTAGACGGTCCCCATGCCGCCCGTGCCGATGCGCTCGACGACGTCATAGCGGCCGCCGACGGTGGCGCCGAGCAAGGGGTCACTCTTCGACGCCGCATACTCCTCGGCCCCGATCAGGCGAGTGCCATCTTTGGTGCACGTCGCCCGCCCGCGGGCGGGGTAGGCGGTGCGGCATGTGGGACAGATCCGCATTCCCGGGCGAGCGGAGTTTACCACGCCCTACGGATGGGGCCCGTGATCATCGAGAGACGACCGCGATCAGGTGCCGCCGGTAGGGAAGCTGGGCCGCGGACGGCAGTGCGTCTCCCAGTGGCCCCGGAGGAATTGCGGCCGGCACTGCTCACCGCCGCAGTCGTCGTCGTTGCAGCAGGTGGCGGCGCAGGTGCGTCCGTCACCCGTCGTGGACCCGTCGGGCGCCAAGCACGCCGCGTCCCGGCAATCGGCGTCCGAGGTGCACGAAGCACCGCCCGCCGCGTTGCCGGAGTTGGAGTAGCTGCAGTACGACACGAAGTCGTCTCGGGACGTGCTGTCCAGACGGAAGGAGCGGAACCGGCAGCTCGGACTTTCGAAGAAGAGGAACGCTTCGGGACAGTCCTCTGCGCTTCCACAGGTCTCGCGGCAGCTCCCTGGAGTAAAGGTGCCTACACCGACGCATAGCCCGGTGGAGCATTCGTCCAGGTCGCGGCAGCTCTGCGCGCAGAACCCATCGAGGCACGAAGCCCCGCCGCAGCCTTCCGAGCACGGCCGTCGCGTGCGGAACGGCGCGCTGCAGGTCATCGTGACCCGGTTCTCGACCGTGAAGCCGCTTTGCGCATCCAGTGCGCAGTCGTTGGAACCTTCGCACTGAGAGCGCGTGGTGCATGCGGCTCGATCGGGCACGCCGAACATCATGCCCAGCAGATCGTTTGGCACACAGGCTCGCGCGCCGCTGCCCGATGCCCAGCAGGTCGCCTCTCCTCCGCAGTCCGAGTCGTTGCAGCAGGTGCTTCCACAGACCCCCGCCTTGGCGCCCAAGGTCCCGGCCGCGCGGAGCGCTGCGCCAGGAATGCACAGGCTGCTCGCGCACTCCGCGTCTCCGTCGCAGAGAGCGCCATCCGGTTGTGGAGCCACGCAGTTGCCGGTGCGCGGGTCGCACCGCTCGTCCCCGTCGCACCCGGTGCGGAAGCAGGTCTCGTCGAGCGGAGCACACGATGGCGGAACCGTCCTCTGGTCGCAGAACTCGGTGGCCTCACACAGGTCACCGCGGGCGTCGCAGTACAGGGGGACACATTCCGCTGCGACCGGGTCGCACGACTCGGTGGTGAGGTCACACTCGCTGGAGCCGTCGGCGGTGGCGTCGGAGCAGTCGTTGTCGATCCCGTCGCAGTCCTCCGAGTTTTCGGATGCGTCCCGTGGGAAGACGTCGTCGTCTGCGTCGTTGCAGTCGAGCGGCGTCGGTCCGGTTCGACACCAGGTGAAGCCGTCACCATCGACGTCGAGAGATTCGTCGACGGCACCGTCGCAGTCGTCATCCTCGTTGTTGCAGGTCTCCTGCACATCATCGACGACCCCGTTGCAGTCGTCGTCGATGCCGTTCCCGCAGATCTCGACGCCACAGGGTTGGCAGGTGCCGCGCCCGTTCTCCTCCGTCACGACGCACCGCATCGGGGGGTCGAGCTCCCGGCAGGGGTCGAACTCAAGCCCTGCCTGGCACGCAAAGGTCGATGGTGGGTCTCCGCCGACGATCGCGCTGCAAGCGACGAAGAATGGAACCGTGAGCAATACGGCGAAGCGCATCAGAACACCCCGCCCAGTGAAAGGACGGCTTGCGTATCGTCGGCCCGTATATCGATGGTGGGTGCGCCCTCGCTCTCCCGGGCGCCGACGGGTGCCCGCTCCACCGTTTGTTCCCGGGCGAAGTACAAGATCGCAGCGGCGATGAGTGACACGCCTGTGAGGCCCAGCGCGACATCGGTAACCGCGCCGAAGACCTCGGCGTCGTTTTGCAGATTGGCCCGCTGGCTGGCTCCGCCGTCGACACCCAGGACGAAGTCGTCTACCCCCCCAGACGCATCGAGCGCCAGCGCGCCGAAGATCGCACCCGTTGCGCCAGCCACCACGCCGCCGGCGAGCAGCGCCCAGAACGGCGCGTCCGCCACGCCGCGTTCGCGCACCAACACGATCCCGGGCAGTTGCCTCAGCGGAGCGACTTCCTGCGGCGGCGGCGGGGCCTCTTCCTGCTGTCGGGTCGCGGTGTTCTGAAGCGCACCCTGCAAGCGTCGGATGGTGGAGTCGGCCTGCTCTTGTTCCCGCGCCTGCTGCTGCGGCAGCAGCTCCTGATAGAGGCGATACTGCGCGAGCGACTCGTCGAGCCGGCCCATCAGCTCGTAGACGCGCGCCAGGTTGTAGGCGAGCGTGGGCGAGTCCGCGTCGAAGTTCTGCGCCTGCTCGAGGGCGGCGGCCGCGTCTTCGTACTCCCCCGACTCGAAGTGCTGACGGGCCTGGGCATAGAACTCGATGGCTTCCGGCGGGGTGTCGGCCGTCTGCGCCAAGACGCTGGCCGCGCTCGCCATGATGGCGAGCACCGCCAGCGGTAGGCTGCGGGCCAGACTGCGGGCCGGGGGCATGGGCAGACCGTACTTTCTCCCCGAGGAGAGTTCCAGCCGCACCGTGATCCGGCAGCGATCACTCGGGCTGGAACACCTGGGGCATCAGCGCCATCGGTGCGCCGGCGCCAAGGTGACGGAGGGTGACGACCGTCGACAGCGCTCCACGCAGCTCGGGGGCGACACGCTCGAGGGCGACGGCCTGCGCTTCGGCCGCGACGGCGTCGGTGCCGGCGGCCCCGATCCCGAGGAACCCGAGTGCGTAGTCGAGCAGGGTGGCCGGGCGGTTGGGCACCACCATCACGCCGACCTCGGGGCCCACATCGGCGGCGCGACGGGCCGCCATCAGCGCTGAGCCGAAGCCGCCGAGGTGGTCGACGAGCCCGTTGTCGATGGCTTGGTCGCCCATCCAGAGGCGTCCTCGGCCCACCGCGTCGACCTCGGCGACCCGCATGCCGCGCCCGCGCGCCACGCGCCGCAAGAACGCCCGGTACCACTGCCGCACGTTCCTCGCGAGCACCGCGCGCTCCTCGGAGGTGAAGGGTCGGTAGAAGGAGGTCGCGCCGGAGTGGCGACCTCGCCCGAGCTGCTCGAGCTCGACGCCGATCATGCGGCCTAGGGGCGCGAAGTCGACCTTGCCGAACCACACGCCGATCGAGCCGGTCACCGTGCTGGGGTCCGCCCAGATGGTGTCGCAGGCCGACGCGACGTAGTAGCCGCCGCTGGCCGCCACCGCGCCGAGCGAGGCGATGACTGGCTTGCGACGGCGGGCACGGCGAATGGCGCGGTAGATCTGGTCGGAGGCCATCACCGAGCCGCCGCCGGTGTCGATGCGAACCACGA
>JBGCFC010000215.1:0-36715 GCA_045106715.1 Sandaracinaceae bacterium
CGCCGGTTGAGCTCTGGTTCGACGAGTCCGGCCGCACGGACGGGGCGCCAGGATTCGGCGACGTGTTCGACGAAGCCCACGCGCTCCACAGCATCCTGGGGGACATCTACGACTATTGGCGCGGGCTGCTCTTCCTCGACAGCTTCGACGGCCGCGGCGCTCCGCTCCGCGGGGTCGTCAATTTCCGAGACACGATCACGCTGAGTCTGACGTCCAACGCCTGGCACTTCGCGATCCCTCCCGGCCCTCCGACGCCGGAGTTCCCGGTGGCGTACGATCGAACGGTGCTTGCGTTCGATCCGGGCATGGTCGTCCGGGACATCGTCATGCACGAGTACACGCACGCGCTGACCCATCACCTCTCCATCTCGAAGCTCCATGGAGAGGGCCAGCCTGCTTCGCTGAACGAAGCGATCGGCGACATGTTCGCTGCATTCCTCGGCGGCGACGGATCGACCTGGAACATCGGTGAAGACTCCGTCATCTCCACGATGCGGTCGCTGTCGGACCCGCACTCGCTGCCGGGCCGCGATTGGGCGCCGTCGTGCTGGGCCGAGCGGTTTGGAGGTACCGAACCCACCCCGGAGTGCGCCGGCGTGAGTTGCGCTGCCGGCCAGGCCTGTTTCATCGGAACGTGCATACCGACGACGCACGACGACGGGGGAGAACACATCAACGCCACCATCGTGGGCCACGCCATGTACCTCGCGTCCGAGGGGAGCGCTTCGGCGGTCGACGCGGGTGCGGGATGCGACTCGGAGATCGAAGTCCGCCCCCTTGGCACGGAGAAGGTCCAGCTGTTCGCGGCCACGGCGCTCCTTCTGGTGCAACGGACCACCACCTTCGCGGACCATCGAGAGAACATGGATGCGAGCTGCCGCCTCATGGCGCATCACCGCGTGACCCCGCTCGGGGCGAGTTCGCCCGTCGTGGACCAAGACTGCATCAGCCTCCGCAACGCGTTTGCGCGGGTTGGAATCGGCGCGGCGGATCGGGACTACGATGGTGTCCTCGACCCGCTCGACGCGTGCCCGGAAGATCCGACGCAGAGCGAGGCAGGTTCGGACTGCGCGGACGAGCCCACCGATCCACCGCTCGCCGCACTCGACATCACCGTTTGCCAGTGGCAACGCCACCGAGTCGTCGGCGACGGCACCTTTGAGGACGACTTCTGCGACTACGATCCGTCGCGGCCTCAGACTCCTGGATGCGACCTGCGGGGCGGCGCCCCGATTCGGGTTGGTGGAAGCCCGACGCACCCCGCCTTCGAAGCGGTCGACCGGGTAGGCTTCAACAACTTCACGCTCGTCCACAGGGCTGGCGGGTCAACGCGCAGCTTTGTGATTCACGCAACAGACCCCGGTGCGTGGTTGCCTGAACGAATCGTGCATGGCGAATATCCCACAGGGACCGCTCCCGGCTGGTCATTCGAGGGAGGCTCGGGCATGTCGGACGACAACCCGCTGAGCCCGAGTGGCCCCTCCATGCACTCCGCGACGTTTCGACGACCGGAAATCGAGGGAGAGATCAGCGACGTCTCGGTCTCGTTCATGCTCGGCTCCGGTCGCGATTGCTCGATGGCCGAGTAGCTCACTCGCATCCGACCGCAGACTGTTCTGCCCTCCAGCGGCAGAACGACACTCTTCAGCCCGACGGAACACGCCCGGTGCACCGCTGTCCAATGGCGCATGCCCACCGCACGAGCGCTCACCATCTGCGCTTTGCTCCTCAGCGCGGCGCCGAGCCGTGTCGCTGCGTACCCCGCGATCGCCCCCATGCGGCGCGTGTTGCGCGAGGCAAACGACGATGTTCGTCGCTGCCAACGACGCACGCGCCTGCCCTGGGGGCGCTACGTCATGCGCCTGACCGTCGAAACCCAATGGGGGCGCGTCCAGGCCGTCGCCGTGAGCGAGAGCCCCGAATCGCTGTCTCCCGCCCAGCGCAGCTGCATCGAGGCGGCCTACTTGCGCTTGCAGTTCCCTCACCGCGGGCCAGCACGACTGGGACCGCGTTCGTCCGTACCTCGGCTTCGACGCGCGCGCCGAGGCGCGGTTCAGCGGATTTCTTGGCCGCTCGTCCTACGAGGGCCCGCCTCGTAGGCGGGTTCGTCTCACTGGTGCGTGCTAGACCGAAGTCATGGTCCGCGCTTCGCTTCGTCTCCACCGTGGGGCTCCCACACCGCGTTCACCCTCGGTTGGCTCCATTGCCAACAGGAGTCAGGCCGGCGTGTTCTTCCTCGTTGCCCTCGCCGCGTTCGGGTGTGACCCGGAACCGATGGAGGACGCCGGCCTGGACGCCAGCGTCGACGCGGGGCGCGACGCGAACCTTCCCGACGCGCCCCCGCCCATGTGCGAGCCCGGGTGCGCCGCTAATGAGGCGTGCTGCGAAGGATTCGTCGCGGACGACACGTGCCACAATCTTCGTGTGGACGTGTCGCACTGCGGCTCCTGCAACATCGACTGCATCACCACGAACCGCGGTGACGACTGCAACAACAGCAGCTGCGTGTGCGGCAACGAAGAGCTCGGCTGTCTCGGCACCCGCGCGTCCTTCTGCTGTCCCCCGCGGACCCCCGGCGGGCAACGCTACTGCGCGAACCTCGACACGAACCCGACCGACTGCGGCGACTGTGGACTGCCCTGCAACCAGCGCCGCTCCGACCGCTGCGACGGGGGTCGGTGCCAGTGCGGCAACCAGCGTGAGCAGTGCACGGGCGCTGACGACTCGGTGTGCTGCGCGGACGGAGCCGACATCGGGTGCGTCGACACGCTGACCAGCCGCATCCACTGCGGCGCCTGCAACAACGCGTGCATCGGGAGCGAGCGCTGCGAGAACGGCTCCTGCGTGCGCGGTGAAGACGCCTGCACGGACCGGTGCGAAGCGGGCGAGGTGTGCTGCGATGGGGCCTGCTGCACACGTCGGCGCTGCGTCGCGGGAAGCTGCGCCCCGGAGGAAGACGGCGGCATCGGCGACGGCGGCGTGGACGATGGCGGCATGGGCGACGCCGGCCCCATGAGCGACGCGGGCATGGGCGACGCCGGAGCGGACGCGGGCGCCAGCGACGCCGGCCCCGACTCGGGCACGGTCGACGCAGGTCCGGATGCGGGGCTCGACAGCGGCGTTTGATCGTCGCGACGAGCGAACGGATGCGATGCGTCCTCGGGAAGCGACGTCTACTCTTCTGAGGTCCGGATCCCCCGCAACACTCGCAGATGCGCGTCACGCTTCTCCGCGACCGCAATGAGCGCTCCGTCCGGGCCGACCAGCGCGATGGGTCCCGACATGGGCGAGTCGAGATCGACGGACGTGGGCTGCACGTCCGACAACGCCACCGGACGGCCGTGGCGCGCGTCGTTCGCACCACGCTCGGTCACGTCGAGGCGCGGCATCGAGCGGCATGCCTCGGTGAGCGACATGAGGGCTCCGTGCACCGTCGCGCGCGCTTCGTCGTCCCCCGCCGCCGCCGCCGCCAGGCACGCGCCGTCGACGGCATCGTCGAGGGTGAACGGACCCGAACGCGTGCGACGCAGCGCCACCAGATGCCCTCGAGTCGACAGCGCCAGCGCAAGATCGCGGCCGAGCGAGCGCACATAGAATCCCTTCGCTGACGACACGGAGAGATCGAGCGAGTCGGGGCGCACGGCATCGATCGAGAGATCGTGCACCGTCACTTCGCGCGTGGGCACCTCGACTGCCTCGCCGCGCCGCGCCTTCGCGTGAAGGGACTCGCCGCCCTGCTTGAGCGCGCTGTAGATCGGCGGGGTCTGCTCAAAGGTGCCGACGAACGCCCGAGCCACCTCCCGCGCCGACGCGAGCGTGATGTCGCCCACGGGCGCGCGCGCGGTCACGGCCCCCTCGGCATCCAGGGTGTCCGTCTCCTCGCCCAACCGCACGGTGGCGGTGTACGCCTTGTCGTCAGCCGTCATCCAACGGAGCAACTTGGTGCCCTCCCCGACCCCGAGCACCAGCACCCCCGTGGCCATCGGGTCGAGGGTGCCCGCGTGCCCCACCGACCGCGTGCCAAAGGCGCGGCGCCCGCGAGACACCAGGTCATGGGACGTGGGCCCGCGCGGCTTGTCCACCACGAGCACGCCGTGCACCGTCGAACGCCGCCGTCGACCCACGCTCAGCCTCCTTCGGTGAGCAGCGCTCGCAACAGCGCCATGCAGCGAACCTCGGTCGCTTCGAGCGTGTCGGCCACGCTCGCGCCCGCCGCCGCTCGGTGTCCGCCGCCCGACAACGCCAGCGCCACTTGCGAGACATCCACCGCGCCCGACGCGCGAAGGCTGATCTTGGTCTCTGGCCCGCCCTCTGCGTTCATCTCCCAGAGCAGTAGCGAGACCTCGACGCCCTGAAGGGTGCGCCCCCAGTTGACCATGCCCTCCACCATCTCGTCGTCGGCGCCCACCGACGCCATCATCTGTCGGGTGACGCGCAGCACCGCGAGCCTGCCGTCGAGGTGGAAGGTATACGCGTCGAGCACCTTGGAAAGGAGTCGCATGCGCTCGTGCGACCACGCCTCAAAGAGGTGATACGCAGCCGGCCAGGGCTCCGCGCCGGCCTCGATCAAGTCCGCCGCAAACCGGAACGCCTCTGCATCCGTCGACGCGTAGCGAAAGCCCCCCGTATCGCTGACCAACGCGGCATACAGAGGCCGCGCTGCGGTGGGTGGCACGCGCTCGACCCCCAGCGCGTGCATCAGACGAAGCGTGACGATCGCCGTGGCGCATGCGTTGACGTCCCGCAGCACGACGTCGCCATACCCATCGTGCGCGGCGTGATGGTCGACGATGACCACCGGTCCGGACAACGACTCCGGCAAGGGTGGAACCAGCGCCTCCGAGGCCGCATCCATCACGAAGCACGCGTCGAACTCGCCGCTCGGCTTGGCACGCACCTCTTCGAGTCCGTCGAGGTAGCGCATCGTCCGTGGCGCGGGGTCCACGGAGTACACCTGAGCCTCTTTGCCGAGTGTCCTCAAGATGGCGGCGAGCCCGAGCGCCGAGCCGAGCGCGTCGGCGTCGGGGCGGCGATGGCATGTGACCAAGAAGCGCGAGCCCTCGCGGACCAACGCGACGACCGCGGCTTCGCTCATTCGCTCGCGTCTTCGGAAGGGTCGTCGGCGGCGTCCGCGTGGATCTCTTCCAGCAGTGTCTCGATACGCGCCGCCTTCTCCGCCGTGTCGTCCCACTCGAACGTCAGGTTGGGCGTGTAGCGAAGCTCGAGCTTCTTCCCCAGCTTGCCGCGGAGGAACCCGCTCGCGCGGGAGAGCCCCTTCATGAGGGCCCGAATGCGCGCCGGGCGAGGCTCCAAGGCTCCGAGCCGAACGTAGACGCGAGCGTGTTGAAGGTCGCCGCTCACACGCACGGCATGCACCACCGCGTCCTTGACGCCCGGGTCCTTCACCGCGCCCACGAGGAACATCTCCATGAGTTCCTTCCGGATGCGTTCCGCCACCCGCGCGGAGCGTTCACCACCCCCGGTCGAAGCCATCGTCCGTCTCCATGTGCACTCCGCGACCCAGGTTTACGATCTCCGTGCGCCGATCCATCGGCACCGCGTCCCCGGCCGTGGCGAGGAACTCCATGACCGTATCGAGCATCGACGTCGCGTGCCCGTGATCGTTGCTCACGACGGCCACCCCCAGCGTGAGCCGGCGATGCTCTTCGAGTGAATCGACCTCGCTGATAGCCGCATTGAAGCGGTGCTTCGCGCGGTCGAGGATCTTCCGGGCGACCTTGCGCTTGCCCTTGAGCGAGCTGTTGCCTGGCAAGCCCAGCACGATTCGGCCCGTACCGACGATCATGTTGGGCTCACGCTGGACGGTCTCGAAAAGCGTCGGGGAGGACCTGCCCAAGAGGCCGGCCTGCTCCCCGCCGCATCAGAGCGTCGCTTCGATCTCTTCCAGCTCGAAGCACTCGATGATGTCGCCGATCTTGATGTCGTCGAAGCCCTCGAGACCGATACCGCACTCGTAGCCGTTGGTGACTTCCTTGACGGAGTCCTTGAAGCGGCGGAGCGAAGCGAGGTCGCCGGTCCAGAGCACGCGCGAGTCACGAACGAGACGCGCCTTGCCGTTCCGGATAACCTTGCCGTCGATGATCATGCAACCCGCGATGGTGCCGATCTTCGGGATGCCGAAGGTCTCGCGGACCTCCGCCTTGCCGAGGTCCTTCTCGCGGAACTCGGGCGCGAGCAATCCGGCCATGGCCTTCTTGACGTCGTCGACGGCGTCGTAGATGACCTTGTAGCCGCGAATCTCGACGCCTTCGGCCTTCGCCGTGGCGCCGGCCTTGCCCGCCGGGCGCACGTTGAAGCCCAAGATGAGCGCCTTGGACGCCGTGGCGAGCATGACGTCGCTCTCGGTGATGCCGCCGACACCCGTGTGGATGACGTTGACGCGGACCTTCGGGGTGGAGAGGTCCGTGAGCGCCTTCTGAAGGGCCGGGACCGAACCGTCCACGTCCGCCTTGATGACGACGTTGAGCTCTTCCTGGTCACCCGCATCAAGCATGGCCTGGAACATCTCGAGGCCCGACTTCATCGTGGCCTTGGCCTTGAGAGAGGCCTCCTTGTTCCGCTGGTCGACCAGCTCGCGCCCGCGCTCCTCGTTCTCGACGACATAGAGCATGTCGCCCGCCGAGGGAACCGAGTTGAGACCGAGCACCTCGACCGGAGTGGCCGGACCGGCCTCGCCGAGGCGCGCTCCGCGCTCATCGGTAAGCGCGCGGACCTTGCCCATCGCGCCGCCCGCGACGACGGTGTCGCCCTGGCGGAGCGTTCCGTTGCGCACGAGCACGTTGGCGACCGGGCCTCGACCGCGGTCGAGCGTGGCCTCGAGCACCACCGCTTCTGCGGGGATGTTCGAGTTGGCAGTGAGCTCCATGATCTCCGCCTGAAGAACCAGGCTGTCGAGCAGGCTGTCCACGCCGTCTCCGGTGATGGCGGACACATCGGCGAAGATGTTCTCCCCGCCCCACTCCTCTGGCTGAAGTCCGAGCCCGGTCAGCTCCTGACGGATCTGCTGTGGGTTGGCGTCGGGCTTGTCGCACTTGTTGACCGCCACGACGATCGGCACTTCGGCCGCCTTCGCGTGGTTCACCGCTTCGCGGGTCTGCGGCATGACACCGTCGTCCGCCGCGACCACCAGGACCACGATGTCCGTGGCCTGAGCCCCCCGCGCACGCATGGCCGTGAAAGCCTCGTGACCAGGCGTGTCGAGGAAGACGATCGGGCCCTTGCCCGTCTCGACGCGGTACGCACCGATGTGCTGCGTGATGCCTCCGGCCTCGCCGGTCGCGACGCTGGCCGAACGGATCTTGTCGAGCAGCGAGGTCTTTCCGTGGTCGACGTGACCCATCACGGTCACGATCGGCGCACGCACCTCACGGTCGGTCTCCTCGTCCTCGAACTGACCGCGCATCTCATCGATGAGCTCGTCTTCGCTCTTCTGGACGTTCTCGACCTCGTAGTTGAACTCGCTCGCGATGATCTTCGCGGTGTCCGAATCCAGGGAGGAGTTGATGGTGATGTTGGTCATCCCCATCTGCATGAGCTTCATCAGCACGTCGACGGCCTTGAGGCTCATCCGCTGCGCGAGCATCTGCAGCCCGATGTTGCCCTCGATGCGGATCTTCCGCTTCTGGGCGCTCGGCACCGTGATCTCGGTCTTGAGACCCTTCTTGTTCGTGACGCGCGGCCGCATCCGACGTCCGGTCGGACGACCTGGCTGGCCGAGCTCGCGGCGTCCGACCTCACGGCGGCGTGGCTGACGTTGCGCATGCTGCGCGACGATCTTCTTACGCGCCTCCTCGGAGATGCGACCGGCCGCGGGGGCCGATTGGTTGCCACGGTTGAGCACGCCGGGCGGCAGGTTCGAGTGACCGAGACGCTCCGACGCGGGCGCCGGCTGCGACGGGCGAAGGCTGCGCGGAGGCAGGACGTCGCGCGGCGGGTTGGTCGGCCCCGGCGGAGGCTCGGGCTCCGTCTTCGGGGGCTCGGCCGCCGCGACGGGCGCGGGTGTGGCCTCCGCCGGCACGGCCGCAGGGGCCAGCGCTTCGACGGGAGCAGCCGCGACCGGCGCCGACGCGTCAACAGGCGCGGCGTCAACAGGCGCAGTCGCGGGCGGCGCTGCCTCGACCGGCGCAGTCGCGACGGGTGCTTCGTCGACGGGCACAGCCGCGGCGGGCACAGCCGCGACCGGCGCGGCCTCGACCGCAGCGGGCGTCGGCATTGGCGCCGGAGCGGCCGCCTGCGGCACGGGCTCGGGAGTCGCGTCCGGGGGAGGCGGCGCCACCGCGACACGCGGCTGCACCGAATCTTCGGCCGGGGGCTCCTCGACGACCTTGTCCTTCTTCTTGGTCCGGCGCCGGATCACCGTCTTGTTGATCCGGGTTTCGACCGTGTTGTCGGACTTGTCCTTGTCGAGGGCGCGACGCACCCGATCGACTTCCGCCGGCTCCAGTGCGCTCATGTGGTTGCGCACCTGGATCCCGAGGGACTGGATTCGGCGGAGGAGCTCCGGGTTTTTCATGCCGAGCTCGCGAGCGACCTCGTACACGCGCACCTTGCTCATACCTTCCTCCCGGTCAGCGCGGAGCCTTCGAGCCCCGCTTCATTGACCGCAGAAATCACTTCGACGCCCGGCATGCCGAGCTCCTTCGCACGCTCGACCATCGCCGTCACCTCGCCCGCGATTCCCGCGTCGAGGAGCCCGAGGACCGCGACATCGCCGCGACCCGCCAAACGTCCTAACCAAGCCTTGTCACCCAGCACCACGCACCTCCGCCCAAGGCGCGCCGCAGCGGCCATGAGCTCCTCACGACGTCCCGCCGCGTCGCCCGCGACGACCAGCGTCATCAGGCGTCCGGACGTCATCGCGTCACGTACCGCGTCCGTTCCGATAGCAGCGCGCTGACTGCGCACCGCCGATCCGATCAAGCCATCCACGCGGCGCAGATACTGCTCCGCGGCACGATGCGCCAGCTCCCGGAGGTCGACGTCCACGGGACTGCGTAGCGCCCGGGCGAAACCGCCCCGCCGCACAGCCTTCTCGAGGCAGGCGGAACGCGGGTGCACGCTCACGCCGCGCCCTGGAATGCGCGACCGTACATCGGGCACGAGTCGGGGGGCCTCGTCGCGCACGGCGAACCGGAGGAGGGCATGTTTGTGATCCTCCTCGCGACATCCCGCGCACGTGCGGATCGGACCCCGACCTTCGCGGTCGGTTCGCCCGCCCGTAGGTTCGGCGGATTCATCTTGCTGTAGAGCTGCGTTCACGTTCGTTCAGGCTTCCTTCGAATCTGCCGGGGACGACGCCTCGGACGCGCCTTCGGCGGCGGTCGCGAGTTCAGCCGTGGCCGCAGCGAGCGCGGCCGCAGCCGCTTCCGCCTCGGCCGCCGCCGCGAGTTCCGCCTGGTGGCGGCTCACGTTTTCACGGTTCGACTCGTCGACGGCTTCCATCTCGTTCTCGACGTAGTGGGTCACGCCCTTGCGGACTTCCTGGGCCTTCTGAATGCCCAGTCCGGTGCGGATCGCCAGGCGGTCCACGTCGGCCTCGCCGAGCACGTCGCGCGTGCTGCGGTAGCCACAGGACTCCAGCGCATCGACGATGCGGCTGGTGACACCCGGGGCGAGCAGGAGGTGCTCACGCGGGCTGAGCAGCTCGGTCTTCGTCTTCGCCTCGGCCACGCGCTCCAGACGATGGACCTCCATCGCCTTGGCGGCATCCTGTCGGATGGCCTCGGCCTGCTCGACGGTCTCGATGCCGTCGATGGTCTGCAGCTCCTCGTCGGGCGCCTCGGCTACCTCGTCGAGGCTCCGGAAGCCCATCCGGTAGAAGCTCTTGACCATCTCGTCCTCGGCCGACGCCATGCGTGCGAGCTCCGAAAGGGCCTCTTCTTCCATCTGGCGGAATCGCGACTCGCTGACGATGTCCAGCTTCCACCCCGTCAGCTGCGATGCCAACCGGACGTTTTGACCGCGGCGTCCGATCGCGAGGCTGAGCTTCGCGTCCGGCACGATGAGCTCCATGCCGTTGTGGCCTTCGTCGATGATGACGCGGCTGACCTCGGCGGGCGCGATCGCGTTGCAAACGAAGCGCGCCGGGTCGCGATCCCACGGCACGATGTCGATCTTCTCGCCGCGCAGCTCCTGCACGACGGCCTGGACACGCGAGCCCTTCATGCCGACGCAGGCGCCCACGGGATCGACGTCGCTGTCGCGGCTGGTGACCGCGATCTTGCTGCGTGCGCCCGGCTCACGGGCCGCCGCCACGATGCGCACGATGCCCTCGTAGATCTCCGGGACTTCCATCTCGAAGAGCTTCACGAGCAGACCCACGTCGGTCCGGCTGAGGATGATCTGCGGGCCGCGGGCCTCGCGGTCGATGTCCTTCAGGAACGCGACGATCCGGTCGCCCGGCCGGTAGCTCTCGCGCGGCGTCTGCTCACGCGTCGGCAGGATGGCCTCGGTGCGCCCGAGGTCGACAATGATGTTCGAACCGCGCTCGAACCGGCGGACGATGCCCGTGATGAGCTCACCCTGGCGGTCCTTGTACTCGTTGAAGATCAGCTCGCGCTCCGCGTCGCGAACGCGCTGAATGATGACCTGCTTGGCGGTCTGGGCGGCGATGCGACCGAACCCTCGGCGGTGCTGCTGGAGCCCGAGCAGGTCGCCGTACTGGCGGTCCTGGGCCTTCGCCGCTTCCTGGTGCTCCGCCAGGTAGAAGATCTGGAAGCCGAGGTCCTCGCCCTCTTCCGCGTCTTCAAAGCCGTAGCGGCGCGCGTCCTCGAGGGAGATCTCGCGCTCCGGGTCATCGACCTCGTCGACCACCGTCATGAACTGGTAGAGATCGACGTTCCCCGAGTCATCGCTGAAACGGGCTTCGAGCTCGCGGTTCACGCCAAAGGTTCGCTTGGCGGCCGTGAGGATCGCCTGCTCCATCGTCTCGACCAGCACCTGGGGCTCGATGCCCTTCTCCTTGCTGACCTGCTCGATGATGCTCTGCAGCGACAGTTCTTGCTGCATGGTGGTACCTCGTCACGCTCTTGCCGGCTCCGTGCGGCTGAGCGCCTTTCATTCAGTCGAATCGATGGACGACGTTGGCTCTCGCGATCTCCGCATGAGGGAGCCGGAGCTCGCTCCCATCCGCTTCGATTCGCACCGAATCGCCGTCGACCCCCAAGAGTCGGCCTGCGAACTTCCGCCGCGTCTTCCCGTTCGTTACCGGCTGGGGAGAGTGGCAGCGCACTTTGATGTCACGACCGGAAAACCGCTCAAAATCAGACAGTTTGACCAGCGGACGGTCGAGCCCCGGAGAGCTCACCTCGAGGCGATACGCCCCGGCGATGAGGTCCTTCTCCTCGAGCTCGTTTGCGACGTCCCGGCTGACGGCCTGGCAGTCACCCACGGTGACGCCGAGCGCGGGGTTGTCCTCGCTGCCCGGACGGTCGATGAGCACCCGCAGAAGCTTGCCCTCGCGCTCGACCGCCTCGACCACCTGCACGAGCTCGACTTCGTGGGCCCGGCAAATGGGCTCCACGATCGCGTCGATCGGGCTGGTGGAGAGGGAGGAGGTCATCGGAGGTCTCGTTTTTTGGTTCCGGGGGGGCTCGAAGTCAGCTTGGCTCACGGTCCGTCGCCAGACCCGTGAACCTTCCGGGTGGCCTTGGCTCCGTCCTCGCGGCGTTCGAAAACGCGGAGGGGACGAAAAAAGGCGGACCCCGTGAGGCCCACCCAGGCAACGCCCAGTCGACTTACTCGGGGTGACTATCACAGCGCTGAGAGGGCGGCAACCCGGCGCGTGAGGCCCTCAACAGGAGCCGTCCGACCCCGGTGGAAGACGCAGTCGAGAGGCTATCCGCAGATGCCGTTGAGCTCTTCGAAGTGACGATCGGCGTAGTAGCTGAGCACGTCCAGCGCGTCGTCGAACTCGCTCCGGTCCAGCTCGTTCGACGGGTACTCGACCGACAGCACGACATCGAGATCATCGTCGATCGAGAACTTCGCCATCAACAGCGACTGGTTGAGCTCGAGCAAGCGAGCGTAGAGCTTCTCCGAGCGGGGCTGCTCCTCTGGGCTCTTGACGAACGGGACGATCGCAAAGCAGACATAGCCTGCTGGATCGAGCCGCACGAAGAACGGAAAGGACGCGTTTCGCCCACGGAAGTGGCTCCGCCAGGTGTCTTCGCTGATGCGATCGCACGGCCATCCCCCCGCCTCGAGCAGGGTGCGGACGGTGTCCGAATCAAGCTGGATCTTCTCGCTGGTCACGGGCGCCGCGAGGATAGCAGAGCAGGTCCCTGGGGCGTCAGGGATTCTCCTGAAAGCTACTGGCGACGTCGCTGACCGCGCGGCGCCCTGCCCTGTGGAACCGAGAAACCCGGGCCGTTGAAGGTGCGCACCGGCGCGACGGGGACAGGATTGCGTCGGCCCGCGAAGCCGCGGCTCGGAAAGGCCCGCATCGGTCGGCACCCGAAGAGCGGTTGGACGACACCGAGCGCACCGCGCTGCTGCAAGCAGCCCGCGAACCAGAACGGATTTGCCGGCCCGACCCCAGGGCGGATCACCGGGGCGTCCGGGGCCATGACACGCGGGCGCACCATGGGTCGGCCTCCGCGGAGCGCGCCGACGTAGGCATACACGCCATCGCTCTCGTGACGGTAGGAGCCCTCGGGCGCGAACGGGTGGGCGTGCTCTCCGCGAAGAGAGCAGTACGCCTCGAGCCCAAACGGCAGCGGGTGCGCGCCTCGATAGGTAAAAACGGTGCCTTCGTAGCCGAAGGAGACCGGATCGCCGAGGAACACGCGGGCATCTCCCACCTCGACGAAGGGTCCCGGTCCCACGCCGAGCCCCTCGTGAGAGTGGGTCTCGCCTGTGTGCCAGTGCCCCTCGAGATCCACCGGATGCGGGCCCACGTAGCGCGCGGACTGCGCCTGGGCGCCGGCGCTCACGAGAGAACTGAGCAGCGCCGCGAATGCGGCCGCGGGAAGCCCGTTCCGAACCGGGACGTCTCCGAAGGTGCTGAGCATGCCCACACGCTAGCAGTCCCGAGGGCGCGCGACATCCGGCTGCATTTGTAGGGGAGCGACTCCGTTCCCGCCGACCGGCGTTGACACCCGTCGAAACGCTCTGCTACTTCCGGATGAATTCGGCCCCATCCCAGGTGGCCGTGGGAAAGACGACGAGGACGACGATGCGCGTGTGGACCGATCGAACGGAGCTGGCCATGGGCAAGATGATGGCCATGGGCATGGTGGGCCTCGGGCTCGTCGCCTTCGGGTGCGGTGGTTCTTACGATTCCGCCTGGGACGAAGAGGAGCAGACCGCCGACACGTCGGGCGGGTCGGACGGCGCCGCCGCCGGGTCGGAGCGCACCACGCTCATCGAGCAGGGGGACGCCGCCTGGGCTGAGCGTGATGACGCCGCCCGGATTCAGGCCGCGATCACGGCTTGGGAGCAGGCCGTCGAGATGGACGGCAGCGACCACGAGACGTGGGTGAAGATCTCGCGCGCTTATTACTTCCTCGCCGACGGACACCAGCGCTTCGACAACCCCGACGCCATGGCGGACACCTACCAGTCCGGCATCCGCGCCGCGGAGCGCGCGCTTCGTGCCCTGAGCCCCGACTTCGCCCAGCGCATGAGCGCCGGCGAGGCCATGGAAGAGGCCGCCGCCGTGCTCGAGGCTGATGCCGTCCCGGCCCTCTACTGGCGGGCGACCAACCTGGGCAAGTGGGCGCGGGCAGACGGGTTCGCCACGCTCCTCAGCTTCAAGGACGAGATCCGCGCGGTCATGACGCGCTGCCTCGAGCTCGACCGGAGCTACTTCTTCACCGGGCCTGATCGGTACTTCGGCGCGTTCTACGCCATCGCGCCCAGCTACGCGGGCGGTGACCTGGAGCGCTCGCAGCAGCATTTTGAGTACAGCATCTCGCAGCAGCCGAACTACTTCGGTACCCACGTCCTGATGGCCGAGAACCTCGCGGTGAAGCTCCAGAACCGGGAGATGTTCGTCGAGCACCTCCAGCTCGTCATCGACGGTGACCCGACCGCGTTGGTCGGCGCGGAGCCGGAGAACCGGGTCGAACAACGCAAGGCGACCGAGCTGATGACGCGCGTGGACGACCTGTTCGAGTAGCCCAAGCGAGTTGGCGCGCGTGAATACGCCGCCGACTCACCCGTCGTGCAGTCAGGCGCCCTCCCGAGCGCGCCTGACCGGCCCCCCCACCAGGACCCCCGGACCGAGGACCGCCCCCATGTCGAGACGCCGCCTACTCTTCTCGTTGACCGTGCTCTCCGTTGCGCTGTCGTCCCTCGTCGTGCTGCTTCCGGAAGAGGGAGCCCAAGCGCAGGACGAGACCATCCGGATGCGGCTCGCCACTGTGGCCCCGGAGGGCACGCCTTGGGAGGCCCAGCTCCGGCGGGTCAAGCGCCACATCGAGAGCGAGAGTGGCAACCGCATCCGCGTTCAGGCCTTCATGGGTGGCTCGCTCGGCGGTGAGAAGGCCCTCGTACGGCGGACCGCTCAGGGCAGCATCCAGGCGTTCGCCGGCTCGACGGCGGCCATCGGCACACTCGTCCGGGAGATGAACGTCATCGAGTCGCCGTACCTCTTCAACACCACTCAGCAGGCGGACACTGCGCTCGACGGCCCGGCCAAGGAGATCGTGACGACCGCGCTCGCGCGCCGTGGCTTCGTCTTCGGTCTCTGGGCCGAGAACGGCTTCCGCTCCTGGTTCACCAAGGACCGTGCGATCCGCACGCCCGCCGACCTCGACGGTCTGCGCATGCGATCGCAGGAGTCCGAGGTGCACCTGGCCACGTACCGCGCGTTCGGGGCGCGGCCGCAGGCGATCGACGTGACCAACGTGCTGACGAGCCTGCAGACCGGGGTGGTCGACGGCTTCGACAACACGCCGCTCTTCGCCTTCGCCACCAGCTGGTACCAAGCGTCGCAGCACTTGAACCTCAGCCGTCACAGCTACCAGCCGGGCATCATCGTGTACTCGAAGAGCTGGTTCGACGACCTGCCCGCCGATCTGCAGGCGGTGCTCACGAGCATCCCGCAGGAGATCACCGACGATGGCCGAGCTCAGGTTCGCCGGATGGATCCGATCCTGGTGCGCAACCTGACCAAGCACGGCATCGACGTGCACACGCCGAGCGCATCGGAGCGGGCCGCGTTCGCCAAGATCGGCCGCCCTGTTCAGGCTCAGGTCGCGCGACGGGCCGGGGCCCAGGGTCAGGCGCTGCTCCGCGCCCTCCGCGGCAACTGACGCGTTCCTGACGCTGGCGCTCTCAGCGCCCCTTCTTCCAAGGCCTGGTGGAGACACCGGGCCTTGTGACGTTCGGGCCTGTTTTCTGTTTTCGGAGCTGCCTGCTACATGCGGTCCATGCGCCTCTGGCACCTCGGTTTGCTCTTCGGCCTTTCGCTCGCGGGCTGCGCGACAGGGGTGACGACGCCCCCACTCGTCAGCGGGCCCCACGCGACCCTGCCACCCTGGGAGCTGTTCGAGCATGTGCTCGCGTCGGCAAGGGCGGAAGGCTACGAGCCGGAAGACGTCAACCTCGACGCCGGCGTGTTCCGGGTCCACGCGCGGGAGGCCGAGGACGAAGAGACGGTCTTCGTGACCAAGTTCTACCAAGGCGGGTGGCTGCAGGTGTGGCCGGCAGGCCCAAGGGTGGGCGCGGAGGGGCCGGTCTCCCGCGTCACCCCCGAAGTCCGGCGGGAGCTCGTCGCCTATCTCGCCGCCCTCAGCGCGGCCGCGGGAGGGAGGCGATGAACACGGGTCTGCATGCCATCGCGCTCCTCGTCTGCCTGGCCGTGGGCAGCTCGGTTGCTCACGCGCAAGACGAGACGAGCGACGCGACCGAGGAAACCACCGCCGAGGTGGAGGTCGAGGTGACGGAAGCGCACGCCGATCCCATCGCGCCACCCTCGCCCAGCTGCGCCGAGGGGCGCGAAGCCACGCCGCGTTCCGGAGGACGCTGCTGCTGGCCAGGACAGGGCTGGAATGAGCAGTACGGTCGCTGCAGTGGTCCGCCCGTCTGCCCGGCCAACCTCGTCGCCGACGGGGACGACTGCATCGCTCCTGCGGCCCCCGCTCCTGTTGCCGTGGTCCCCCCGTCGACGGCGGCCGTCGTCGTGACGCCAGAAGGGCGCGCGCCGGTGTCGTGGGAGAGCTTCGAAGACGAGCGGCCGCGCGGCGGGCTCGCCCCCGAGCTCACCTACACCGCGGACGAGGGCTGGATGATCTTCGGAGGCGTCGCGTTTGGCGCCGGATGGGCGTTCAGCATCGTGATCGGCAGCATCGGAGGGCTGGCTTCGGATGTCTGCAGCGACCTCGGCGGCTACGCGTTCATCCCCGTCGTGGGCGGCCTCGTGCACGCCGCCACGCTCGACAGATGCAACGACACCCGCGCGGACGCAGGCGCGTTCTGGGGTCCGTACGCCACCTCGAGCGCGGCGCAGCTCGCGGGGATCATCGCGTTCGTGGCCGCCGTGATCACCGAGGACGCCGAGGCGCTGGAGTTTCAGAGCCTGACGTTCTCCGTCCCCGGCGCCGACATCGGCGTGGGCTACCAAGCGCAGTTCTGAGGCCGCCCCGCGACAGTGATGCTACCGAGCCCGGATGCCGGGCGTCTCGCCGTGAATCCAGATCAGCGTGCCGGGGTCGTCCTCGGTCGGGTAAGCGCCGTGCCAGCCCGGGGGCACATGCGGCTCGCTCCAGTTGAAGACCCACTGCGCATCGCGCGGCGCGAGGTTCACGCAGCCGTGGCTTCGGGGATGGCCAAACCCGCGGTGCCAGAAGGCGCCATGCACGGCGTAGGCGAGCTCGAAGTACATGACGTAGGGCACGTCGTCGATCGAGTACGGCCCATCGCTGGCGGTGTCCCCGTCCATCGTCGACGCGAGGTGCTTGGCGCGCACCCGGAAGGTGCCCGTCGGCGTCAGGTAGTTCGCCTCGGGATCGCCCGCGACGTAGGGACGACCGCTCGAGATGAGCGTCGCATAGACCGGCACGTCGCCCTCGTAAGCGATGAGGTACTGGCCGCTGAGGTTGACCTCGATCCACTTCTCGGTGGGGCCGACCTCGTCCGGCCGGGGGCTACGGCGGAGCGTGCGCACGTCCTGCTCGCGGTACATGCGTCCGTCCCGCGCCTCGAAGTACGTCGTGCCGCCGTTCTCGAAGGTGTCGACGATGTCGACACGGTCGTGAAAACTCGCGCGGCCGCTGCGCCGGACACGATCGTCGTCGCCGCGACTGTAGGTGTTCTCGTTGCGCGACGTGATGAACGCCATCGGCAGGTCGTACAGGTGGTCGTCGAGCCGGAAGCCCATGAACTCGGGGGTGCTGACCCGGCCGAGCATGCGGTACGGAACGAAGCCGTTGTTGATGGTGCGCCAGTATCGTCGCCGATGCGGACCGGCACGAAAGTCACGGTCGAGGCTCACGATGAAGCCGTTGACCATGCGCCGGAGAAGCACGCTGTCGCGATCGCCCTGAAGGTTGGCGAGCGTGACTGGCTCGGGCTCTTCTTCTTCCGCCTCCGTCGCCTCTGTGGCGGGCTCCGTCGGGGCGGGCGTCGCGGGCTCTCCAGCCTCGGGGGTGGTGCCCTCCCCGGCGACCGCGCCGCCGCCTTCTTCGCCCACGACCTCCTCTGCCGGGTCCGGCTGGCCTGGAATGCGGTAGCCTTCGAATTCGACGGCCTCCTCATCGGTGGGAAGCCGACGGTACATCGGGGTGTTCTCTCGCCGGTTCCGGCCATACTCATAGGGGAGCGGTGCGGCGTGATCCGGCTGTGCTCCTCGCACCTGCGGCATCCGCCGCCCCCAGAACGCGATGAAGTCCCGCCCGTTGCAGACGTACCCACCCGTCGTGAGTTGGAACCAGCCCCCACGGCAGCGGGGGTCGTCGGCGCGCACAGGGCGCCCAGTGGTGGCCTGGACGACCGCGCCGGCGCGCAGGTACCCGATCCGGAACGCCTCTCGATCCGGACGCTCGCGGACCTTGGACACAAACCGGCGGGCGAACAGCCTCGGCGGCGCGGGCGGCGGGCCCGCGTCATGACCGGCGTCCACCACGCCCGCGTCCAGCGCAGCGTCCGGCTCCTCGGGGGGGCCGGCGTCCACCACGGCGGGTGGCGCGGGCGGCTCCGGGTCTTCACAGCCGACGCTGACGAGCAGCAAGGCGGCCATCCCGACGCAGCGGAGCGGATTGAAGATGCGGGCGCGGGTGAGCGTGTTCGTCGGCATCGCGGGCCGGGGGGAGATTTCACGGGCCGACGGGCGCGTCAACCCCACGGGGATCGACGATGAGCCAGCGACGCCGCGCAACCCTCTTCGGCTGGGTGCTCTCGCTCGCCCTCCACGGCGCGCTGGCCAGCTACATCTACGGGGCCACCGATGCCCCGGAGCTGGGGTTCGAGTTCGCGCTTCCCGACGAGGTGGAGTTCGGGATGACCGACACGCTGACCGTCAGCCAGGGCGCGCGCCCCACTCCGCCGCCTACGCCACCACCCGAGCCGGTCAGCGCGGAGGGTGAGGGCGAGGAGGGCGAGGCGGTCGCCGACGCCGGGCCGCCGGAGCCCGACGCGGGACCGGACGCCGGGCCGCCCGAACCCGATCCACCCGAACCGGACCCGGAACCCGAAGGTCAGGGTGAAGAGGGCGAAGACGAAGGCGCTGAGGAGGGCGAAGGCGAAGGCGTCGCGTTTTTGCCGGCGGGCTCGCAGCTCGCGCTCCGCATCGACATGCGACGCATCCGGGCGTCCCCGATCGCCGACGACGTGCGCGAGTTCTTGGGCGTGCTGCCGGACTGGCGGAACGTGCTGGGCGACTCGGGCATCGACCCACTCGAAGACCTGGACCGGCTCCTCGTGGCGAGCCCGAACCTCAACCGCTCGCGCATGATCCTCGCTGGTCGCGCTGAGGCCGGCCCCGCGTCGATCCGCGCCGCGGCCGTCGCCCTCGCGACGTCGGCCGGCGAGACGGTCACGTGGCGCGAGGAGGACGGCGTGCCAGTGGCGGACTGGCACGATCCGTCGAACACCGAGCGGGTCATCGCCATCGTGGGGCCACGGCACTTCGTGATCTGCCGCCCGGTCGATCTCCCGCGTGTCTTGGCGGTGGCGCTGACGCGCGCGGACGAGGCGGCCCAGGCGGGCGAGGCGGTCCATCCCGCGGACGCGCTGCTCTCGATGCCGGAGGGGGCCGGACTCACGCTCGAAATCGAGGGCGCACGCAACTTCACGCGCAACCGCCGACGCCCCGTCGAAGTGCTGCCGACGACGGCACGCATGGCGATGACCGACGCGGACGGCGGGATCGCGGTGCGCACGGAGTGGCAGTACGAGAACGAGACGCAGGCGACCGAGGCACACGAGTATTGGGAGCGCGTCCGCGAAGGCTACGCGAACAACATCATCACGCAGATGCTCGGCGTCGGGCCGATCCTCGGACGCGCCACGCTCGAGGCGGAGGATGACCGGGTGCTCGGCGCAGTCGACATGCGGATGGGCGAGCTGCAGCGGCTGCTTCAGCTGGGGCGCGGTTTCCTTGGGCGACGCGCCGCCCCCGAGCCGACGCCGAGCGAGGAGCCGCCCCCAGATCAACCCTCTCCGGGACCGGGTGCCACCGATCCGCCGCCGCGACGGCTTCCCGTGCCGCCGCCGTCGCCCTTCTGACGTCGCAGCAGCGCGGACGCCGGGACATCCGGCTTCTGCAAGACCCTCGGCTTTCTCAGCTTCCGCCCGGCGAGCTTCCAGCCAAGAAAGCCGACCGCCGCCAGCTCGATCAGCACGACCAGAGCCCACTGCCAGCTCATGTGAAGCCCAATAGCAGCCCACCCTGGTACGTCAGGAGCGACGCGCCGTAGGCCAACGCGCTCATGTAGACAACCATCAGGATGGGCCATCGCCAGCTGCCGCTCTCCCGTCGAACGACCGCGATGGTGCTCATGCACTGCGCCGCGAACACGAAAAACACCATCAGCGAGAGCCCCGTCAGCATGGTGAAGAGCGGTGTTCCGTCCGGGTTCTCCGCTTCCGTAAGTGCTTGCCGAAGCGGCACGCTCCCCTCGTCTGCGTCGTCGCCGATCCCCCACACGATCCCGAGCGTGCTCACCAGCACCTCGCGCGCCGCGAACGACCCGATCAGCCCGATGCCGATCCGCCAGTCGAACCCGAGCGGCGCGATCGCGGGCTCGATGAAGCGCCCCAGCCGCCCGGCCGCGCTGTACGCCATCTGCTCCTCCGCCTCCTCGCCATTCAAGACCGCGAGCCGCGCCTCCGCCTCGGCCCCTTCGAGCGTCGCCGCGGCTTCGCCACGGAGCGCTGTGTAGCGGGCCGTGACGGCGGGATCTTGCGGGTAGGCGAGCAAGGCCCACAGCACGATGCTAATCGCGAGGATGATCGTGCCTGCGTCCACGAGGAAGCTCTTCACGCGCGACCACACGGCGAGCGCAACCGTACGCGCGCCGGGCATCCGGTAAGGCGGCAGCTCGAGCACCAATGTGGGCCGGGGCCCCGCGAGCACCGTCCGGCGCAACACCGACGCCGCGCCGAGCGTACCCACGACGCTCAGCGCGTACATGACGAAGAGCATCACGGCGCCGGTGGAGAAGACCCCGAACAGCCGTTGCTCGACGGGAAAGATCACGGCGATGACCAGCGCGTAGACGGGCAACCGCGCGCTGCAGCTCATCAGCGGAAGCGCGAGCATCGTGACCAAGCGATCGCGCCGATTCTCGATGGAGCGGGTCGCCATCACCGCAGGCACGGCGCACGCGAAGCCGCTCAACAGGGGCACAAACGCCCTTCCGTGGAGGCCCACGCTACGCATGAGGCGATCGATGACCAGCGCGACGCGGGCGAGGTAACCGCTGTCTTCCAGCACGGCGACGAAGAGGAAGAGCAGGCCGATCTGCGGCACGAACACCACGACGTTGCCCACCCCGCCGATGACGCCCTCCACCACCAGATCGCGGAGAGGCCCCGCGGGGATCACGCTGGACGCGCCGCCTTGAAGGAACCCGACGGCGGTCTCGACCAGGCCGATCAAGGGATCGGACCAGGCGAAGAGGGCCTCGAACAGGACGAACATCACGACGGCGAAGGCGAGCCCACCCCAGAGCGGATGCGTCAGGACGGCGTCGATGCGCTCGCTCCGCTGCCGGGGCGCGCGATCCGGGTGCCGAACCACCTGCTCGATCCACCCATCGATCCGGGCGTATCGAGCCGCGATGATCTCGACGTCGGGGTCTCGGCCCTCCGCCGTGGCTCCGCGCCGAACGTCCTCCACCTCGGCGCGAAGCCCCGCGGACACGTGGTCGAGCTCGTCGTCACCCAGGCTCAGCAGCGCCCAAAGTGCGCGCGCCCGAAGCGAGGCGGCAGACGCATCGGGGTGGGCGTCGCGAAGCACCGCCTCCACCCGCGCGACATCGGGCGTCAGCGACGAGGGCAGCGGCTCTGGCGATCGCTCGACGGGCGTGTCCAACGCGGTCTCGACCGCCGTCGCGAGCGCCTCCAGCCCTTCCCCGCGGAGCGCCACGATCGGAACGACGGGAACGCCGAGCGCCGCCTCCAGCCCGTCGACATCGATCTCGACGCCTCCGGCGCGCGCCTCGTCCATCATGTTGAGCGCCAGAACGGTCCGGCACCCGGCGTCCACGATCTGCATCGCGAGGTAGAGATGCCGGCCCAGCGTCGTCGCGTCGACCACCACCACCACGGCATCCGGCCCGGGCCCTCGGCCGGGCAGGATCACGTCGACCGCGACCTGCTCCTCGGGGCTCCGGGAGGTGAGGCTGTACGTTCCCGGAACGTCGACGAGCTGCGTCTCGACGGCGCCCGCACGCCATGGCCCGCTCCGACGGTCCACCGTGATGCCGGGGTAGTTTCCCGTCCGAGCCCGCGCCCCGGTCAGCGCGTTGAACAAGGTGGTCTTGCCGGCGTTGGGGTTGCCGGCGAGCGCGATGGTCTTCGTCTCGGTGGGTGGCGCCTTCACGACGCCGTCCGACGCACCGAGGCCGGCGCGGTCACGCTCTCGCGCACCCCCTCGACAGCGATGGACGCGGCTTCCTTCCGGCGGATCGAAAGCGAGTAGCCGCGCACCCGAAGAACCACCGGATCCCCGAGCGGCGCCACCCTCACGACGGCAACCGAGGTCCCCGGCAAGAGCCCCATCTCCATGAGGCGGCGGGCCACCGGTCGCTCGCACCGAACCCGCACGATGGTCGCCTCCGCACCCACAGGGACGTCGGCCAGCGTGCCCACATCGGTGACCTCGGCGCTCATCGGCGAACGATAATCGTTTTCAACTGATTGGCAACCGCGGCGGGCCGGCGCGCGGATGCCCCGCACCAGAGTGGACCCCCTCTCCGCGTTCGCCTAATCTGCGGGGAGCGGTCGCCACGTTTGGCATCGCCGGTTTGCCCGTGGCGCACGCTCCTCAAACAGACAAAGGCCCCCGCACGTGCGGGGTCTCGGCATGAGGCCGCAAGCCGCCGACGCCGGATTGCTGGCGCGCACCGTACGGGAGACCGTCGAGTGTTTCGCGTCGCCGGAGGTGACTCAGGAGGTCATCGCGGCGGCGCTGGATCTCTCTGGCCGAACCGACATCCCTGAGGCGGGACGCACCGTCATGGTGTTCGTCGAGAACGCGCTGTTCGCCGCGGTCGAAGACCGCTTGGGCACAGAGACCGCGATGATGATCGTCGACCAGCTGCGGCCGATCGCGTCGATGGCGTCTGCGCAGGAGGTCTCCGAAGTCCGCCCGACGACCCCGCCGATCGGCCTGTTCCAGGCGGCCCCGTCCCAGGAAGACGAGCGAGTCACGGCCCGTCCGCCCGCTCCCGCGCTCGTGCTCGACATGAGCGACGACGACGCGATTCCCCCGCCCTCCTCCCGCGAGGTCGAAGTCGAGCGGAAGAGAATCAAGACCGAGCTGGACGACGACGACGAGCCAGAACTCACGTTCGGATCTGCCGACGACGACCTGAGCTGGGACGGTGACCTCGACTGGGACGGTGACCTCGACTGGGACGACGCCCTCGCGGCGGACGAGAACCGCGACGATTCGGAGCCAAGCAGGCGCCGGCCAGCCTCCGAGGAGTCACGCACCCCCACCTCGCCCCCCACGGCCGAGGCGATCCGAAAGCGGCGCGCGCTGGCTTCGCGGGGAGGACGACGACCGCCGTCGGCGCCACGTCGCCGCGCACAATGGACCGAGCCCGAGCCCGACTTGCTACGGGTCGTGCTGGTCTGTACGGCCGATCCGATGCGGGCCGCGGGCATGGGGCGCGCCATGGCCGGCACGGCGCGGGTTCAGCCGATCTCCGACGCGCTGGCGATCTTGTCCGAGCCCGCCGACTTGGTCGTCGTCGATTGTGTCCGGCCCACCGTTCGTTTGGAGACGCTCCTGTCGGTCGCGCCCGAGCTGCCCGAAGGCTGCCGGGTGGTGCTGTGGGGAGAGGCCCCCGACTTCCGCAAGCAACTCGGGATCCTCGCAAGCGCGATCCCCGACGCGTGGGTGAGCTGCGGCGTCGACGCGGAGGCGGAAGACGTCGCCACCGTCTGCCGCGTCTTGCTCGAGTAGGACTTCGACGCATGACGACCCCCTCCCCTCCGTTCGCCGATGCGGACGCCACCGCGCGTGGACTCGCCGATGCCGGCTACCTGGCCGACCGCGCGACCGTGACCGTGAGTTGGCTCGCCGGCATGCTGGGCCGACCGCTGCTGATCGAAGGACCGCCAGGGGTGGGCAAGACCGAGCTGGCCAAGGCGATCGCCCGCGCCACGTCCCGGCCGCTCATCCGCCTGCAGTGCTACGAGGGACTGGACGAGGCGAAGGCGCTCTACGAGTGGGAGTACGGCAAGCAGATGCTGTACATCCAGCTCCTCCGCGACGCCGTGCGGGAGACCACCGAAGGCGCACAGGACCTCTCGGAAGCCATCGAGCGCGTCGCCACGCACGAGACCGCGTTCTTTCACGAGCGGTTCCTCGTGGAGCGCCCTCTCCTTCAGGCGTTGCGCAGCGAGCAGCCCGCTGTGCTGCTGATCGACGAGGTCGATCGCAGCGACCCCGAGCTCGAGGCGATGCTGCTCGAGGTCCTGAGTGACTTCGCCGTCAGTGTGCCTGAGCTCGGCACGCTCACAGCGCGGTCCCGACCGTACGTCGTCTTGACCAGCAACGGCACCCGCGAGCTGACCGAAGCCCTCCGGCGGCGCTGCCTTCACCTCGCCCTCGGGTTCCCGGACGCACGACGGGAGCTCGCGATCGTGCGCCATCAGGTCCCGGAGGCCAAGGACGCGCTGGCGGAGCAACTGGTCGCGTTCGTTCAGTCGGTCCGAGACCTGGAGCTCCGCAAGACCCCGAGCGTCGCCGAGACCCTGGACTGGGCGCGCGCACTCGTCTTGATGGGCGCCGACACGCTGTCCCCCGCGCTGGTGCGCGATACGCTGGGCGTGCTGCTCAAGCACGACGCGGACGCGAGCCGGGTCGCGGCGGACGCACACACTCACATCCGTCGCTGAGCTGCGCTTCAGCCCTCTACAGGGGCTCGAGGATGGACTCGAGCAGGGCCTCGTCATCCAGGCGCGCGCCCGGTTCACGCGGCGGCTTCTCTGTGTCACCCCGCAACCAGGACCAGACCAGCCCGCGGTTTCGGCACCCGTGCGCGAGGTCCCGCGGCGGGCAATAGATGCGAACGTGAAAGTGGTCGTCGTGCGGGGCCGCGTCTGCCGGCTGGTGCAGGGCGTAGGCCGCGCGGGACAGGGCGCGCGGATCGCTCTCGTGCGCGAGCGCGTAGCGCAACAGGCGCGCCTTCATGCCCCGGCTGACGAAGAGCCACTGCACACGGGCCTCCTCATCGAGCAGGAGCGTGCGCGCGAAGTGCCAGTTGCGGGCGTCGTCGAAGAAGTAGAGGCCGTTCGCGCGCTCGTGCTCGACGCTGAAGCCGAAGCGGTTGTAGGCGAGCCAGCCTCGCCCGGTCTGCGAATGCCCGGCGGCGTCGGTCATGTAGAACAGGACGTCGGCGTCGCGTCCGGTGCGGTGGGAGCCGTGGCGCGGATGCCTCCCTCCCGCGGGCGAGGAGAGATCGCCGATGCGGATCGGGGCGGTCCCGGGGAAACGCGCCTCGACGGACGCGGCCGCGCGCTCGAGGGCCGCGATCAGCTCCGGCGTCCCGAAACGCGTGGCATCCCCGGTGCGCGCCAGGACGTAGCCGTCGCCCTGCGTGGCGATCGCCTCCCCGCGATGCAGGACCCCGCGGTTGGTCGCGCCAAAGGAGAGCGTCTCGTCCGGCATGGGCGTGAAACCGAGGCACCCGACGAGCACACACGGAACGACGAGCGCAGCGGGCAGGCAACGGCCAAGACGCCGATCCCCTGCCGCGCTTCGAAGCTCGCGTCCGCTCCCCATGGTTTGGGTGTACCAGGAGTCCCCCTGGGTGTCCGAAAGCCGACGAGATGACCGCACGCGCGGGGACGAGGGCGCGGCGGCTTGACCTGACCGTCCCGCGCCGTACATCGACCGAGGCATGGACGTCGACGACAGGCCGCAACCCATGGACCAACTCAGCGCGCACCTCGACCGCGGCTGGGACCTGGTCGCGCGCGGCGACCTCGCCGGCGCAGGGCTGTCCGCGGAGAAAGCGGTCGAGCTGGCGGAAGACTCCCCCGACGCGCACAACTTGCTCGGGTATGTGCTGTCGGCCCAGGGCCGCGTGGAGCCCGCGCTCGAGCACTACCACGCCGCGCTGGAGCTCGATGACGGATTCGTCGACGCGATGCTGAACATCGCCGAGCTCTCTCTGTTCGCTCTCCGGGACCCGGACGCAGCGCTGAAGATGGTGCGGGAGGCGCGCGAGTGCCTGCGCAGCGACGAGTTGGACGAGCGCGCCGACGCGATCCTGCTGGAGGTGGAGATCCACCTCGACCGCGGCGACCGCGAGGCGGCGCGCAAGACGGCGCAGGACCTCCCTTCAGGGCCGTTCGAGAACGCCCAGCTTCGCCTCTCGGTGGGCCGCGCGCTCGTCGACGTCGGCGAGCACGACCGCGCCGAGCCGCTGCTGCAAGATGCGCTCACGCAGGGCGGGCTGCAGAACGGGGACGCGCACTACTACTTGGGCATCATCCACGACGCACGCGGCGACGACCGGGCGGCGCTGCTCTCGTTCCTCCGATCGCGTGAGATGGATCTGGCGAGCGCGCGTCACCCTTGGGCTCTGCCGCAGGAGCACTTCGAGCAGCGCGTACAGACCGCCCTCGGCCGCCTTTCGCCCGAGGTCGCGCGGGCCCTCGAGGGCGCCTTGGTGGTGGTCACCGACTTGCCGGGTGCCGAGATCGTGGCGGAGGGCGTCGACCCCCGCGCCCCGCTCCTGCTCGACGGGCTTCCGCCCCCGGGCTCCGACGCGCCTCCGAGCGTGCGGCGCGTCTTCGTCTACCGGCGGAACGTCGAGCGCGTGGCGATCGGCCTTCTGGATGTGGACGTCGAGGTGGCGCGCACGCTCGACGAGGAGCTCCGCGCTGCGTTTCCCGAGCTCAGCGCGCCCACCGCTCCCGCTCCCGAAGATCCAGCCAACTGACGCCGAAGCGGTTCAGCGCCAGCACGAAGGTTCGAGCTCCTTCGTGTCGCCGCCCAACGCCTCGAACAAGAGAGCGAAGTCCTCCGGCGGCGCGAGGCGCAGGTCGAGCCGCCCTCCCCCGACACGAGGCAGGCCGAGCACCGCGCAGTGGAGCATCGTTCGGCGGACGGAGAGCACGCGCCCGTCGGGGAGCGTGACGCGCTTCGGCCCGCCGTAGCGGTGGTCCCCGAGCAGGGGCGCCCCGGCGTTTGCGGCGTGCACGCGGAGCTGATGCGTGCGCCCCGTCTGCGGAGACAATCGAAGCAGCGCCACGTGCGCGGTTCGCGCGGAGACCTGGAACGCCGTCTCGGCATGCTGGACGCGCGCGCCACGGGTGCCCGGCGGGACCGCAGCGCGCAGGCGACGATCGTGCGGGGCGATGGCAATGGACGCATCCCACCGGCCGTGGTCGGACAGCGCGCCGGCGCTCAAGGCCACGTAGGTGCGGGTGTATCGGCCCTCTTTTCGGGCCTGCTCGAGCGCGCGGATCGCAGGTTTGGTGCGGGCGAAGGTGACCATCCCCGTGACCTCGGCGTCGAGTCGCGAGCTCGGGTGCAGCTTCTCCTCGCGCGCCGACATGAGCCGCTGCGTGAGCGAGTCGCCCTCGCGGGGCGACGTCGTGGGCAGGCCCGTCGGCTTGTTCACGACCAGGAGGTGTTCGTCCTCGTGGACCACCGGGATCATCGTCACTCGGGCGTGGCGACGGCCGAGCCGGCGCCGATCGCATCCGGTCGCGCGACCCGCTCGAGAATGCGGAGCGTGCCGGCCGCCCCGTCGACCTCTACCAGGTCTCCGGTACAGACGATCTTGCTGGCGTTCTTGGCGTTGACCACGGACGGCACGCCGTACTCGCGGGCGACCACGGAAGCGTGGCTCAGCGGCCCGCCCAAATCGGTGACGACCGCGGCGGCGACCAAAAACAGCGGCGACCATCCGACGTCCGCGTAAGGCGCCACCAGGATCTCCCCCGCGCGGAGCGCCTTAGCCTCCGAAGGGTCGTGCAGCACGCGCGCGCGCCCTCGGGCCACCCCTGCGCAGGCGGCCAGGCCCGTGAGGAGGTCCGCGCCGTGCGCCACGGGCTCCGGCTCCGGCGGCAGGCCCATGAAGCTGTCGGGAGGGTCCGGGAGTGCGCGGTCCCGTTCGAGCTGGAGCCGGCGACGTCGAATGATCGGGGCGAGCGCTTTGACGTCTCCGCGGAGAAATGCGTGCAGCTCGTCGACACCCAGGAAAAACGCGGCGTCGACGCCGGCGCTGGGCTCCACCACCACGAGCCGCCGGGACGCGTCGAGCGCCACGCTTCGCACCATGCCCAACACGCTCACGACATGGGATCGCAGACGCTCTCGGATGCGCATGAAGCGCTGGACGAGCGAGAGCAGGTGACGGACGGCGACCTTGGCGGGGCCGGGGAGTTTGTCGGCGAGCTCCTGCCACGCCGCCTCGCGAATGCTCCGCTGTCGACGCTCGACGTCCACGGGGCTGATCGCGCCGCTCTGTCGTGCCAGGTGGGCGCGGATCGTCGCGAACGGAAGCGACGGGTCCTCTGCCCAGCGGGGCTCCGCGATCTCGGCTTCTCGGGCGCCACGGTCGCCGTACGCGCGGAAGAAGCGTGCGAGCGCGCGGCGCGTCGGGCCCTCGGGGAGGTCTTCGAGCCGGAGCGCGGAAGGGTCCCTGCCCGTGAACACCTCGAGCGTCTCCGGTTCGGTCCGCGCGGTCTCCGCGATGTGGAAGAGCGTCAGGCCGGGAGACGCGCTGTCGACGTCGGCAAGTCCCGTGAGCAGCTCGCGCTCGAGGCGCGACGCGTCGTCCTTGGCCACCGCGCCAATGACCCCGCGCAGCAAGATGACGCTCGCGAGCAAGTTCCCGTAGACGTTGAGCATGACGAGCCCGCTCTCGTCGAGCTGCCGCTCCACCCGGTGCAGCACGCGGTCGAGACCGCTGTGGGACAGGACGCGGAAATCGATGCTGCCCAGTCGCTGCCGCTCGTCGTGGAAGCTGTCCTCGAAGCTCGCCACGCGCTCCATGAGCCCCACGTTCTGCCGCACATAGCGCGCGACGGTGAGCGGGAGGCGAAGCAGGAAGCCCGTCGAGCCCTTGCTCTCGATGTCCATCTCGAGGCGGCGCGTCTCCTGGTCGCCCCCGCCGCCCAGCGCGAGGATGGTCTTGGGACGGATCCCGGGGACCTGGCTCGCGATCTCGAAGAACTCGGTCAGATTGAGATAGATGCGGCCCCGGAAGCTGGCCACGAGCTCGGCCTCCCGCGGGACACTGCAGCCGAGCGAGCCGAACGCGCGACGGAAGCCGCGATCACTGAACTCGCTGAGGATGGACCAGGTGAGCGGCGTGGCGACTCCGGGGAGCGCTTCGCCGACGTTGACGTTGGACCACACGGTGCGGTTGCCCGCACGCTCGCGGGTCCGTCGTGACGCGCGGCGCGGCGAGCGGTTCAGGGCGGTCACCGGCCTGGCCTGCAGCAGAAACAGCGTGCCGCCGACCGCCGCCCATTCGATGTCGCGCGCGTCGTCGAAGTGTTCCTCGACCCGCCGACCAAGTTCGACCAGCGCGGCGAGCAGCTCGTCCGACAAGCACGACTGCGCGCGCATGCCCTCGGGCACCGCGTGCTCCTCGAGCCCCTCGGCCGTCCACCGGGAGGCGATGGCTTTGTCCCCCACCACGCGGTCGCGCACCCAACGGCTGGCCTTGTCGACGCGGAAGGTGTCGGGCGAGACCCGGCCGTCCATGACGGTGTTCCCGAGACCGTACGAGGCGTTGACCACCATCTCGTGGGGGTCGCCGCTGAGCGGGTTGACCGTGAACATGGCCCCGGCCACCTCGGCGGGCACCATCGCCTGGATGACCACCCCGACGCCCGCGTCGCGCCCACTGGCCGCGCCGCGGAGGTACTTGATGGCGCTCGGCGTGAGCATGCTCGTCCAGCACTCGCGCACCGCCTCGAGCAGCTGCGCGTCGGTCCGGACGCCCAACACCGTGGCGTGCAAACCCGCCGCGCTGGTCGCCTCCTGGTCTTCGCAGGTCGACGACGAGCGCACCGCGACGGCGACCGCTCCCTCGGACCGCAGCACCTCGAGGGCTTGCAACACGGTGTCCCGGACGTCGTCCGGCACGGGATGCTCCGATGCGCGGGCTCGGATCGCGTCGATGCGCTCGTCCGAAAGCGCGCTCGCGGGCGCCCGTAGCAAGGCCTCCGGTCGGTCCCCCACTGGCAGCGCGGCCTCGAAGAACGCATCGGCGCCGGCCGTATCCAGCGCGTACGCCGCCGGGACCGGGAACCCTGCGCGGGCCAGGGCCGCAAGGTTCTTGGCTTTGCCTCCGAACGCGCGCGCCTTGCGCGGGACGATGGATTCGATTCGACGGAGGGTAGCGCTCATTGGGCGGCCGGGAGAATAGCAGCCTCGAAGCCTCCATGTCCGAGGCGACGTCTCGCGGCGCTAACACTGCCCCGAGGCCAGAGGCGACCGATGCTCGAACGCGACCGCTGCTCGAGTACTACAGCTGCCCAGTGTGCTGCAGGAAGGCGCTCTCCTCAGACGAGGAGTTGCGGCCGAGCACGCTGTTCCGCCACGGGAACCGGTCGAAGCGCTCGACCGCGTCGCGGTGCTGCCGGGCGTGCTTGAGGAAGTCCTGCACCATCTCGCGGTCGGCTTCGCCGACCTCACCGGCGAGCTCCTCGAAGACCTCCACGCTGGCGAGCTGCGCGTCAACGTCCTCGGCGTGCATGGCGGGCATGTAGAAGAAGCAGCGCTGCGTCGCGTTGAGCTGCCGGTCGAGGCTCTCATCGAGCCCGTCAAAGCAGAGCTGGAGGGCCTTCTCGTCACCCTTGAAGGCGTCCGGATGCTCGCGGTGGATGTTCCGTGGGAACTGGTCCAGCAGCAAGATGAGCGCGAGTCGCCCTCTTCCCGTGGTCGCCCAGTCGTCGAGATCGCCGGCGCAGGCGGACTCGACCAGCTTTCCGAAGCGCTTCTCGATCACCCGATCGACCTTGGCGGACTTCTGAAACCACAGCTCGCGCTCGGTCGGGAACTCCTCGTCGTCCTCGGACGCGCCAAACCAGAAGCCCAGGATTTCATCGATGCGATCGTCGGCCACTTACTGAACCTCTCGGAAGGGGACGCCAGTCGAACCGGAAAGGAGTAGAATTTCGCGCTGCCCCTGGCAAGCAGAACCGTCCGATGACGGTGGAAAGAGAGACCGATGCCCGTTTGCCGCGAATGTGAAGACGAGATCGAAGCCGATGACGTGGTCAAGGTGAAGGTCGGCCGCAAGACCCTCAAGCTCTGCGAGGACTGCGCCGACCGCATGCGCGAAGAGATGGAGATCGCCGAGGCGTCGGAGGGCGTGATGCAGGAGATGATGGGCTACAAGGGCCGTCGCTAGGCGGGTCGTCGAGGGTCAGCGCCGTCAGCCCAGGAACGCGCGCTCGATGAACCAGTAGAGCGCCACCATCGCGATCAAAGCGGAGCCGCCGCGGACCATCCAGCGCTCCCGTGTCTCGTCTTTGGCGACCCAGGCAAGAGGCAACAGGAACACCCCGACGAAGGCGAGCTGGGCCAACTCGATGCCCACATTGAACGCGAGCAGCGAGGCGACGCGCGCCTGCGCAGGCAGCCCCAGTTCAGCCAGCACGCCGCTGAATCCGAACCCGTGAACGAGGCCGAAGCCGCCCGCCACCGCGGCGAGGCCCTTGCGCGCCTCGGGGCGCGCCAGATTGAGCGCCGCCGTGAGGACGATCGAGAGCGCAATGGTGGACTCGACCCACCGTGAGGGCAGCACCACCCAGCCCAGGGCCGCCGCCACCAACGTGAGGCTGTGCCCGATGGTGAACGCCGTGACGATCACCGCCACGTCGCGAAGCGCCACCTTGAGCCCTTCCCGACGCGCGAGGCCTCCGGCCGTGAGGATGAGCGACAGCAGAAACAGCACATGGTCGTACCCCGTCGCGAGGTGGATGACCCCCTCCTCGGCGAAGCGAACCAGGAGCCCGACCGTCTCCTGTGGCTCGCCCAGCGTCAGCGTCTGCCGGCCTCTTCGCAAGACACGCGCGTCCGCCTCACTCCCAAAGCGCTGCCGCACGAACGCCTCGTGCTGGGCGTCGTCCTCGAAAATGGTCCGGTCTGCGAGCACCAGGTCGCGAACCGGCGCCGGGCAGGTGTAGCGGAGCGTGAGCTGCACCTCCGGGGGGTCCGCGCTCGGGAGGGACGTCAGCGTCCCCGCCGTCGCATCGCAGGCTCCCCCCTCCCCGCGCACCGTGATGCCGTCGCGCAACCAAGCCGCGACCTCCGCGCCGCGCACGAGCACCGCATCCGCGCTGGCGTCCTCGTCCAGTCCGAGCTCGACGGCGGCGTCGACCCGCTCCAACGCCACACGCACTTCAGCGCCGTCGGGCAGCGACTCCACGACGAGACGCTTCGTGCTCCCGCGGTGTGCGTACGCGGTGGACGCCACCCACACGAGCGCGAGGCAGAGCCAGCGAGCGTCGCGGCAGATCGGAGGCACCGCGGGACACTAGCAAACCGCGTGTGCCGGTTCGGAGACAGAAGCGCCGCGGCACCCCCAGCCCGACTGCAAACCGTGGTATCCCACGAAGCGTGGACGACCACTTCCACGATGAGTGCGGTGTCTTCGGGGTCTACGCGGCCGAAGAAGCGTCGAATCTGACCTACCTTGGCCTGCATTCGCTGCAGCACCGCGGCCAGGAGAGCGCTGGCATCGTCAGCTCGGACGGCCAGCGTCTGTTCGCGCACCGCGCCCTCGGGCTCGTGCAGGACGCCTTCGCCGAAGACGTGCTGGACCGCCTCGCTGGCCCGCACGCCATCGGACACGTCCGCTACTCCACGGCCGGAGGCGGCGGCCTCAAGAACGCCCAGCCCATCGCGGTCGACTACGCGCACGGCTCCCTCGCCGTCGCGCACAACGGCAACTTCACCAACTTCGACACGCTCCGCCCCCGGCTCGAAGCGGAAGGCTCGATCTTCCAAACGACGAGCGACACCGAGCTGCTCGTCCACCTGGTGGCCCGCTCGAAGGCGCCGACGACGGTCGAGCGCATCATCGAGGCGCTCAAGCAGGTGGAGGGCGCCTACTCGATGGTGTTCCTCACGCCGACCGAGCTGATCGCCGTGCGTGACCCGCACGGGTTTCGTCCCCTCTGCGTGGGTCTGCTGAAGGACTCCCACGTGGTCGCTTCGGAGCTCCCTGCGTTCCATCTCATCGGCGCGGAGTACGTCCGGGACGTCAAGCCGGGCGAAGTCTTGGTGGTGGACCAAAAGGGGATGCGCTCGATGTCCCCATTCGAGCCGCAGCCGACCCGCATGTGCATCTTCGAGTACGTCTACTTTGCGCGCCCGGACGCTGAGCTCAACGGGCTCAGCGTCTACGGAGTGCGCAAGGAGCTCGGACGCAGGCTCGCCGAAGAACAACCCGCCGACGTCGACCTCGTGATCCCCGTGCCCGACAGCGGCGTGGCCTCCGCGATGGGGTTCGCGGCCGCGCAAGACCTCCCGTTCGAGCTCGGCCTGATGCGAAGCCACTACGTGGGCCGCACCTTCATCGAACCCGCGCAGTCCATCCGGCACTTCGGCGTCCGGCTCAAGCTCGCCCCTGTCCGCGCGTTGCTCGAGGGCAAGCGGGTGGCGGTGGTCGACGACTCGATCGTGCGCGGGACGACCAGCCGAAAAATCGTGAAGATGCTCCGCGATGCCGGCGCGCGAGAGGTGCACCTGCGCATCAGCTCCCCCCCGACCCGCTGGCCGTGCTTCTACGGAATCGATACCCCGTCGCGTGGCGAGCTCATCGCCTCGAGCCATGACGTCTCCGAAATTGGCCGCTACATCACGGCCGACTCGCTGGGCTACCTGAGCGTCGAGGGGCTGCACGGCGCGGTGGGCGAAGGCGGGTTCTGTGACGCATGCTTCACGGGCGACTACCCGGTGCCGCTGACCGACCCCGCGGACCGCCCCAAGCGCGCGCTGCCGCTCGTCGGCGTCTGAGACCGCGCGATGGCCGAGGCGGGAGTCGTGATGCGGATCGACGAGCGCGACCCGGTCCCTCTGGGGGGGCGTGACGAGTCGATGCGGTGCATCGGCGAGGAGCGACGCGCCGCAGGGGGCCCGGTCCCGCCGGCGAGGTGCGTCTCGAGCTCCGCCGAGGACATCGAGGCCCTCGTGATAGCTTCCCGCCGTGGAATCGCGGCGCCACCAGCGGCTCGAAGTGACTTGGGCGTGCGTCCTCGTCAGCCTCGTTTCCGTCGCCGCGCCTGGCTTGGCCTGGGCACAGGACGAACCAAGCTCCGGCATCGACCCCGAAGCGCTCGAAGCCGGCGTTCCTGACGGGGGCCTTCCTGACGGGGGCCTGCCCGAAGGTGGACTGCCCGAGGGCGGTCTGCTGGACGGAAGCGTATCGGACGGGAGCATCGAGCCTCTCGACGGAGGTGTCCGGGCGCTGATGCGCTCGGTGCTCGACGATCCCGTCGTCGTGCCGGAGGTTGACCGCCGCAACCTCCGCGTGGGCGTGGTGGGCAATCCGCCTTTTCATGTGCACGTCGCCGGCGAGCCCCCGGTGGGCATCAGCGTCGACTTGTTCCGGGCCGTCGCCGCCCGCATGGAAGCGGACTACGAGCTGGCCGAATACCCAAACTCGGAGGCGGGCGTTTCGGCGCTCGCGGCCGGGCGCTGCGACCTCTTGGTCGGCCCGGTCAGCATCACCTCGGGAAGAGCGGCCCGCGTCAGCTTCACGCAACCCTACTGGGAGGCGAACCTCGCGATTCTGGCGCAACCGGGGGGCAGCCTGTGGGAGCGCGTCAGCCCGTTCATCTCGCGCACGTTCTTCGGCGCCGTCGCGATCCTCATGCTGATCCTCACCCTGGTTGGCACGCTGCTCTGGATCTTCGAGCGCAAGCCCAACGACCAGTTCCCCAAGACACCTCTGAAGGGCATCGGGGTGGGCATCTGGCTGGCCCTGGTGACGATGACGACGGTCGGCTACGGGGACAAAGCCCCCATCACCCTGCCCGGGCGACTGCTCACCGGCGTCTGGATGATCATCGCGATGATCACCGCCTCCTCGCTCACCGCCGGCATCGCCACGGCATTGACGCTCGCCCAGCTCGATCGCGGCACGGTCAGCAGCGCGGAAGAGCTCGGCGAGCGCCGCGTCGCCGTGCTCAACGGAACCACGTCGGAGGCCTTCGCGCGGCGCCACCGCGCTCGCATCGTCGAGGTCGACAGCATCGCCGATGCGGTGGACCTCTTGGTGGCCGAGGAGGTCGACGCCGTCGTCTACGACCGCCCGGTCCTTCAGTACTACCTCGGCCGCCATACCGAACTCGACCTCTCGCTCTCCGACGAGGAATATGAGCCCGTGGGCTATGGGTTCGCCGCGCCGCTCTACAGCCCGCTCCTCCGCCAGCTCGACGTTCACATGCTGGCGCTCCGCGAAAACGGCCAGCTTCAGGCGATCTCGCAGGAGTACTTCTGAACATGGACCACGCGGCACGGACGATGGCGCTGATCGCGAGCTGCGCGCTGGCCGCCTGTGGCCCGCCGCCGGGTCCGCCATCCGCCCGCACCGTGCGCTCCTCGCGCGCGCCGAGCGGAGACGGTTGTGCAGCGACCCAGACGCGCCTCGGCGGAGAGTGCTGGAACGCGGCGGGCACCCGTTGGACGGTGGAGGCCGAAGGTCCCGGCGGCAACTACCGGTTCGACCTCGAGTTGATGGGCGCCAACCGTGCGCGCTCGACAGACCACGCGGCGGCCAGCCCTGCATCCGACGAGTGGGTGCAGGACGGCCCGCTGCTGCGCGTCTTCCTCAGCGATCGCTACGTCGAGTACCGCGCACGGGTCAGCAACGGCACGGTGTTGCTCGGCGAAGCCCACAACGTGCGCGGTCAGCGTTGGGCGTTCATGGCGCGCCGCGCGTTCGGCCCGCCGGCGTGCCTGGCGCAGGAAGCTCGATTCGGCACCGTCTGCATGACCCTCGCAGGGACAGGTTGGCGGCTCGGCGAGGGTGAGGAGGCCACCACGGTGCGCTTCGCCGCCGGAGGCGAGGTTCAAGCCGACGGAGTTGAGGACGTGGCGGGCCGATGGGAGCAGGAGGGCGCGAGCCTGTCGTTCGAACTCGCCGACGTCGGCAGGATGTCGGGGCGCTTCGAAGGAGAGCTGGAGGACGAAGACACCCTCCATCTGCGACGGGACGCGCAGGCCCTGCCGGCGACCCGGCTCGAGTCGTTCCCTCCGGTGATCGAGCGATGAGCGCACCTCCGTTTCACCTCGCGTTCGAGGTCACCGACCTGGCACAGACTGAGCGCTTCTACGTGGAGGTCCTGGGCTGTTGCGTCGGACGGCGCGCCGCCCGGTGGATCGATTTCGACTTCCGAGGCCACCAGATCAGCGCGCACCTCGTGGCGGCCATGGCGAGCGCAGGCGAGAATCCGGTCGACGGTGACGCCATCCCAGCGCGGCACTTTGGCCTGGTCTTGCCATGGGAGGAGTGGCACGAAACGGCGGCGCGGCTCGGACGCGCGGGTACGGACTTCTTGCTCCCGCCGAAGACACGGTTCATGGGACAGCCCGGTGAGCAGGCGACCCTCTTCTTGCGTGACCCATCGGGGAACGCCATCGAGCTGAAGAGCTTCCGCGACCCCGACATGATGTTCGCGGGTTGAGGCCGCCGAAGGGACGGGCACGAACATGAGCGAAGACCGATGGGATGCCGCGCAAGAAGGCGCGGAGCGCCTCCGCGAGGGAGACGTGGACGGCGCGATCACGGAGCTCGAGCGGCTCATCGTCGACGACCCGGACAACGAGTACGGCTACTTCTTTCTCGGCTCCGCGCACTTCGAGCAGGGCCAGTTCGACAAGGCGCTCAAGGCCTATGTCGTCGCGCTGGAGAAGGCGCCTGAATACGTCGGCGCCATGGTTCATCTCGGCCAAACGCTGCGCATGCTCGGGCGCTACGACCAAGCGCTTCGCATGGGCAAGCAGATCCTCGCGCGCAACACCAAGGACGCCGACGGCCTCTACCTGATGGGGCTGACGCACTACGCGCGAGGCGAGGAGGCCGCCGCCCGCGCC
>JBGCFC010000216.1:0-15172 GCA_045106715.1 Sandaracinaceae bacterium
GAGAACCCAGTGCCGATCACGACGAAGGTCGAGCTCACGACGCTCGACCCTCAGACGGCGGTTGAAGTGAATGGCACCTCCGGGAAGGTGACCGTCGGCTCCTCACAGAACTCCACCGTGGAGTCCGGACTGATGTTCATGGAGATCCTCGGCCCCAAACAGCAGATCCGGCTCGGCTCCGTCTCGGGCGGTGAGATCAAGATCAAGGGCCTCGACATCGACCTCATCGGCGGCACCGTCAACGTGCTGAACAAAGCCAACAAGGGCGTCAAGGTCGACCCGGGCGGCGTCATCAAGCTCACCGGCACCAAGGTCGACATCAACTGACCACTCGCCGTGTCCCTCTTAGCGCGTTCGAAGCGCCGGTGGGACGTGGAAGTCAGCCGCCGACGAAGAGCTTTGCATGGGAGCTGGGGGCGACGTGGGTGCCCATCGGAAGGTTCGCATTGCTTCCGTTGTGCGCCGTGTTCTTGAGGTGCGTGAAGGCGCCGCTGCCCTCGACCTTCACGGTATTGCTCGTGGTCTTGACCGTCATCGGGCCCATGTTCATGCCCGAGGTCACCCCGCCCGCGACACCGGCTTCGTCACCGTTGGACATCGGGATCTGACTGTTCTTGGTCAGGCACGGCATGTTCATCACCTTCACCGTGACGCTCGTCCCCTGCGCGGTCGCGTTCTGCGCGATGTTGGGAAACGGCGTCGGCACAGGCGGGGCCGGAGGCGCCGGGACCTTGCAGACATCTGGGGTGCCCTGGCTCATTCCGCCAGCGGTGGTCGCGATGGGAAACATGGTTCTTCGCCCTTCAGGAAAGGTAGATCTTCTCGCCGCGCAGCTTCATGTCTTCGTAGGCTTTGATCAGCGTGCGCTGACCCAGCGCGTGCAGGGTCTTCTCCGCGACGAGGCGCATGCGACCGGCCTTGCTCTGCGAGAGCCCCTCGACGTCGCGGTAACTCTCCTTCGCGCGCTCGAGGATCTGCCCGGCCTCGGTCTCGAGCACGTCGATGGCGCGAAGCGCGTGCTGCACCGTGGCGACCGTCGTGCGCGCGGTGAGCGCCCCCTCGTCGAGCTCGACGCGTGCCTTGGCGACGGTCGCGTCGAGCAGAGGGGAGGCGAGCACCGCTGCGCGCCGGAGCAAGCTGAACCGACTCAGCGTCCGGCCTCCACGGCTTTCGGTGGCGACGTGCACCGCCTCCTCGCTCGTCAGCTCGACGGAGCGTCGGCCCCGGACGCGCACCTCTTCGCCCACGAGGTCGATCGCGCCGCTGGCGGCGTGCAGCTCGAGGTCTCCTTCGGGCGCGTAGACCACGCTGCGGCCCTCGTCAGGCCGGTACTCGAAGATGAGCGCGCCACGTGTGTCGTGCACGTGAATGCGGCCGTCTTGGACCGTCGCCTTGGCGCCCGTCTCGGTCTCGATGCTCGCACCGGCCTCTGTCGCGTCCGCTTCTTTGAATTGGGTCACGCCCATCTCAGGATCCTCCCGGCGAGAAGTCTTCCGCCTTGGCGCGCTCGTCGTCGGTCCCGCGCACGTTCTCGTGCCGGGTGCCTTCGTAGCCTGCGCCCGCGAGCGACGTGCGATGCATGGACGCGGACTCCAGGTCCGCACCGGCGAAGCTCACCCCGTCCGCCTTGGCGTGGTCGAACACGGCGTACCGGAGGTCAGCGAGCCCGAACCCTGCCTGGCTCACGTTCGCCGACTCGAAGTTCGCGGCGGTCAGGCGAGCCCGTAGGAAGCGGGCCTTCGGCGCAAACGTCTCGGTGAACGTCGCCTCACGGAGGTCGGCGTCGGCGAGGTTCGCTTCGGTCATGCGTGCGCCCTCGAAGCGGCCGAACCGCGCCGCGATGCCGCGCAGATCAGCGCGCAAGAGGGACGCCTTCGCGAAGGTCGCTTGAAACGCGTCGGTCTTTTCGAGCCGGGCCCCGTCGAGCTGCGCGCCCGTGAAGTCGGCCTGCCGCAGAACGCAGCCCGTGAGGTCCTTTGCACCCAGTTGAGCCCCCTGGAGGCTCGTCATCTCGAGGCAGGTGCGGTGAAGCGCGCAGCGCGTCAGGTCAGCCGCGTCGAGGTCGGCTAGCGTGCAGTTGGCTTCCGACAAGTCGGCCCCGTCGAGCGTTGCGCCAGACAGGTTTACGCGCGTGAGATTCGCCTCCTGCAGGCTCGCGCCATTCAGGTCGCAATCGCTCAAGACGGCTTCGTTCAAGTTGGCGCCGCGCAGGTCCGCGCCCCCGAGTCGGGCTCCGCTCAGATCGGCCGCCGACAGATCGACGCCTGCGAGGAGTGCGCCGGAGAAGTTCGCGTCGGTGAGGACCGCACCTCGGAAACACGCGCGACGGAGGTCCTGCCCCGAGAAATCCGCGCCGGCGAGCAACTTGTCGCTGAAGTCCACCCGCGGCAGGCGCGCCCCCTTCAACCGCGCGCCTCCGATGTCCGCGTCCGTCATCTCCGCGCCACGAAGGTCCGCACCCTCGAGCGTCGCGGCGGCGAGGCGCGTGCCTTGCAGCTGGGCGTCGGCCAGCGTCGCCCCCGAAAGGTCAGCCGAGCGAAGGTCGGCTCGGGTGAGCTTGGCCCCCCGGAGCGAGGCGCCCGCCAGGTTGGCGTGGTCGAGCCGGCCGTCGCTGAGGTCCACACCATCGAGCACCTGCCCCGCGAGGTTCGCGCGCGACAGCCGCGCGCCCACGAGGTCTGGTCCAAGCTGATCGGCGGAGCGCAGGTCGAGCCCACTGAGGTCGGCCCCCGCCAAGCGTGCGCCATCAAACAGGGCCCCCCCGACCGAGGCCTCGACGAGCGACGCGCGACGGAGGTCGGTCCCCGCCAGGCGCGCCGCGGAGAGGTCCGCGCCATCGAAGCGCGCGCCTTCCGCTTCGGCGTCGCTCAGGTCCGCCCCCGTGAGCGTCGCACCCTCGAGGTCCGCGCCCTCGAGCGACGCCGCCACCAGCCGGACCCCCGCGAGGCCGCAACCATCGAGCAACGCGCCGTTGAACACCGCCGACTCGAACAGGAGCGCGGTGAGGTCGGTCCCGGTCAACGACGCATCGGCAAAGTTGGCGCCGGTAGCATCGATGCGCCCGCCCCCATCGGCCTCAAAGCGGCAGTCGAGGAACGTCGCGTCACTCAGCTCCGCCGCGTGAAGATCGCCCCCAAAGAAGACGCAGTGGAGGAGCTTCGCGGACGCCATCCGGGCGAAGCGAAGGGAGCATCTCTCGAACCGCACGCGCATGAACACAGCGTCCGTGAGGTCCTCGCTCGCGAGGTCCAAGCCCTCGAGCGTGACGTCGCTGAGCGCCTTGTCTCGCTCGCGGCGCGCGCGGAACGCGTCGAGCGTGGTGAAGGTCTCGGTCATGCCGACTCCAGCTTCGTGCCGGTGACATTGGCTCCGTCGAGACGCGTGCCGACCGTCGACGCCTTCCACGTCTCCGCCCCGTACAGGTTGCTAGAGCGGAGATCCGCATCGTCCAAGTTTGCAGCCTCGAAGCGTGCGTACATCAGGTCCGACGCGAGCAAGCTGGCCCCGCTGAGGTCGGCGCGATCGAATCGCGCCCCTCCGAGGCCGCAGGAGCCGAGGCTTGCCATCGCGAGCGAGGCCCCATCGAAGTCGGCACCCGCGAGCGCGGACAGCCCGAAGTTGGCTCGGGTCAGACGGGCCTCGGGAAAGCGCGCCCCGTCGCCCGCCACCTTACGGAACTTGGCGCCCGTGAGGTTGGCGCCCTCCGCGCGCAGTTTCTCGATGCAGGCCTCGTCGAAGCGGGCATCCAGCGCGAACGCGCCCTCGATGCTGCAGTCCACCATGGACGCGCGATCGAATACGGCGCCTTCGAGCTCGCACCGAGAGAGGTCGGCGCGCTCGAGACGCGCCCCCTCGAAGTTGGCCCCATTGAGATGGCTGCCCGCCGCGTCGAGGCTCGGGCCGACCGCGCCCTGGAAGTTCGCCCCGGGAAACGATGCGTCGCGCATGAGAGCGTCCTCAAAGAGCGAGACCTCGAACCGGACGCGCGCCCCACGGGCGCCGCTGAGGTCCGCGCGAGCGAGATTGGCGCGACTCACCGCCGCATCGTCGAGCGAAGCGTCGACCAGGATCGCCCCGGTCAGGACCGCTTCGTCGAGCACCGTCCCGCGCAGGTCCGCACCGCGAAGGACCGCTTCGGTGAAGTCCATCCCTCGAAGGTCCAGCCCGGACAGGTCCGCTTCGATCAGCGTCCAGCCCGCACAGCTGGAGCCGTCGGCCTTGGCCAGCTGCACGCGCTCTCGGTCGGTGAGCGGCTCGGGGGTGGACTCGGGCTCGTCTTCCTCGGGGGGCTCTCCCTCCAGCGCCGCGATCATCTGGTCGAGCCCCTCGGGAGGCGGCTTACCGGCCTCGGTGAACATCGCGCGGAGTTCATCGGGCGACGGCGGTGTGGGGGGTTCGCCGGGCTCCGCGTCTTCGAGCGCGTCGAGCTGCGCGAGCAGATCCGGCGGCGCCCCCCGCTTCGCCAGCATGTCTCGGATGGACGCGACGCCGGGCTCGGCCGGCTCATCGAGCGGTGACTCCGCGGCGGGCTCCGCTGCTTGCTCACCGGCCGTGTCCTGCCCGAGAGGCGCGGACGGAGCGATGCTGAACAGCGGGGACATCGGCGCCGGTTGCTCGGCAGCGTAGGGAGACGACGCGGTTGGCGCGGCCTGTGGCGAGCTCGCGGAGACGGAACGGAGAGCCAGCTCCGACGGGAGCAGGACCCCCGGCATCTCCATCGTCGCGTCCACCCGGGCGTAGGGATGGGAAGACGGGAAGGCCGGAGGCGGTGGCGCGTCCAGCCGGGTGCGCTCGGGCTGCCATGCGCCGAGGTGTCGAGAGCTCGGAGCGAGGCTCTGTTGCCAGCCCAGGCCGCTGAGCGTGGCCATCACGCTCGCGACCGGGGCCTGCGCGCCTCGATGGGAGGGCGGGGGCGCGTCGCTCTCAGGCGGGGTGCCGCCCAGGGAAGCGGGCGGAGCGGCGGACTCCCCTGCGACCTCGACCGCGGGGAGCATGAACACGAAGGAGAACCCCGACCCGCTCCCGTCGGCGCCGAACCCATCCATCTGGCGGATGGTCTTCTTCTTCCAGTCTTCGTCGTCGTCAGCCACGGGGCCCTCGGGGCATCGGGTCGGCTTGGAACGCCGACTCCTCGTCCTGCCGGCGCTGCAACTCGGCGTGATAGGCGCGTGCGACGTCCGTCTGCGAGCGCGGTGCGTCGACCGGCTCTTCGGTCACGAACACCTGTTCGAGCTCGGGGTGGTGCTCGTCGCTCACCGGTCGGTTCCCCCGCCAGACCAGGGTGACCGTCAGGGCGTCAGCGTCGAGCGTGACCGTGTCCAACGACAGCGCCACCTCTTCGATCTTCGCGTCTTGCCCTCGCCGAACCGCGGTGACGCAGCGGGGTCGTACCCCCGGGAGCCGCGCCTGAATCCGCGCGTGTTCCGGATGCAGGTGCTGCAGCTCGAAGGACTCATCGCCCTTCCAGAAGCCGACGATCTGCTGGTCTTCGGGAGCTGCGTTGAAGTAGCGGAAGTCGAGGTCCTTGGGGAACCACGGCCAGCGGGTCGCGTGCCAGATGGCGTCGTAGGTTCCCGCTCGCGCGGCGCGGGGCGACCATGTCGGAGGGATGGGGCCCGTGCCTGTCGGGCTGACTCGCGCCTGCGAGTTCTTGAGCATCGCGGCCCGATCCTCGAGATTCGGCAGCACCACACGGGGCTCTCCCCCGACCATGACGGGTTGGATGCCCCGGCCGATGGGGTTGTCCGGGTTGCCTTTTCCCCCGAAGGCGCGGTCCCAGGTGAGCGGCATCGACGTGAACGGCGCCGGCTCCGACATGCCGCCCAGCAGGCCCGGTTTCCACATCCGGTCGCCCACCACGGCGACCTCCTTGTGCACAGCACCGAACCGGAACCCAGCGACCATCGACCGCACCGCACGGCCTCTCGGCGCGTGGGCCGTGCCGACGAGCGTGACCTCGCCGCGTGGCTTGGCGATGGCGAGGTCGGTCGGGTAGCGAAGCCCGCGCGTCGCGTCGTCGTCCTCGTAGAGATCGCCCGTCACCAGCGGCGGATCGTCGACCCACCGACAGACGCCGCCTTCGGGCGGAATGGCGAACGTCGCTTTGATGGCGAAGACCACCGACCACTGAGGCGGTGCGATGGGCCAGGCCAGCCAACCGATGGGGAAAGGTGCGTCGTGGATGACCAACATGGGAGCGCGCGCGCGGGTGGGTGCCTGCCGGCAAATGAGTCTACCAGCACTCGGGTCTGCGCATGCCTCGATGTCGGCGGCGGAGCCGTTGCACTTCGCCGGGCGTGAGGAGGGCGAACGCGGCTGCGCCCGCCCCGGCTGAGGCGCGATTGCGCACGTCGATCCGACGCCCCGGCTTCCGCCTCGGCCATCTACAGCTTCGCGGAGGCTTCCGGTATGGTCGCGGCGATGTCGGATGAACACCCGAGCCCGCCCGCCGCAACCCCTGGCCTGCCGATCGATTGGTCGACCGAACCGACGGCCGCCTACGTCAACGGCGCGCACGTCATGCACACCCCTTCGGAGTTCGCGGTCTTGTTCACCGAGATGGCGAACTTCCCGGGGCGCCACTCCGCGACCGGAGCGGCCGGCGACGAGAGGGCAGCCGTCGCTGCGTCGATCCGCACCAACCCGACCGTCTTCTTCGAGATGCTCTGCGTCTTTGCGTCAAACTGGAACAAGTACGCCAACGACATGATCGACCCCCGTGTCCGGAAGCCGAAATTTCAGCTGCTCGACGCCGGGGAGTTTCAGCTGGACGGCGTGGAAAAGAAGCGGTGATGGGAGGCTCGACACGGCTCCCGTTGGGGCTGCTGATCCTCGCCCTCTCGGTGGGATGCGATCCCTCCGGCGCGACTTTCCAGGTCACGCTTCGCACCGACTACAGCCCTGGGGCCGAGTTCGACTCCGTCGACGTCGCGCTCGTGGACGGCACCCGCATCGTCGCGGGGCAGGAGCACCGTGTCGATCTGGGCCGCTCGTACGTTACCGCGCAACGGGTTGCGACATTTGAAGCGCTGGAGCTGGGCCCGCGGCGCCTACGGGTGACGCTTCGCGCGGCGGACGGCCGGGAGGTGGGTCGGCGCTGGGTGCAGGTCGATCTTCAGGGCGACACCACCATCACCGTGGTGCTTTCTCGGCGCTGCGAGGGTGTGGTCTGTGAGGCGGGTTTCGCGTGCATCGGTGGACGGTGCGCGGACGAACGCTGCACGCCGCAGACCCCGGAGTCGTGTGCTGACCGATGTGCCCGCGACGAGGAGTGCGAGTCCGCCAACGAGTGCACGACCGCGGCGTGCGTCGAAGGCGTCTGCTTCCTTCAGGCCGACGATGCCCTTTGCGCTGCTGGGCAGTGCGATTTCGCCCTCGGATGCAGCCGAAACTTCTGCGAGTCCGCAGCGGACTGCTTCGCCGGTGTGCGGCAGCAGGCGAGTTGCGTCTCGTCGGCTTGCACCTACTTCTGCGACCCGGGTTTCGGCAACTGCGACGGGTCGAGCGGGTGCGAGACGGACCTGCGCACGCCCTCCGACTGCGGGGGCTGCGAAACCACCTGTGCGGACGAACAGGTCTGCAGCGCGGGGGCGTGCGTGGCGGGCTGCGCGGAAGGGGAACAGGACTGCGGCGGCTCCTGCGTGAACACCGCAACGGACGTGGTCCACTGCGGGGCCTGCGGCCAGCGATGCACGGACGCGGCGGGCGCGTCCTCCACCTGCGAAGACGGGTCGTGCGGACTCCTCTGCGATGACGGGCGCGACGACTGCGACGGCGACCCCTCGAACGGGTGTGAGGTCGCGCTCGGGACGGCACAAGACTGCGGCGCATGTGGGGACCGGTGTCCGTTCGGCTGCCGCGACGGTGCGTGCTCCGTGCCGGAGACGATCGAGGCAGGAGCGTTCCACAACTGCGCCGTGCTCCCGGAGGGCGAGGTGTGGTGCTGGGGCGCCGGCAGCCAGGGCGCCTTGGGAACCGTGATCGCGGAGAACCGAGCGGCGCCGCGCCCGGTGGCAGGTCTCGAGCGCGTCAGTGCCGTCTCCGGGGGCTGGGGCCACACGTGCGCGTTGCTCTTGGACGGAGCGGTGCGGTGCTGGGGCACCCAGCCCGGCAACGGGAGCTTGGCCGACACGCGCACTCCGGCGCCGTCGACTGTCATGCCGTTGCCCTCGGTCACCGAAATCGAAGCGGGTACCAACTACACCTGCGCCCGGACGGCGGAGGGAGTCGTGCACTGTTGGGGCGAGAACACATTCGGTCAGCTCGGCGACGGCCAGCTCGACGACCGGGAGACGTCCGCCCCGACGATGCTCGCCGAGCCAGCCAACACGATCTCGGCGCTGGAGGGGACTCTCTGTGCCCGCACCGGGAGCGGGGTTCACTGCTGGGGGCGCAACCATCAGGGCCAAGCGGGTCTCGGCAACCAGAACGGTCCTGTGACGGTGCCGGCCCGCGCAGACGTGGAGGACGTGAGCATGGTCACCGCTGGGACCGCCCACACGTGTGCCGTTCAAACCGACGGGGAGGTCGTGTGCTGGGGGCGAAATCACCTGGGCCAGCTCGGCCGTGGTAGCGCGAGCGAGCGTGAGTTCGAGCCGGAACGCGTGGTGACCCCGGACGGATCTCCACTGACGGACGTGGTCGAGCTCGCACTCGGGCGCCAGAGTTCATGCGCTCGGACCAGTGACGGCTCCGTCTACTGCTGGGGGGCCAACGACCGGGGCCAGCTGGGCGGCGGCGAGACACGCAGCCACGCCGAAGCGGTCGACCTCGGCGGGGTGCTTGCGCGCCAGCTCGTGGCGGGTGTCTCGCACGCATGTGTGCTCACGGAGCGCGATGTGCGGTGCTGGGGAGCCAACGGAGCGAGACAAACCGGCGTGGAGGGCGGGGACCAGGCTCGGCCCGTCGCGGTGGAGTAGCGGGAAAGTCCGGTGCCAACCCCGTCCGCCATGCTTCGCTTGCCCTCGGCGGCGGGATCGGTGCCACCCCGCGCTACAGCGCGTCGTCCTCAAACTCCACGAGGATTCCACTCCTGGTCTTCATGCGGCTCTGCGTCGCGTTCTCACTCGTGACGGGAGAGGTCGTGTCGGGGTTCGGAATCGAGCCGACGATGACGGGCCGATCCGGATCGCCGCCGACATGCGCCAACACGACCTCGGTCCCGATGTGCAGCGGAAAATGCACGCCGAAATCGGGTCCGGCGTGCGGCTGGGACATGCGAACCCAGCGAGAAGCACGCCCGCCCTCTTCGGCATAGAGATCCCACGGCAACAGGATCTTGTACCGACCGTGCGCATCGATCGGCGCCGCGTTGCCGATCTGCACTCCATCCACCTTGGCGTGCATCAGCCCGGGCAAGCGTGGTTTGGGCGTCACCTTGGGCAGCCGGTACGGATGACTCGATGGGATCGCCTCGAACCGCGCGGACACCCCGGCGGGTCCACCGTCATCGAGCGCACCACCGAGAGGCACGCGCGCCGTCAGTTCGGTCTCAGTCAGGAAATACTCCTGATCGAAGTCCCCGATCTCCGCGCCCGAAAGCGTGAAGCGATGACCCGCGGTCAGCTCCGACGAGCTCGCCTCTCCACGGTAGGTCTCCACGTCGACTCCGATGGCCTCGGCCCGGAGGCGCGCATAGCGGCTGCCCTCTCCCGGTGTCTTGTGATGCTCTCCGTAGGTCGCCACGAAGCCGACCCCGAACGCCTCGATCGCCGGGGCTTCCACCCGGAGCGCCACTTTGGGCGTGCGCCAGTTGTAATCACTGACGGTCGCCGCTCCCGGGCAGGTGCGGTGTGTTCGCGTCAGATCGGTCACACGTCCCGCATCGTGCGACGCGTCCGTGCTCGCCCACATCAGCGTTCCCAAGTCCCCGCTGCTCGCAACGGTGTCCGTCACCACGAGCGTCGCCCCTTCGTCACCCTGCTCGTAGAAGCAGAACATCCCCTCGTGCTCCATCAGCCGCTGGATGAACGCCAGGTCCGTCTCCTCGACCTGCACGGTGTACTCCCGCTGTGCGTAGTCCATGAAGTCGTCACTGGGCTGCCCGGGCTCGGGGAGTTCTTCCTGCGAAGACCGCCCGCCGCGCGCGAGCCGGAACTCGACATTCTGACCGGGCCCGACGAGCCAGTCGTGGCCCGCGAGCACGCGCTGAATGATGAAGGGGTAGCTCGCACTCTGAAACACCCGTGAGCGGTAGGTGCAACCGAGACGCCAGAGCTTCGGCGCGATGCTGCCTCGGTAGATGCAATGCCCGCGGGAAGAACGGCCCACGAGCTCAAGCTCGGTGAAGATCCCGTGCACCACGCGGTCGACGGACTCGGCTGCCACACGAACCTGGCACTCCGCGGCGAGCAGCTCCGCGATGTCCTCACGCTCGAACGGAAGCTCTTGCTCGACGTGGAAAGAGACCTCGGTCTCGAACAAGCGCCCGACCTTCTCGCGATGGGTCAGCGATGCGACCCGGAACACCAGATCCGCAGCCGCCGGGGCGTCACTCGTCAGATCGATCGTCAGGCTGCTCTCCGCCACTACGCACCTCCCAGCGCATCGTACCAGGCAGCGAACCTCCGCCTCGCACGTTCTCGACGCTCAGATTCTCTCATTCCGGGGTGCCCAACTCCGCGAGCGCGGCCGCCGCAGCCGCATCGGATGGGTCGAGTTCGAGCGCCTCCCGGAACGCCGCCGCCGCGCCCCTCGCATCCGTTCGTGCATACGCCACCCCAAGCGTGAACCAGAGGTCCTCATCCGCGGGATTCAACCTCGTTCCTGCACGGAGCACCTCGACTGCCTCCGCCGCCCGCTGCTGAGCCAGAAGCAGTCGCCCCAAGCTCACGGACGCCATGGATTGACGGGGGTCTCGAGACAGTGCCTCCCGCAGGTGCGTCTCGGCGCGCCCCGACTCGTCTGGCTGGCGCATCAAGACGTACCCCAACGCCGCGTGAACAGCCGGCAGGTCCGGGTCGAGCGCGAGCGCGCGCCACAGAAAGAGCACGGCTTCGGCCCCCTGTCCTTGCCGCGCGAGCGAGAGCCCGAGGCCCACGTAGGGGAGCGGCGACTCGGGATCGGCGGCCACACTTCGCCGGAACGCGCGGATCGCCGCGGGGTCATCTCCGGACGCCGCGCGCGACAGCGCGAGGGACAGCCACATGCGCGGGTCGTCCGGGGCAAGCTCGGTCGCGTGGACCAGCGCGCGCTCCCCCTCAGCGACGCGCCCGAGCTCCACCAAGCCCGCCCCCGCCTCCAAGGTGCGCGCAGGGTCGTCGTGGTACGTCCGCGCGAGCGCACGGTAGTAGGCCGGTCCCCGAGCGAGCTGCGCCCGGTAGAGCGGGTACTTTCGGCAGTCCGGACACACCTCCTCCGCGCGCTCGAGCCGACCGCCCAGCAGCAGACGACGGGCGCGGTACCGCCGTGCAAGCTCGGCACCGAAGACAGCGTCGGGCCGCACGCGCAGCGCAGCCGTGGCCGGCTCGAGCACCTCCAGCATCGGCGCGACGTCCATGGGGGCACCTCGGGTCAGGTCCGTCACGAACTGCGTGCGCGGATGGTCGTCGGTGTTGGTCGGCGCGCCCTCGGTCCAGCGCCGAAGCGCCTCTGGGCCCGCGACATAGGTCTCCAGCACCTCCCCCGCCGAGCCGAGTCCCCACCTCGCCAGATCGCGACGCACGGCGTCGGGCGCGATGCGCTGCTGAAGCACCGAGAGGTCGACCGTGCCTTCTCCGCGTTGCCCGACGAGCAGCCCGTAGCCGCTGTGGCCGTAGGGTTCGTAGCCCGCGTTCAGCCAAAGCGACCCCGAGGGAAACGCGCGCAGGAAGGTCGCGACGAGGGTGCGCCACTCGTCGACACTCAGACCGTGTAGCGGGACCCACTGGGCCATCCATCCGCCCTCCGCGAGCCGCGCTCGCGCCGTCACGTACATCTCCTCGGTGTAGAGGATCCACGAGTCCACCGCGCGCGGATGCGTCGAGTCGATGACCATCACGTCGTAGAGACGGTCGGTGGTCCGAAGATGGTTGCGGCCATCGTCGATGACGAGCTCGACGCGCGGGTCATCGAGCACGCCGTGGTTCAGGTCCTCGAAGCGGCGCGTCGCCAGCGCCACCGTGCGCTCGAGGTCGACGATCCGAATCGACGTCAGGTCGGCGTGCTGGGCGAGCGCGCCGGCCGACAGTCCGCCACCGAGGCAGATGACGAGCGCGGTCCGCGGCGCCGGATGAAGGAGCGCGGGCAAATGCCCGAGCATCGAGAACGACTCGTCATGGACGAAGCGCGTGGTCACCTCGTTGATGCCGTTGAGGTAAAGCGTCCGCTCGAAGTGCAGCGTGTTCTCGACCACCGCCACGGTCGCGGTCGGCCCCTCCTCGTACAGTTGAAAGCGCAGATGCGCGGGCCCGATTTTCCGAGCCAGCATGTCCCGCGGGAGGGACGGCGTGGCGGGCAGCGCCGCCAAGGGCACCAACAGCGCCAACCCGGTCGCCGTTCGCCAGCGTCCCGCCCGGAGCAGGAGCGCGGCGGCGAGGCCGATCGGCGCCGCCCCAACGAGCAGAATCGAGCCCACCAAGCCCACGCTCGGAATGAGCAGCAACGGGCCGGCGAACGCGCCGACGAGCGAACCCACCGTGTTGGCCGCCAGCAGCCCGCCGAGCGACTCGCCCGGTCCGCGCTCCGCGCTCATCGCGCCCGCGAGGGCCGGCAACAGGGCCCCCGCGGCGAGCGTCGTGGGCAACACCAGGAGCGCCGCGAAGATCGCGTGCTGGAGAATGGACTGCTCGTGGGAGCGGGAGACGGATACCCACGTGACCGTGCCGAGCACGTCGATGCCCCGCGCGACGAACGCGTGCCCCATGGTGGAAAACGTCAGCCACGATCCCAACCCAAGGGCCGCGAGCAGCCCAGGCACCAGCAGGCGGGCGCGGCGCACGCGCGCCGGCGATGCACGATAGAGCATCGCGCCCGACGCCAGCCCCGAGAGCACGGCCGCGAGCATGCTGGCGAATGCGTACACGTCGTGCCCCGCGGCGATCGTGAGCAGCCGTGCCCAGAGCGTCTCGAGCGCGAGCACGCTGAAGCCCGACGCCGCCGCGCACGCGAGCAACCAGCGCGGCTCCAAGGCGGCTTCCACCGCGGGACGAGCGGGCTCTTCGGCGTCTCGCTCGCCGCGCGGTCGAGCGGGAAGGAACGACAGCAACACCGCCACCGCGCCCACCACCACATCCAGCCCCGCCGCCGCCGTGCTCGTCCGCTGGAGCCCCCAGCTCGCGAGCAACACGAAGCCAGCAAGCCCCGCCCCGAGCGCCGCGCCGAGTGTGTTCAAGCCGTACAGCAACCCCGTCGTGCGCCCTACCCCGCGGCCGCCCGAGTCACGCACGTACCGCACGAGCACGGGAAGCGTCGCGCCCATCAGACTCGCGGGAACCAACACCACCGCGGCCGCCACCGCGAAGCGAATTACGAGCCCGAAACCGCCAGGCCCGGCCGCGCGCAGCCATGGGACGGAGGTCTCCCCGAGCACCCTCGCGAGAGTTGGGACGAGGAACGCGGCGAGTCCGAGCGCGACCTCCAGTCCGCCGTAGACCCGCAGCGAGATCTTCGGGTCCCGACGCGCGGCAAGCTTGTCGATGGCGCGACCTGCGACCCACGCGCCCAGCCCCATCCCGGCCATCACCGCCGCGAGCACGGCGCTCGCGGCGTAGGACGCGTTGCCGAGCGAGACAGCCAAGAGGCGCAGCCAGAGCACCTCGTACGTGAGCCCGGCGACGCCCGACCCGAAGCAGAGCAAGACCACCGCGATCCGCATCCCGTGACTCATCTGAGACCGTACCGTTCGAGCTTGCGGTACATCGTCGCGCGGCTCACCCCCGCCCGCTTGGCGGCGAGGGTCACGTTCCAGTCGGTGGCCTCGAGCGCCTCGACGATCCGCGCACGCTCACGCGCGTCCCGTTGGGCACGGCTGGTCGCAGGCCCCGGTGCGGGCCGAGGCCGCTGGAACGTGAGCGCGTCCAACTCCAGCGTTCGGCCGTCCGTCATGACGAGCCCGGCCCGCAGCACGTTCGCCAGCTGCCGTACGTTCCCCGGCCACGGCTGCGCCATCAGCGCGTGCATTGCGTCACGCGAGACGGTGGGCGGCGGTTTGTCCATCTCCTCGGCCGCCTGCGCGAGGATGTTGCGCACGAGGTCGGGGATGTCCTCCACGCGGTCGCGGAGAGGCGGCACCACCAACTCGACCACGCCGATCCGGTAGTAGAGATCTTCGCGGAACGCCCCCGTCTCGGACTCCGCACGCAGGTCCCGGTTGGTCGCGCAGACCAATCGAAAGTCCACCGGGATCGCACGCGACCCGCCGACCGGTCGGACTTCCCGCTGCTCCAACACCCTCAGCAGCTTGGCCTGCATCGTGAGCGACATCTCCCCGACCTCGTCGAGAAACAGCGTGCCCCCGCGCGCTGAGAGCATGAGCCCATCTCGGTCTCGCTCCGCACCGGTGAAGGCCCCCCGCACGTGCCCGAAGAGCTCTGACTCCAGCAAGGTGTCGGGCAGCGCGGCGCAATTTACCGCGACGAACGGGCCGTCTTTCCCGGGTCCGTGAACATGCACACTGCGCGCGACCAGCTCTTTGCCCGAGCCGCTCTCCCCCTGCACGAGGACCGTCAGCGGTGACTCGATCACCCGGTCCAGCGTGGCGAGCAGCGGCTGCATCGCGGCGCTGCGCGCGACGAGCGCACCGTAGTCGTACCGCCGCGCGATCACCTCACGCTGCGCGACGATGCGCTGCTGAAGCCGGTCGATCTCCTCGGCCTGCCCCTGGCTCAACGCGACGACTCGCGCACGCTCGGCGTCGAGTTCCTCGGCTTGGCGGCGCAACGACTCGTGCAAACGTGCGTTTCGCAACGCGATGGCGACCTGGTCCGCAAAGGCCATCAGCAGCTCGGCGTCCACGCTCTCGAACCGCCCGGGGCGCAGCCGGTTGTCCACGTACAGCGCACCCACCGGCCCATCGGGAGATGGGATGGGCACGGCGACCACCGAGCGCAGCTTCATCGCGTGCACGCTTCGGTGGTCGCGAAAGCGCGCGTCTTGCCGCGCGTCGACGGTCATCACCGGCTCCCCCGAGACGATGGCCTGCTCGGCGACCGAGCGACTGAACTCGAGGTGCGCCTTGCCCACCTCCTCGCGGGCG
>JBGCFC010000217.1:0-10447 GCA_045106715.1 Sandaracinaceae bacterium
CTCGAGCGCAAAGCCCGCCGCCAAGGCAAGGAGGCCGACCATCGCCGAGGCCACCTCGACGCCGAACACATCCCGCGACTCGTACAGCCGCAGGGTGGGCCCGCCGATCGCTTCCCGCACGGACTCGGCGACCTCGGGGAAGCCGGACCCAACGATCCCGCCGCCTGGCTTCCCGTCGAGCAACACCGTGGGGTTGATGGGCCCCGCGAGGCAGCCCACACGCCGAACCGGCGTGGTGCTGACCAGGTGACGGCATACCGTCTGGAGCTGCTCGCCGATGAGACCGCGGCTGACGTGCACGATCAGGTGGCGCCCGTCGAGGTGCGCGCCGACCTCCGGCGCGAGCAGCGGGACGTACGTCGAGGGCACCGCGAAGAAGATCAGCTCGCAACGGGCCAGGTCGGACGCGTCCTGCGTCGCCGTGGTCCCGTCCGGAAGATCCGTGCGCTCCCGTCGGCTGAACACGACGGGCTCGTTGCCCCCGCGCGCGATCGCCGCCGCCAAGCCGCGGCCGAAGGTGCCGCCTCCCACCACACCAAACGCGGTCACGCTGCCACCCCCAGGATGTGGATCTCTCTCGCCGCCGCCATGTCGACCTCCGACGCGATCTGCTCGGCGTAGTCGACGAGCCGGTTCTGGTAGTAGAGCAAGAGCGTCGGGTCTTCGGCCACGATGTCGCCCCCCACCTGCTTGGCCACGCTCCGCGTGTGGTAGCCGTCCCAGGTGGCCATCGCGCGGCTCAGCAGCTCCTCTGGGGGCAGGCCGCGGAGCTTCTCGCTCAGCCGGACTTCTCCGTCGCGCTCCAGCTGGCGGGCGCGGTCTCGGGTCGCTCCGATGTCGGCGATGAGCTCTTCACGCGGCATCCGGACCTCGCCACGGAACCGGAGCCGGCCAAACAGGTCCACGCCTGGCGTTTCCCGCACGAGCCGGCGGAACAGGACGTGTGCGACCAGCTGCGTCGTCATCAGGACGGTCTCTTTGCGGTACACCTCGAGCAGGCTCTCGCCCAGACCGCGCGTGTACGCGGAGTCCCGTCGCCCGTCGAGCACCGGAGCACCCTTGCGCAGCACATAGCTCCCGGGGTCGACGAGCTTGCCGCCCGGCGCAACCGAACCGCCCTCGTCGTCGACCGGGTTGCCGAAGCAGTCGAGCGGCCGGCCGAAGCGCAAGACACACGCGCCGTCGGTGCCGACCAGCTTGCGGAAGAACGCGACCCATCGGTCGAGTCGCGAGAACTCGTCGTCCTCGATGATGTAGCGCGCCTCGCCCGTGCGCTTGAGATGATCCTGAATGAGGGTCTCAGCCTCCATCACGAGGCCGTAGTTGATCGTCGTCGGCACGAACCAGACAGGGCGCGCGATGCCGTGCACCTGGTTTCTCGAGAACGCCTCGAGCGCGGTGCCGGCCAGGCCGAGCTTGAGCTTGCGCTCCACCATGCCGGACCGCGCGCGGGTCCCGCCGGGGAAGAACAGCGAGTGGTATCCGCGCTCGATCATCACGCACGAGTACGCCTTGAGCGCCTCCTTGTAGAGGCGCGCGCGCACGCGGCGGTCGACACGGTAGGCGCCGAGGTTGTGCATGAAGAAGCTGATGACCGGCTTGGTGAAGAGGTTCCTGCCCGCGCCGTAGATGACCGGCGCCAACCCGTTGCGATGCAGCGTGTACCCGAGCGCGAGCGAGTCGAGGTTGCTGCTGTGGGTGGGCACGTATACGAGCGTGCCCACCCGCTGGAGCCGGCGGAGCAGATCGATGTCGCCCTCGGCCGTCAGCATCTCGTCGAGCGCCGGCGCACCGAGCCCCGAAGACGCCAGGTCCTTCGGCAGCGCGCCCGGGCGCATCACGCCGGTGAGCAGCTTCGGCGAAGCCCCGATGGCCATCTTGTAGACGCGCGGGTCGAAGTTGCCCGCGATGTCCTTCGCCATCCGGCGCGAGATCCCCCTGAGCGCGTCTCGCTTGGCGTCGTCGCTCATTTTGGCGATCCGTCGCAGCAGCCCGCGCCAGTACCGGAGCGACTCTTTGGCCTCGGCGTCTCGCTGCTTTTCCAGCCGCTCCGTCTCGTGGAACGCGACCTCGTTCAGCGCGTATTCGAGCGTGTCGCGGTTGGTGTCGTAGCGCTCGACCATGCGGCGCACGACCTCGCGGATGATGTCGTCTCGCTCGCTGTTGAACCAGAAGATGGCCGGGTCGTCGGGCTCCGGGACGTACGGCGTGAGACGCGGCAGGCGCATGGGGCGCTTGAAGAATTTCATGGGTTGGTCTCCACGGTCAGACGGCTTCGAAGTAGCGGCGCAGCTCCCAGTCGGTCACGGCCTTCTGGTACTCGCGGATCTCCCAGTCGCGGGTCCGCACATAGTGGTCGACGAACGCGTCGCCGAGAATGACGCGGGCGATCTCCGACTCTGCGAGCGCGCGGTTGGCCTCGGCCAAGGTACCGGGGAGCGTCTCGGCGTCGTCGACGGCGGTCGCGTCGCCCATGGTCGGCGCCGGCGGCTCGATGGCATGCTCGATGCCCCACATGCCGGCGGCGAGGTTGGTCGCGATGGCGATGTACGGGTTGATGTCGGACGCCGTCTGGCGGTACTCGACGCGGGTCGCGGACCCGGCGGCGATCACCCGGACCGAGCACGTGCGGTTCTCGATGCCCCACGACGGAGTGAGCGGCGCCCAGACGCCCGGCACGTACCGTTTGTACGTGTTGATGAACGGCGAGTAGAGCGCGGTCAGCTCACGCGCGAGCTTCACCTGGCCGCCGATGTAGTGGCGCGCCAGATCCGTGAGCCCACTCTCGCGCGACGGGTCGTGAAAGAGGTTGGTCGACTCCGTGGAATCCATCAGCGACTGGTGCAGGTGTCCGCTGGACCCTGGCAGAGCGGCGTTCCACTTCGCCATGAACGTCGCGCTGAGCCCGTGGCGGCAGAGCACCTGCTTGAGCGTCGTCTTGAACAACGCGGCGCGATCGGCGGCCTCCAGCGCGTCGCAGTACGTCAGCGCAACCTCCCAGACGCCAGGCCCGGTCTCGGTGTGCAGGCCTTCGATCGAGATGCCGAAGTCGCTCATCGTGTCCATCACGTCGTGCACGACTTCGCTGAACTGTCCGGTGCGCAGCCACGAGTAGCCGTAGTTGCCGGGGCTGAGCGGGTTGAGCTTGCGGAAGTCCTTGTCGGCGAGCGAGTCCGGGTCCTCGGCGAAGATCCAGAACTCCAGCTCGACGCCGAACTTGGGCCGGTACCCGGCGGCCTCGGCGCGAGCGACGACCCGCTCGAGCAATCCGCGCGGGCAGGCGGGGTGCCGGTGCTTGTCGTTCGGGAGGTAGAAGCTCGCGAGGAAACAGGCCGTGTCGGGCTCCGACGGAAGGACGCGGAAGGTGGAGAGATCGATCTTCGCGTGCGCGTCTGGGTAGCCTGAATGCCAGCCGGTGACGGCGGCGTTGTCGTAGAGCTGGTCCGCGACATCCCAGCCGAAGATGACGTCGCAGAAGCCGAATCCCTTCTCGGCCGCCGACCAGAACTTCTCGAGTGAGATGAGCTTCCCGCGCAGGATGCCGTCGACGTCGAAGCCGCCGACCTTCACCTTGCGGATGTTGCGCTCCTCGAAGGTGTTTCGCAGCTCGGAGAGATCCATCGTGTTGTCCCCCAGGGTTCCGGATTGGGCCCGGATTCTGCCAGACCTCGGGGGGTGGGTGCGAGGGGGGAACGCGGTGGCGCCCCGAAGCGAGCATCCAGCGAGGGTGCGCTCGCCCAGTTTGGCTGCGCGTTCTTCGGACGCCTGCTAGCGTCCGCCGATGGCGAAGAAGAAGGCGAAGCAGCGCGACCCCGATCCGTCCGAGGACGAGGGCACCGAGGAAGAGGCGGAGGAAGAACGCCCACAGGAGCCCGAGGCCGAGGAGGCGTCCAGCGAAGAAGATTCCGACGCGGACGAGGAAGAGGATTCCGAGGACGACGAAGACGCCGACGAGGATGATTCGGATGAGGATTCCGAAGACGACTCCGACTCTGAGGACGACGAGGACGACGAGGACGACGAGGACGACGAGGACGACGAGGACGACGAGGACGAGGCGCCCAAGGCGAAGGCGAAGGCCAGCCCGAAGCGAGCCGCGCGTGAGCCGGAGCCCGAAGGCGACCGGACCATGCTGCTCGGCGCCATCCTGGTCGTCCTGATCGCCGGTGTAGGCGTCTGGTGGTACACGCAGCAGCAGAACGCAGAGACGGACGACACCGAAGAAGTCGCCACCGAGGGGGAGGGCACGGAGTCGGGGGAAGACCCCACCAGCCTGTTCCCTGAAGGCATGCCCGAGCCGTCGCGCCCCGAGGGGCTGCCGGCCCCCGATGATGTCGCGGCGCCCCCGGAGAACGCTGAGACGACCGAGTCTGGGCTCGCGTACCGCGTGCTGACAGCCGGAAGCGGCACGACGCATCCGAGCGCCACCGATCGCGTCACCGTGCACTACACCGGCTGGACGACGGATGGCGAGATGTTCGACTCCTCGCGTACCCGCGGTCAGCCGATGACGCTGTCGCTCAACCGCGTGATCCCCGGCTGGACCGAGGGCGTGCAGCTGATGGTCGAGGGCGAGAGCACACGCTTCTGGATTCCGCAGAACTTGGCGTACGACGGACAGCCGGGTGCGCCTGCGGGCATGCTCGTGTTCGACATCGAGCTCGTGTCGTTCGAAGAGCCGCCGCCACCGCCGCCCACGCCCGACAACCTGACCGAGGCACCCGCCGAGGCGGAGCGGACCGAGTCTGGGCTCGCTTCCCTCCGACTCGAGGACGGCACGGGCGAAGAGCACCCGACCGAGGAGCACCTCGTGCGCTTCCACCTCGCCGGGTGGAAGACCGACGGGGAACTCTTCGACTCGACGGAGCAGCGTGGCCAGCCGATCGTCCTGCCGCTCGGGCGGATGGCGATCGCGGGTCTTCGTGAAGGCATCCAGCTCATGGTCGAGGGCGAGAAGCGTCGCTTCTGGATTCCCCAGGCGCTCGCTTTCGCCGGCCGCCCCGGTGCGCCGGAGGGTGACATCGTGGTCGACATCCACTTGATGGGTGTGCGCTCGATGCCACAGATGCCGCCCGGCATGCCGGGCATGCCCGGCATGGGTGGCCCGCCGCCCGGCGCGGGTGGTCCGCCCGGCGGCCCTTCTGGCGGCCGCCCGCACGGAGGCGGTCTTCCGCCCGGACACCCGCCCCCAGGGTCCCCGCCCCCGCAGTGACGCGAACGAGTTTGAAGCCGCCCCTTCCCGGGCGGCTTCGGTCGTTTGGGGCACCCCGAGAGACCGGGGTGTCCGTCCTCACGAACGCGCGCTCACTTCCGCGAGACGGATGCGGTGCATCTGGAACTGCCGGCCCTCATCGAGCTCGAGGTCGCGGCAGTTGAGGAGGGTCACGGTGCGCTCGAGCAGCACGGCTTCGATGCGCACGGACCGCTCCGTCGTGCCTCCCGCGCCGGCGTACACGATGCGCAAAGGCAGGTCGTTGACCCACGCATTCTCCACCGCCTCGCGCACCTCTCGCGAGATGGGGCGTGTGGGCACCCCGATCCACGCCAGGCTGGAGACGAGCCGGGCGACTTCGCGCTGCCGCCTCCGAGGCAACGCGCCCTGAACTTTGTCGACTGCGGAGCGCAACGTCTCCACGAAGGGTAGAAGCCGACTCCGTTCGAGCCAACGCCCTGTCGCCACCAGAATGGCGGCTTCCCGCGATGTGAAGTTCACCGGCGGCAGGGAGTAGGCGCGGTCGAGCACCAACCCACCACCGCGTCCCCGCTCTCCGATGACCGGCACCGCAGCCGCCCGCAGCCCTTGAAGATCGCGGTAGACCGTGCGCACCGAGACCTCGAAGCGCGCGGCGAGTTGCTCAGCCGTGATGCCGCTGCGGCGTGCCCTCAGCAGCTCCGCCATCGCGAACAACCGGTCTGCGCGCCGCATCCGCACAAGGATGGCACAAAACCTGACATACAGCTGACACCACGGCCTGCCATCTCTCCGCCACGGCGAACACCGCCGCTGAACGAGAGGAGAACGCAGTGACCCAACCCCCGCCCTTCCCCAGACCGCCGTCGACTCGGCGTCGTGCAGCCGAGGCGCTCCGCATGGCGACCGTCGGCGTGTACGGCTTTGCCGCTGACACATTCATGCAGAGCCTTCGACGCGCGGACGTCCGGTTGCTGCTCGACGTCCGGCAGCGGCGTGGGGTCCGAGGCGCGCAGTACGCATGGGCCAACTCCCGCCGCTTGCAGGCAGCCCTGGCCGCGGCGGGCATCGCCTATGTACACCGCCGTGACTTGGCGCCCACCACCGAGCTGCGCCACGTGCAATACGCCGAGGACGAGCGGCTCGGAGTCGGAAAGCGGTCACGGCAAGAGCTCGCCCCCGCCTATTCGTGTCGCTACGTCGCGGAGATCCTGGACAACGCCGACTTGGACTCCGTCGTCGCGACCTCGTCCGGTCTCGGTGGCAGAGCAGCGCTCTTGTGCGTGGAGCGAGACGCGGCGGCCTGCCATCGATCGCTGATCGCGTCACGCCTCTCGGAGAGGTACGACGTTTCGTTTGTCCACCTGCTTCCTGGCGCGTTCAGACCACCTGAACGCGTCAGGTGACGTGGGCCACGCGCTCGTCAGATCGGGAGCGCGAGCTGAGACGCGTGGACCCGCTTCTTCACTGCGGTGCTCCACCGGACCTGGAGGTCGAGCGGCTCGTCCTGCGCGGCGCACCGGACCTTGACCCGCCGGTCTCCGATGGCGGCGCGCGCGCTCGCCAGGGCCAGCATGGGTGAGTTGCACTTCTCCGACAGGTGCATGAGCACGACCTCGCGGGTGTCGCGGCCGAGCCCCGCGAGCAGACCGGCCGCCTGCTGGTTGGAGAGGTGCCCTTCACGGGAGGCGATGCGCTTCTTGAGGAACTCCGGGTAGGGGCCGTTCGCGAGCATCGCCGGATCGTGGTTCGACTCCAGCAGCAAGAGCTGGCAGCCGGCGAGGTGCGCGGCCAGGTGGCGGGGCACGTGGCCCAGGTCCGTCACCAGCCCGGCGCGCGCGAACCGGTGCTCGAACACGAGCGCGATCTGCGGCGCGTCGTGGGGGATGGGCGTCGGCTCGACCCGGATGGCGCCGATGTCGAACGCTGCGGCAGCTCCGAACACCCGCGTGCGCAGCCCCTCGAGCGCCAGCCTTCGACGCGTCGCTTGCGTGACGAAGACGGGGGCGTCGAAGTGGTTGGCCACAGGGATGACCTTGCCCACGTGGTCACCGTGGGGGTGCGTCAAGACGATGCCGTCCAAGCCCACCGGCTCGCCCAAGGCGCGCCGCATTCGCGCCTCGACAACCTTGGGGCCGACGCCGGCGTCGACCAAGATGCGCGTCCCGCCGGCTTGCACCAGCGTGGCGTTGCCGCCCGAACCGCTCGCGAGAATGGTGACACGCACGGCTCAGAGCATGACCGACTGCGCGGCTCCGCGGTAGGTCTCGCGCCTGATCCGGATGGCGGTCGCCCGACGTCGAGATCGGCTCACGTACGCGTAGACGTGCACGTACTCGCAAGCGTCCCCGCTCCCATTCTGTCCATCTCCGTGGCGGGCCACAACCCCGCGCTCCAAGCCGTTCCCGCCCCACCCGAGCTCGGGAACCTGCATTGGTGAGAACGGGTCGTGCAGGGAGGCGCTGACGGCCGGGGTCCGTGCAGCGGATCACGGCTGCAGCGCGAACGCCTCGTCGGTGTAGATGCGCTCGATGACGGACGCGTGTTTCTCCTCGATCACGCGGCGCTTGAGCTTGAGCGTCGGGGTCAGCTCGTCCTCGTCCAGGCTGAAGTCGCGCTCGAGCAGGATGAAGCGGCGCACCTGCTCCACCCGAGCCAGATGGACGTTTCCGCGTCGCACTGCGTCGGTGATGCGCGCTTGGTATTCCGGTTCGCGGACGATCGTCTGGGTGACGGCGTTGAGCTCGGGTGATCGTCCCGCGGGGTTGGCCATGAGCTCTTCGGTGAAGCGATTGATCGCCCCACGGGTCGTCAACCCGCGGTCGAGACCCCACTCGAGGGTCTCCAGCGGCGATGGCGTGAGGATGGCGCTGATGTACGGGCGCCGATCGCCGTGGGCGTGGACCTGGCTGATCAGCGGGTCTTCTCCCTTGATGGCGCGCTCGATGTTCGCCGGCGCGAGGTTCTTGCCGCCCGCGGTGATGATGAGGTGCTTCTTGCGATCGGTGATGCGCAGAAACCCGGCCTTGTCGATGCTGCCGATGTCGCCCGTGTGGAGCCATCCGTCGACCACGGTCGAGGCTGTCGCGTCGGGGTTCTTGTAGTAGCCCTCGAACACCCACGGCCCGCGTACGAGGATCTCGCCGTCCTCCGCGATGCGGCATTCGCTGGGGGAGATGACCTGTCCCACGGTCCCGATGCGTACCGCTCCCGGACGGTTGACGTGCGTCACGACGGTCGACTCGGTCATCCCGTAGACCTCGTAGATCGGGAGCCCCACCGACCAGAAGAACTCGAGGATCTCCGGGGCGGTCGGTGCGGCGCCTGCGATCATGAATCGCACCCGACCCCCGAACGCGTCGCGGATCTTCTTGAAGACGAGGCGCTCGGCGACGGCGTACTGAACGGCGAGGCCGGCCGGCACAGCCCGCCCGCGCATGAGGTACTTCGCGCGCTGTCGCCCGATCCCGTCGGCCCACGCGAAGAGCTTCCGGACGGCGGGCGGCTTCTTCTCGAGCTCGCTGTGGATCTTTGCGTAGGCTTTCTCGAAGATGCGAGGGACCGAGCCGAAGAGCGTCGGGCGCACCTCGGAGAGATCGCGCAGCACCGTGCCCGTGCTCTCTGCGTACGCGCCCGGGATGCCCGCGTTCACGCGTCCGTAGAATCCGAGCACACGCTCGGCGGCGTGCGCCATGGGGAGGAAGTGGAGCGAGAGATCGGAGAGCGAGTAGGGCGAAGCCTCCTGCGCCGCGGTCAAGAGCGAGAGGATGTTGCGGTGGCGGATCATCGCGCCCTTGGGCGGACCGGTGGTGCCCGAGGTGTAGATGAAGATCGCCGTCTCCTCGCTCGCGCCGGGTCGCTCGAAGCCCGCGCGGATGTCGGCCTCGGCGAGCGGCTGGCCCTCGAAGGTCCCCGGAGACTCGAGGTCCGGCGCCGCCAGGGCGTCCTCCCAGGGAACCACGTGAACGTTCAGACCGTCCCGCGCGGCCCGCACGGTCTCGAGCTCCTGTTTGCCGGAGACGAACACGACGCGCGCTTCCGAGTGCTCCAGGAGGTAGTGGACCTGCTCCTTGGACTGCTTGGGATAGATGCCCAGGCTCACGCACCCCGCGAGCTGCGCGCCCAAGTCGAAGCGCGCCCACGAAGGTTGGGTGGGTCCGAGGATCGCCACGCGCTCCCCGGGCCGAACGCCCAGGCGACGTAGCCCGCCGGCGACGCGAGCGGCCTGGTCATAGAGGTCAGACCAGCTCAGCGTCTTCCACGCGCCGCCGTCCTTGTAGTGGATGGCGGGTGACGAGGCGCTCCGCGCTGCGCGGAGCCAGAACATCTCGCCTACCGTGCGCGCGGCGCTCGAGGTGGGGCGGACTTGCACCGGAGGACCGAGGTCGAACATGCCCGACTGTATCAGCCCGTACTGGACCCAGTACCCTCGGTCCCCAGTACCTCGGTCCCCAGTACCCTCGGTCCCCAGTACTCGGTCCCCAGTACCTCGGTCTCAGGCAGGACCCTCAGGACACTAGCCCGCGTCCGGTCCCGCGTCGGTCGTCGATCCTGCGTCCTGCGGCCCGGCATCCGCGGCGCCCGCGTCGCTGCCGCCGTCCGGGACCCCGCCATCGCGCCCGCCTTCGCAGACGTTGACGACCGAAGGGCCTGGCTGAAGTCCTCCGTACTGGACGCGCGTGCCGGTGAAGCCGACCCCCACGCTGATCGCGTTGCAGTCGACGCCCTCACCGCCTGAGCCGGGGGTGGCGCGCACGTCGGCGATGTTCTCGAGCTGACCCTGCAGGATGCCGTACTCCGATGAGTCGGAGCAGACGCCGATGTTCTCCGCCGTCTCGAGAAGATCGAGCACGCGCCAGCGACCGGCGACGATCACATTTTCGAGCGTGGTGCGGTCGGCGGAGAGGGTTCCGAGCGCGCGGGCATCCGTGAGCCGAACGAGCACGCCGAGGTCCTGTGCCGGAAAGAGGATTTCGAACCGCTCGGGAAGCCGGGCCACCACCACGCCATCCGCCACGTACGCGTTGTCGTCGTTGATGAGGGGCAAGTCGGGGTCGGAGTCGAGGAAGGTGTCCTCGCGGAAATACGCGACGTCGTTCCCGTCCCAGCGTGGCCGGGGAAGAATCTCGCGTGTGTCCGGATCCACCGGCTCAAAGAAGAGGTCGATCTCGAACGGGGGCACTTCGCCCGCGTCGTTCGGCGCGATCGTGAAGATGGAGTTCGAGATTGCGACCTCGACGCGCGGGTCGTTGTCGT
>JBGCFC010000218.1:0-27676 GCA_045106715.1 Sandaracinaceae bacterium
CTCGCCCCGCCTCCGCCCGAGCCGAACCGGCCCCGGCGTTCGTCGACCCTCCAGCGCCCTCCCCCCGAGAGCGCCCGGAGCCGCGCGTCGCCACGCCGCATCCACCGCCACCCCGACCTGCCCCGGCCCCCCGTCCGGCCACCTACGACCCCCAGGCGATCCGCGAATGGTGAGCATGTCCCGAACTGCATCGCTCCTGGCCGCGGCCGTCGTCTTGCTTCTCGCGCAGCCCGCGCCGGGGCTCGCCCAAGCCAACGCGACGCAGGCGCGCGCCCTGTTCGGGCAGGGTGTCGCCGCGATGGACCGGGGCGATCCCGCGACCGCCACCGGGCTTTTCTCCAACAGCTACCAGGCGTACCCGCGTGCTTCGACGGCCTGCAACCTCGCCCTCGCCCTCGAGCGGACGAGCCGTCTCTGTGAAGCCCACCAGTGGTATCAGCAGTGCGCCACCATGGACAGTGAGGGACGCTTCCCTCGGGCCGCGGGGAATGCCTCCGCCCTCTCCAGCCACTGCCAAGCCGCCGTGCCGAGCCCCTTCGTGAGCGGGCCGCGCCCCACGAACACAGGCGGGCGCGTGCAGGTGGTCGAGGGCGCCCCTCCGCCGTCGTACACCGGGCCGGGTCCGGACCACACGCTGTTGGGGGTCGGCCTCGCGGCTGTCGTGCTCGGTGCGGGCGCCATCGTGGGGGGAGGGTTCGCCGCCGGCGAGGCGACCTACCAAGCGGGCCTCCTGCCTCCGTCCCAGATGACGCTGACGGACCCGCGGGACATCGAAACGTACGACCAGGCCCGGACCTTCTCCAACGTGGCGCTCGGGCTCTACGTGGGCGGCGCGATCATCGCCGCTCTCGGCGTCGCATTCGTGATCGCCGATCTCCTGCAGCCCGGCGTCTTCGGGGGAAGCGCATCGCGAGATGACGTTCGGTGGGCGCTTGTGCCGCTGCCTGACGGGGGTGCGGCCGGCGCCGTCCGAGTCTCCTTTTGAACGCTTGCCAAAGCTGAAACCGAGCCCCGCGACCGCGCGTACTCGCACGCGCCGGCTTGTCATCTGGGCCGGTCCTGCATAAAAGGTCGCGTCATGACTTCCCGACATCTCCTCCTCGCGCTCGGCGCCGCTCTCCTCCTCTCTGTCCCCGTGAGCGCGTACGCCCAGGACGACGAGAGCACCGAGGCCGATCCCGAACCGGAGGTGTCCTCCCAGAGCGACCAGTGGGACCGCGTGCTGGCGATCGGCGCGTCGGGCGCTTGGGATGGACCGCTCGGCCTCGGCAGCGGTCAGATCGAGATCGCGCCGTTTCGCTACCTCGGCATCTATGTGGGCGCCGGCGCGAGCCGGAGCGGCGTGCGGGTCGGCGGCGGCCTGAACCTACGCTTCCCCGTCGGCGACGGCGCGGTCGGCCTCTTCGGGGGCCTGACCGGCGGACCGGAAGACTGGGACAGCCGCGGCGCCGAGGAGGCGAGCATCCATCGCTACTGGGAGTTCGGCCTTCACCTCCATGGCGGGGCGACGTTCGAGTACCGCTGGCCCATGGGCCTGTTCGGCCGGTTCTCCGTGGGCGCCGATGGCCTCTTGGCGCCTCAGGAGCCGACCGAGTGCGACCTGCCCGACGGCAGCGCCTGTGGCGCCTCCCAGGACAACCTCTACAAGCCGGTCCGCGGCTTCGCGATGCTCACCATCGGCTACGCGTTCGAGCTCTGATTCGAGCCGGTTTGTCGTTGACGTGACCCGCCCCTCCAGCTAGGTCGGCGACCATGACTATGCCCATTGGCGAGGCCCGCGACCGACTGGCCGACCTCGCACAGCGCCTCGTTGCGCTGGGGAGGTATCTTTGACCTCCCTGGACTGGAACGACAGCTCGATCACCTGAACGCCCGCGCCAGCGCGGAGGGCTTTTGGGACGACCCGGAGCGCGCACAGGCCCTCGTCCAGGAGCGCGCGGAGGTCGAAGGCACCGTCACGCGGCTCACCAAGCTGACCCAAGAGGTCAGCGACCTCGATGAGCTCATCGAGATGGCGGCCGGCGAAGACGAAGACATGGTGGCGGACGTCGTCTCGCAGATCCCCGACGTCGAGGGGCGTGTGCGTCAGGCCGAGCTCGCGCGGATGCTCAACCGTCCCGAAGACAAGAGCGACGCGATTCTCTACGTGAACCCGGGCGCCGGCGGCGTGGACGCCCAGGACTGGGCCGAGATGCTGTTCCGCATGTACCTGCGATGGTGCGAGAGGCGGGGTTTCAAGGTCGAGATCCTCGACCAGCAGCCCGGCGACGAGGCGGGCATCAAGGACGCCTCCATCGCGGTCCGCGGCCCCAACGCCTACGGCTACCTCAAGGCCGAGAACGGCGTGCACCGGCTCATTCGGATCAGCCCCTTCGACAGCCAGGCGCGGCGCCATACCGCCTTCGCGGCCGTGCATGTCGTGCCCGAAGTCGACGACGACGTGGAAGTCGACATCAAGAAAGAAGACCTCGAGGTCGGCACGATGCGCGCTGGCGGCAAGGGCGGGCAGCACGTGAACAAGACGGAGTCGGCGATCCGCATCAAGCACGTCCCGACCGGCATTGTGGTCAAGTGCTCTGCGGAGCGCAGCCAGCACAAGAACCGGTCGACCGCGATGAAGATGCTACGCGGACTCATCTACGAGCGCATGCTCGCCGAGAAGGAAGCCGAGTTCGCCCAGAGCTACGAGAGCGGCAAGAGCGCCATCGACTTTGGCTCGCAGATCCGGTCCTACACCCTGCAGCCCTACCAGCTCGTCAAAGACGAGCGCACGGACCACAAAGAGAGCAACGTGAACGCCGTCCTGGACGGCGCGATCGATCCCTTCCTCGAGGCCTATCTGCTGATGAGCGCGAACCGCGACGCGGACGCCGAATCGTCAGGGAACTGAAGCTTCGCGAATACCCCCGGCCGGACGTTGTTCGGCCCCCAGACCCGACGAGGACGAACCGGTGGCGACGGAGCAGGAGCTCGAGCAGGCACGGCGTGATCATGCAGATGCGCTGTCGGGGGCGTCGTGCGCGCCCTACCCCAACCATTTCCGGCCGGACGAGGCGACGCGCAAGCGCCGCATCACCGCGCTCGGCATGCTCAACGACGCCTCCATCAAGGCGGTCCCGGTCGAGGGAGAGACCGTTGTCAAGCGGGACGGCGCTCTCGTCAACGTCGAGCACGAAGGCAGCGAAACGTCGCGGCTCCCGCAGGACGGCGAACTCACCGGCGACGAACCGACGTGGCCGCTCTACGGACGGGTCGTCGCCAAGCGGGGCCCGTTTTTGGTGATCCAGACGCCCCACGGCCGTGGGCAGGCGTTCGTGCCCAACAAGGGCGGCGACCTTCCTGCCGCGGAGAAGGCCCAGCTGGACGCCCTGGACTTGGCCGACCACGTCGCGGTCTCCGGACCGATGATGGGGACCCGACGAGGCGACGCGGCCATCAAGGTCCAGTCCTACCAGCACGTCAGCAAGGCGCTCCGGCCGCCGCCGGCGAAGTTCCACGGCCTCAAGGACGTCGAGAAGCGCTACCGCGAGCGGTACGTCGACCTGTTCGCCAACCCCGACGTCTCCAAAGTGTTCGTGGCGCGTACCCACATCGCGCGCGCGCTGCGCCGCTTCCTCGACGAGCGCGGCTTCCTCGAGGTGGAGACACCCATGCTGCACAGCGTGCGCGGAGGCGCCACGGCCAAGCCGTTCTCAACGCACCACAACGCGCTCGACATGCCGCTCTTCCTGCGCATCGCGCCCGAGCTGTACCTGAAGCGACTCGTGGTGGGCGGCTTCGACCGCGTCTACGAGATGGGCCGCAACTTCCGCAACGAAGGCATCAGCACCCGGCACAACCCCGAGTTCACGATGCTCGAGTTCTACATGGCCTACGCCTCCTACGAGGAGATGATGGACCTGTGCGAGGCGCTCATCCGCGCCGTCGACGCTTCGCTCGTCGAGGCGACGGACGCCTCCTGGCGGGAAGGCCGCACGTTCGACCTCGAGGGCCCGTTCGTGCGCGTCGCCATGGTGGACGCGATCGTGGAGCGGCTGGCGCGCACCGACCTCGGTGAGACCGCGTTCGATGGCTTGCTCGACGCCGCCGTGCTCGCCGACGACGACGCCCTTCGCGCGGCGTGCGAGAAGGGCATCGAGTCGCTCAGCAGCGGTGACGCCAAGCTGCTTCGCCGCTGCGAGAGCCGAGGCGAGCGCATCTACGCGCTGTTCGAGCTGCTCGCCGAGCCGGATCTGACGCGCGTCTACCGCACGGACGACGACAGCCAGTCGCGCCCCGTGTTCGTGACCGACTTCCCGTTCGAGGTCTCGCCTCTCGCCCGCCGCAACGACGACGACCCGGCGTTCACGGACCGCTTCGAGTTGTTCGTCGAGGGACGCGAGCTGGCCAACGCGTTCAGCGAGCTGAACGACCCGGACGACCAGGCGGCGCGGTTCCGGGCCCAGCTCGACAACCGCACCCGCGGTGACGAAGAGTCGATGGACTACGACGCCGACTACGTGCGCGCGCTGATGCACGGGATGCCGCCGGCCGCCGGCTTGGGCCTCGGGCTCGACCGGCTCGTAATGCTGCTCTGCAACCAGACGTCGATCCGCGACGTGCTCCTCTTCCCGCTGATGCGCCCCGAAGCCGACGCTCCGTGAGCACGCCCGACGACGACATGCCGCAGACGGACGGCGCTCCCGCGCCCGACAGCGACGCGTCGGAGTCGAAGACGCTCGAAGCGGGACGTCGCTTCGCGTCGCTGGACAGCCATGCGAGTGCCCCCGGCGCCGCGGGTGCCCCCGGCGCCACGCGTGACCGCGGCGCCACACGTGACCCAGACGATACCGGTGACCCAGGCGACGGTGACCCAGGCGACGCCAGTGACCCAGGCGACGCCAGTGACCCGGGCGAGAGTGCGGCCCCGCATCCCAAGCCGAAGCGCGGCCGGATCCGGGAGGTTCGCTTCGGCTGGCCGGCCGCTGCCGTGGGACTCTGGAGCATCGCCCACTGGCTCGTAATCGCCGCAGGACTCGCCCCGTTTCTTATCTTCGGGGTGACGGCTGGAGAGGCGACCCCGGTCTACGGAGTGGTCGCGGCGGCCGGACCGAGCGTGCTGCTCACATGGGTGTTTGGGGCTTTCCTCGGGCGACGCATCCGCAACGTTGCCAACGGCACCACGGGGCGAGCACGACTCGTCGTGCTCAACACCGGGGCCATCCTGCGTGCGCTCGGATTTGCCGTGCTGGCCGGCATCGTCGCCTACGCGCTCACGGCGCCCAACGCGCTGGCCCTCGGCTGGTACGGAGAGGATTCCCTCCCGATCGGAGAGCTGCCCTCGGGCGCCGAGTCCTTGCGCTTGGTGATGACCTCCCAGGGCACCTGGATCGTGTTCATCATCAGCGCTGTGGTCCTGGGCGCCGGGCTCCTTCTGGAGTGGGTGGGCGCGATCGCCTGCTGGTTCCTGCTTCCCAGAGGCGTGCGCCTCGGCACCTTCTACATCGTCGACGCTGTGCTGCTCTTTGCGTTCGTCGCGGTCACCGTGTTGCTCCCGATCCGGCCTGACGAAATGGGTGACGCAGCCCTTCCCGCCACGCGGCTGCTGACCACGACGTTCGCGATTTTCCGGCTGATCGTGCGGCTGCTGCCTCTCATCTTGGACTCCATCGAGGACGCCGCGCTGCGCCGGGCCCGCTGGTTCATGCTCCCCTCCCTGGCCGTCATTCTGGCCGCCTTTCCCGCGGTCTTCGGGCTCTACGCCGGCGTCGACTGGGCGCTGCCGGTCTATTTCTTCGGCGTGGTGATGGCGGTCGTGCTCGTCGTCGGAGCGCGCGCGGGGGGCATGCGGGCGCTGCTCGCGGCGCGGATGATGCGGGCCCGCAAGAGCGGCTTTCTGAACGCGATCGGCCTCCTGTCCATCCTCGCCGTGTCGTTCAGCTCCTGCACGCTCACGACCACGCTGAGCGTCATGGGTGGGTTCCGGAACGACCTGAAGCGCAAGATCCTCGGAAACAACGCGCACGTCGTCGTCGACCAGGAGCGCGGCACATTCGAGGGCTGGTCCCCGACCCTCGAAGAAACGCGCACGACCCCGGGTGTCGTCGCCGCCACGCCCTATGTCCAGGGCGAAGTGATGATCACGAGCGCCACCAACCTCGCGGGCGCGGTCATTCGTGGGATCGACCCCGACACCATCGGCGAGGTGACGGAGCTCCCGCGCAACCTTCGACACGGCCGGATGGAGTACCTAAGCCACCCCGAGGATCTGCTGGACCTGCGCGCCGACGAGATGGCCCGCGGCCTCTTGCTGCCTCCGCCTTCGTCGATCGACGCCCTGCCGCCCCCCCCCGGGCCCGAGGGGGATCGCGGAAGCCTGCTCGACGACATCGAGCGCGTGCTGGAGGACGAGGCCGAAGTCGCGGATGACGCCGCGTCGGACAACGGTGAGCCAGCGGATGACGCCGGGGTTTCGGACGACGGGGAGCAAAGCGAGTTCGCGCGCATCGAACACGACATCGGTGAGTTCCTGCTGCCGGAGGACGCGCCGCCGCCGCCCACCGAACCGCCGCCGGGCTTCGGCGCGGGCGGATCCAGCCGCGACGAAGTGCTCCCGGGCCTCATCGTCGGCCAGGAGCTCGCGCGCACGTTGCGGCTGCACGTTGGGGACGAGGTGAACGTCGTCTCTCCTCGCGGGGACCTCGGTCCCGCCGGCCCGATGCCGCGTACGCGGCCGTTCCGCGTCGCCGGGATCTTCTACAGCGGGATGTACGAGTTCGACATGAAGATGGCATACACCACGCTCGAGGCGGGGCAGCGCTTCCTCAACGTGGGCGACGCCATCAGTGGCATCGAGATCAAGGTCGAAGACACAGACGACGCCGAGCCGATCGCGCGCGCCGTCGAGGCCTCCGTCGCCAGGGACGAGCTGCGCGTCCGGGCGTGGCAGGAGGTCAACCGCAACCTCTTCGGCGCGCTGCAGCTCGAGAAGCTCGCGATGTTCATCACCCTCGGCATCGCGATCCTCGTGGCCAGCTTCTGCATCGTCGGCACCCTGACGCTGCTCGTTCAGGAGAAGGGCAAAGAGGTCGGCATCCTCAAGGCGATGGGCGCCACAGGAGAGCAGATCGTCGCCCTCTTCATGGCCCAAGGCCTGATGATTGGATTACTCGGAGCCCTCATCGGGTTGGGGCTCGGCTTCGTGACGTGTTTTGCCGCGGAGCATTATGGCGTGCACCTGAACCCCGAGGTCTACTACATCGACAAGCTCCCGGTTCATGTCGAGGCGAGCGAGTTCGTGCTCACGGGCATCGCGTCCGTCCTCGTCTGCTTGCTCGCCACCATCTATCCCGCGATTCTCGGGAGCCGGCTTCGGCCGGTCGAAGCCCTGCGGTACTCGTGACCCACCCCACCTCCAGCACACCGCTCGTTCGCATCGAGCAGGTCCGCAAGAAGTTCCTCCACGAGGGGCGCGAGGTCGTGATCCTCAAGGGGATCGACCTGACCATCGAGCAGGGCGAGATGCTCGCCGTCGTGGGCGCATCCGGCGCGGGCAAGAGCACGCTGCTGCACATCCTCGGCACCCTGGACCTGCCGACCGAGGGGCGCATCGAATACGAGGGCAAGGACGTCACGCGGTACTCGGCGTCCAGGCTGGCGAGCTTTCGGAACCGGGCCCTCGGCTTCGTGTTCCAGTTCCATCATCTGCTCCCCGAGTTCACCGCGCTCGAGAACGTGATGATGCCGGGCGTGATCCGAGGCAGCCAAGGCGCCCAGCTCGAGAAGCGGGCCAAGGAGCTGCTCGACGAGGTGGGGCTCAGCCATCGACTGAGCCACCGGCCCGGTGAGCTGTCCGGCGGCGAGCAGCAGCGTGTCGCCCTGGCGCGCGCCCTGGTCATGGACCCGAAGCTCGTGCTCGCGGACGAGCCGACCGGCAACCTCGACAGCGCGACGAGCGACCAGATCCACCGCCTGTTCATCGAACTGAACCGATCGCGCGGCACCACCTTCCTCGTCGTGACCCACAGCCGCGACCTGGCCGACCGAATGCCGCGCAAGGTCTCGATGAAGGACGGCAAGATCTTCGAAGACGTGCGGCGCAAAGACGCCGGGGATCACGCGTTTCCGTTGGCCGATTCCCCCGATGAGGACGGCGACGAGAGCGAGCTCGAGCGCGCCAACAAGTCCAGCGAACCGGCCCAAAGCCGGGCGGGGGAGCCTTGACCCACCCCGGGCACACCGCTAATGCGCCGGGGGATCCCCTCGTGCGACAACTGCTGCCATGGCTCTTGCTCTGTCTCGTCGGAGTCGGCGTCTCTCCCGCGTACGCGCAGGAGGGAGACGCCGCCGATGCCGAAGCGGGGGACGCGCAGGCCGCCGCTGGCGACGCCGACCCGGAGTCCCAGGCCGACCCGGAGCCTGAAGCGGACCCGGAGCCTGAGGCCGACCCAGAGCCTGAAGCGGACCCGGAGCCTGAGGCGGACCCGGAGCCTGAAGCGGACCCGGAGCCTGAAGACCCGGACGAAGCGTACGAACCCGAAGAGGGCGGGCCGACGGTCCCGCGCACCCTCTGTCACGGCCGGCGAATCCGCCGGATGCGCGTTCGTGGAAACCGGCGCGTCTCCGACGAGGACGTGCTCGCGACAGTGCGCATGCGAACGGGCACCCGATGCCTCGACGAGCGTGTCGCCCGCGACGCCCAAGCGCTCTGGGACCAAGGCTTCTACGACGACATCGCCGTCTCAGCCGAGCCCGCCGGCGACCGCGTAGACCTCACGTTCCGCGTGCGGGAACGCCCCGCGATCGGCCGCGTGCGATTCGAGGGCAACGACAACATCGAGGACAGCGACCTCACCGAGGAGATCAGCCTCAACGAAGGCGCCATCCTCAACATCTCGGACGTCCGGGAGCAGGTCACCAAGATCCGGGACAAGTATGCCGAGGAGGGCTACTTCCTGGTTCGGGTCGACTACCGGCTCCGGCAGATGGAGAACAACCAGGTCGAGGTTGTCTTCAACGTCAACGAGGGCCAGCGCGTCACCGTTCGACGGGTGCGGTTCGTCGGCAACCGACACATCGACGACGACGCGCTCCGCGGGATCATGCAGACCCACGCGACCGGATTCTTCTCGTTCATCACGAACGACGACCGGTTCAACCGAGGGCACTTCGAAGAGGACGCCACCCGGCTGCAGGCCTACTACTACGACCAGGGCTACCTCGCGATGCGGCTCGGCACGACCCGCATCGACCTGACCCCCGACCGGAGCTTCATCGACATCACCATCCCGATCGAGGAGGGCCCGCGCTTCCGCATCGGACGCCTCGTGGTGCGCGAGGTCGACGCGGCCGGCGAGCGTGTCGAGCCTTTGGGCGGACGCCGCGAGCTTCGCGAGCGAGTCGAGGCGAACCCCGGCGAGTGGTTCAACCGCACGCGGATCGCGCAGAGCCTGATGAACATCACCCGTCGTTACCGCGACGAGGGCTTCGCGCATGTCGACATCCAGCCCGAGACCGACCTCGACATGGAGCGTCAGGTCGTGCACGTCGCGATCGTGATCCAGCGGGGCCCCCCCGTCCGGGTCGAGCGCATCAACATCCGTGGCAACACCAAGACGCGCGACAGCGTGATCCGCCGCGAGGTTCAGCTCATCGAGGGTGAGCTGTACAGCCAGAGCCAGGCCGAACAGAGCCGCGCCCGCATCCAGGCGCTGGGGTACTTCGAGCGCGTCGAGATCAGCGAAGAGGAAGGCTCGAGCCCCGACCGCATCGTCGTGAACATCGAGATCGCCGAACGCGCGACCGGCACGTTCCAGATCGGTGCGGGCTTCAGCTCCATCGAGCAGTTCATTCTGACGGGCCAGGTCCAGCAGCAGAACCTGTTTGGCAACGGGCAGTCGCTCAGTCTCCAGCTCCAGCTCAGCGGCATCCGCCAGCTGGTCCAGCTTCAGTTCCTCGAGCCCTACTTTTTCGACACGGAGTGGACGTTCGGCTTCGACGTCTTCAAGACCGTGCGGCAGCTGAGCTTCTTCACGCGGGACTCGACCGGCGGGAGTCTCACCTTTGGCCACCCTCTCGGCGACTACCGCCTTCGCATGTTCGCCCAGTATCGGGCCGACTACGTCGAGATCGGGACCGCCACGGCGGGCCTGTTCGGCACCGCGCCCACCACGGGTCAGGTGGTGAACCTCTTCCCGCAGCTCCCGCTCGACAACCTGTTCCGCGCTGGGCTCACCAGCAGCCTCCGCTTGACGGTCACGTGGGACGGTCGAAACAACCGAATCACGCCGTCCGAGGGCTTCTACGCCTCCTACTCGGCCGAGGTCTCGGACGAGTACATCGGCTCGGCACAGAACAACACGTTCGTCCGGCACAGCCTCGACGTTCGTGGGTACTACCCGCTGTTCGAGGGCATCGTGTTCCGCGCCCGCGGCGTCGGCGGCCTCATCACCTCGCGCCTCGAGACCGGGGTGCCGATCTACGAGCGCTACTTCCTCGGCGGTATCTTCAACGTCCGCGGCTTCCCTCTGAACAGCCTCGGACCGCGCTTGGGCATCCCTCGCGATCGCGACCCGAACGCCGTGCCGACGGGCCGCGGCGTCCCGATCGGCGGCAACATGCAGTTCTTCTACAACGTGGAGCTGGAGTTCCCGATCGTGAACGAGGTCGGCATCCGGGGCGTGGTGTTCACCGACGGCGGCAACGCCTGGAACCTCAACAACCAGTACTGCAACGCGGCGCCAGCCGCGGGCGGCGTCAGCGCCAACGACGCCTGCCAGTTCAACCCGCTCGACCTACGTACGAGCTGGGGCTTCGGCATTCGCTGGATCAGCCCGCTCGGCCCGCTTCGTTTCGAGTGGGGCCTGCCTTTCGACCCGCAGTCCAGCCTCGGCGAGCAAGACATCGACTTCCAGTTCACGATCGGCAACTTCTTCTGAAGGCGCGACCGCTGTCCATGAATGCGGAGCCCTCCCAGCCCGTCTCACCGCTTGACCCGCTCTCCCATCGGCGGTAGCAAGCAGCCCTCTGTCCCTCTCCTTGCACGGAAACATTGGCTTTTCGATGAACGTCAATCGCCACGCCGTCACTCTGGTGGCCGCCCTTCTCCTCGCTACGGTCGCGCCTCGGCTCTACGCCCAGGCCAACCGCATCGCGGTGGTCGACCTCCAGCGTGCCCTCAACGAGACCGAGGACGGACGCCGCGCCAAGGCGCGTCTCAAGCGCCTCTTCAACACGCGCCAGCAGGCCCTCGACAAGCGCCAGAACGAGCTGAAGGCGCTGAAGGAGGACATCGAGCGCCAGAAGAACGTGCTCAGCCGCGAGGCGCTGCAGAAGCGCGTGGAGGCCTACCAGAAGGCGTTCATCGAGCTGCAGTCGACGTACGTCGAGTACCAGCGTGAGCTCGCCCAGAAGGAGGCGCAGCTCACGCGGGAGATCATCGCCCAGATGGAGGAGATCCTCAGGCGACTCGGCCAAACCGAGGGCTATACGCTCATCGTCGAGCGGAACGAGGGCGGCGTCGTGTGGGTCCCGAGCAATCTCGACCTCACCGACATGGTCATCCAGCGCTACAACTCGGGGCGAGGCTCCAAGAACAGACGGGGCTCCAAGCGGCGCTGACGCGCCCTCCAGATCGCGGTCCTCTCGGATAGCGCGCCTCTCGCCCCCGGTCCTTGTGTAGGATGCGGGGGCGATGGATTTCGACATCAACCGGATCCTGAGGATCCTCCCGCACCGCGCGCCGTTTGTGCTCATCGACCGCGTGACGGAGCTGGCCCCGCGGCAGTCGGCCCGCGCGCTGAAGTGCGTGAGCTACAACGAGCCGTTCTTTCCGGGTCACTTCCCCGGCGCCCCCATCATGCCGGGTGGCCTCATTCTGGAAGCCATGGCGCAGCTCACGGGCGTGCTGGCGTACGCGTCCGACCCCTACGACAACGCTCAGAAGGTGATGTACTTCCTGGGTGTCGAGGAGGCGAAGTTCCGCCGCCCAGTCGTGCCTGGCGATCGCATGGTGATCGAGGTCGAAGTCGTGCAGCGGCGCTCGAACATCTGGAAAGTCGCGGCTGAAGCCAGCGTGGACGGCCAGACCTGTGCGTCCGCGAAGCTGCTCACCGCGCTCACCGAGAAGGGGGACATCCCCCAAGGCAGCATCATCACGCAGACGTGAGTTCTCGGCCCGCCGAGGGCCCTTTGGATCACGGGGGCGCACGCGCCGCCTGTTCTCACAGTCGGCATTTGCTACAACGCCCTCGTGCGGCGCCCCACCCTCCTCTCGCTCGCGAGCGCGCTCTCCGCGCTGCTCTGCCTCCCGCTGGCCGCGGCAGGCCAGGAAGCGATGGACCAAGCCGCCGAGGAAGAGAACGAACCTCGGCGAATGGACCTCGCGGCGTTTGTGCGTGCCGCCCAGCAGACCTACCCCGGCGTCCGAGCCGCGCGGGCCCGGATCCAGGCCGCGCGCGCGCAGCTCGACGAAGCCTGGGTCTCCCCGTTCTTCCAGTCGACGATCACCGCCGGAGTGAGTCTCGCGCCCGAAGTCCGCGGCAGCCCCATCTTCAGCCCGGACCCGCAGCTCCCCCTCGACAACCCATGGCAGCCGGTTCTCGGGTTCTCCATTCAGGGCGCCATCCCCCTCTGGACGTTCGGCAAGCTCCCCGCGGTTCGAGACGCGGCCCGCGCCGGCATCCGCGCTTCCGAGGCCGACCGCGCGCGCGTGCGTGCCCAGCTCCGCTACGACGTTCGGCGAGCCTACTTCGCGCTCCAGCTGGCGCTCGACATCCGGCAGATGCTCGACGAGAGCCTGCCGCAGCTTCGCGGCGCGGCCCAGCGCATCGACGAGCAGCTCGCTGAGGGCGACACGGAGGTGTCGGACCTCGACCGCTACCGGCTCCAGGCGGCGGTCGCCGAGATCGAAGCACGCGAGGCTGACGCCATCCGGCTCGAGAACACAGCGCGCGCCGCCCTGGGCATCCTCACGGGGGTCCGCGAGTTTCGCATCCCCGAGTGCCCGATCGAGGCCGTCGACATCGAACTCCGCCCCCGCGAGCACTACGTTCGCCAGGCCCACAGCGACCGGCCCGAGGTGCGCATGCTCGAGGCCGCGGTCCGCGCGCGCCAAGCCTCACTCGACATCGCCGAAGCGAGCTTCTTCCCGGACCTCGCGCTCGCCTACCGGTTCGGGACGACGTACGCGCCCGGGATCACCGACCAGACCAACCCGTTCGTGGTCGACCAAGCCAACTACACCTCCATCGAGGCGGGCCTGGTGCTGCGCTGGTCGCTCGATCTCTGGGGCAATGCGTACCGCGTCGACCGCCAGTCCGCGTTGTTGGACGACACCCGCCATCGGTCCCGTGAGGCCCATCGTGGGATCGAGCTCGAGGTCTCCGAGGCCTACGAAGCGGCGCGGGCGGCAGAGCGTCAGGTGGACTCCTGGGGCGGCGGACGCCGCGCGACCCGGCGATGGTTCATCGCGGCCGCTCAGGGGCAGCAGGTCGGCGCCGTCGAGACGAGCGACCTGGTCGACGCCGCCCGGGCCTATTTTGGCGCCCGATACGGGCACCTCCAGGCGATCCACGATTTCAACGGCGCGCTCGCCAACCTCGAACGCACCTCTGGCCGCCGCGTCGCGCCCGCGTTCGAGGGCGACTGCGACTGAGTTTTCGAACGTGCGCGCTTCGCGCATTTTTGCACATTCGAAAACTCACCATTTTCTGGTGGCGCTTCCGCGCCACGGACGAGGGGCAAGCCCCTCGAGCTCCCCGTCTCCGATTGTTTCGACAGTCCTTGAGTGCAATCGGGCGCGGGTGCGCTGAGCAGAGGCGGGTTCCGACTGGCTGGCGTGTGCGCTGACCGCGTTCCTGGGCTATCCGTAGCGCGAAGCAGGCGCTGCACACCCGCGGAGAATAGTCACCACGCGCAGACGTCTACCTCGCACATCTCACCATGCATTACCGGATTGCCACCGCCGCCCTCTCGTCGCTCCTCGTGCTGACCACCCTGGTGCCCGTGGCCAGCGCGCAGCGCACCGCTCAGGTCTACCTCGAGCGCCGACACGATGAGGTCAACGAGCTCCTTCGACAGCCCGCCGAGACGGATGCCGCGCGGCGCTCGCGCTCCGAGCGGCTGACGCGCATCCTCGAGGACCTGCTCGACTACCAGGCGCTGTCCGAGAACGCGCTCGGCGACCACTGGGGCGAGCGCAGCGAGACCGAACGCACGCGATTCGTGGCCTTGCTCCAGCAGCTCGTCGAACGCAACTACGAGAACAGCCTGGAGCGCATCCTCGATTTTGAGGTCACCTACGACGGGGAGCGCCGCCGCGGTGAGCAGACGATCGTGACGACCAGTGCCCGCTCCCGCAGCCAGCGCCGCCAGCCCCCCGTCGAGATCGAGTACACAGTGCGCCGCGTAGACGGCAGTTGGCGCGTCATCGACGTCACCACCGACGGCGTGAGCATGGTCCAGAACTACCGCAGCCAGTTCAACCGCATCATCGGGCGAGACGGTTGGGAAGAGCTCATCGCGCGCATGGAGCGTCGTCTCGAAAGAAGCGAGGGCTGATTCGAAGAGCTCGCCCATCGTCGCGCTCGCGGCCGCTCACTTCTCGTGAGGGTGCCGGCGGTCCCAACGGCAAACCCGATGAGCTCGGCCCACTTGCCAGGCCTCCTCACGCGCGGGACGCGACCCAGCTGCCCCGTGCCTCCTCGACGATGCACGGCATCGCTCGTCGTCCCGGACCGCAGCTGAGCCGTGTCGCGCTCCGAGATCAGGCTCATCAAGTCCCCGCCTCGCACATCTCGATGGCTGAGGCGGAAGTCGCGATGCGGATCGACGAGCGCGAATGGGTCCTCCTGGGGTGCGACGTGATGAGTCGATGCGGTGCGTCGGCGAGGAGCGACGCGCCGCAGGGGGCACGGTCCGCCGCCGAGGCGCCCGCGCCGGGCTTGTGCCGCAGTGTCTTAGGCGAAGCTGCTCCGGTGACACCGAAGACCGCTCCAGCGTTGCTGAGTCCCCGCCTCGCGGGTTTGTCGCGTGGCGATCCGCACGCGGGCGGCCACGCGCCCCGTTGACGGGCCTTGGAGCGAGAAGTACGTTCTGCCCGCTTCGCCATCGACGCCGGATTCTCCCGACGCGAAGCGCGACGCCGAAGGCAGCATGAGACTCTACAGCGGTAAGATCTCCCTCATCGCCGAGGAGATCGTGCAAACCCTCATTCGCGAGGAGGACATCGAAGCGGTCGACCCCGCGGAGGTGACGCTCGACATCCAGTCGGTCCTCAAGGAATACGCGCGCCAAGACCGCGCCGTCCTCGAAGAGGCGAAGACCCGACTCGAGGTCAACGGCCTGCCCTACAGCAAGCTGGGCAAGATGAAGTCGATGGTCGCGCGGGAGCGTCAGATGCCGCTCGGCGATGAGATGCTGCCGTACATCCTGGAGCAGCTGCTCACGATGCTGTTCCACAGCCAGAACGTGGAAGAGATCTTCGGCGAAGATCACGTCCTCCGAAAGAAGATGACCACGATCGTGAAGCGTCACCTCGAGGTGGAAGGCGAGCTGGACAAGGAAGTCCGCTCGAAGATCAAGAACCTCCAGGAGGGGACCGCGACCTTCGAGATCGAATACCAGCGCGCGATGGACGAACTCAAGCGCAAGAAGCGCCTGACCTGAGCCACCTTCGGCCCGTCTTCGAACGCCCCCCCCGGCCCTCCCCATTGCAGGGGCGTTCCACATCGCCTCGTGCGAAGAAGCTCGCCTCCGTGGCGGGCTTCCTTCGTTCCAACCCGAGAGCGAAAAGGACTACCGCATGAGCTTCTCCAGCATGACCGGCCACGGAGTGGGCGACGCCGCCATGGGATCGGCCCGGGTCGTCGTTGAGATCCGCACCGTCAACCACCGCTACCTGGATGTGCGGGTGCGGCTGCCCTCGGAGATCAACGCGCATGCGGGCGTCGTTGAGACCCTGTGCCGGGAGAGCCTCGGCCGAGGGCGCGTGGAGCTCACCGCTCGAATCGAAGCGCCCGCAACCGAAACCGTCACACTGGACACGGCGCGTGCGCGGGACGCGTTTCGCCAGCTGGCGGAGCTGAGAGACGAGCTGGCCCCTGGCCAGCCTCTCCCGATGTCGCTGCTCTCGAGCGTGCCGGAGCTGTTTCGATCCGGCTCACAGCTCGACCTGAGCTCCGCCAAGTCGGCCCTCGACGCCGCCACACGCGACGCCATCGAGGCGGTCTGGACCATGCGCAACGTCGAAGGCAAGGCCCTGGCAGAGGACCTCGCGGGCCATCTGGAACACCTGGAGGCGGAAGTGGCGGCGATCCGCGCGCGGCTCCCGACGATGGTCGACGAATACCGCGCGAAGCTGCGCACCCGGTTGGAGCGACTTCTCGCCGACACCGAGACCACGCTGGACACCGGGCGGCTCGAGCAGGAAGTCGCCGTGCTCGCCGACAAGTCGGATGTGGCCGAAGAGCTCAGCCGCCTCACCAGCCACGCCGGCCAGCTGCGTGCGCTGCTTACCGGTGAGGGCCGGGAGATCGGAAAGCGCCTCGACTTTCTGCTCCAGGAGATGACGCGTGAAGCCAACACGGTGGGGAGCAAGAGCGCCGACGCGGAGCTCGCCCAGCGGGTGGTGTCCATGAAGACGGCGATCACACGGATGCGGGAGCAAGCGCAGAACGTCGTGTGACGAGGACTGACGCCAACCGAGGACACGGTTGCTGGTAGACTCCCCGGCTCATGGCTGACCCCCTCCTGCTGATGATCTGCTCGCCCTCGGGAGCAGGAAAGTCGACACTCACGCGGCATCTTCTCGCCACCGTCGAGGGGCTCACCTTCTCCGTCTCACACACCACGCGCGGGCCGCGGCCGGGCGAAGAAGATGGCGTGCACTACCACTTCGTAGACCGCTCCTCCTTCGAGGCGGAGGTGGCACGCGGACGCTTCGCCGAGTGGGCGGAGGTGCACGGAAACCTGTACGGGACGAGCCTCGGCGAGATCGACCGCGCGCGGGACGCTGGACACACGGGGATCATCTTCGACATCGACGTTCAGGGGGCACGGCAGCTCCGCTCAAAGCGGCCGCACGTCGTGGGTATCTTCATTCTCCCGCCTTCCATCGAGGAGCTGCGCCGTCGCCTCGAGGGGCGCGCGTCCGATGCCCCGGACGTCATCGAGCGCCGGATGCAGAAGGCGCGCGACGAGATTGAGCACTACGGGACGTTCGACTACCTGCTCGTCAACGACGACCTGGACCAGGCGAAGGCCGACATCGTCGCCATCGTGCGCGCGGCGTTCCTGAGCCGCGCCCACACCAGCCCGACGGCCGAGGCGCTGCTGCGCGCCTGAGGCGCTCTTCTCATGGCCGCTCTCGCCACCGCGGTGGTCCTCGCGCTGTTTGTCCTGGGCTACCGGTTCTACGCCCGCTGGGTGGGCAAGCGCGTCTTTGGGGACGACGAGGAACTCGAGACCCCGGCCCACGCTCTGCAGGATGGGCGGGACTTCGTCCCCACGGCGAAACACATCCTGTTTGGCCACCACTTCACTTCCATTGCCGGTGCGGCGCCGATCATCGGGCCCTGCGTGGCCGCCTATTGGGGCTGGCTGCCCGCGCTGGTGTGGGTGGTCGTGGGCACGATTTTCATGGGCGCAGTGCACGATTTCGGCGCGCTCGTCGCCAGCGTCAAGGAGCGCGGCCGCTCGGTGGCCGACCTCGCCGGCGATGTCCTGAGCCCCCGAGCCCGGGTGCTCTTTCTCTGTTTTGTGGTGGTGCTCGTCTGGCTCGTGCTCGCCGTCTTCGCGATGGCCATCGCGGGCTTGTTCGTGGCCCAGCCGACCGCTGTGCTGCCCATCAACATCGAGATCGTCATCGCGCTGGTCATGGGGTGGCTGCTCTACCGCAAGAAGGTCGACGCGCTGGTCCCTTCTCTCGTCGCGCTCGGCCTCCTCTACGGCTTCGTCTACCTCGGCACCAAGGTCCCGCTCGACCTCACGGCGCTCGGCCTGAACCCCCAGCAGGCGGGCCGCGCGTGGATCCTCGCGCTCTTCGTGTACTCGGGCATCGCGAGCCTCCTCCCGGTCTGGCTGCTGCTTCAACCGCGCGACTACATCAACAGCCACCAGCTGTTCGTGGGCCTCGCATTGCTCTTTGGCGGCCTGTTCGTCGCCCACCCCGAACTCGACGCGCCCGCGATCCGCTCTCCCGAGGCGGGGGCCCCTCCCCTGTTTCCGCTCCTGTTCGTCACCGTCGCCTGCGGCGCCATCAGCGGCTTTCACGGTCTCGTCTCGAGCGGCACCAGCAGCAAGCAGCTGTCCAGCCTCCGGGATGCGCGCTACGTGGGCTACGGCGCGATGCTGGGCGAAGGCGCGCTCGCCCTCGCGTCCACGATGGCGGCTGTCGCGGGCATCGGTCTGGTCGCGTCGTGCACGCTGCCCGGCCAGGGCGACGTCGCCGATTTGTCCTGGGCCGTCTACTACGACAGCTGGGCACACGCGGGCGCGAACAAGGCCGTCGCCTTTGTCCTGGGCGGCGGGGCGTTCCTCGAAGCGCTCGGCATCCCGACCGAGATTGCGCGGACGGTCATGGCCGTGCTCGTGATCTCGTTCGCCGCCACCACACTCGACACGGCCACCCGGATCCAGCGGCTCATCCTCGCCGAGCTGGGGGGCGCCCTCTCCATCCGTCCGCTGCAGAAGCCGGGGCTGGCGACGGTGATCGCGGTCGTTCCCGCCGCCGCCCTCGCGTTCGTCGACGTCACCGATCCGGCGACGGGCGCGACACGTCAAGCCGGATGGCTTCTATGGCCGATCTTCGGCGCCAGCAACCAGCTCCTGGCCTCGCTCACGCTCATGGTCCTTGCGCTCTACTTCGGGATGAAGAAGCGCCCGGTGCTCCCGCTGATCATCCCCATGATCGTGACGACCTCCGTGGCGCTCTTTGCGCTCGTGTCGAAGCTCCGCGACTTCCTCGCCGCCGGCAACACCCTGCTCACCGTGCTGTCGTCGCTGATGCTGGCGCTGGCGCTGTGGATGCTGCTGGAGGGCGTTGTCGCCCTGCGCCGCACGCGCTCATCGGATGGTGAATGACTCAGCGCAGGATCTCACTGAGCGCATCCGCCAGGCTGGCCACGCCGACGATGTTCATGCCCTTCGGCGCATCTCCGTTCAGTCGCGTGAGGTTGCCCGCTGGCACGATCGCTCTACGAAAACCCAGCTTGTAGGCCTCCTGCAGGCGGATCCCAGCACGCGGCACCGCCCGCACCTCCCCCGCCAGACCGATCTCGCCGAAGCTCACCAAGTCCTGGGGGAGCGCGCGCTCACGCAGGCTGGAGACGATGGCCAGCGCCAGCGGGAGGTCGACCGCGCGCTCGTCCACGCGTGCGCCCCCCGCCACACTCGCGAAGACGTCCTGGTCGAGCACGTGTACGTCCGCCTTGCGGTCGAGCACCGCCAGCAGGATGGCCAACCGGCTGCTGTCGATTCCGGACGAAACGCGACGCGCCGAGCCGTAGGCCGCCGAGGCCACCAACGCCTGCACCTCCACGAGAAGCGGCCGAGAGCCCTCCGCCGTCGGGATCACCGCTGAGCCCGCCGCCTGTTCGGGGCGCTCAGCGAGGAACAGCGCGCTCGGGTCGGGGACCTCGCGGAGGCCATCCTCGACCATCTCGAACACGCCCACCTCGTGGGCAGGGCCGAAGCGGTTTTTGCTCGTCCGAACGATGCGGTACGCGCCGGACGGATCCGACTCGAAGCTCAGCACGGTGTCGACGAGGTGCTCCAGCACCTTCGGTCCAGCGAGCGCGCCCTCCTTCGTCACGTGACCGATCAAGAACAGCGTCACCCCGTCACGCTTGGCTAGCTCGATCGCGCGGGACGCCACCTCTCGGATCTGGCTGACGCTGCCGGCCAACGAGTCCACCGTGCCGGCGCGCAGCGTCTGCACGCTGTCGAGCACCACGACGGCGGGACGCGACTCGCGCCATGTTTCCTCGACCTCGTCGAGATCGGTCGTCGCCTGAACGAGCACGTGCTCCCCGATCCCGAGACGCCGGGCCCGCATCGCCACCTGCGCCGCGGACTCCTCTCCACTGACATAGAGGCCAACGCGCTCCCCCTGAGCCAGGCCTGCGAGTGCCTGCATGAGGAGCGTGCTCTTCCCGATCCCGGGGTCACCGCCGAGCAGGACCGCGCTCCCGCGCACCGCACCCCCGCCGAGCACCCGGTCGAGCTCAGCCAGCCCTGTGGTCGTCCGCTTGGCGTCCTCGGACCGCACCTCGCCGATCGGCTTGGCGCGGCTGGCCGGCGCGATCGCCCGGACACGACCACGCCGCTTCTCCGCTGGACGCACGCGCTGCTCCGTGAGGGTGTTCCACGCCTGGCACGCAGGACACTGACCGAGCCAGCGGGGCGTGTCCGCGCCGCAGTCGGTACATAGAAAGACGGTCTTTGGCTTCTTCGCTTTGGCCACGCTGCTCACGCTCGATCCCTCCGGCTTCTCGACACGACGACGAGAGACGGACGCGACTGACGCATCTTGCCGGTTTCTTGCGTCGAGCGGTCGGAAACAGGCAAGACCGGGCCATGGGTGATGCTGCGCTGGACCTCTCGTATCGGCTCGACCTCCGGGTCCTGCACTTCCGTTCGAACCCGGCGCGGGATGAACCGGCCATGCTGGCGCAGGAGCTGATGGGCAAGGAGCGATACCAGGAGGCGGTGGACCTCACTGCGGCGGCGCTCGCGCGCGACCCGGACGACGGGGACCTCCTCTTGATGCACGGCATCGCGCTGTCCCGGACGGGCAAACCCAAGCTCGCCCAGCTGGCGCTGATGCGCGCGGTGGCGGACGACCGCGAATGGGTCGAACCCTGGCGTCACCTCGCCCGCGTCCTCCTGGAGCGCGAGCGTCCTGAGCAGGCGTTGGCGGTAGCCAAGCGCGCCCTCAAGCTGGACGCAGACGACCCGATCGCGCAGGGCGTGCATCGGGACGCCGACCTCCTGGTCCGCGCGGTTCGGTACACGGACGGGGCCTGCCACGAAGAGCCCGCCCTGCTGGCTTCGCAGCTCCTGGCCATCGGCCGGCCTGACGAAGCGTTCGAGGTCACCCGGGCGGCACTTCTCGACGAGATCGACGACGAAGACCTTCTGATGGTGCACGCCCGCGCTGCGCTCGCGCGGGAGGACTTCGACGAAGTGCTCAGTGTGCTGTCGACCGCCCGAACGATGTCGCCCGACTGGGCGGAGCCGTACTTCCTGCTCGCGCAGGTTCGCGAGCTTCGCGGCGAGCTCCCCGCCGCCCGCGACGCTGCGCGGGAGGGGCTCTGCCTCGAGCCGGAGCACGCCGAGCTCCAGCGTCTCCTCCAGCGCCTCAGCTGATCGGAGATGCGGCGTCGCGCCGTGAACCGAGCCTTCCGCATGTGCGTTTCGGCGCGACCTGGCCCACCGAGCGAGCGGTGGCTCTGTGCGGAAGCCGCGAAAGCGGCACCCTCCGCCCGGCCGGGGGAGGCGATTCGCAGAAGCGCCGCGGGGGGCGGAGCCCCTCGAAAGCACAGCGATTTCTTTTCGAGCCAAAAGGCGCGCGGAGCGCGACCGCTCGAAAAAGGAATCAGTACTGGACGCCGAGCAGCAGTCGGAAGGTCTGCGCGTTGCCCAACACGTTCGTCGGCACGCCTGCGGTGCCCGGCAGGTAGCCGAGGCCCTCGAGCGGGAAGAAGATGCCCTACTGCGCCTGCGCGTAGAACCCGTCCAGGATGTCCGGGCCATCCTCGCTTCGGTAGTAGAGCGAGACATCGATCTCGACGCCGAGATCGTCGGCGTTCCCCGACGTCTGGATCGCTTCCGAAGCGCGGCTCCAGATGACGTCCGCGCGCGCACCGAGCAGCTGCCCGAAACTGTTGCGGATGAAGTCGTAGCTGAGGCCGGGCCGCAAGTAGTACGCGCCGCCGACCTGGCGCATCACGTTGCGCCAGAAGATGAGGTCGACCCGGTAGTTCGGGTGGAAGTAGAAGGTGCTGTAGGTCGTATCGACCGCGCCCGTCGGACCGGCCGGGTTCTGCGCCTGCAGGCCGCCGATCTGACTCAGGCCCTCTTGGTCCTGGTCGCCGCTCGCGAAGCCGGCCGCGAAGTAGATGCCCAGCTGGTCGTTCAGCAGGTGGTACTCGCCCTCGAACGCGAAGCCGAACTGCAACAGCTCGGCTGCCGGGCCGTCGGTCGGGCCTGTGTCGGCCGTGTTCGAGAGGTTTGCGATCGTGCCGTAGACGAAGACGGCCTCGAGCTCGAGCCGGAGCTTCTCGTAGAAGAACTGAACCCAGAGGTCGGGGACGAACACATCCGCGCCGCGGTGCACGAACACGGGGTTGCCGAAGCTGCGCTCGTTCTCCGTCAGGGAGCCCCCGTCGCAGATCACACAGAGTCCGAACGGGTTGGTCGTCCCAGCGCTCGTGAGGTTCTGGTTCCGGTACATGAAGTACGCGCCGATGTTGAACACGGCGTCGCCTCGTGCGAGCGCGGCCTGGCGCTCCTCGTCGGTGGCGCGGTACGCCGCCCCGAGCACGAACTGGTCGGTGTCGTCGATGCGCGAGCGGTCGAAGGGCAAGCCGCCGAGGTCGGCCGGCTCCTGGTAGAGCAGACCCTCCGAGGCGAAGTCCCAGGCGCCGAACAGATAGATGCCGGCCAGCCGCGTGATGAGCATGATCCGGTCGACGTCGGTCTGGTAGTCCGAGTCGATGCCGCGGCCGTCGTTCTGGAACAGGCCGAGACCCCAGTGGCTGCCCATGCGACCGAAGCGGATCTCACCGAGGTCGCGGTTCCGGACCTCGGCCCACGCGCGCCGGGCGACGATCGAGTCGGTGAGGCTGTTGACGCCCTGCTGAGGCGGGGCCTGTCCGGTGTTGAGCGTGTCGAGCACGCCGAAGCTGGTCCGCTCGTAGCGGTAGAACGGGTCGACGATGCCGCCGTTGTTGCGGGCGCCCACCGCGAAGCTGTTGGGCGTGGAGCCGAGCACCATGTTGTCGAAGACGTCGAACTGCATGCGCACCCGGACGTCGTCGCTCAAATGGATGGCCGGCTCGAGGCGCAGTCGCATGTTGGCAAACGCGTTGGCGTGCTGGTCGCAGGGCAAGAAGCTGCCGTCGTCAGCCTGACCGCAGCCACCACCCGGCGGGATGATGCCGTCCTCGGCGGGTCGGAAGAGCGAGTACGGGAGTTCCGTCGTGCCGCGGTTGTACGTGCCGCTGTCTCCGAAGCCCTCGTTGAGCACGCGGTCCATGAAGAAGTTGTCCTGGAACTCCCCGCGCAGACGAATGTAGCCGTGGAGGTCGAACACCGTCTGCGGGGTGGTCCATCGCGCGACCGTCGGATCTCCGTCACCGCCGCCCGCGTCCAGACGGGCTTGCGCGTCGGCGGGTGAAGGAAGCTCGTCCTCCTCTTCCTCCTCGGACTCTTCCTCTTCCTCTTCTTCGAGGGGCTCCTCTTCGCTCAGGTCGAGCTGAAGGCTGCCGGAGTCCGGCGCGCGGAGGCGCGGCTCTTCTTCAGGCTCGTCCCCCCACTCGTCGTCGCCACCGATCTCGCCCTCGTCGTCGATCTCACCCTCGTCACCGAGTTCGCCATCGTCGTCCGAGACCTCGCCGTCCTCCGCGCTGTCGTCCGCAGCGACGGGCTCTTCCTCCTCGGGAGGCTGGGCCTCCGCGACCGGGGGCGACGTGACGGACAGCGCAAAACACGCGGCCAACGAGAGCAGCAAGAGTGAGAACGGAAGACGGGGCAGTCGTCGCATGAAGTCTCCGAGGCGGCGGGGAGCGCCCGCGCGCCGGCCGGTGCTATCACGCTCCCCCGGGCCGGGCAATCGCGCACGGGCGCCAACGCATGCCGAAAACCATCCAGCGCCTTGACGGCACGAGGACCACGTCGCTAAAGCGCTCAACCGAGATGCACTCGCCAGAACCCTCGCCAGCCCCCTCCGCCAAGGGAGACATCTAGTGGAGGCGCCCCCCTGTCGCTTCATTCCTCTCGGCGGTCTCGGTGAGATCGGCATGAACTGCATGGTCGTCGAGATCGGCGACGACCGGATTCTCGTCGACTGCGGGCTCTCGTTCGACGATCGCGGCCTCGGGGTGGACGTCATCCACGCGGACCTCACCTACGTGACCGACGCGCCCGAGAAGCTCCGCGCGATCGTGCTGACCCACGGCCACGAGGACCACCTGGGGGCGGTGCCCTACCTGCTCCGTGAGCTGTCGGTCCCCGTCTATGGGCCCCCCTACGCCCTGGCCCTGCTCGAAGAGAAGATGGCCTGGGACGCCCCGGACATCGAGCTGGACTTGCACCCGATCGAGCCTGGGGACCGCGTCCCGTTCGGTCCGATGTCAGTCGAGCCGTACCGCGTCACCCACTCGATGAGCGACTGCACCGGCCTCATCTTGCGCACGCCGCACGGCGTGGTGGTGCACAGCGGCGACTTCAAGATCGACGAGGCCCCCACGGATGGCGCAGCGCTCGACTTCGATCGTCTGGCGCAGGTCCGCGACGAGGAAGGCGGCATCCGCCTCTTCTTCAGCGATTCCACCAACTCGGTCAGCGAGGGCTCGACCGGTCCGGAGCACGCGGTTCGCGACCGGCTGGAAGAGCTCGTCCGGGAGGCCGATGAGCGCGTCTGCGTGACCCTGTTCGCCTCGAACGGCCACCGCCTTCGCAGCCTCGCGGAGGTGGCCCGCAAGACCGGCCGCAAGCTCTGCCTGCTCGGGCGCTCCCTGCATCTGCACGCCAAGATCGGCCAGCGCCTCGGCCACCTCCCCGACCTGTCGGATGTCCAGATCCCGGCGTCGAGCGCCAAGAGCGTCCCGCGCGGCGAGCTGCTGGTCTTGGCCACCGGCACGCAGGGCGAGCCACGGGCGGCGTTCTCCCGCCTGGCCAAGGACGAGCATCCGGACCTCGGTTTGGAGTCCGGCGACCTCGTGATCCACTCCGCTCGGGTGATCCCGGGCCATGAGCAGAAGGTCTACGGGCTGATCAACACGCTCGAGCGCCGGGGCATCGCTGTGCTCTGGCGGCGCGTGGAGACGGGCATCCACGTCTCCGGACATGCCCACCGCGACGAGCAGCGGCGCATCATCGAGCACCTCGCGCCGCGCGCGTTCGTCCCCGTACACGGGACCTACCTTCACCTCAAGAACCACGCGGCCATCGCGCGGGAGTGCGGTGTGGAAGAAGTCGAAGTCGTCGAGAACGGGGCCGTCCTGAGCCTCGGCGAGAAGCTGACCGTCGACGGTCGCGTGCCGACCGGCCGCGTCTACCGCGAGCGCGGCAAGGCCGTGCACCCGCGTACGATCAAGGATCGCGCGCTCCTCGCGGAACTCGGGATCGCCTTCGTCACCGTGATCATCGACGACGCCGGCCGGCCCGCGGGCCCGGTCGATCTGCTCACACGCGGGGTCTGCCACGAGGAAGACAGCGAGGAGCTGCTCGATGACGCCTGCGACGCCGTGTACGAGGCGTTGATGGCACGCCGTTGGCACGAGGACCGCCCTTCGGCCGAGCTGGTCGAGTCCGAGGCGCGCCGCTCACTCAAGCGCTTCTTCTCCAAACGCCTGCGCAAGAAGCCGCTCTGCTACGCGTCGGTGCTGCGTCCGTGAGGCCGCTCGCACGGGTCGCCGCGCCGCTCGTGGTGCTGTCACTGGTGGCTTGCGGCGGTTCCCCCCCTCTTCGCACTCACCGTGAGCCGCCCCGTCGCGCCGATACCCCGCCGGAGACCCCTGACGCCCTCGCCGACATCCCAGGGCGACCTCCGACGGTCGGGGAATCACGCGCGATTCGCCGTCTGTTGGACTACGCCGAGCGGGTCCGGGACCTCGAGTTCGCCCAGCCTGTCCCGTTCCGCATCCAGAGCCGGGAGGTGATCACCCAGTTCGTGCGCGACCAGATGGAGCCGGAAGAACTCGAGCGTGCACGCATCTTCTATGTGGCGCTCGGCCTGCTCGATCCCGAACTCGACATCGAGGCGCTTCTGGTGGAGGTGCTCGGGGAGCAGATCGTCGGCTACTACGACCCGGATCAGGGGCTGATGGTCGTGCGCGAAGACGTCATGCAGCAGCTGGATGGGCGTCGGGCCAGTGAACTCGGGCAAGCCGAGATGGTCATCGTGCACGAGCTCGTGCACGCGCTGCAGGATCAGCGGCTGGACCTCGGGGAGCGCTACGAAGAAGAGCGCACCATCGACGCTGAGAACGCGTTTGGAGCGGTCGTGGAAGGCGACGCGACGCTCGCGATGATCGGTCATCAAGCGTCCATCGGCGGGGTCCCGCTGTCGCGGTTGACCCAGAACGTCGGGCTGCTTCGCATGCAGGTCGATGGCGCGGCCGGGGCCAACGGTGGAGAGGCGATGGACGCAGCACCGGCGATCGTCCGCTTGCCGCTGGTACTGCGGTACACCGAGGGAATGCTCTTTTGCGCCACCCTGCACGGCCAGGGACAGGACTGGCGCGGCGTCGACCGCGCCCACCGGTCTCCTCCCGCCTCCAGCGAGCACATTCTGCATCCCGAACGATACATTGCGGGCCACGCACCCATTCCGGTGGCGCTGCCCGAGCTGCCGGAGCTGACCGCCTCCGGCCTCGAGGTGCACGACGAAGACACGCTCGGCGAGCTGGAGATGGGCATCTACTTCGGTCTTGCAGACGGAAGCGACCGTGACACGAGCGCCGCGGACGGCTGGGGGGGAGACCGCCTCCGGGTGTACCGAGACCCCGCTTCGGGACGTCCGGGCCTGGTGTGGTTCATGGCGTGGGACGACGAAGGCGAAGCGATCGAGGCCGAGCGCGCAGCCGAAACGATCCGCGCCGCCATGCCGCCCGCGATTCAGGCGCGACACCATGTGCGAAGGAGCGGCCGCGCGCTGCTCGTCGTGCGCGACCTCGACCCCTCGCTGCACCCTGTGATCGAGGCCGCATTCGACGGCTTTTCGACCGCGCTGTCAGAAGCCGCAGCACCCACGCTTGACGCGCCCCAGCCACAGGGTTAGTACCCCCGCTCGCGCGGGCTGGTGGGGCCGCGCCACTCCAACTCTCTGCCCCAGAGCCGGGAGGCTCCACGTTGTCGACGTCGCAGGTGAACGAGATCGATCCGGTTACGGTCGAGCTCGCAGTCCAGGTCCCTTGGGACCGCGTTCAAAAGGGACTCAACGCAGGCTACGGAAAGCTGCAACGGACCGCCAAGGTTCGCGGCTTCCGCCCTGGGAAGGTGCCCAAGAACGTTCTCAAGCAGCTCTACGGGCCCCAGGTCCACGCCGAGGTCATCCAAGCCCTCGTCGAGGAGGGCCTGTTGACCGCCGTGCAGTCGCACGAGCTCGCGGTCGTGGCGACTCCCGAGATGGAGGAGCTGCCGCAGATCACGAAGGGTGAGCCCCTCGCGTTCAAAGCGAAGGTCGAGGTCCGCCCGACCATCGACGACATCGCGGTGGACGGCATCGAGGTCTACAAGCCCAGCGCCGAGATCCCCGACGAGGACATCGAGGCGGAGATCGAGCGCATGCGTGAGGGCGAAGCGACCCTCATGACGCCCGAGGAGCCGCGGCCGGCGAAGGCAGGCGACGTGCTCACCGTCTCCTACACCGTGCAGATCGACGGCGAGGCCAAGGAGGAGATGGCGGCCAGCGATCGCAAGATCGAGCTGGGGAGCGACACCCTGCTGCCCGAGTTCGAAGAGGGCCTCACCG
>JBGCFC010000219.1:0-32222 GCA_045106715.1 Sandaracinaceae bacterium
TCCACGGCCACCGCGCTCGCTCATCAGACGCACCGCTGCACGGCCCGGCGCGTAGCGAGCCTCAACGGCGCCCCGAAGGCGCTCTGTGTTCAGACAGGCGGGTCGGAGCCGTGTTTCGTGTTCCTGCGTCTCGGCCGACCACGGCGTCGGTCTCGCAGGACGGCGATTCGACTCGGCGTCGACGAACCCTGTGACCTGGGTCCGGAGAGTCGCTGGACCTCGAGACCATGAGGCCCAGGTTGCGCGTCGGGGTCGGAGTTCGGTTCGGCGCGCTGGACCGAGTTCGCGACCTCGAGGTCATCGCGCTCCACGATCTCCTGAGCCTCTTCAGTGAAGGCTCCCCGCACCTCGTCGAGGAGGCGGTGTCGTCTTTGAGTCTGCTTCTCCCCATCCGGAGCGCTCGCGCCCTTGCGAAGCTCCGCGAGCTCGGCCTTCACGTCATCGAGGGTCGCCCCGGGAAGGGTGACGACCGCGTCGGCGAGGGGTTGGGACTTCATCGGGGCGCCCTCGTGGACACGCGCCTTGTAGGTGCCGAAGGGATAGACGTGTTCCGCGTTGCCGTCGCGGCGCGCGAGAAAAGCAGCTCGGTGCTCGCGGCGGAACCGCGTCGTGTCCTTGCGCGCGAGTCGGTCGACCTGATGGCCTACGAGCCCCCGTGCGCCGACCTTGTACGTCGGAACACGCTGGCCCCGCGTCTCACGGCGCGTCTTCGGTTCGCTCCACGGATGAATGCGCCGCACCTGCTTGGCGCTGAGCGGGCTCCGGCCTCGGCGAGCTTTGCGAATGCACGTCCGGCCATGTTCGCCAAGACGGTCGAGGTGATGGATGAGCGCATCCATGTCGCCGTCGAAGGCGCGATACAGCTCGGGATACGGCGTGACGTAGAGGGGCAGCTGCGTCGTGTTGGTGCGCGGGTCGACGTACAAGGGCGGACGCTCAACGACGATCGGGCCACTGCGCCAATGATGGTGCGACAACGACAGGCCGGGCATGTGCTCCGGACGCGCGACGAGGCCAGCCGCGGTGGTGTTGTTGAGTCCGTAGACCAGTTGGCTCGCCTGCGCGGCGGCGTCCATCAGCCGCATGCGATGGGTGCTGCGGTCGTCGAAGATCTCCCCCGGCGCGTCGTATCTCTCGTGCAGCAGCAGCGTGTTGAGCGCGCAACTCAGCTCACCATGGAAGATGCGCGTGAACAGTGGGATGCCGTCAGCGTCCTCCGGCGTGACATCAGTGTGGTGATGGTTGACCACAAAGTGCGACGAATGGACGGCGACGCCGGTCCGCTGCTGCGCCTTCGCCAAGAACCAGAGCCCGAACTGCTCCACCAGCGGATGCCAAGGCGCAAGGAACGCCTTGCGCATCGTGGTGCGTCGCGTGAGCGCGGTCGTCGCGCCGCGCACGCAAATGTCCGGATGGCTCATGCGCGCATGGGTTGCACACGCCGCACCGGACTTGTGGTGAGTCATTTCAGGGGGTTACGGCCACAGATCGGCGAGAGTGGCGGCGGAACCGCCGCCAGCCGCCGGTTGGCGGGCTTTGGCGGGCATGCTTTTGGACACGTCGGACCGAGCCCCCCTAGGCAGACTTTTGGACACGTCGGACCGAGCCGCGGACCGAGCCGCCCCGGACCGAGCCCCCCGGTTGGCGGGCTTTAGCGGGCAGACTTTTGGACACGTCGGGCAGACTTTTGGACACGTCGGACCGAGCCCCGGAGCGAGCCTGCGGGTTGGCGGGCTTTAGCGGGCAGACCTTTGGACACGTCGGACCGAGCCCCGGGGACGCAAATGCCCGGATGGCTCATGCGCGCATGGGCTGCACACGCCGCGCCGGACTCGTGGTGAGTCAATTCAAGGGGTTACGGCCACAGATCGGCGAAGTGGCGGCGGAACCGCCGCCAGCCGCCGGTTCGGCGAGCGCCGGCTGGGAAGGCTTTGGGATCGGACCGAGCCCCACTGGGCGGACTTTCGGACACGTCGGATCGAGCCCGGGGACGGTGGCACGACCAAGATCCCGATTCTGAACTTTGATCTCGGGTGATCCGAGAAGGTGTCCCCCGACGGGACCGCTCGGAAGTTCCATGGGCGAAACGGAGGTGGTCTGGGACTACAGGAGAAACGGCGTCGTCACCCCAAGTCGCAACCCGTGCTGCGGCTCCAGCTTGCGTGGCAGCGGGTGCAACCCAGCCACGTTCCCGACGACGGACCACCCCGTCTCGGCCTGCGGGACGCTGGTGGACCACATCGAGTGCTGCGAAGCAGGGATCAACCGCATGACCTGCAATCCGAGTGTGGCCCCGCTCGCACGCCGATGAAGAATCGCGCTCCCAGAAACGCGAGAGCCGCGCTCCCGAATGGGAGCGCGGCTTCTCCGCGGCTAGAGAGCTGCAGTCCTCAGAAACCGAAGCCCTGCGGCGTCAGCCCCAGGCTGTACGGGCGGCTCGCGTTCAGCGTGGTGTGCTGAACGGGATCCCCGGCCGAGTCGTTCTCCCGGACCATCGACTGGTTGATGTTCCCGTTCGAAAGCGAGTAGGTGAAGGTGTCCACCACGAGGGCGCCACCCGCCGTCTGCAGCGTGACCGTGTCGCCGCCGTTGTTGAGCTCGAGCGACCCCGTCGAAGACGGGACCACCTGAGCTCCACCGAACAAGCCGTTGAGGTTCGGGCGCGATTCGGCGCCGAGCGCCACGTCGCCGAACACGATGATGCGGCCAAGAGCCGGAATAATCGTGCCTGGCGCGAACACGTGCTGCACTCCGGTCGCGTCGAGAAGCTCCATCCCGTCGAGGCGGACGGGAATGGGTGCGAGATTGATGATCTCGACAAACTCGTCGCTGTCGATGTTGGCCACGCCGTCACCGTTGACATCGTCGCCAGCGGGCGGGTCGGCGAGAACCTCGGAGATGATGAGGGTTCCAGCGAGCGGGTCGGCGAAGTAGTTCGGGAGCACCGACGAGTAGATGTCGAAGCTACCCAATCGGTTGTCGGCCCACATGATGATGTTCCCGCTTACCTCGGGCTGAATCTGCGCCGCGGGGCTGCTCGTCAGGAACGTCTCAGAGCTGCCGTCCGCATCCAGAGAGAAGACCGGGTCCCAGTTTCCGTTTCGGAAATCCGCCCAGACGAACACACCGCTGTCGATGCCGGAGAGGACCTGACCAGACCCGGCGTTGACGAGCGCTTGTTCGACGTACGTCGCTGGGTCACCCGAGGCAGATGACATGTCAGAGACGAACACATCCCACGCTCCCGTGAAGTCGAGGTCGGCGGCCACGCGTCCGTCAGTCCAACCTACGTTCCGGGTGTCTAGGAACGGCGTGAGGTGTCCCTGACCACTCGCAGAAGGGGCCGTCTCGACACCGACTCCGAGGGTGGCGACCCGAATCGTGTAGGGCCCTGTGCCAGCCGTTCGCTGAGCGAAAGCGATTCGACCGTTGCGGATTGCGGGCAACTCCTCGTCGGTCGTGTCGACCCCCACAAGCAGCTGTCCAGTGCTACCGTCCGCGAGCTGATGGCGCATGATGTCCCATTGCCCGGCGTTCAGTTGATCGAAGACAACGAGTCCACCGGAGATGTCCGGGGAGCTTGACGGCACAGTCGACAGCACAGTCTCGGTGTCGGTCTCTAGGTCGTAGACGACGGCTCGGAGTGACGTGACGGCCCCGTCTGATGCTTGCCGTTGATAGACGACATGGTTACCCCGGACGCGAGCGCGGATCTCGTCCTGAGGCGTCGTGGTGAGCCGACGTGTCACGCCAGTCGTGAAGTCAGAGACGAACACGTCCCAGTTGCCATCCACGTTGACGCTGTAGACGAACGTCTGCTGGTCGATGGTGGGGAAGGCGACGTCCTCCGCGCGAGGGAGGAGCGGCCCCGAACCACAATCGTCATCCACCACGCCGTCACAGTCGTTGTCCAACCCATCGCACAGCAACTCGTTGCCGGCGCCGTCCTCCGTCGTGACGAAGTTCGGACCGTAGCTGTCCGTGCCCGCACACGCGGTCCAGCCGGCCGCACCGCCACACACCTGGGTGCTTCCGCCGCAGACGCCCTGGATGAGGGCGCACGCCGGAGCCGTGAGGTTGTCGTCGGTGGTGCCGTTGCAGTCGTTGTCGACGCCGTCGCAGTCCTCGGCCGCCGGCTCGATGCCGCCAGTGCAGGCTCCGAAGGCACCCGCCACGCAGGTCTGGGTGCCGCGGGTGCAGGCGCCCGTGCTGAGGCCGCACTCCTGGGTCTCGCCGTCCACGCAGGCGCAGGTCTCGTCGACGTCGCCGTCGCAGTCGTTGTCCTGGCCGTCGCAGAGGCTCTCGGTCTCTTCGTAGAGCGAGCCGTACTCCGCGGCACCGCAGGCACCGAAGCCGCTGGCGCCTTCGCAGGTGGCCGTCGCGCCGGCGCAGACGCCGATGCGGAGCGCACACTCGGTCGCGACGACGTCTTCGTCGGTGTCGCCGTCGCAGTCCTGGTCGACTCCGTCGCAGGTCTCTTCGACCGGGGTGACCTCGCCGGCGCACGCGCCGAACGCGCCCGCGGTGCAGGTCTGGGTGCCTTCCATGCAGGCGCCGATGGCGCTGCCACATGCCTGGGTCGCTCCCTCGGTGCACTCGCAGCCGTCGTCGACGATGCCGTTGCAGTCGTTGTCGACGCCGTCGCAGGAGGCCTCGGTCTCTTCGTACATGGCGCCGTAGCTCTCGGTGCCGGCGCAGTCGAGCCAGCCGTCGGTGCCGCCGCATGCGCGCTTGCTGCCGGCGCACACGCCCTGCTGGAGCGCGCAGTCGGGCGCGGTCAGCTCGCCGGGCTCGTCGGTTTCCTCGTCGCAGTCGTTGTCGAGGCCGTCGCAGCTCTCGCCCATCGGTCCCACCTCGTCGACGCAGGGGCCCCACGTGAGGTCCGCTTGGCAGGTCTGGGTGCCCGCCTCGCACACGCCGAGGTCGGAGCCGCAGTTCTGCGTCTCACCCTCGGTGCAGCTGCAGTCCTCGTCGGTCGTGCCGTCGCAGTCGTTGTCGAGGCCGTCGCAGAGCGTCTCGTCCGCTTCGTACGTCGCGCCGTAGCTGGTCTCGTCGCACACGAGCGAGCCCGCGTCGCAGCGCTCGGTCGCGCCAGCGCAGACGCCCTCGGTCAGCTCGCAGGCCGCGCCCATGACGCCTTCGTCGGTCATGCCGTCGCAGTTGTTGTCGACGCCGTCGCAGACCTCGCTGGCCGCCGGGCTGATGGTCGCGTCGCCGTCGTTGCAGTCGGCGCCGAGCGTGCAGCCCTGACCGTATCCGTCGCTGTCGCCGTCCACGCAGGTCGGCGGAGGCGTCCCCGAATCGGTCCCTCCGTCCGTCGTCCCACTGTCCGTCCCGGGAATCCCCGAGTCCGACGTTCCCCCGTCACCGTCGCATCCAAAAGCGAGCACGGCGATGACCGCCAAGAAAGATAGTTTCCTCATGTCCCCAGTTCCTCCGATGCCTACTTACGCTCCGTCGCGGCGGATCTCACTACGCCCCCGCCCGGTCCCGTGAGTTGGCTCATCCGCGGCTCCCCCCTTGGTCGCTCGCGGTGTGTCTTGTTGAGCAGTGTTACCGTGCCGCGATGACCGCCCCGGGGGACGATCGACGCGCCACGTGGGCCTGGGCCTTGTTCGATTTCGCGAACTCGGCCTTCACCACGCTCGTCGTGACGTTCGTTTACGCGGCCTATTTCACGAAGGAGATGGCGGAGGACGAGATTCACGGGACAGCGCTCTGGTCTCGGGGCGTCACCATCACCGCGTTGGTGGTGGCGGGGCTCTCTCCGTTTCTCGGCGCGCTGGCCGACCGGACCGGGCTCCGGAAGCGCTTCCTGTTCCTCTGCACCGCGACCTGCATCGCGGCGACCGCGGCGCTCACCTTCCCGGAACCCGGGGGCGAGGATGCTCTCACGGCGCTGGCGCTGTTTGTGGTGGCCAACGTCGCGTTCGAGCTGGGCGGCGTGTTCTACAACGCGTTCCTGCCGGAGGTCGCGGCGCCCGACCGCCTTGGACGAGTCAGCGGTTGGGGCTGGGCGCTCGGCTACGTGGGCGGGCTGCTGTGCATGGTGCTCGCGTTCGCCGGCTTCGTGTTCCCTGACACTCCATGGTTCGGTCTCTCGACCGAAGGCGGGCAGGCCATCCGCTGGACCAACATGCTGGTCGCAGCGTGGTTCCTCGTGTTCGCCGTCCCCATGTTCGTCTTCGTTCGCGAGGAGCGGCAGCCGTGGCCGGGCCTCGGGGTGCTCCGCGAGACCGCCACGCAGCTGCGGGAGACGTTCCGCTCGTTGGGCCAGCTCCGGCAGGTCGCGCGCCTGCTCCTCGCGCGGCTCGTCTACAACGACGGCTTGGTGACGGTGTTTGCGTTCGGCGGCGTGTACGCGGCGGGCACGTTCGGCTTCGACTTCGACGAGATCGTCCTGTTTGGCATCGCGCTGAACCTCACGGCCGGCCTCGGCGCGTTCGCGATGGGCTTCCTCGACGACCGCCTGGGCGGCAAGAAGACGCTGCTCATCACGCTCGCGGGGCTCACGGTGGGCACCGCGATGGGGGCGTTGGCGCCCAACAAGGCCACCTTCTGGGCGGCCGGCATCGTCATCGGGATCTTCGCCGGGCCCAACCAGTCGGCCAGCCGCTCCCTGCTCGCGCGCTTCGTGCCGGAGGACAAGAAGAACGAGCTGTTCGGCTTCTTCGCCTTCAGTGGCAAGGCCACCGCGTTCCTCGGGCCGTTTCTCTTCGGGGTGCTGACCGACGCGTTCCACACGCAGCGCGCCGGCATCGCGGCGGTGCTGGTCTCGTTTGTCGTCGGCGCGGCGCTGCTGCTGCGGGTCGACGAAAACGAGGGAGCCCAACGGGGGGCTCCCTCGACCTAGAGGTCCTCAGCGGAGGTCGCAACGCGCCTCGGGGAGCGGGCCCCGCTGCGGCGCGTCCCTCCTCGCCGATGCACCGGTAGACGGTCAGTCGCCGCCAAGAATCAGCGGCGGTAGCTGAGCCGGTAGGTCATGTCGCGCGGAAGCTGGTCGCTCTGCACGGTGACCTCGAGGCGCATCTGGCCGTTGGGCATCATGCGGTAGACGTTGCGGCGGCTGCCGCCGTCGGTGCGGAAGAGCTGGACGAGCGAACCGCGCTGGAAGCGGAACTGCACGTTGATGCTGTCGCCATCGAAGGTGTGCCGGCGCCACTGGCCGAGCGTGGTGCGGTAGCTGCGGTTGCCGTCGAAGTCCACGTTCACCGTTTGGCCGGTGACCGTGATGGTGATGCGGCGGACGAGCGGGTTCTTGTCCCGAAGACGGCCGGCGGCGATGGCCCGCACGAAGATGTTCATCGGGTCGACGGTGCGGTCGACCGCTCGGCTGATGATCTGCGTGCCCGACTGCGCACTGCCGGCGTAGCGCCAGGTGCCAGCGAACTGCTCGACGCCCGCTTCGGCGGCGGCTTCTTCCTGAGCGTGGGAGGAAGTCGCCGCGAGCGGGATCGCGAGCGCGACGACGAGGGCGGCCATGAGGGGACGGGCAAGTGCTGTTCGGTTCATCATGTCTCGATACCTTCGGAAGGCGACGACGCGCAACGATCGAGATCATTCATTTGCGCGCCAACGCCCGAATCGCGGGTGCACACGCAGCGGCCCGCGCCGCCTCAGCCAGAGCAAGATCATCGTGGTCCCCACGAGCATCGCCACCAAGCCCGTGACCCCGGCCTCCGGCCCGAACGAACCGCCGGTCAGCCAATCCGGCCCGAACGTACGGCGCTGCACCATCGCGCCGTAGTCGAACCAGGTCTGCCCGCTCACCGGCATGTCGAGCACGTTCTGGAAGAAGTTCCACCCGAAGTGGAGCCCCATCGCGAGGCCGAGGTCGCCCGTCAACAGGTACGGAATGGCCAACATCAGGCCCGCCACCACGATGTTGATCGTCGACAGGACGCTGGCGTGCGGGTTCCCCGCGTGAGCGAGGCCGAAGACGAAGCTGGAGAGCAGCGCGGCCAAGATCGGGGCCGACGCGCCGGGCAGCCAGCGTGAGGAAAACCCCTCCGCGAGGTTGGTCAGCTGGTAGCCGCGAAAGAGCAGTTCCTCACGCACCGACACCGCGACGAAGAGCACGATTGCGGTCGGGAGGGTCGCGATCGGCAGCAGCGACGCGCGGTAGATGAACGCTTCCCGGTAGCGCGCCACGCCCAAGCTGGCCTCCAAGCACGCGATACCGAGCATCAGCACGCCGCCAAGCGCGGTCCCGAACGCGAGGTCGACGAGCGCGGAGCGACGAAACGACAGGCCAAACCCTTCGAGCCCGCGCCGGTCAAAGAGGCGGCCGGCGATGGCGACGGTCAGCACCATGGCGAATGCGGAGATGACAAACGCCGAGCCGTGAGAGAACAGCGCGGACGGGTGCGCGCTCGAGGCCTGCCGGACCTTCATCACCGCGTACTCGGGCCCAAACCCGATCAGCGCGAGCAGGGCGAGCTGGAGGAGAATCCGCACCCACGCACGCGGCCGATGCTCCGCGCGGTTCCAGAACGGAAGCGAGACAGTCTGCAGCACGTCGCTCAGGCCCGCGAGGCTCAGAACGCGTGCGGCGCCGGGGCGGACGGCGCGAGCAGATCCGCACACTTGTTGAGTTCGTCCTGGACGATCATCAGCGCAAACAGGCTGGTGAACCCGTTGAACACGCTGGCCGCGTGCATCAGCAGGACGAAGGTCGACTTGTCCTCGTGGGTGGCGCCGCGGGAGGTGAAGGCCTCGTGCACGACCTGGGCGTTCCGGTACTGCACGTAGATGCCCCAGAGCCCGCAGCAGCAGGCCGTGAGTAGCAGATCGAGCACGGGGTTGAGGTCATCTCGCCCGGTCGCGTCACGCAGCTCGGTCGTGGTCACGAACTGCCAATAGAAGTAGTAGATGCCGCAGGTGACGACGGTCAGCAGGGGCGGAATCCAGGACTCGCGGCGGGTCACGACCGGAAGCGTGGCAGCGAGGGGGGTGGGAGACAAGCGCGGCGACGCTTGATATGCATGACGGATGGCGCACCGCTGGCTCTTGGCGATTCTCCTCGTGGTTTCCGGGTGCGGCGACAGCCCGGACGACCCGGATGGCGCACTGCCCGACGCGGCGGGCTCCGATGCGGGCGGGACCGACGCGGGCGGGACCGACGCTGGACGGACGGACGGTGGCGGCACCGACGCGGGCGGACCGGGCTGCGGAGACGGGATGTGCGCGGACAGCGAGGACTGCGAGTCGTGCGAGGCCGACTGCGGCGCATGCACGGAGCCGCCGACGACCGAGTGCAACGACGGAATCGACAACGACGGGGACGGGCTCACGGACTGGCAGATGGACGTCGGCTGCTGGTCGGCCGCCGACCGAACCGAGGGGTCGGGGCCTCGGGATGCCGAGGCAGGGTTCACGACCTTCGACGCCAGCGATGACTCGCGCTTCGTGTACGTGTCTCAGAGCGAAGGCGACGACGACAACGACGGCCTGAGCCCCGCAACGGCGGTCGCCTCGCCGAGCCGTGGTGCCGAGCTCGTGCGCGACGGCTTCCCGGACTTTCTTCTGTTCCGCCGGGGCGACACATGGCGCGACCAGGACATCGGCGCGAGCCGCGTAGCGCGACGCTTCAAGTCTGGGCGCGACGCCGATCACCCGCTCGTGGTGGGCAGCTACGGCGACTCCACCGAGCGGCCGCGGTTCGAGTTGCAGCGCCACTTCATCGACGACGACGGAAACGGCCGGGCGTATCTCGCCATCGTGGGGTTGAGCTTCATCTCGTTCCCCAAAGTGCCGGGCGACCCGGGATTCAACGGGGCCGACGGCGGCGCGCTTCGCTTCGTCAGCGGCGAAAGCCACGACGTCCTGATGGAGGACATCTACGTCGAGTACGGCGAGTTCGTCATCCAGAACGGCACGGACTTCGAGGTCCGCCGCAACGTGGTCTACCGGAGCTACCACGAAGGCACGTGCGCCTATAACGCCGACGGCAGCCGCAATCCGAATGGCAACCGCGAGTTTCGACCGTCAGGCATCTTCGCGGGCAGCGTCGACGGCCTCCTCATCGAGGGCAACGTCTGGGACGAGAACGGCTGGAACCCGGACGTCGCGGAGGCGTGCGCCACCATCTACAACCACGACCTCTACTTGTCCGGGTGCGACCGGCTCGTGGTGCGCGACAACCTCGTGATGCGCGCGTCCAGCATCGGGCTGAAGATGGCGGCCAACTCGAGTGGGGCGTCCGACGACATCCTCATTGAGGGCAATGTCTTCGCCGAAGGCGAGATCGGCATCAGCATGGGCGGCAACGACGACAGCGACTACCGCTTCATCGACGCCAGGGTGGAGAACAACGTCTTCACCGACATTGGTCGCGCGCAGCCCACCGGGCGCACCCTGAGCTGGTACCTCGACCTCGTCGACAACGACGGCGTCGAGGTCATCGGCAACCTGATGGTCAACCAGCCTCCGCTCGGCAACAGCTATGGCATCCATCTGACGGGCGGCTCCAACCGGGGCGTGCGCGTCTCGGAGAACCTGCTCCATGGGTTGCAGCGGCGCGGCTTCTTCATCCAGCCGGACAGCTGGGACAACGTGGTGCTCAACAACAACCGCGTGCACACCTCCGGCGACGGATGTGTCGTCGACCATCGGGGCGGGTTCGGCGCCGTCAGCTACCGCGACAACGCCTACGGCGGCGGCGGCCCCGCGGCAGAGTGGTTCTGCATCGACGGCGGCGAGCGTGGGCTCTCGGCCTGGCAGACCGACGCCGCCGAGCCCGGCGCCATCGAGAGCAGCTACACGCCCCGTGACGCAGGCCGCAACCTGGACCGGTACGCCGACTCACTCGGCCTCGGGGACACGCTCTCCGACTTCGCCGCCGCCGCGCGCACCCAGTCCCGGCACAACTACCGCCCGGAGCTCACCGCCCCGCGCGCCGCTGCGTACATTCGGCAGGGCTACGACTTCCCGCGGTGAGCCTCCCCGCGCTTGAAGCGCTCACCGCACCCTGCCACCCTGACCGCGCAGGAGGTTTCATGCGTCGTGTGTCCGTGTGTCTGTTGGCTCTCTCGCTCACCTTTGCCGTGGGGTGCGACGATGATTCGGATCCCCTCCGCCCGGACTCGGGTCGGGTCGACGCGGGCGGCGACGACGGCGAGACGACGTACTACGAGGACGTCCGCCCGATCCTCGTCGAGAACTGCGTCATGTGCCACGACGAGGGCGGCATCGCCCCATTCCGGCTCGAGACGTATGCGCAGGTGACGGAGGTGGCTGAACGGGTGCGGGAGGCGACCGCGCTCCGCATCATGCCGCCCTTCCTCGCGGACAACTCCGGCGACTGCCAGACCTACGAGAACCACCGCGGCCTGACGCAGGAGGAGATCGACACGATCGGCGCCTGGGTCGACCAGGGCACGCTCGAAGGCGACGCTACCACACCGATGCCCGAGGCCGCCGTGCTGCCGACGCTGAGCTCGGTGGACCTGACCATCGAGATGGAGATGGACTACTCGGTGCTCGAGGAGACCGACGACGACTACCGATGCTTCGTCGTCGACCCGGGGCTGACCGAGAACGCCTACGTCACCGGCTACGATGTGCACCCCGGCAACGCACAGCGCGTGCACCACGTCATCGTCTACAACCCGGTCGACGAAGCCGCGGAGCAGCGCGCGCTCGAGCTCGACATGGAAGACGGCACGATGGGCGACGGCTACCCCTGCTACGGCGGGGCCATCGTCGACGCACCGCCGCTCGTGCTCTGGGCGCCGGGGACAGGCGCGACCCGGTTCCCGCGCGGCACCGGGATCGAGCTCGAGGCGGGCCGGCAACAGATCATCCAGGTCCACTACAACAACCTGGTGGACGAGGGCGTGGCCACCACCGACCGGACGACCATCGACCTCCAGACGAGCGACACGGCGCTGCAGGCGTACCTGTTGCCGGTCCTCAACACGGGGCTGTCGCTGCCGCCGCGCATGGAGTCGGTCAGCAGCTCGCGCACGCTGGACCTCTCGTTCTTGCCCGCGAACGTCCGCATCTTCGGCGTGATGCCGCACATGCACACGCTGGGGCGCACGCTGTCCGTGGAGATCCAGCGGCCGACCGAGACCGAGTGCGCGGTGGATGTGCCGCGCTGGGACTTCAACTGGCAGCTCGCCTACTGGTACGACGACCCGATCCGCATCTCGCCGGAGGACTCGGCGACGATCACCTGCACGTACAACACGATGTCGCGGGACGAGACGACGACGTGGGGCGACGGGACGCAGGACGAGATGTGCATCGCGTTCGTCTACGTGAGCCTCTAAGGAGTGCCTTCAAAGGGTTGGGCCGCAGGCCCGGCCTTCGTGCGCGTCCTCGTAGTCCTGCACGTCTACGAGTACGAGTACGAGTACGGGCGTTGGACAAGGCCGCACCTCCATGAAGAAACGCCTGTAACCCCGAGGGGCTACAGGCGTTTCTGTTGGTGAGGTCGGCGACCGCTCAGAAGGCGTCGATGATGCCGTTGAGCGTCGCGCTCGGGCGCATGGCAGCCCGCGCCTTGTCGTCGTTGGGAAGGTAGTAGCCGCCAATTTCGGGGGCCGCGCCCTGCACGCCGTTGAGCTCCGCCACGATGGTCTGCTCGGCGTCCGCGAGGGCCTTCGCGAGCGGCGCGAAGGTGGCCTTCAGGGACTCGTTGTTCGAGCTGGCCAGCTCCTGGGCCCAGTAGAGCGCGAGGTAGAAGTGCGAGCCGCGGTTGTCGAGCTCGTTGACCTTCCTTGACGGGGACTTGTTCGTCAGGAGGTACTTCGTCGTCGCGTCGTCGAGCGCCGCGCCGAGGACCTTCGCGTCGGCGTGATCGTACTTGTCGGCGAGGTGGTCGAGCGACACGGCGAGCGCGAGGAACTCACCGAGGGAATCCCAGCGGAGGTGGTTCTCCTTGTCGAACTGCTGGACATGCTTGGGCGCCGAGCCGCCCGCTCCGGTCTCGAAGAGACCGCCGCCGTTCATCAGCGGGACGATGGAGAGCATCTTTGCGCTCGTACCCACCTCCAGGATGGGGAAGAGATCCGTGAGGTAGTCGCGCAGGACGTTGCCGGTCACGGAGATGGTGTCGTCGCCGGCCCGGATCCGCTCGACGCTGAGGCGCGTGGCCTTCTCCGGCGAGAGGATGTGGACCTCGAGGCCGCTGGTGTCGTGGTTTGGAAGGTACGCGTTGACCTTCTTGATGAGCTGAGCGTCGTGCGGGCGCTCCTCGTCCAGCCAGAACACCGCCGGGGCACCCGTCGCGCGGGCGCGGGAGACGGCAAGCTTCACCCAGTCCTGGATGGGCAGGTCCTTGACCTGGCACATGCGCCAGATGTCGCCGGCTTGGACCTCGTGCTTGGTGAGCACGGTGCCACTTCCGTCGACGACCTGGATGACACCGTCCTTCGCGGCCTCGAAGGTCTTGTCGTGCGAGCCGTACTCCTCGGCCTTCTGCGCCATCAGACCCACGTTCGACACGCTGCCCATCGTGGTGGGGTCGTACGCGCCGTTCTTCTTGCAGTCGTCGAAGACCACGTCGTAGACGGCGGCGTAGCTGGAGTCGGGGATCGTGGCCTTCGTCTCCTGCGTCTTGCCCTCACCGTTCCACATGCAGCCCGACGTGCGGATCATCGCGGGCATGGAGGCGTCGATGATGACGTCGCTGGGCACGTGAAGGTTCGTGATGCCCTTGTCGGAGTTGACCATCGCCAGGCCGGGGCCCGCCTCGTACGCCGCGGCGATGCTCGCCTCGATGGCCTCCCGCTGGTCGGCGTGGAGCGCGCCGAGCTTGCCCACCAGGTCGCCGAAGCCGTTGTTCACGTCGACGCCGGCCGCGTCGAGCACGTCCCCGTGCTTGGCGAACACGTCCTTGAAGAAAACGCGCACGGCGTGACCGAAGATGATCGGGTCCGAGACCTTCATCATCGTGGCCTTCATGTGCAGCGAGAACAGCACGCCCTGGGCCTTGGCGTCGGCGATCTGCTGGTCGAGGAACGCGAGCAGCGCGGCCTTGCGCATGACCGACGCGTCGATGATCTCGCCCTCGAGCAGGTTGAGCCCGTCCTTGAGAACCGTCGTCTCGTCGCCCGCCACCAGCTCGATGCGTGCGGTCGTCGCTGCGCCGAGGGTCACGGACTGCTCGGTGTGGCGGAAGTCGCCGGCCGACATGGTCGAGACGTGGGACTTGGAGTCCGACGTCCACTTGCCCATCGAGTGCGGGTTCTTGCGGGCGTACTCCTTGACGGCCTTCGGGGCGCGGCGGTCGGAGTTGCCCTCACGAAGCACGGGGTTGACCGCGCTTCCCTTGACCCGGCTGTAGCGCGCAGCCGTGTCCTTCTCGGCGTCGGTCTCGGGCTCTTCGGGGTAGTCCGGGATGGCGAAGCCGGCGGCCTGCAGCTCGGCGATGGCCGCCTTCAGCTGCGGCACAGACGCGCTGATGTTCGGCAGCTTGATGATGTTCGCGGCCGGCGTCTTGGCCAGCTCCCCGAGCTCGGCGAGGGCGTCATGCGTCTTCTGGTCCGCCGGCAGCAGATCCGAGAAATTCGCGAGGATGCGTCCCGCCAGCGAGATGTCGCGGAGCTCCACGTCGATGTCCGCCTTGCCCGTGAAGGCGCGGATGATCGGGAGAAAGGAGTGCGTCGCCAGGGCGGGGGCTTCGTCGGTCTTCGTGTAGATGATGGTGGGCTTCGTCATCGCGCTTGCCTAGACAATGAGTGTCATGCCCGGTCCTGCCGGGGGGCGCGGTCATCGCGCCGAACACGCGGTTTCACCTAAATATCGGGGTTTTGCAAGCGTGCCGGAGCGAACGACGGCCTGCCGGCTCTCCGAGGCCCAGAAGTGACCGCGCGGTACGCTCCGGGTGCGTCGCCCGGTGAAGCAAGCGAAACGGCCACGCGATCGCGAGTGCGGCGATCCAGCCGAGAGGGTATAACCGCGCCGTGGACAAGGTCTGGGCCACCTTTCGCACCCTCGGGGTGCTCGTCGGCCTCTGGGCCGCTCTCGCCGTGGCGGGCATCGCGTTTGGCGTGATCCCCATCGACGGTCTGCGGGGCGTGGACGCCGCCGAGGGCGATGCGGGCGTACCTGGTGATGCTGGCGTGGGCGCGGCTGGGGACGCGGCTGTGGCCAGCGGAGAACCGAACGGAAGCGAGCCTCCGCCGGACGAGGAGCCCGCCGATCCCGAGACCGACGTCCCCGTCGAGACGGCCGCAACCCCGGTGGAGGCCGCTGACACGGACCCGGCTGAATCCGAGGACGCGGCACCCAGCCCCGCCACGCGCTGGACGGTGTGCGCCACGAGCGGCGAGCCCTCCCTGACGGTCGCCCAGGTCTTTGGAGACGCGTCCCCGGAGATCCTCGTCGGCTGTGCGGATGGCTGGCACGTGCTCGGGCTCGGGCCGGACCGCGTTCCGTTCACCATCGCGGTGTTCACCGTACCGAGCGCGGCAACCGGACAGCGCACGCGCGTCGGAGGCGCGGCGGTGGGCGACGTGGACGGCGATGGCGTGACCGACCTGGTGCTGCCGCTCGCGTACGAGACGGACACCGGCGCGACCCGGGGCGGCGCCCTCTACTGGCTTCCGCGCAGCCGCTACGGCGGCGTGCGGGACCCCATCGCGCTCGCCCCGATCGCGGGTGTCTCGGCGGCCGTCGCACGGCTCGACGCCAACGCGGGCGCCGAGGTGCTGGCGATCAACCGGACCAACGCGCTCGCCCAGCTCCCGAGCGAAGCGTGGGTCTTCGCCGGCGGCGCCGCACCGAGCCGACTCGAAGTGCGGCAGACGGGCCTCGATGGGCAGCGTGTGCACGCCACCGACATCGATCGGGACGGACACGACGACGCGGTGGTCCTGTCGCGCGGTCGTGTCGACCTCCACTTCGGCGACGGACAGGGCGCCTTCTCGCGGACCCACACGTTCGAGCTCGAGGGCGCCCGGGAGGTCGCGTTTGGGGATCTCGACGGCGACGGGGGCGACGACCTGGCGGTGCTCGGCGGGGGCCTCCGCTGGATCCGCGGGGGCCCGGTCGACGGGATGGAGCCCCGCGGCATCGACGGCGTGCCGGCCACACTGCGCGGCCTGGAGCTCGCGGACGTGGATGGGGACGGCAAGCTCGACTTCATCGGATGGGACCACCCGCGCCTGGCGGTGCTTCACCACAGGGGCGAGCTGGCGTTCGTGGCCGAGACGGGCTTCACCCTCGATGGGCCGCTCGGACCCCGCCGGCATCGCGTGGTCGACCTCGACCAAGACGGACGGGCCGACGACGTCGTGTTGCTCGGCACCACTGCAGACGAGGACGCACCGCTCGAGCTGCTGCTTCTGACGGACGCGTTCTCGGGCGGACACGTCGCGCCCCAGGCCGAACCCCGCCCGGTCGTCGACGCGCCGCTGGTCCTGCGTGCGACGCTGCCCGAGTAGGACAGCGTTCGTTCACTCGCGCTCGGGCAGCACAGCGTAGGCGACGATCAGCGGCAACGCGTGCTGACCGATGGTGCGCTCCCCCACGACCCAACCGTGCACGGTGGCGCGCACGCCGCCGTCCGCGGGAACCTCGGGGTCGACGACGCTGAGCACATAGAGAGGGTCCCTCCACTCGTCGCCTTCCTGTCGGGTGTGCAGCGCGAGAATCCAGAGCCGGTCGCCCGCGGGCTGCGCGAGCCCGACGCGCCCCGAGAAGCGCACCGCGGCGTGCGCGTGCACGTCGGCGTCTTCCCGGAGGGCGGCGTAGTTTGGGCTGTCGGGGTCCCGTCGCGCAGCGAGCGTCTGCTGTCGAAGCGAGGCCGGCATGCGCTCGAGGCCGACCACCTCACGACGTGCGCGGTGAATCTGTTCCGGCGGCACCCCGAGCGGCACGCCCGTCTCCTGCGGAGCGGCCTCGTCGGGCGGTTCGGGCGCGGCGCGCGGCGGCGTCTCGGAGGGCGCTGCGTCGCAGCCCACCATCGCCAGGACGAGCCCACACAGAAGCACGCGAATCACAGCCCGACCTCGTGGCGGAGCGCCTCGACGTCCATCGAGAGCATCGCGTCGTAGGGCAGCTCGCTCCGGTAGAGCGACCGGCAACGCACACCGGCCACGAAGGCTCGCGCCGTGCGCACGGGGGCCAGCGCGCCGAGCGCCAGCGCACCGAGGTTGTTGAGCCACACGAACCAGTGACGGGGGCCGGCGCCGATCTCCCAGGCGCCCATCTCCGCTTCGCCACGCAGGTCCGTGCCGTACCCCGTCAGGACGTGGTGCAGGTCGTGCCGCGCGATGAGCGGTCGCTGAAAGACAGGGTTGGGAAGGTCCACCGTCTGGCCCAGCACGCGCATCTGGAGCGTGGGGGTCACCATGGCATCGCCCGCAAACCCGTTGTCGGCGTGATAGCGAGAGAGCGCCGATCGCACCGACTCAGCACGCCCTACCCTGTCTGGTCCCAGCACCGTCGGGAAGTCTGTTTCGGGTGGCCCGCACGCGCCACGTCGAAGGGCCGCCATGCCTCTCGGCGCCGTCAGGGGATGAGCTCGGAAGCCAGGGACGTCAGGTGGTCGGGGTTGTCGCATCGAAACCCGCGCTCCGCCTCCGAGGCGGCGCTGGCCGTACGGAGTGCGTCCGCTGCGAGCGCGCCGTAGCGCTCCTGGATGAGCCGCTCACCGCGGCTGCGCAGGCGAGCCGAGTTGGCGCAGACCGCCTGAATGGATCGCTGGAGGAGCCCGGGGTCGCCCAAGGCGTCCGGGTGTTCGGAGAGCGCCGCCGCGTATTGGTCGAGCGCCTCCGTGATCTCGCGCTCCCCCGCCAGCCGTGCACGCAGGAGGTGGAAGTACATCTGCGCGCGGGGGTCGTCGGGATGGGCGCGGCGGTAGTCCGTGAGCGCCGAACGGGCCGATGCGGATTCTCCCTCCTCGATGTCGTGCAGCACCGAGAACAAGCCGTCCGGCACATGGTCGAGCGGGTTCTCAGGGAGGTGGTCAGCGGGGGCGGGCGCCGTCGCGGGTGGGTCGACCGCGGTGGGCGTCACCGGCGTGGGCGTGGCCACGCTGGGTGCGTCTCCATCGTCTCCGTGCAGCATCTCCATCCCGAGGAACACCGCGACGCCGACCAGCAGGGCGCCCAAGACGGCGGCGCCGGTGAGAAGCGGGGTCCGGCTCTTCGTCGGCAGCGCGATCGACGCGCCGGTCGATCCATGCGGCGGAGCGAGCTGCGCACTCTGAGACGGCCGTCCGGCTTGCTCGGCGATGGCCTCGGGCGTGGCGCCCTTGGTCTCCTCCACACGCACCCCGCCCTGGGTGGCTTCGATGCCGTGCGTGTTCGTGCCGGGCGGAGGACGCGGACCGATGCGCTCGGCGTCTTGGGGACCGAGCGCCTCGAGCGCCTCGAGCATCTCGGGCGCGGTCTGGAAGCGTTGGTCGGGCCCCTTCTCGAGGCATTTGGCGACGAGCGCCTCGAGCGCGGGGCTACAGCGCAAGCCCGGATCGGCGCGGGACAGCGACGGCGGCGGACTGAGCAGGTGCGCGCGGAGAATCTGCCCGGGGTCGGGACTGGGGAAGACGCGCTGCCCCGTGAGCGCCTCGAACAAGACACACCCCATCGCGTAGATGTCTGCGCGTGCGTCGACCTCTTCGCCTGACGCCTGCTCCGGGGCCATGTACGCCGGCGTCCCGATGAGCGCGCCCTGGCGGGTCAGCTTCGGTCCGCGCGAGGCCGCGTCTTTGGTGAACCGAGCGAGCCCAAAGTCGAGCACGTGGCAGTGCTCCTGCCCGTGACCGAGGTCGCGCACGAACAAGTTGTGCGGCTTCAGGTCGCGATGGATGAGCCCCTGGTCGTGCGCGTAGGAGAGCGCGCGGAGCGCCTGACGCATGAGCTCGAACACCCGCTTCGGAGCGAGCGGCTCGGGCTCGGTGGCGATCACGACCGAAAGGTCGCGGCCCTCGAGCAGCTCCATGACGATGTAGGGCAGGTCCCCTTCGACGCCGTAGTCGGTGACGGTGACGATGTTCGGGTGGGACAGGGCTGCGAGCGCCTCGGCTTCCCGCGCGAAGCGCTGCTTGAGCACGTCGACGTTCTCGTACTGGGTCAACAGCACCTTGAGGGCGACCATGCGCCCCAGCGTGAGGTGGCGCGCTCGGTACACCTTGCCAATCCCGCCCTCCCCGAGCGGCGACTCGATTCGGTAGCGCTCGGCGAGAACCTTGCCGACGAGGGAGTCTGTCTCTGGGGCGGGCACGGCGCGAAGGATAGCAGCCCTCAGCTGCTATGTTCCGGCCATGCGGCTCGATCTGACCCCCCTTGCGGCCTTGACCGCGCGTCGCTCCCGGCTGGCGGCCGCGTTCGGCTCGGATGCCCTCTTCTTCGCGGGCGCTTCGCGTCCTCGGAACTACCCCGCGGCAACCTACCCGTTTCGCGCCTCGAGCCACTTTCTCTACTTTGCAGGGGTCGCCCTCGAGCACGCGGTCCTGCGCATCCGGGGCGGGGAGACCACCCTGTACGCGCCGGCGCCCGATCCGTCCGACGCGCTCTGGCACGGCCCGCGGCCGAGCTTCGCCGAGATGAGCGAGCGGCTCGGCTGTCCCGTCCGGCCGTTGGAGGCGCTGTCCGGCGCCCAGGCGGCGACGATCGTGGGCGTTGATGGGCGCACACGAACCCAGCAGGCCGCCGTCTTGCAGCGCGACCCGGCCACCCCAACCGATGCCGACCGCGCGCTCGTCGACGCGGTGATCGGTCTGCGTCTGGTGCACGACGAGGCCGCGATCGCCGGACTGCGCCATGCCGCCGAGGCCACGAGCGAAGCGCACCGGGCGGGCATGGCCGCGAGCGCGCCCGGCATGTTGGAGGCGGGCGTGCGGGCCGCGATGGAGGGCGCGCTGATGTCCCGCGGCATGGGCACCGCGTACGGCTCGATCGTGACCGTGCACGGTGAGGTCCTGCACAACGAGACACACCACAACCGACTGGCCGACGGAGACCTCTTGTTGGCAGACGTCGGCGCGGAGACCGCCGGCGGGTGGGCCGGTGACGTCACCCGAACCTGGCCGGTGTCCCCCCGCTTCAGCGCCACGCAGCGCGCCATGTACGAGGTGGTGCTTTGCGCACAGCGCGCGGCCATCGAAGCGGTCAAGCCAGGCGTGCGTTACCGCGATGTGCACGTGGCGGCCGCGCGCGCGCTGAGCGAAGGCCTGGTCGGGCTCGAGGTGCTGCGCGGCGACGTCGATGAGCTGGTCGCCGACGGCGTGCACGCGCTCTTCTTTCCGCACGGGGTGGGACACCTCATCGGACTCGACGTGCACGACATGGAAGACCTCGGAGACCGCGCTGGCTACGGCCCGGGACGCACCCGGAGCGCGCAGTTCGGCCTCGGGTTTCTGCGGCTGGACCGCGACCTGGCGCCCGGCATGGCGGTCACGATCGAGCCGGGCTTCTACCAGATCGACGGCATCCTCTCGGACCCGTCGTTCACCAAGGTCGCCGGCGACCGGCTCAACCGCGCTGTGCTCGCTCGCTTCGGCGACGTCCGCGGGATCCGCATCGAAGACGACGTGCTCGTCACGTCGGACGGGCACGAAGTGCTGACGGACGCCCCGAAGTCCGTCGACGAGGTGGAGGCCGCCGTCGCGGCGTGAGTCGAAGTGCGGTTCGGCTTGTTGCAGATCGGCCTCGGCGTCGCGCTCGTGGCGTTTGCCTTCTTCGGCGGCGGCGTGTTCTGGGCGCTCGCGTGGCCGGGTGTGTCGGTGTTCGTGGTCGGCGCCGCATACCTCTCGGAGTGGCCGGGCGTGTTTGGCAAGTCCCCGTCGACCGGCGCGCTCTCGTGGCTGCCCATCGTGATGCTCCTGCCGTACTTCGCGGTGGCGTGGACGCTGTGGCAACTGAAGAGCCGGCTCTCGAACGAGGCCCCGTTCGACGAGGTCGCCCCTGGCATCCTGGTGGGCCGACGCGCGATCGACGCCTCCGAAGCGCCGGAAGACGTCGCCGTGGTCGTCGATCTTACGAGCGAGTTCCGCCGCTCGCCGCACTACCCAGGGCGCCACGTGACCCGGCCGACACTCGACACACGTCCGCCCTCAGAGCTCGGCGCGCTGGTCGAGGCCCTCGCCGATGAGACGGGGCCCATCTTGTTTCACTGCGCGATGGGGCACGGGCGCTCGGCGACGGCGGCGGCGGCGCTGATGATCCACCGGGGCCTCGCGCCCGACGTGGACGCCGCGGTCACGCAGATGAAGGCGGCGCGTCCGGGGGTGCACCTGCACCGTGCGCAGCGCGAAGCCGTGAGGAGGCTCTGATGGCGGTTCTTCCCATTGTCGAGATCGGTCACCCCGTGCTGCGCGAGGTCGCCCGCGAGGTCGGCCCCGACGAGCTCGAGCGCGCGGACACCCAACGCTTCATCGACGACTTGATCGAGACGATGCGCCACGCCAACGGCGCCGGGCTCGCCGCCAACCAAGTCGGCAACCCGGTACGCATCTGCGCGCTCGAGGTCCACGACAACCCCCGCTACCCCTACAAGCCCAACATCCCGCTCACCGTGCTCGTGAACCCGCGCCTGACCCCCGTCGGCGACGCGACGTTCCAGAACTACGAAGGCTGCCTGAGCGTGCCCAACCTGCGCGGCGTCGTGACCCGGCACGCGGAGCTTCGTCTCACCGCCGTCGACCGTGAGGGCGCGCCCATCGAAGCGCTCGTTCGCGGCATCACCGCCGGCACGTACCAGCACGAGTGCGACCACCTGGACGGCACCCTCTTCGTCGACCGCGTGGACGACCCGCACACCTTCTGCACATGGGACGCCTTCCGCACACACCAGGAAGCGGCGTTCGCCGACCGGGTGCGCGCGATCGTGGAACGCTGGGGCAGCTGAGCCCCCGGTGCTTCAATCGACGCCGAGCACACGACCGCGAAGGAGGAACGCGCCGCGGGGACCTGACGCGTCGTCGCGCACTTCGAACTCTTCGGCGAGCGTGTCGATGTGGAACGCGGCGTCCCGGTCCTCGCTGCTCGTCTGCGGGTCGTCGCCCTGCACGTGTCGCTGCACGCCCTCGTAGAGGTTGCAGTTGAAGAAGCCCTGGTTCTCGTTCCCGAACAAGCTCGGCCCGCCGCATGCCACGACCGTGTGGCACCAGAAGGTGCCATCGCGACGGGACCGGCGCTCAACCTGGAAGCGGCACTCGCTGCCCACGGTCGTGCTCAGGCCTTGCACCTCCGTGACCTGGATCCGAACGGTACGGAAAGCAGGCACGTTGGGGTCCGACGGAGAGACCGGCGAGAGCGGCATGACGTGGGGCGGCTCGGCGGGCGGTGGAGCTGGCACGTCCCACTCCACGACTTCCGGTTCTTCGAGGGTGAAGTACGCGTAGTAGACGGCCCCCGGGATGCAGCAGATCGAAACGAGAAACAGCACCCCGCAGCCCACCGCGAGCAGGATGTAGGGCGTGCGGTTCGGCGCCGGCTCGACTTCGACAGGGTTGGACTGCATCGGGGCGAACGTAGCAGCCGAACGCACGGCGCGCGCGGCTCGATGTCCTCGGTGGATCGCACCACCTCTGCCTCGGACTCTACAGGTTGCGGCGGTACTCACCGCCGACCTCGTAGAGGCGGCCGGTGATCTGACCGAGGCTGCAGTGCTCGACCGCGCTGAGCAGCGCTTCGAACACGTTCTCCCCCGCGAGCGCGGCACGCTCGAGCTCCGCGAGCGCCGCGTCGCGATGATCGGCGTGGGCGGCGTGGAACGCATTCAGTCGCTCGATGCAGCGGCCCTTCTCGTCGGGTGTGGCCCGCGTGAGCGCAACGTCGGTCGGTGTCGACGCTTCGGTCGCGTCCCGCGGCAGGAAGGTGTTCACGCCGACGATGGGCAGCTCGCCCGAGTGCTTCCGGTGCTCGTAGAGCAGCGAATCGTCTTGGATGCAGCCGCGTTGGTACTGTCGCTCCATCGCGCCGAGCACGCCGCCGCGGTCCGTCAGGCGGTCGAACTCCTGCAGCACGGCCGCTTCGACGAGGTCCGTGAGCTCCTCGACGATGAAGCTGCCCTGCGTCGCGTTCTCGCAGCCGACGAGGCCGAACTCCTTGTTGATGATCAGCTGGATGGCCATCGCGCGGCGCACCGACTCCGCGGTCGGGGTCGTGATCGCCTCGTCGTACGCGTTGGTGTGCAGGCTCTGCGCGTTGTCGAACGTGGCCAGGAGCGCCTGCAGCGTGGTCCGGATGTCGTTGAACTCGATCTCCATCGCGTGCAGCGAACGGCCCGACGTTTGGATGTGATATTTCAGCATCTGGCTGCGCTTGTCGGCCCCGTAAAGTCGCTCCATCGCGATGGCCCAGATGCGCCGCGCGACCCGCCCGATGACGGTGTATTCCGGGTCCATCCCGTTCGAGAAGAAGAAGCTCAGGTTGGGCGCGAACCGGGTCACGTCCATGCCGCGCGAGCGGTAATACTCGACATACGTGAAGCCGTTCGCGAGCGTGTACGCGAGCTGGTGAATCGGGTTCGCCCCGGCTTCGGCGATGTGGTAGCCGCTGATCGAGACGCTGTAGAAGTTGCGCACGTTTTCGTCGATGAAGAGCGCCTGCACGTCGCCCATCATCTTGAGCGCGAACTCCGTGCTGAAGATGCACGTGTTCTGGCCCTGGTCCTCCTTGAGGATGTCCGCCTGAACGGTGCCGCGGACCCGCGTCAGCGCCTGCGTTCGACAGGCCGACCACTCGTCATCCGTCAGGAGCGCACGGACGTCGGTCCACGTGGCGGCACGGTGCACGTCGGGCTGAAGCACCTCGGCTTCGGTGATGTCGAGACGCCCGGCGTCCCGCAGGAAGCGCCGGCACTGCTGCCGAATCGCGACGTTGAAGAAGAACGCGAGCAGCGTGGGCGCGGGCCCGTTGATCGTCATCGACACGCTGGTCGTCGGGTCACAGAGATCGAACCCGGCGTAGAGGCGCTCCGCCTCCTCGACGGTGAACACGCTGACGCCGCTCTCCCCGATCTTCCCGTAGATGTCAGGCCGGTGGTCCGGGTCCTCGCCGTACAGCGTGATGGAGTCGAACGCGGTGCTCAGACGGGCCGCGCTCTGACCGTCCGCGAGGTAATGGAAGCGCTCGTTGGTGCGCTCCGCCGGGCCCTCGCCAGCGAACATGCGGGTGGGGTCTTCGGCCGTGCGCTTGAACGGGAACGTGCCGGCCGTAAACGGAAACTCGCCGGGCACGTTCTCTCGCAGGCGCCACCGCAGTCGATCCCCCGCGCCGCGGTGCTTCGGAAGCGCGACCTTGCGGAGCTTCGTTCCGGAGAGCGAGGTGTGGGTCGCCGAAACGACCACCTCGCGCGCGCGAACTTGGTAGCGGAACTCGTCCTGCTGGTAGCGGGTCGCCCAGTCGTCCCAGCCCGACAGCACCGCCTGACATCGCGCGTCGAGCCGCGAGAGCCGCCCATCGTGCTCCGCAATCAGGTCCTGGACGCGGTCCTCGGCCGACACCTCTCCGTACGGCGAAAAGCCGGGGTGCGCGGGGCCACCGAGCAGCACGACCGAGCGGGCCAGCGCGTCGAGATCGGTCGCGATCTGGGCCTGCTCTTCGACCCAGCCGTGGTAGCCGCGGCACGCGTCGGCGATCTCGCTGAGGTAGCGCTCGCGACCCGCGGGGATCACCTGTTGGCTGGTGTCGGTCACGCGTTCGGCGCCGGCCGTGACGTTCGAAGCGGGGCGCTCGAAGCGCTTTCCGACCTCCGCCATGAGATGCGCGTAGAGCGTGTTGACGCCGGAGTCGTTGAAGTGGGCTGCGCTCGTGCCGAACACGGGCAGCGACGAAGGGTCCTCGCCGAAGCGTTCGTGGTTGCGGAGGTACTGTTTGCGCACGTCGCGGAGCGCGTCTTCGCTGCCCCGGCGCGTGAACTTGTTGATCGCGACGAAGTCCGCATAGTCGAGCATCTCGATCTTCTCGAGCTGGCTCGGCGCGCCGTACTCGGCCGTCATCACGTAGAGCGAGACGTCCGACAGCTCCGTGATGGACGAGTCGCCCTGCCCGATGCCCGCGGTCTCCACGAAGATGAGGCCGAAGCCTGCGCGCTTGAGCTCGGCGAGCACCGACTTGGCGCTGTCGCTCACCTCCGAGCCGGAGCCGCGCGTGGCCAGCGAGCGCATGAACACGTTCTCGTTGCGCAGCGCGTTCATCCGGATGCGGTCGCCGAGCAGCGCGCCGCCCGTCTTGCGCTTGGTCGGGTCGATGCAGAGCACGGCGACGCGCTCTTCCGGGAAGTCCTGCGTGAACCGGCGGACGAGCTCGTCGGTCAGGCTGCTCTTGCCCGCGCCGCCCGTCCCGGTCAGGCCGATCACGGGCACGTTGGGGGTTTCCCCGCCGTCGGAGAGGCCGAGTTCCGCACGCGTGAGCCGGCGGGCGAGCGGGAGCGCGCCGTCGCCTTCGAGCGGTGCGTCGACCGCGAAGTCACAGCCCTCGAGCACCATGTTAATCATCCCCTGCAGGCCCATCTGGCGGCCGTCCTCGGGGCTGAAGATGCGGTCGATGCCGGCACCATGAAGCCGCTCGATCTCGCGCGGCACGATGACGCCGCCGCCGCCGCCAAAGATGCGGATGTGCTTGGCCCCCATCTCGTCGAGCCGCTGCCGGAGGTACTCGAAGTACTCGACGTGGCCGCCCTGGTAGCTGGTCAGCGCGATCCCTTGCGCGTCCTCCTGTACCGCCGCCACGGCGACCTCTTCGACGCTGCGGTTGTGACCGAGATGAATGACCTCCGCCCCTGAGGCCTGGAGGATCCGACGCATGATGTTGATCGACGCGTCGTGTCCGTCGAACAGCGCTGCCGCGGTGACGATGCGGACGGGGTGGGTCGGTCGGTAGCGGTCGTCGTCGGCCATGAGGAGGGTGCTAGCACGAGGCGGCGGGCCGGCGGTGAGAGGCTGCGCACTCGAGCGCCTCCAGCCGACAAAGCAGGTGGCCGCGGGGCTTGCTACTCTCCGAGCGACGTGGACAGCCTCACCACCGGCCACATCGTCGACCACAAGTACCGGATCCTCACCATCCTGGGAGAGGGCGGCATGGGCGCGGTGTATCGGGCGCAGCACTTGCTCACCGAGCAGCAGGTTGCCCTGAAGGTCCTGCACGGCGGGGTGGGCCAGGAGAAGCTGGCGCGGCGCTTCAAAACCGAGGTGAGCATCGGGTCGCGGGTCCAGCACCCGGGCATCCCCGCCGTGTTCGACGCCGGCCAGGAGGCCGACACCGGGCGGCTCTACTTCGCCATGGAGTTGCTCGAAGGCGAGAGCCTGCGCGATCGCATGGACAACGGGGCCGACGCCGACGAGATCGTGCGCTGGCTGCGCGACGCGCTGCACGTGATGGCAGCGGCCCACGCGGAGGGCGTGCTGCACCGCGACCTCAAGCCCGAGAACCTGTTCCTCGAGCTCACGGCGGACGGGGAGCGGCTGCGGGTGCTGGATTTCGGGATCGCGCGGGACCTCGCCCGGCCGAGCCGCACCACCACGGGCACGGCCGTCGGCACGGCGTTCTACATGGCGCCAGAGCAGGCGACCGGGAAGCGCGAGATCACGCCGAAGGTCGATGTCTGGGCGGTGGGCGTCATGCTCTACGAGGCGCTGGCCGGGGTGCTCCCCTTCGACGGGCCGAGCGCACACGCGGTGGTCGTGGAGGCCGTGACCGAGCCGCACCAGCCGCTGAGCGAGCACCGCCCCGACCTCGGGCACGGGTGGGGCGCGCTGGTCGACCGGTGTCTCGAGAAGAAGGCCGAGCTTCGGCCGAGCTCCATCGAAGCCTCCGAGGTGCTCGACAAACTGCTCAAGGACAGCGGCAACCTCGCGCCGGTGTTCGAGCTCGATCGGCGCCGGCAGCAGGAGACCGCGGATACGGCAGCCGCTCTGGTTGCGGTGGCCCAGAACGACGCCGCCGCGGCACCCACCGAGGAGGCGATGGCGGTGGGCGTCGGTGAGAGCGCCGTGCACATGTCTTCGGAGCCTGCGCGCCCCCGTCGGATCTGGATGGCAGCCGCAGGCTTGCTCGCAATGGGGGGGCTCGGCGCAGCGGGCGTCTGGGCGGCGTGGCCCGCAAGTGAGGCGACGGGTACGGCGACGCGTGAAGGCACGGCCATCGCCGACCCCGACCCGGTCGAGACGCCCACCGTCGAGGCGCCCACGATCGAGCCGGAGGAAGAGCCGCAGTCGGTCGAGGTGAGCAGCACGCCCGAGGCGGAGACCGCACCGACGCAGCGAAGAAGGCCGCGGATCCGGCGTGGCCGAGTCGCTGCCGTCGAGCTGGAACCGGAAGAACCGCCGGCGGCGGCTGTTCAGCCAACGCCCCCACCCGAGGAGGCGCGGCCAGAGCCTCAGCCGACGACCCGGGAGCCGCAGGCGACGAGAGAGCCCGCTCCAAGGCCGATTGAAACCCGCGAGCCGGACCGGACGCGGAGAGACTCTCGGGGGCGCCCGGTGATCATCACGCAGTTCCCGAGCCGGCAGGGGGACTGACCCGCGCTGAGGGGACCGTGATTCACTCCGCGGTGCCCCTCTCAGCGCCATCTTGATGGGGTGCTGCCCCCGAACGGTCCGCGCCTGGATGCGCTTTGGCGCGGACCGCGCTGCCGCCGTCGCCCCTCCAAAACGGGCCGTGGCGAGGTCCGTGACCAAGCTGGGCAAGGCATGCTATCGAGGCTGTGCCGTGATCCGTCCCGTCCCGTCCGCGAGGCTCGCTCGCTCTGCCGCCCTCGCCTTCTTGGCGCTGGTCGGATGCTGCGCGTCCACCGCATCGGCGCAGAGCGTCTACCGGGTCGAGGCCCCGGCCGGCACGGTAAGCGAGGAGGATTTCAGCGCCGCGCGTGACGCGTTCGAGGCAGGCACGACCTACGTGGACGAAGGCCGCTGGTCGGATGCGCTCAGTCGGTTCGAGGAGAGCTACCGTCTGTCGGGGTTCTCGGGCGCGCTCTTTAATGTCGGCACCACGCTGCGCTCGATGGGGCGGCACCGGGACGCGCGCGACGTGTTCACCCAGCTGCTCGAACTCGACGACCTCGACGAGGAGACGAGGACCACGGCCCAGGCGCGCCTCTATGAGGAGTCCGGGCGGCTCGCCCGTCTGACGTTGCACGGGCTCGAGACCAGCCAAGACGCCGAAGTCCGGCTGGACGGCCGCAGCGTGGACGTGGCGCGCTGGGACCCGGTCGAGCTCGAGCTGGACGCCGGTGACCACGGCCTCGTTGTCATGCGGGAGGGCTTTCAGCCTTTCCGTGAGCTGCTCACACTCGCGGACGCGGAGCGGCGCCGGGTGAATGTGGAGCTGGTGGCGATCGCGACCCCAGCGCCCATCGTCGTGACGACGACCGAGACCGACGACGGCGTGTGGGCGCTGGTGATCGCCGCCGTCAGCGTGGCGGTCATCGGCGCGGCCATCGGCATCTCGCTCTTTGTGTATGACGACCAACAGCTGAGCCCGCAGCCTGGCTTCGACGTCTTCACGGTGGACCTGAACTGATGCGGCATCGAGCCATCCGATGCGCGCTCGCATCGTGCAGCCTCGCCATGCTTGTGGGATGCGCGGAGAACGCGATCCTCGAACTGGACATCATCCCCGCAGAAGACATGGGGGTTCTGGACATCGACGTGTCCGCGCGGACAACGCCGCTCAGTTTCGACGACGCCGCCGGCGGCTTCGGAACCTCGGTCGACCGCATCCAACTCGGTGTCGGCGAGCCGCCTCACATCAGCGTCACCGCGGAGGGCGAGGAGATCACGAGCCCGCTGTACATCGGCGTGGGCGTCTGTCCCGAGGGGGCCATGCAGTGCCTTCCGACACGCGTGTTCCGCGTGGAGCGCGCGTTCTACCTCGGCCAGTACACGCACCTCGATCTGGACCTGCGTCGCGGGCCCCCGACGGGCGCCGGGATCGAGGAGATTTCGCGCTGCCTGGTCCAGGGGTGCGGCAGCTCTGAGAGTGACTACTGCTACGACGACGCTGACACCCGGCGACACTTCTGCGACCGGTAGGCCAGGCCACCTCGACTCAGCGGCAGACCGCGCCGTAGCTCTCCACGAAGCCGGCGTCGATGGTGTGGATCTCCTCGGGACGAGCATCGAAACGCTGGACGAGCGTGTTCGCCGCCGTCCCGACGAGCAGCACATCGTTCCCAACGTGATGCCCCGTGGAAGCGAGACACGTGACCGCCTCGTCCGTGTCCCGCGACATGACCATCGGCGCGTTGACGAACTCCCAGGCGGGCTCGCGGAACTCGATGGACCAGTCGGCGGCAGACAGAAACTGCAGCCCGTCATCGCCCCCCACCACGAGCTCCTCGACCGGGAGGCCCTGGGTCGGGAACGCGGCGAGCGCGCGCCCCAGGTGGGTTCCTCGTCCTAGGTCGAGCTGCACCAGCCTCGGTGCGCCGAGCTGCCAGCGGCCACCGAACAGGACGAAGGCCGCTCCTTCGTCGCCGGGTGCGCCGATGAGCAGCTCGGAATGGCCGTCGGCGTTGAGGTCGGGGATGCAGCGCAGCACCGCACCGAACTCGCTGACGTCCACCACCGTGAGCGTCTCGATCGGCGTGGGCTCCGCCGTCGTCAAGTCGTCGTAGATGTGCACCGCCCCCTGGCCATCCCTGCCCCCGTGGGGCTCGCCGACGATGAGGTCCGTCCGCCCGTCCCCCGTGAGATCGCACCCCTCGAGCGCTGCCCCGAAGCGCCCTGAGACGGAGTTCGGCGGCGCGATGGTGACGTACACGGGATGGCCGTCTTCCAGGACGTCCGAGTACACGTGGACCTGGCCATGCCCGCGGCCTCCGTCGGCCGCACGCCCTCCGGGTTCCCCCACCGCGAGGTCGCCGTTCCCATCGAACGTGACGTCGGCCAGCCAGGTGACCGCCTCACCGAAGTGGCCGTTGACCATGGGAACAGGAGCCGAGAACTCCGGCCTGCTGAGGAAGTCCTCGCCCCCTCTCCAGTCGACATGCACAAACACTCGACCCTGCTTCGAGGTGCCGTTGTCGAACTGCGGCGCGCCGACGATTAGCTCCGCCCGGCCGTCTCCCGACAGGTCTCCCGCGTCGATGGCCGCACCATAGCCGCCGGCGCCCTCCAGCATGATATCCGGCACGGCGCCCGTACCTCGGTCGATGTGAACGCTGCCCAGCCGGTCGTCGGGCTGCATGTCCTCGGGGGCGCCGATGAAGTGCTCTGCGAAGTCGTCGCCGTCGATGTCGGTGCGCTCGGCGACCCAGAACGAGGATTCCTCCGACCATTCGTGGCATTCCTCGTCATCGCATCCGTGCACACGCCAAACGTATTGGCCGAACGGGAGCGCCTGCGCCTCCGGCACGGTCACATAGGCCAGTGCGCTCTCCCCCGTGACCACGAGGCTGCGCTCGGCGCACGTCTCGTCGCCCGAGGGAACACAGCGTCGAACCTCGTACTCGAAGCGCACCGCGCTGGAGTCCGGGGTCCAGGTGAGCTTGGGGCGTCCCCCGTATCCCGGTCGGTCGTCCACCCCCGGGCTGCCCATCATCTCGCCCCGCGCGGGGCTCGTGATGAGGGGCGTGTTGACCTCGCCGTCATCGCAGTACGCGTCGAAGCCGCTCGGGATGCAGTCACCGTCGCAGACGTCCGAGTTGGTCGGGTAGAGGCAGAGCCCCGAGCGGCAGTCGGCCCGCTGGCACCAAAGCGCGTCGCCGCAGTCCGCCGAGTCGGCGCACTCGGGTTCCGTGGTGCAGTCGTCGCCGTTGGCGTCGAAGCAGACCTCCGCCTCGGGCACGCAGCCCTGTCGCCCAACGCAGACCTCCCCCCTCGGGCAGACCACCCCGGTGCAGGCTTGGGTGATCACGAACGCGAGCCCGTGGTTCGGCTCGCTGACAGTCAGACGACGCTCTTGCGAGGCGACCAGCGCGTCATCCTGCACGAGTGAGACCCGAACCACATACGACTCGCTTAGCCGAAGCCCCTCGATCTGCGCCGTACGGAGCGCGGGGACCAACGCGGTCTCGCGGTCCACGCCGAGCTCGGACGGCTCCATCACCGGCGGCTGCGCCTCCTCGTCCAGGAACACCTCCGTACGCACTTCTTGAAACTGCATCCCTGGCGAATAGTCGGTCCGAAGGCCGACCGTGAGCAGCGGGTCGGCGGAGGCCGTGCACCCGAACAGAAGCAGGGCGACGAAGGCCCGCTTCATCGGCAGACCGTGCCGAAGTTGAGCGGGGGCCCAGACGGGGCCGCAGGCGGACCGAACAACATACCCGTGCTTCCGTAGCGCGTGAGACCGCTTTCGTTCGCGACGGCGAGCGTCCAAGGCTCGCCGTCTTGCTGCAGACCGACGCGCACCACACAGGCGCCGGCTTGCAGGATCTCGACGTTGGGAGGTGCCGGGCTCTCCCACTGCCCCGTCGCGTCCAGAATCGACCAGAACCCACCCTCGAGGGAGGATCTGAGCCGCAAGACGTCTGAGCCGTCGACGGCAGAGCCCACGATGATGTCGTAGCCCCCTCCGAACCGCATCGTGTCGACGGTCTCGCCGTACCCCACCCGCGTTCCTTCATCCTCGAGTGGCACGCGGGGCAGGTACCCGAAGGCCCCCGACTCCCGCACGAAGACGGCGCCCGACACTCCCGTGTCCGGGGCTCCGATGAGCACGTCGTTGAGGCCGTTGGTCGTGATGTCCGGAACGCAGCGCACCGCGGTACCAAACCCAGCTGCGCCATCGGGAGCCGGGATCTCCTCGATCGGCCCCTCTCGGTTGGTGGGATCGGTGAAGATGTAGACCACGCCTCCAGATCCCGCCTCGGGGACACCCAAGATGAGGTCCATCCGTCCATCGGCGTCCGTGTCGCAGGCGTCCATGGAGCTGCCGTAGTGCCCCATCAGGACGGGCAAGATCAGCGTCGCTGCGAGCGAGGGCGCACCACCGAGCAACGCGCCGAAGTAGACATGAATGGACCCGGTGCCCGGCTCGCTCACCGCGAAGTCGCCCACTCCATCGCTGTTCACATCCGCCAACCACGCGACGGCGTCTCCGAATTGGCCCTCAGCCACCGGGTTCGGCGAGACGACCTCGGCAAAGGATCCGGATGCGCTGTACACATCCACGGCACCTCGATGGGTAGGCGGGTCGTTTCGCAGGGGCGCTCCGGCGATGACCTCCGCCAAGCCGTCGCCCGTGATGTCACCTACCACCAGGGCCCTTCCGAGGGCTCCCGTACCACTGAGGATGGGCATCGGAGCGCCGGGCATCGCATCGTACTGGTACACAGTGCTCGTCGTACCGACCTCAGTGTCCGGCGCCCCGACGAATATCTCC
>JBGCFC010000022.1:0-145703 GCA_045106715.1 Sandaracinaceae bacterium
ATGTCCTCGGCGGAAGTCGCGACGCGCCTCAGCCATCTAGGAGAACAGCACGCCCCACGTACGGTAGCAAAAGCGCACCTCTCCTCCCGCCTGGTGCGCTTCGAAGAGGGCCCCCACTTCACGGTCGAACGCGGTTGCGTCCTCGACCGAATGTCGGACGTAGGAGCTCGACCACACGCGTCCCGCGAACCCGTCCCGGTCGAGCACCTGATGATGCGCGCGCTCGAACTCTTCTCGATTCCGGAGTCCGGGGTCAGACGCGACGGCCCGGGCCCGAGGCTCGGCGCCGACAGACAGATACTCCGGGCAGTGCCTGACGAGCAATGCCTCGTACGCCGCCATGAAGGGGTCGCGGCCGTCCCGCAGGTTCCAGAACGCGAGCATGCGTGCGCCGGGCCGGAGCGCCGCGCGCATCACGGGCAGCGCACGGCCGAGGTCCACCCAGTGAAAGCACTGCCCTCCGACGATCGCGTCCACGGGCTCGGGGACCGCCAGCGTCTCGGCGTCACCCTCTTCATAGCGCACCCCGCCGCCCTCCTCGCGCGCCGCCTCGAGCATCGCCGGGTTGGGGTCGATGCCCGTGACCTCGAAGCCATGCGCGGCAAGCTGCCGAGACGCGATGCCAGTCCCGCAGCCGAGGTCGATCACCCGCGCCCCCGCCTCGAGCCCCGTTCGTTCGCACCAGGCCTCGAAGAACGCCGAGGGGTAGTCGGGGCGATAGCGCCGGTAGTCGTCGACGGTGGCCGTGAATCGCGCGCGGGGGTCCATGCTTCTTGGATAGCGTCATTGCCCCACGGCTGGAACCTGGCGCCTGCACGCGGTATGCGCGGAGCCATGGCGAGCACCAAAGACCTCACGGGGCGGGGTGAGATCCAAGCCCTCCTCGGCAAAGGGACGGAGTTCGAAGGCGTGCTCGCGTTCGAGGGGCGCGTCCGGGTCGAGGGTGCTTTCAAGGGCAAGGTGTTCAGCGAGGGCATTCTGATCCTCGGGGACGGCGCCGAGGTCGAAGCCGAAGTCGAGGTCGGCACGCTCATCGTCCGAGGCGGCACCCTGCGCGGCAACGTGAGGGCCAGCCAGCTCGTGGAGATCCACGCGGAAGGCGCCGTGCACGGAGACATCGAAGCCCCCCAGTTCGACATCGACAAGGGCTGTGTCTTCGAGGGCAAGGTGCAGATGACCCGTCCCGACTCGGCCAGTCCCGACTCGGCCAGTCCCCCTTCCGACGCGAGCTCGACGGCGGGCAACGCGCAGCCGGAGCAAAGGGCGGCGCCGGACGAGATGTCCTCCGACGACGGGGGCCTCGCCGAAGACGACCCCGCCGACAGCGAACCCGCACCGCGCGGCGACGAGTCGACGCAGCCGACCGCACCCAGCGCGGACTGACGCGTGGCGGTCGTTCCCTACCGGAAGGACCAGCCGACCAGGCCCGTGATGATGAAGGCCGACTCTTCGCCGGAGGTGCCCGGCACATCCGTGGCCGCACCGCCGAACGAGTGGAACATGCCCACGTAGTCGAAGCGGACGGCCCAGGCGAGGCCGAGTTCGGCCACGGTTGCCAGGTTTCCGCCCAGCTGGACGCCCACGTCGACCCCGTGGCTGTCGCCCTCCACCCCAAACGCGTCGCGAATGGGCCCGATCCCGAGCATGCCGCGGTAGGCGACCTCGAGCTCGAGCACAAGCGTCTCCTGCATCAACCGAATCCGGCCTCGGGCCGCCGGGCGGAGCGACAGATACTCCGCCGTCGGGAGGACAGGGTTGGGTCCGAAGAAGTAGCCGTCGTAAGCCATCCCGAAGCCGAGCCCGAGCTCCACGGCGTCGGCGAGCGGGAACAGGTAGCCGACATCGCCGCCCACGCGGACGAAGTTCGTATCGACCTGCGCCCCGCCCATGACGTCCTGGGACCCGAGCCCCAGCGAATGCGCGAAGTAGGCGCGGAAGAACAGCCCCTGGGCGAGCCCGGGATCCGTCGCCAGCGGACGCGCCTCGAGGGCGAGCACAAACTCCGGATAGACCCCCGAGTCGTAACGCCGCTGACGTCCGTCAATGAGTTCCACCGTCGCGGTGCGGCTCCGCCCCGAGATGCCAGCCAGCGCAGTGAACAGCCCCAGCTGGTTTTCGGATGTGGGCTCCGGCTCGGGTTCCGGTTCGGGTTCCGGCTCGGGTTCCGGCTCGGGCTCCGGCTCGGGAGGGGCCAGCCGCGCCTCCCGCTCCGCCAGCGCGCGCGAGAAGACCTCTCTCACGCCCGCCGCAAAGGCCCTCCGCCCGCGACCGCCGCGCGCGAGCTCGACCTCGTCTCGGGCGAGCTCCACGCCGTCGGCGCCCCGTATGATCAGCTGCACCCGCTGCCGGCGCCGCGTGCCCCCGACCTGGCCCTGCACGACCAGATCGCACTCCAGCGCCGCACACAAGTCGGCCACGCCCTCCTCCGCCAGGCCCTGCACCCCGGCCCGGCGAAGGGCACGGCGGGTCCGGCGCCGAGAGACGAGGTCGGTCTCGTTTGTGAGAGTGCGCCGGACGAGGCCCTGGGCGGCGGTCGCCCGGCGGCCGGTGAAGCGGGCGATCGCGGTCGACTCCCCCCCCTGCGCCTGCGCGGACGTGGGGAGCAGGAAGGCGAAGAGCACCAGCGAGATGAGCGAGGCACGCATGCGGGCGCGAGAGTACCGCGTCGCGCGCCATCCGGTCGACCTTCCCCTGCGGCGAAACGCCGCCCCAGACACCGCGCAGGGGCTTGTCCAAGGAGCTCCGGGACCCTACGCGAAGGGGTGAAGCAGAGCCCTCCTCACCCCGCTCGACACCGCTTGACTCCCTCTGACCTCACTGCTAGATAGCGCGCGCCGCAAGGCCGCGGCACCCCCAGTTTTTCAGGTCGAAAGCCGCTTTCTCGGCCTCTTCTTGGCGGTGGGTTCGCAGCGCATCACAGCGACGCAAATCCAAGCCGCCCGCGACGCCCCAAAAGGCGGCGCACAACGAGGACTCCTCGATGCAACCCGTGCTGCTGTCCGGAAGCCCGATCCTCGACATCGACGCGACCTTCGTCATCTACAGCGTCGTGTTCTGGATCCTGTTCTTCGTCCTTCGCGCGATGGTCTTCAAGCCCGCGATGGAGCTGTTCGACGCGCGTGAAGAAGCGATCGACGGCGCGAAGCGCAAGGCCGCCGCCCTCGAGCAGGAGGCGGAGGAGAAGCTCGCGGCCTTCGAAGACGAGATGGCCAAGGTTCGACGGGAAGCAGGCACGGAGCGTGAGCGGCTGCGTGCCGACAGCCAGCGTCGGGAGCGCAAGCTCATCGACCGTGTGCGCGCGGAGACCGAAGGCATGGTGTCGGATGCGGACGAGAAGATGGCACGCGAAGCCGCCGCGCTCCGCACCCAGATCAAGGCCGCCGCGCCCGAGCTCGCACGGGACATCGCCGAGAAGCTGCTCGGTCGAGAGGTGAAGGCATGACCGCCCCCACGACACGAAGCGCGAGGACGACGCTGCTCACCTCCGCGGTCGCGCTCATGATCTCCGTGAGCGGTCCGGCGCTCGCCGGTACTGCCTCGGCGCAGGGCGAGCTTCGCCTTCAGGAGCCCGGCGCCGCCGAAGGCACCGCCGCACCGGGGCTCGACATCGGGTCTCTCCGCCTCGGCGGCGCGCCGGTCGAGCACGAAGACGACGCTGTCGCACCCGTCCCCATTGAAGTTGAGCTCGACGAAGCGCTCGACGAGGCCCTCGAGGAGGAGTTTGGCGACGAACTCGCGGACGAGCCCGGCTTCGGCCAGGCCATCGGCCACGAGCACGAAGAGGGTGAACACGACGCGCACGCCGAGCACGACGGTGAGCATGGCGCCGGTGCCGGAGACCACGGGGCGGAGCACGGCGAGGGGCATCACGAGGAGTTCGACACGATCGAGTTCAGTGCGACGGTCCTCAACTTCCTGATCTGGCTCGCGATCATCATCTTCCTTCTGCGCAAGCCGCTGACCAAGCACCTCGCCGAGCGGCGTCGCGGTGTCGAAGAAGGCCTCGTCGAAGCCGCCCGCCTCGAGAAAGAAGCGAAGGCCAAGCACGCCGAGTACTCCGAGCGCTTGTCCCACCTGGACGAGGAGCTCGAGAAGCTGCGCGGCGAGATGATTCAGGCCGGCGAAGCCGAAGCGGACCGCATCATCGCCGAGGCCGAGGAGCGGGCCTCCCGCATGCGCAAGGATGCGGAGTTCCGTATCGCGCAGCAGATGAAGCAGCTCCGCAGTGACCTCACCCAGGAGGCCATCGAGGCCGCGGTGGGCGCGGCGGAGCGAGTGTTGACCGGCGCGGTGTCCGCACCGGACCACGAGCGGCTCGCTAACGAGTACCTCGATCAGCTGAACACTTCGATGGAAGATGAGGTCCGGGCATGATCGGCTCTCCCGTCGCCAAGCGCTACGCCACTGCGCTCCTCGAGCTCGCCGCCGAGCAGAACGTCTCCCCCAAGGTCGGGACCGATCTGGCGGCCCTCAGCGCCGCGTGGGAAGCGAGCCCGGAACTCCGGGCCATGTTCGCCAACCCGCAGTTCGGCATCGAACAGAAGCAGAGCGTCGCCAAGGCGCTCGGCGAGCGTGTTCGCGCGCACGCGATGGTGGTCAACACCCTTCAGATGCTGGCCGAGCGCAGCCGTCTCATGCACCTGCCGGACATCGCCGAGGTGTACGCGCGCATCGCCGAGACCCGCGGCGGGCAGGTTCGCGCCGAGGTCGTCAGCGCCAAGAAGCTCCCCGAGAGCTACTACGCCAAGCTTCAGAAGAAGCTCGAGGCGTCCACCGGCAAGAAGGTCGTTCTCATCAAGAGCGAGGACCCCTCGCTCATCGGCGGCGTCGTCACCACGATCAACGGTCGGGTGTTCGACGGAAGCCTCAAGAATCGTCTCCGGGGGCTGCGCTCAGAGCTCCTCTCGTCTTCGGACCCCGCCAAAGCCGCCAACTAGGCCGACGCGGGATTCGTTCGTTCTTCCGACTCCATTTCCATTTCCGCGCACCCGAGTGCGCCGCCCGAGGCAGACATGCAGCTCCGCGCCGAAGAGATCAGCGAGATCATCAAGAAGCAGATCGCGTCCTACGACAAGTCGGTCGACGTGATGGAGACCGGCTCGGTCCTCACCGTCGGTGACGGGATCGCGCGCGTTTACGGTCTCGAGAAGGCCATGGCCGGGGAGCTCGTCGAGTTCGACGGCGGCCTCATGGCCATGGTGCTCAACCTCGAGGAGGACAACGTCGGTGTGGCCATCCTCGGCTCCGACCGCGAAGTCCGCGAGGGCGATACGGTCAAGCGCACCGGGCGCATCTTCGACGTGCCCGTGGGCGAAGCCCTCGTCGGCCGCGTGGTGAACGCGCTCGGCGAGCCGATCGACGGCAAGGGCCCGATCGACAGCACCGAGCGACGCCAGGTCGAGATCAAGGCGCCCGGCATCATTCAGCGCCAGCCGGTCAAGGAGCCCCTGCAGACCGGACTCAAGGCCATCGATTCGATGATTCCGATCGGCCGCGGTCAGCGGGAGCTGATCATCGGCGACCGTCAGACGGGCAAGACCGCCGTCGCGACGGACACGATCATCAACCAAAAGGGCAAGGGCGTGTACTGCTTCTACGTGGCCATCGGCCAGAAGCAGTCGACGGTCGCGCAGGTCGTGGCGAAGCTCGAAGAGAACGGCGCCATGGAGTACACGACGATCGTCGTGGCCGGCGCGTCCGAGTCCGCCCCGCTCCAGTTCATCTCGCCCTACTCGGGCTGCACGATGGCCGAGTACTTCCGCGACAGCGGCCGCCACGCGCTCTGCATTTACGACGACCTCAGCAAGCAGGCCACGGCGTACCGGCAGCTCTCCCTCCTGCTCCGGCGCCCGCCCGGCCGTGAAGCGTACCCCGGCGACGTCTTCTACGTGCACAGCCGCCTGCTCGAGCGCGCGGCGAAGATGGCCGAAGAGTGGGTCGTCGTGAAGAAGGGCGACAAGCCCAGCCGCGACGGCGCCGACAAGATCTACCTCGGCGAGGAGGCAGCCCACGAGGCGAAGGACGCCGCCAAGGCGGCCGGCAAAGGCTTCGAGGCCAAGCAGCTCCCCGACTCGGGTGGTTCGCTGACCGCGCTGCCGATCATCGAAACGCAGGCCGGCGACGTCTCGGCGTACATTCCGACCAACGTCATCTCGATTACCGACGGTCAGATCTTCCTCGAGTCGGACCTGTTCTTCTCGGGTGTTCGCCCGGCCATCAACGTCGGCATCAGCGTGTCGCGCGTCGGCGGCAGCGCGCAGATCGGCGCCATGAAGAAGGTCGCCGGAACGCTCCGCCTCGACCTCGCGCAGTACCGCGAGATGGCGGCGTTTGCGCAGTTCGCCTCCGACCTCGACAAGGCCACGCAGAACCAGCTCGCCCGCGGTGAGCGGCTGGTCGAGATCCTCAAGCAGGGTCAGTACGTCCCGATGCAGGTCGAGGAGCAGGTCGCGGTGATTTACGCCGCTACCAAGGGCTGGACCGACGAGGTGCCGGTCGCGAAGATCGGCCAGTACGAGAGCGAGCTCCGCGCGCACCTCCAGGCCAACGGCGACGAGGTGCTCGGGCTCATCCGCGATGGCAAGAAGCTCACGGACGAGGTCAAGACCAAGCTCGACGCCGAGCTCAAGGACTTCGCCAAGATCTTCGGCACCGGCAAGGCCGGTCAGTCGAGCAAGAAGTCCAAGAAGAAGGCCCCTGCCAAGAAGAAGGCGCCCGCCAAGAAGAAGGCCCCGCCGAAGGTGGAAGAAGAGGAGTGATCCTCTCGCTCCTCTGACTCCCCCACGTCGAACCGCCGGCTGGATAGAGAATGGCCAACCTAAAGGTAATCCGTAAGCGAATCGGAAGCGTGAAGAGCACGCAGAAGATCACGCGCGCCATGAAGATGGTCGCGGCCGCGCGGCTCGCTCGCGCTCAGGTCGCGATCACCGAGCTGCGTCCGTACGCCCTCAAGACACTCGACGTGCTCTCGAGCGTCGCGGCGCGCGCAGGCGACGAAGACGTGCACCCGCTGCTGGCACACCGCGAGCCGAAGAAGGTCATGCTGGTCGTCCTGACCAGCGACCGCGGGCTCGCCGGGGCGTTCAACGCAACGGTATGCAAGTCGGCCTTCAAGAAGTGGAAAGAACTCGAGGCCGGAGGCGCAACCGTCTCCTTCGCGGTCATCGGCCGCAAGGGCCGCGAATACTTCAAGCGCCGCAACGCGAACATCACGCGCGACTTCACCGGTGTCTTCGAGGACCTCAGCCCGGACCGGGCGGGCGAGATCGGCCGCTACATCGTCGGGGAATACACCGCCGGAGGCCTGGCCAAGGTGCCGGCCGAGGGCAACGCGCCGCTTGAAGAAGCAGACGAGGCGGACGACGGGCCGGAAGCGCTCGAGCCCGCGCTCGACGCCGTGTTCCTGGTCTACAACGAGTTCAAGAGCGCGATCAGCCAGGACGTGGTGATCGAGCCTCTACTCCCGATCACCCCGCTGGAAGTCGACGACGACAGCATGGGCGACTTCATCTACGAGCCAACGAAGCAGGCCCTCTTGGACCGGCTGCTCCCGATGTACGTGGAGGTCGAGACGTACCGTGCGTTGCTCGAGTCGGTCGCTTCCGAGCACGGCGCGCGGATGACGGCGATGGACGCGGCGACCAACAACGCGTCCGACATGATCGACCGCCTGACGCTCATCTACAACCGCGCGCGGCAGGCTGCGATCACCACCGAGCTGATGGAGATCATCGGCGGTGCCGAGGCCCTCAAGGGCTGACGGCGCGAGGATCTTCTCGCCTTTGGGGTCCGCCCCACTCGCCGAAACGGGCGCTCGGTTTGAATGCCGCGCGCCCGTCGTCGTTTCTTTCCCTGTGGTGACGCTGCCGTGATGCGCCGATGGAGACGACCGCCCTTGCCTGGACGCCGCGGCCTGTTCAGGATGGGCTTCATGCGTCTCGGGGGCGTGATCGGAGTCCTGGCGTTGAGCCTGTTGACCGCGGCAAGCGCGCTCGCCCAGCGACGCACGCCGGGCTACGCGTGGAACGAAGAAGGCTGGCGGTTTCGCGAGCACGACCGCCCTGTGAAGGTCGTGTTGCTGGCGGGCTCGATCGGTGCCTTTCGTGACCGCCCGTACAGCCGGGTGTTGCATCAGTGGTGTGAGAACGCCGAGATCCGCAACCTCAGCCAGGTCGGCGCCGGCGCGCCGCAGCTCCTGAGCCGTTTTCGCCGGCAGGTCCTCCAGAACCGAAACGTGCCGCTTCGTGCGCCCGGGACCGAAATGTGGCTTGTGTTCGCTGGCGGAATGAACAGCGTCGGCGTTCCCCGCCGGAGCGCCCGAGCCATGCGCTCGATGTTCGAGCTCGCGCACCGCAATCGCATGGGCGTCATCGCGATGACCCTGACGCCGTGGGGTACGAGCGGCGACGAGGACGAGCGCTGGGCGGGAGGTCGGGGTCTTCGGGCGCTGCGCAGCACCCGGCGGATGGTGGACTTCGTACACGGCCGGCTGAGCCCGGAAGAGGCGCTCGGCTCGTATGTGAACGATCGTGTCGCAATCGGCTCCAACGCTCCCTGGGCTGACTCCGAGCGGCCGGACGTCGTCGTCGACCTGTACGACAGCGCCCTGCGGGACCGGAACGCGAGCCCTTGGCCCATCGACCGCATCACCCGCGAGCTCCGCCGCGACCCCGCCTATCGCCGCTCCGTGCGGGAGGTCCCGGACGAGGAGCGCGAGGCCCGCCTGGCTGCCGACGCCGCCGAGCTGGCCGCCGCGCCGGCGTGGTTCCTCAAGCGCGAGTACCGGAGCTTCGACCACATCCACCCGAACCGCGCGGGCCACGAAGTCATGGCGCGCACCATCTGCCCCTCGCTCCCTCAGAGCTGGGGCTGCAACTGCCCGCAGTAGCTGTCCCCCGGCGCGTTGCGACTTCCTCCGAGGACATCTAGTGTCGTCGCGTGCGTCGGATGCTCAACGGGATCCTCTGGCTCATCGGCCTCGGGGTCGTGCTCGTGGTCTACTTCTTCGTGCCGGTTGGCCGCCACACCCTCTTCGAGCACACTCTGCGCATCGCGGCGACGGAGCCCGCACAGGATCTCGGCGAGGACCTCAGCGAGACGAGCGTCGAGCTGGGCCAACGCGCGCGTGACGAATGGGAGAGCCGGCGCGAAGCCCGCGAAGCAGCCGCCCAGCCGAGCGACGGGGAACCGGTGCCTCCCGAGGCGCCGCCGGCCGAGTGAGGCTTTGCTTCGAGACCACTTCGAAGTCATCTGAGCGAGGGCGCTGTGTGCAACGGCGCGCACTCTCGAGGAGCGAGCCCCTCAGCAATCGAGACACTCTGTGCACGCCTCGCACACCGCGCTCCACATGCAGGTGTCGAGACAGAACTGCCACTGGTCGCTTCCGCAGCAGCGGTAGTTGTTGCCGGGTGGGCCGGCCGTGCCGGGACGGATGCGCAGGCATTCGAACGCCTCGAAGGGCTCGCAGGCCCCCCAGGTGCACGCGGAGGTGCAGACCTCGCGACCGCAGGGGTCGCATCCGCTTCGGGTCGCACCCGGCGCGCACGCCCCCGCGCCGTCGCAGCTCGACCACTCGCCCCACGAGCCGAATGCGCAGGTGGCGCCGCAGGTGCGCGCGCGCCGCTCGAGTCCGCCTCCGCACGGTCCGCAGGGCCGGGTCTCTTCGTCGACATCCCCCGGGCCGCACTCGGCCTCGCACCCCATCCACGGGCCAAACTCACCGTAGCGGCAGCCGTCGCACGTTCTCGTGCGTGACTCCATCCCCGTCCCGCAGCCGCACGCGCGCCGCTCGGTGTCGACCTCTTCGAACATGCAGTCGCACGGCGGGCCCGTGTCGGGCGGCCCCGCATCCAGGGGCTCCGCATCGGACGCCCCCGCGTCTTGTCGTGGACCGGGCGCGCACACGCAGCCCCCGTGCTCGCAGTGCGCGACGGCGCACCCCGGCAGCGCGCACTGCGCGTCGGTCGAACAGCTGAGCGTGCCACACGCCCCGGGAACGCCCCCGCCGCACTCCATGCGCACACACGTGCCGGCGGCGCAGGAGGGTGTGTCTCCGGAACACGCCACTCCGCGGCAGGCCGCGTCGACGCTGACGGTCAGGGCAAAGTCTCCGCTGACCGTCACGCGCACGCGCCGGCCCGCCACGACCTCGCCCGCGTCCTCGAGCTGCACCTCGACCTCGACGGTCCCTCGCCCGACACCGACGACGTCCGCGACACGCCCGCCGACGCGGAACCCCTCGCCCGGACTCAGCGGCCGACGCACCTCCCGGACCTGCCCGCTCCCGTCCTGCACGGTCGTGACGACCGCGTCGAACGCGTCTCGCGGTACATCCGTCCGAAGATCGACGCTCAGCTCGGCCGGCTGCACGCACGAAGCGAGCAGCGCAAGAAGGCCGACGGTCGCCGAAACGCGGAGCCGGGAACGTGTGGTCCCCGTCACTCGGCGCCCTCCGCCGCTCCATCGCTCTGACGCTTCACGCGGCGCACGGCGACGAGCATAGCCTCACCTCCGTCGTCCGGCAGGCGAGTGCATCGTTCCGTCGCGGGGAGCGCCTGCTAAGGTCGTGGCATGCCTCGGCTTCGACGCCTCCTGTGTGCGCTCGCGCTCACGGCCGCCCTCCCCTCTTGTGTCAGCGAAGACGACCTCCGCCGGGAATGGAGCGGGTACGTCGAGACAGTGGACGAGTGCACGGACGCCGCCGACTGCACCCTCGTCTCCCCCGGATGCCCGCTGGGCTGCTACGACGCGGTCCGGGCGGAGTCGTTGGCGGACGCCACGGCCGAAGCCGACCGGCTCGTCGGCACGTACGAAGGCACCGGGCGCACCTGCGAGTACGATTGCCCCGAGGCTCCCCGGGTCTTGTGCGCCGCGGGTCGCTGCTGCCTCGAGGGCCAGTGCGACCCCGCCATGGAGTAGCGTCTCGTTCAGAGCGCGCGCTCCGGCGTGTCCGTGTGCTCCCACCCCGAGGTCCGCCGCCCCCTCGGCGGAGCCGTGCGGCGAGGTCCCAGGTGAGCTCCGAACTCCGCCTCGAGCTGGCGTGCGGCGGCCGCCTCCGAGTCGTGCACGGTCTCTCCGACGTCTCTCCCCCGCGCGTCGAAGCGGAGGAGCCGAACCCCGTCGGCGTTGCGTTCCATACGCACGTGGGCTGCGGGTCGATGATAAGGCTCGCCGCCCAGCGCGGACGGCAGCCCCACGAAACACGCAGGCCGGACGGCCCGTCCGTAGAGCGCAAACACCCCGCAGCTCTCGTAGGTGCCGCTGGCCGGTGCGAGTCGAACGTCGTCCGGAAGCGGGCCCCGGTACACGCGCGCCGTGCCGTCCGCCAGCAGCTCTTCGAAGAGGAGCCGCCCGTCGGCGGATCGACGCACCCGGCGTGTTCCGTCGCTGGAGCACCACCCCCGCGCGGTCCGCACCCCGGTCCGGCCGCCGAGATACGCGAGCACCATGTCGTGGGCACGAAGCGTTCGGCGTGCGCGCCAGGCGTGGGCGCCAGCGACGACCGCCCCCGCGGCCGCCAGCGCCGCGAGCTCGAGGCTGCCCACGACCCCCGCCGTGGTGATTCCGCTGGCCGCCAGACACGCGAGCGACAGCGCGCTGCTTCGGGACACCCCCGTCCGCGGAGGCGGGATCGGCGAGGTCTTCCGCGCGGACGAGCGATAGGCACAGCGAGGGGGCACGCGCCTCAAGCGTATCGAGGTCCGCGAATCGGATCCACACGCACCGCGCCGGTCTGGCGTTGGCGAGCGGAACGCTCCATGCTGGGCCCGACCGACGAGGGGAACCATGGAAGCGACCACCACGAGCGCCAGCGAGCCCACCATCGACAAGCGGAGCCCGGTCACGGGTGAGCCGCTGGGGCGGTTCCGGATCACCCCACCGGACGAGGTGAACGCGGCGGCGCAGCGCGCTCGGGAGGCCTTCGGGCCGTGGCGCGACACCCCGCTCGCAGACCGACTTCGCATGCTCGGGCGCATCAAGGACGTCGTCGACACGCACGGAGAGGAGTACGCGCGCCGCATCTCGGAGGACACGGGCAAGCCGCTTGTCGACTCGCTGCTCACCGAGCTGATGAGCATCCCGCTGTTTCTCGACCACTACCGCAAGCAGGCGCCCAAGGTGCTGGCGCGAAAGCGCGTCAAGACGCCCATCCTGTTTCCCGGCAAGAAGAGCTACATCGAGCACTTCCCGATGGGGGTCATCGCCGTCATCTCCCCGTGGAACTTCCCGTTCCAGCTCGCGATGATCCCGACCCTCAGCGCGCTCATCGCCGGCAACACCGTCGTGCTCAAGCCGTCGGAGGTCACGCCGATCACCGGCGAAGTCATGGACGAGATCTTCCGGCGCATCGGGCTGCCCCGCGGGGTGGTGGAGATCATCCAGGGCGACGGGAGCACCGGCGCCGCGCTGTGCCGGGCCGAGGTCGACAAGATCTTCTTCACGGGTTCCGTCGCCACCGGCCGCAAGGTCATGGCGGCGGCCGCCGAGCGCCCCATCCCCGTGGAGCTGGAGCTCGGCGGCAAGGACGCCATGGTCATCTGCGCGGACGCCAACCTCGAGCGCGCCGCGCGGGCCGCGATGTGGGGCGGCCTCGTGAACTGCGGCCAGATGTGCACGTCGGTCGAACGCATCTTCGTGGAGTCCTCCGTGCACGACCGGTTCGTCGGCATGCTCGAGCGTGAGATCACGAAGATCCGCGTGGGTGGTCCGGACGAGCACCCCGACATGGGCCCGCTCACGTTCTCCGGGCAGCTCGGCACCGTGGAGCGCCACGTGAAGCAGGCCATCGACGCGGGCGCGCGCCTGGTGCGGGGAGGCAAGCGCATCGAGCGCCCCGGCCAGTTCTACGAGCCCACCCTGATCACCGGTGTGACGACCGACATGGAGATCTACCGAGAGGAGACGTTCGGGCCCGTGCTGCCGGTCATCGAGGTGCGGGACGCGGACGAGGCGATTCGGCTCGCCAACGACCACCAGTACGGCCTCAACGGGAGCGTCTGGACGCGCGACTTGGACAAGGGGCTGGCGCTCGCCTCTCGGATGGAGTGTGGCCAAGTCATGGTGAACGACCTCGTGCAGATCGTGGGCAACCCCGCGCTGCCGTTCGGCGGCATCAAGAACAGCGGATTCGGTCGCTACCACGGCGACGAGGGCCTGCTCAGCTTCACCCACGAGAAGGCCATCATGGTCGACCGCGGCCTCTTCGACGTCGAGCCGTTCTGGTTCCCTTACCAGCACAAGTACGAAGGCATCAGCCAGGCATTCCACGGTCTGGTTCGCGGTAACCTGCCCAAGGCCCTGCTGGCGCTGGCCAAGATCCAGCGCATCAGCCTCAAGAGCTGACGTGCCCGAACTCCCCGACGTTCAGCTCTACCTCGATGCGATCGGCGCGCGCACGATCGGCCACGCGCTCACGAAGGTGCGGCTCGCGAGCCCCTTCTTGTTGCGGTCCGTGGAGCCACCGATTCAAGCCATCGAGGGGCGCATCGTGGAGGGCCTGCGCCGCATCGGCAAGCGCATCGTGTTCGACCTCGGGGACGCGCACTTCGCGGTCATTCACCTCATGATCGCGGGCCGCTTTCGTTGGTCCGACGAGCCGGGCGCGAAGATCCCCGGGCGTGTGGGCCTGATGGCGATGGATTTCGACACGGGCACGCTGATCCTGACGGAGGCGAGCAAGAAGAAGCGGGCGGCCCTTCACATCGTGGAGGGGGAAGACGCGCTCGCCGAGCACGACCGCGGTGGCGCGGAGCCGCTCGAGACCGACCTCGACGGGTTTCGAAACGCGCTCACGCGCGAACGCCACACGCTGAAGCGTTCGTTGACCGACCAGCGTCTGCTGAGCGGCATCGGCAACGCCTACTCGGACGAGATCCTTCATCGCGCCAAGCTCAGCCCCATGAAGCGCAGCGACCACCTGAAGGAGGAGGAGATGCTGCGCCTCTTCGAGGCGACGAAGGAAGTGCTGAGCGAGTGGTGCGAGCGCCTGAAGGAAGAGACCGGCGATGCGTTCCCCACCAAGGTCACGGCGTTCCGGCCGGAGATGGCGGTGCACGGCAAGTACAAAGAACCCTGCCCCGTGTGCGAGCACAAGGTCATGCGCATCCGCTACGCCTCGAACGAAGCCAACTACTGCCCCACGTGCCAGACCGGCGGCAAGCTGCTCGCCGACCGCTCGCTGTCGCGCCTCCTGAAGAAGAGCTGGCCCAAGACGCTCGAAGAGCTCGAGGGGGGACGGTGATGCGGCGCCTCATCTGGATGGGCAGCGTCGCGCTGCTGCTCGCCGCGTGCGATGGGGGCGGTCTGCCCGAAGGTTGGCAGGCGACGCCCGACGGCGATGGCCCTGGCGTCGTCTGGAATCTGGAAGCCGAGCCTCTTCCCGAGATCCCGCTGCCCAACGACGTGGCGACCTGGCCCGACCCCAGCTCTCCGACGGGGCGCCGTGTCAACGCGAGCCTGGTCGCGCCCTCGGGCATGGAGCGCCGGCTCCGCCAGGAGTTCGACCGTCTCGACGGCTGGGGCACGTTTGCGCCCGTGACCGTCAGCTTCGACGCCCGGCTCGACCTCGAGGCGCTCGTCGCACGCCAGGGCCGCAACCGTTGGACAGCGGCCGACTTCGCGCGCCACGCGGTCTATGTCGTGGACCTCACCACGGGTGTTCCGGTCCCCCTCGACGTCGACAGCGGCCGATTCCCCATCGTGGTCGCGAGCCCCAACGACTACTACGCGAACGACCCGCGGCGCGGCGAATCCAACCTGCTCTTCGAGACCGTCGATGAGGACCTCAACGGCAACGGCGAGCTCGACCCCGGGGAGGACACGGACTTCGACGGGGTGCTCGACGCGCCCAACACACTGAGCGGCACCTACCCCGGCGTCGCGCCGAACGAGGACGTCGACCGGATCATCAGCTTCTACGAGCGCGAGACCGACACGCTCTCCCTCCGCCCGGTCGTCCCGCTGCTCGAGAACCGCGAGTACGCCGTGGTGCTCACCGACCGTCTCGTGGGGCAAAACGGCGCGCCCGTACGGTCGCCGTTTCCGAGCGTGCACCACGACGCCCAGCGGAACGCCCTGGCCGCGCTGCCCGAGATCTTCTCTCAGAACCCGCACCTCTACGGCGACCTCTCGGGACGTGGCTGGGACGGCGTCGCGTTCGCGTGGACCTTCACGACGCAGTCGACACGCGCCGACCTCGTGGCGCTCCGCGAGGGGCTCTACGGTCGCGGCCCGTTCGCCGCACTCGCCGATGAGTTCCCCCCGCGCTTGGTGCCCGCCCCGCTGCGCGGTGCCTCCCGCGGCAGCGCGTGCGACGTCGCGAACGAGAACTTCATCGTCACACCGGCCGAGCTTCGGGTCGCACTCCAGGAGCTTCCGCTCGACGGGCTCGGCTTCCCCGTGTCGCAGTTCGACGCATTGCTCGACCAGCTCGAGGCTTCGGTGTCGCACTTCGCCATCGGGTTCTTCGAGTCCCCTTATCTGCTCGGCGACCCAGACGCGGAGTCGCCCAACGACACCTGGCGAATCGACCGGCAGACGGGCGAAGCGCGGGTCGACCGCGACCTCGTCCCGATGTTCATCGTGGTTCCGAAGGAGACCGAGACCCATCAGCAGCCGTTTCAAACGACGCTCTATGCGCACGGCTACGGCAGCCTGAACATCGAGGCCATCGCGTTCGCCGGGCTGGTCGCGAACCAAGGTATCGCCACCGTGAGCATCGACGCGCAAGGGCACGGCATCCCGCTCGGCAACTCGCTCCGCACGCTGCTCGAGGCGGTGCTCGGCACGAACTGCCTGGCCCCGATGGGCCGCGCGCTCGCCATCGACCGGGCGCGGGACCTCAACGGCGACGACACGGCCGACAGCGCAGGCTTCTTCTTCAGCGCCTACATGTTCCACACGCGCGACGCGATCCGGCAGTCTTCCCTCGACTGGCTGCAGGCCGTCCGCATCCTGCGCCAGTGGGGAGGTCACCCGGACTTCCCCGACGGACGCCCGTGGGGGCCGGGTGAGGTGATGGGTCGCGACGGACGGCCGATCGTGTTCGAGGGGGATGTCAACGGCGACGGTGAGGCTGACCTCGAGGGCGACTTCGACGGCGACGGCGTGCCCGACGTCGGCGGGTGGGACGTGCCCTACGGTCAGTGGGGCTCCTCGCTCGGCGGCATCATGTCCATGGTCAACGCCGGCGTGGAGCCGGCGATCCAGGCCGCCGCCCCTGTCTCGGGCGGCGCCGGCCTGTTCGACGTTGGGCTGCGGACGTCACTCGGCTCGGCACGCAACCCCATCTGGCTGCGGGTGATGGGCCCGATCGTCGCGTCGCGCCCCGTCACGGAGGGCCCCGACGCCAGCACAGCATGTGAAGCCGGCTCGCGCTCGGTCTACTTCGAGCTGCCCGACTTGGACTCGGTGGCGCGCGTCGAGATCGGCTGCGTGCCGGACGCCAACCTCACCGAGGGCGACATCGTGGTGCTTCGGAACCTCCGCAACGGGGAGTCTGGCTGCGCGGGCGTGGGAGACGAAGGGACCTTTCGCACTCAGGTGCCGAGCGACGTCGGCGACCGGCTGACGATCACGGTCCACCGGGGCGGCGAGGCGGGTTTCGACTACGGCGCATGCGCATTCGAAGATGAGCCGAGCCCGGTGATCGACGTGATCCGCGAGTGGCGCTCCGGCAACGGGACGACACCCGGCACGTGCGCCAACTGCGCGCGCTTCCAGACCACGGTGTATGAGGCCGGCGACGCGCTCGTGTCGCCCGCCGAAGGCCTCGGCTTGCGGCGTCAGAGCCCGGACCTCCGGCGGCTCGCGGCGCTGGCGCAGATCGCCCTCGACCCGGGCGACCCGGTCAACTACGCGAGACACATGTTCCTCGACCCGGCCACGGCCGAGGACGTCCCGTCCCGCACGCGGAGCGTCATGGTGCTGAGCACGGCAGGCGACAACGCCGTCCCGCCGGCCGCCAGCTTCGCCTACGCACGCGCCGCCGGGGTGCTCGCTTTCCTTCCGCCGGGGGCCCCGGACGAGCTCGCCGATCACCGCGCCCCCGCCTGGGTGGCCGACATGTGGGGCGAGCCGAGCCCGGACGATGTGCTCATCAACATGCACGCAGTGGAAGGACTCGCGCGCCTCGAGCGGCACCCCGTCGAGGGCACTCGCCGGTTCATCGTGGACGTCGATGACTTCAGCGGCGGGCAGCAGTTCTTCAGTGACGACGGCCGACGGCAGCTCGCAGAGGCGGACGGCGGCTTGCGCCCCGTGCGCGTCTCACCCCCGCTACGCTGGGGTCGAGAGAGCCGGCCGGCGGTGGACGCCATGAACCTCGACCCGTGGGGCACCGACCGCGGCTTCCGCGGCGTCTCCATCGTCCTGAACCCGATGACCGTCCCGCACGGCCAACATGTGCTGTTGCCGATCGACCCGACCAAGGTCTTCGACGAGAGCGTGTTCCTGCTCAACGCGCTCGGTTGGTACCTCGGCTCGGGCGGCACCGAGCTCGCCTGGCAAGAGCTCGAGGACCCGTTCTGCCTGGAGTCCTCCTCGTGCGCACGCCCCTGAACCCGGAGGTGAACGCGTGAAGTTCGAACAACTCGACCGCCGTCTTCGGGTCTTCGAGACCGCATACGATCACCGCGTGTTGCCGGGCCTGCACATGGTGGCGCGCATCGACGGCCGGTCGTTCTCGCAGCTCACACGGGACGCCGAGCTCGACGCGCCGTACGACCGTCGCTTCAGCGACGCGATGGAAGCGACGCTCGTGCACCTGACGCGCGATTCCGGCTTCTCCGTTCTGCTCGGGTACACACAGAGCGACGAGATGTCGCTGCTCTTTCGGCGTGATGAGGCGCTCTTCGCGCGCTCGCTGCGGAAGTTCCTCTCGGTGCTCGCAGGCGAAGCGAGCGCCAAGTTCTCCCTGACGTTCGGCCGACTCGGGGCGTTCGACGCGAGGGTCTCGCAGCTGCCGTCCACGGACCACGTCGTCGACTACTTCCGATGGCGGCAAGAGGACGCGATGCGCAACGCGATCAACGGCCACGCTTATTGGCTGCTGCGGCGTGGCGGCCTCGACGACCGAGCGGCGAGCGAGAAGCTCAGAGGAGTGCCCGTGAAGGCACGCCACGAGCTGCTCTACGAGGGCGGCATCCAGTTCAGTGAGCTGCCGCTCTGGCAGCGACGCGGTATCGCCACGCGCTGGGTGGAGCGCGAACAGCGGGGCGAGAACCCCAAGACCGGCGCCGAGGTGGTGAGCCTCAAGCGGGAACTGTGCGTGGACCGCGAGCTGCCCATGAAGGAGGCATTCGAGGCGTTGGTCCGCTCCATCGTCGACGCGCAGTGAGGACCGGCGTCAGCCCTGCCCGGATACAATGAGGGGTGAGGCCGCCGTATCCGCTACACTCATGCAACGGGGGATGACGGAGAATTGATGCACACTCGCCGGCTCGCCACAGTCTCCCTCCTCACCCTCGCACTCTGTGCCACGTCCGCATGTGACTTCGACGACGGGCCCGCGGACGGTGACCTACCCGACGGAGACGTGCTCGACGGCGCGGTCGGGATGGACGGCGACGTCACCGTGGACGGCGGCCCCATGCCGGATGCCACGATGAGGGACGGCGGCGGCGGCGAGCCCTGCGGAGACGGGGCCCTCGCCGGCGACGAGGTGTGCGACGACGGCAACACGGCGGCCGGAGACGGGTGCGCAGCGGACTGCAGCGCCGTCGAAGACAACTTCGTGTGCCTCGCTCCGGGCGACGCATGTGTTCGGATCGTGACCTGCGGAAACGGGCGCATCGAAGGCGACGAGACCTGCGACGACCGCAACGAAGCCGCCGGAGACGGGTGTGACGCGAGCTGCCAGCGGGAGGCCGGCTGGGTCTGCCCCGTCGCCGGCGTCGCGTGCTCGGCCGCGCGCTGCGGCGACGGCCTTCGTGCGGGCTTCGAGGTCTGCGACGACGGCGGACGCTGCAACGGGGGCGGCAGCACCGCCTGCACCGAAGACGCCGACTGCGTGAGCGCGAGCGACGGAGACACCTGCGAAGCGAGCGGCGGAGACGGGTGCAGCGCCAGCTGCGTGCTCGAGGAGGGCTTCGCGTGCGCGACACCAGGCGCGGCCTGCACGGCGACGACCTGTGGCGATGGGACCGCCGAAGGCACGGAGGAGTGCGATGACGGCAACGCGCTGATCGGCGACGGGTGCACTCCTTTCTGCACTCGCGAGCCCGACTGCACCGACGGCACCTGCGTGGCCGTCTGCGGCGACGAGGTCGTGTTCGCGCCGGAGACCTGCGACGACGGCAACACCGTCTCGGGCGACGGCTGCGACTCCACCTGCCAGGAGGAGACCGGCTACATGTGCACGGAGGTCGCCCTCCCCGACCCGGACTTCGTCGAACTGCCCGTGGTGCTTCGGGACTTCCTCCCCGGCTGCGCGGCCGGCGGCCTCATCGTGCGGCCACAGGACGACGCCACGGGAGCGATGGCTCCCTACGGCCACCCCGACTTCCAGTGCTACTCCGGCTCGGAGACCGAGATGGTGAACACCACGCTGACCGACGGGCGCCCCACGCGAACGAGCGGGGCGACCCGCATCACGTCGGACGCGAGCTTTGCGCTCTGGTACACGAGCAACGACGACTACAACCGCACTGTCGTGCAATCCATGCGTCTCGACTCGACCGGGTCCGGGACCTACCGCTTCGACTCGAGCAGCTTCTTCCCGCTCTCGACCCCCATCGACGGCAGCGCCGCGGCCGGGTTCCCCACCGAAGCGGGGGGCACGCTCGAGGCGCTGTCCGACGACGGCAACGGCTCGGGCGACCAGAACTTCTTCTTCACCAGCGAAGTTCGGTTCTGGTTCGAGTACGAGGGCACGGAGACGCTCGAGTTCTCCGGTGACGACGACGTCTGGGTGTTCATCAACGGGCGCCTCGCGGTCGACATCGGGGGGGTTCACGGGCGCGAAGACGGTTCGATCACGCTCTCGGACTGCGACAGCGCGGACGAGACCATGAACGAGGCGGGATGCATCTCCGCCCTCGACCTGAACGTGGGCGGCATCTACGAGGCGGTGGTCTTCCAGGCCGAGCGGCGCCTGGTGCAGTCCCAATACCGGCTGACGCTCAGCAACTTCAACCGCGCGCCTTCGACCTGCGAGTCGGACTGCGGCGACGGGGTGCTCGCCTCGGACGAGCAGTGCGACGACGGCGACATGAACGGCGCCAGCTACAACGGCTGCACCGACCTCTGTGAGGTGACGCCGTTCTGCGGTGACGGCGTCGTGCAGGAGGAGTTCGACGAGGTCTGCGACGACGGTTTGAACCTCGGCGGTGGCCCCAGCGCGTGCGCGCCGGGCTGCCAGGAGTTGGGCGCGCGCTGCGGTGACGGAGTCACGCAGACCGACAACGGCGAGCAGTGCGACGACGGCAACACGGACAACCTCGACGGGTGCTCCGCGACCTGCCAGTTCGAGCTGATGTAGCCACGGGACTATGCGTCGGGGCGCAGGCGACCGAGCAACACCGCGGGCGGCAACACCTCGAAGCCCAACCCCTCGGGGAAGTCCTTGCCGTTGCCGGTGACGATCGCGTCGGCCTGCGCGTGAAGCGCCACCTCCACGAACATGCGGTCGTCCTCGTCGCTCATCGCCCCCGTCCAGGCCGGGACGGCGTCGAGCGGCGCGCCGTGTCCGAGCAGCCCGCTCAGGCACGCCTCGACGCGGTCCCGCGGCACCTTGCGAAACTTCGGCCGACGGGCGACCTCCTCGTACTCCGCGCGGATCCGGGCGTCGTAGACCACCTCGGCGCCCGCGGCGTAGGCAGCCAGGAGCGCACGGTCCGGCACGCTCCCCGCCTTGAGCATGGCGGACACCAACACGTTTGTGTCCACGACGAGGCGCATGTCAGGCGTAGTGCGCGAAGGCCAGGGTGGCGTTGTGGCCCCCGAAGCCCGTCGAGTTGGACAGCGCTGCGCGCACCGCTCGTTCGCGGGCCTGGTGGGGCACGAGATCGAGTTCGGCGGCGGCGCCCTCGGGGGTCTGGAGATTGAGCGTGGGGGGCACGGCACTCCGTTGGATCGCGGAGACGACGATCGCGGCCTCGAGTGCGCCGGACGCCCCCAAGAGATGCCCCGTCATGGACTTGGTCCCGCTCACCCAAAGCCCATCTCGGGTGCGCGCGCCAAACACGTCGGCGATCGCCTGCGCCTCGGCCGCGTCGCCCGCGGGCGTCGAGGTGGCGTGCGGGTTCACGTAGTCCACGTCGGAGACGTCGAGCCCGCCATCCGTCATCGCGCTGCGCATCGACGCCGCCAGTCCGCGCCCGTCATCCGGCGGCTTGGTCGCGTGGGACGCATCGGTGGAGGCGCCATACCCGCGCACCTCGGCGAGGATGAGAGCGCCTCGCTTCTTCGCGTGCTCCGCCTCTTCGAGCACGAGCGTCGCGGCCCCCTCGGAGAGCACGAACCCGTCCCGGCCCGCGTCGAACGGACGGCTCGCTTCGGCCGGGGCGTCGTTGTTCACGGACAGCGCCCGCATGCTGTTGAAGCCCGCGATGGCGAGACGTGAGACGACCGCCTCGGAGCCGCCCGCGAGCGCGTAGTCGACGCGGCCGTCTCGCACGGCGCGGAACGCCTCGCCGATGGCGTGGGAGCCGGAGGTGCACGCGCTGGCGGTTGCGAAGCTGGGGCCGCGCAGGTTGAAGCGAATGGCGACCTCGCCCGCCGCGAGGTTGGGTGCCGTGCGCAGCACAAAGAACGGTGAGACGCGGCGAGGGCCTCGGCTGTCGAGCGTGGCTTGCGAGTCGACGATCTCGGGCAAACCGCCAAGCGCGACGCCGATGAAGGCGCCGCCGCGGTCAGGGTCGCGGGCCTCGTCGAGACCGGATGCTTCCACCGCCATGGTGGACGCCGCAACGGAGAGGTGCGTGAAGCGGCCGTTCCGGCGGAGCTCGATCGGTGACCAGTACGGCGTCGGATCGAAGTCGCGGCATTCCCCGCCGAACTTCGTCTTGAGATCGCTCGCGTCGATGGACACGAACGGGGCGATCCCGCTCCGTCCCTCGAGCAGCGCGGCGAAGGTCTGTTCCATGGTGTTGCCCAGAGGGCTGACCGCCCCGACACCCGTGACCACGACTCGTCTCGTCATGGGCCACCTCATACGCAGCCCGCCCGACCCGCGCCAGGCGACGAGGCGAGCGTCGCGGCCCCGCGTGTGGGATTCTCCGCACCGTGAGCGAGGAGGAGCAGCCGAACCTGCCCGCGGGGACGTTCGTGGGGCCGTACACCCTGGGTGAGGTGCTCGGGCGCGGCGGCATGGGCACGGTGTACGCCTCCGACAGCGAGCTCCACGGGCCTGTCGCGATCAAGCTGTTGCACGGAGCCGCCGCCATGGAGCCGAGCGCGCGACGGCGCTTCGAGCGAGAGGCGCAGATCCGGGTCGACAGCCCGTATGTCGCCCGCGTGCGCGACGCCGGAATGAGCCGGCACGGCGCCTGGATCGCGTTCGAGCGGCTCGAGGGGCGGAGCCTCGCCGAGGTGATTCGCGACGACGGAAAACTGAGCGTGGTGCGCGCGGTGCAGGTCGCCCGTGAGGTGACCGAAGGGCTCGTCGCGGCGCACGCGGCCGGCGTGGTTCACCGCGACTTGAAGGCGAGCAACATCCAGCTCGAAAAGGGTCACGCCAAGCTCCTGGATTTCGGAATCGCGCACCTCCTCTCGGACGACGCCACGCGCCTCACCGCGCACGGTCAGCTCGTCGGCACACCCGCATGCCTGTCGCCCGAGCAGGCCTCCGGCTCTCCAAACGTGACCGTCGCCACCGACATCTGGGCCGTGGGCATTCTCTTCTACGAGATGCTCGCCGGCCGCTCTCCGTTCGAACGCGCGACGACCCTGGCGACCGTGCTCGCCGTCATGGTCGAGCAGCCCCTGTCGCTCTCGATGTTGGCCCCCGAGGCCCCGGACACACTCGCACGCGTGGTCGCACGCTGCCTCGAAAAGGACCCGCAAGCGCGCTGGCCTTCAGCCGGCGCGTTGCTCGACGCCCTTGCCGACATTGACGCCACGGCGCCCGCCCCGCGTGGCGCCCAGGCCACCGCGGTGGCGCACACGATCGAGTCGCTGCCGGTCGCCCGCGCAAGCATCCCGCCCGGGGAAGAGCGTGTGGTGGCCATCCTGCTCGCCGATCAGATCCTCGATCGCGAAGCGCTCGCCAGCGCGGTACGCACCCACGGAGGACACCTGCTGCCCGTGATGGAAGACCGCGCGATCGGACTGTTCGGTGCCGAAGCGTGGGAGGGCGACGAGATCGAACGCGCCGCCGCGGCGGCCGTCGAGGGGAGGCACACGACGCGGTTCCTCTCGGTGGCTTCCGGACGCGCGAGCTACAGCGGCGTAACCGGTGTGGCCGGCGCCGCACTGGACGAGGCCGAGCAGGGCTGCCTCGCGCAGCTCCCGGGCGTCGCGCTGAACTCCCACGCTGCGAGAGCGTTGCGCGAGCACCATCCCGTGGAGACGCGTGCGTCGGGGCTCGCCGAGTTGATGGAGCGCGGCTCACGGCTGCCGGTCGCCACCCAGCTCGAGGAGCAGGCCACGCCCACCGTCGGGCGGGCACCGGAGAAGCAACGGGTCGAGGAGGCCATCGAGCGGGTTCTCGACGAGGGATCCGCGCGCGGGGTTTGGCTCCTCGGACCACCGGGCATCGGCAAGACCCACCTTCGACGGTGGTCCGGATGGCAGTTCGCCACGCGCGCCGCGGGCCCCGTCACGTGGCTTCGCGCGAGCGCTGGGGTCAACCGAACGCAGCGGGCGTTCTCGCTCTTCTCCGAGGCGCTCCGCGCGGTCGCCATCCAGGACACCGAGCAGCGCGGCGCCCCACGGATGCACGCGACGGCGCCTCTCGAGGAACGCCAAGCCGCGGTCCGGTCGCTCGCGTCGCTCGCGTTCGACAAAGACGAGCTGGAGGCCTCGGCCCCCTTCTTCGGCGAGCTGCTGGACGTACCGTTCCCCGAATCGCTCCCGCTTCAGGCGGCGCGCGCCGAGCCCCAGCTCATGCACGACCGGCTGAGGTTGGCGCTCGAGGACTGGATCGTCGCCGCGGTGGACCGAGGTCCGGTCGCGATGCTGTTCGAGGACCTGCACTGGGCGGACACCGCGTCGCTCGACTTGCTCGAGTCGCTGCTCACCCACCTCGACGACTGCCCTCTGTTCATCGTCGGCACCGCGCGCCCCTCGTTCGAGGAGCGCCGCGATGCGCTGATGCGCGTGCCCTGCATGTTGCGCGCGCGCCTTCGCGGTCTGTCCACCGAGGAGGTCGGCGCGCTCGCGTCGGACGTTCTCGGCGCGCCGCTGGCGTCGTCCCAGCTGGAGACGCTGAGCACACACACCGCAGGCAATCCGCTCTTCGTCGAGCAGATCGCCGCCACCCTGCGTGAGGGCGGCGGCTTCGAGAGCGGAGACACCCTCCCGCTCCCCTTCGACGTCGAGGCGGCGGTCCAGTCGCGACTCGACCACCTCGCGCCCGCCGCGAAGGAGATCAGCAAGCGCGCCGCGGTGCTCGGCGACCCGTTCTCCGCCGACGATCTGGTCGGCCTGGGCACACCGGCGCCCGAGACGCACCTCGCTACGCTCGTCCGCCAGGAGCTGCTCGCGAGCCGGCCGCGTCCCCGCTCGCGTGGTGGGCGCACCTATCGGTTCCGGAGCCCCGTGGTCCGGGACGTGGCCTACGCGATGGTGGCGGAGCCGGTGCGGCGCGACCTCCACCTGCGCGTTGCGCGCATGTTGGCGGGTCGCCCCGAAGTCGACGCAGAGACGTTGGCCAGCCACTTCGCGCGCGCGGGCGACGGGGAAGCGGCGGCCGGATGGTACGTGGTCGCCGCCGAGGAGGCGGTCCGTCGTGGGGACCTCGACGCGGCCCTGTCCCTGGCCGAGCGGGCTCTGGCGCTGCCCGTGGACCGCCGCGCGCGAGCCACGGCCGAGCTGGTGCGCTGCGACGCATTCGAGGTCCGCGGCGATCTCGAGGGCGTGGACCGTGCCGTGGCGGCCGTGTTCGAAGCCTCGCCCGACGACGCCCAGCGCGCGCGCGCCGAGATGCACCGTGCCATCTGGTCCTTCCGGACCGGGCGGCGCGAAGACGCCATCGCCACAGCGCGTGCGGCGGTGGAGGCGGCGCGCCGGTCCGGCGACCCCGGGACGCGCGCCATGACCCGCGGCCGGCAGGCGGTGATCCTGAGCCATGTGGGAGACCCGCGCGGCGCTCGGGAGGCCGTGGACGAAGCGCGTGCGCTCGCGACGGAAGGGCCGGCACGCCTCATGGCGCACGTGGAGGTCTGGAGCGCGCAGGTCGCCGCCGCCGAGGGGGACCTCCGCGCGCGGCGGGACGGATACCAGGCCGCGGTGACGGCGTACGAGGCGTCGGGGGACATCCGACGCGCCGCCGGGGCCGCGATGAACCTTGCCGACGTGTGGAACCGGGTGGGCGCGTACGCCAAAGCGGAGCGGGCGCTGGTCGAGGTCGTCGAGCGGTGCCGGCGCGTCGGGAACCCGCTGATGGCGCTCTATGCCCGGGTCAACCTCGCGTACGCCTTGCTGATGCAGGACCGCGCGAGAGAGGCGGTCGACCTCCTGGACTCGAGCGCAGACGAAGCGTCCAAGCTGGGAGACCGCCGTCTGGTGCGCGCGATGGCCGGCTATCGGGCCCGCGCCGAGCTCCGGCTCGGGGCCAGTGTGGCCCTGCTCGAGCGGGCCGCGAAGCTCGCGCGCGAGGCGGCCGAGGAGAAGGACGAGCTGGGCGAGGCGTTGATCACCATCCTCGTGAGCGACGTCGCGCTGTCCCTCGGCCAGCACGAGCGTGCGCTGACCGCGTCCGCGCACGCGATGGCGATCCGAGAACGGCTGGGCGGCCTCGAGGAGGACGAGATGCTGCTGTTCGTCGGACGGGTGCGTGCGCTGCTCGCCTCGAGCCAACCCGAAGCTGCAGAGCAGGTCGTCCAGGAGGGGCGGGCCCGGATCCGCGCACTCGCTGACGCCATCGAAGACCCGGAACTGCGACGCGGGTTCGAGCGGGACATCCCGTCCCACCAGTGGCTGCTGAGCGAGGTCACTCTCCCGGGGGGAGGAACATCGGGCCGATGATCCCGAGCACCGGCACGCTCGAGAACGTCGCGTCGTTGCTCGAAGGGCCTCCGCGCCGGACGATCTCGGCGTCGTCGAGCACCACGCCCGCCGCCCCTCGTTGAGCGACGACCCCAAACGCCTCGGTCGGCCCGTCCACCTCCACCGCGCGGAACGACAGGTCCTCGGCCCCCGCCTCGGCCAGGTCGAGCAGGGCGCCGGCGCGCGCGTTCCCATCGAACGTCACCGTGTCGAAGGAGAGCTCCGCGTCCGACGCCAGCAAGGCCTGGACGCCATCGCCAACCTCACGCACCTCCGTGTCGGAGGCCCGGCGTGCGATCTGCGTTCCGCTCACGCGTGTGCGCTCGACGGTGACGAGGCGGGTCTCGGCCACGAACAGGCCCGCGAGTCGATTGTTCTCGAGCGCCGCGTCCGAGACGGTGAGCTGCGACGCCTGCTGCACCCAGAGCGCGGCGTCTCCGTTGTCGGCCCCGCGGAGGGTGCGGTGCGTCGCGTCCCCCCCCGCGTGCAAGACGCCCAGGCCTTCGTTGTCGTGCACGAAGAGCGCGTCGGTCACGATCACGGCGTCGCTGAAGGCGGCCGCGTAGGCGAGCGTCGGCTGCACCCCTTCGTAGGTGTCCCGAAGCTCGACCCCGTCGAGCGTGGCCTCGCCGCCGGCCACGCGGAGCCCGACGCTCAAGTTGTTCGCGACGACCCCACCGGTCCAGGTGAGCCGTGCGTCGAGGGCCAGCACACCGGTGCCGCCGAACCCTTCGACGTCGACGTCCGTGAGCGCCGCTTCGCCACGCGAGACGATCAGCCCGTGCGTGGCGGTTTCGTCTGTCCCGGCCCCGACCGGCACACTCGCGGCGTTCTCCGCCGTCACCGGACCGATCAGCCGCACGTTCTGGAGAACATGCCCGTCGCCGACCAAGCGCATACCGATGCCGCGAGCGACCCGCACCTCAACGTCGCGGAGGAGCGCCGCCCCCTCGGAAGTGACGACGGGCAGCGAATCCCCTTCGACGCTCAGGCCACGCAAGCCCGCGCCCGAGGCGAGCTCGATACCGGCGACTCCGTCGGGCGTGCGCACCGTCGTCTGGCCCACGCCGGCCCCTTGCAGCGTCACGCCTTCCGGTACGACGAGCGAGCCCTCCACCAGGCAGACGCCGACCTCCACGGTCTCCCCCGGGAGGGCTCCGTCGAGGCGTCCCTGGACGTCGGTGCACGGGTCCGCGCACGCGCTCAGGAGCAAGAGCGACAGCCACAACGAAGCACGCATCACGGAGACTCCAAGGGGTCGAGTGCGTCCGGCACCGGGAGCGACACGGCGTCCACGTTGCGCTCGTTGTTGATGTACTCCACCTGGTTCATGATGCGCGCGAAGTCGAACCCGTCTACCTCGACGTTGACACCGATGGTGTTGTTCGCAATCCGCCCCTCTTCCAAGAGCAGGTTCGAGCCGGGACCCACCTGCGCTCCGGCGAGCGGGTGGCCCTCGCTGACGAAGTTGCTCAGCGCGATGCTCGCACCCTCGTAGCTGCCGACGCCGATGCCGCCGGGGAAGTCCGCGCAGAAGGTGTCGATGCACGGGCGCTCGCGGGTCGACAGCGCGCGCACCCCCTCGCCCTCGATGCGCGTGCCTTCGCCAAACGCGACGAGCGAGACCTCCGTGTTGTTCTCGAGAAGCACGCCGCGCAGCGTCACCACAGAGCCGGCGTTGACGGCGAGTCCGCTTCCCCCGAGCTGGTTCTCGCTCGCGTTGGTGCCGCGTACTTCGAGGTCCTCGATCGTGACCACGCCGCGCTCTCCGACGACCATCGCGGCCCCGACGTTGTTGCTCAACCGAGCGCCGATCACGGTCACTTCGCTGGTCTGGATCTCGATGCCGCGGCCGGCCGTGTCCCCGGGCGGTGCACGGGTGTCGCTCACCGTCACGTTGCGGAACGTACCGCTCGCGTCTTCGATGAAGAGGCCGAGCTGCTCGCAGTCCCGCACGGTGAAGCCGTCGAGGTCCACGGACGCGCCGACCCGCACCTCCATCCCGCGGCCCGCGAGCGTCTCCGAAGCACGCCCCTCGAGCGCGGTCACGTCTCGGACCGCCACCTCGGTGCCCTCGCCGCGGATCACCACCGCCGCTCCGCGTGCGCGGGTGATGGATGCGCGCATGAGGGTCCCTCGGCCGCCCTCCTGGAACTGGACGCCCGTGTCCTCCGTGTCCCGCGTGGTGATGTCCAAGAAGTCCCCCACGGATGGCTCGTCCCCGGAGGCGACCAGGAACGCGCTCTGCTCCGTCCCCGTCGCGAACGCCCTCTCAAGACGGACCCGCGCGCCGCCCTGCGCGGTGACCGCACGCGTCCCGCCGATGAACACGAGGTCCGTCCCTTCGACCTCCGCCCGCTGAACGAGCACGCCGCCGCCCACGTTCTCCTCGAAGAGCACCCGCTCGAAGCGGCCGATGGCGCCGTCGACGATCTGGATCGCGTCGTCCTCTCCACCGCGGAGGATCGAATCCGTCAGGTCGATGGTCGAGCCCTCCAGAAAGCCGTACGCGCCGAGCACGTCCGTGCCCTCGATGACGACGCCTTCCCCCGTGATGATCCCCGCGAAGGCCGCGCTCAGCGCGTCGCCCGTCATGCCCTCGGCGATCGTGTCCAAGACCACCACGTCGCGGAGCGTCGCCTGCCCTTCCAAGACCGTGACGCCCGACTCGCGGGCGCGCTCGATGCTGCCGTTGGTGACGTCGAGGATGCCGTTCGACTCTGCGAGCAGCCCGCGACCGAACCCCTCGAAGGGCCGCATGTCGCGCACGGCCACGTTTCGCATTTGGGAGGTCGCGTCGAACACGCTGATGCCCGAGAGGGTGGCCTCTTCCACGAGCACGTCTTCGAGGTCCATTCCGACGCCGGGACCTTCGATCCAAACGCCTGGGTTCGCCCCCGTCACGCGCACGTTCTCCAGTCGCGCGCCGAACCCCGAGACCATGACCGTGCCGCCGCTCGCGCGAAACCCGCGGTCCGTGAGGGTCGTCTCGGCGACGCACGCGCCGCGCACCGTCACGCCGCCGGGCACGATCACCCGTCCATCGAAGATGCCCTTGGAGAGCGCCACCGTGTCGCCCTCGGACGCGGCGCTCATGGCATCGTCGATCGTGTTGAACGGCGCCGCGCGTGTCCCGTCGCCACCGGCCGCGGCCTCTCCGTCGACAAACAGCACCCCGGTCGCCGGCAGGGTCGCCGCGAAGCGATCCGCCGTGCAGGCCTCCCCCAAGGGAGTGCATCCGGGCTGGCCCGGGAACAGCGCTGTGGCCCCGGTACACACCGGGCGCTCACCCACCCACGGGGCGCAGCGCGCGATCCCATCGTCGCCGGTCGTCGGCGTCCAGCCCTCACGGCACGGCGTCAGCTGCGCCGGCTGGACCGTCGACGGCCCCACCCCGGCGTCCGCCTCCCCCGCGTCGCCCGCGCCGCCGTCCACGGGCCGCGCGCCATCACAGGCGACGAGCGCCACCGACAGCCCCAGCCCCAGCAGCGCGAATGCGGCGCGCATGGCTCAGAGCACCTTCATCCGGGTCTGCTCGGCCCGCTGCGCCTCGCTCTGCTGACCGGAGGCCTTGTACTCCCGGTACTCGTCCCATTTGCGCACGGTCAGCTCGTTGAACCGCTTCACCATCGGGTTCGGCTCCGGGATGGGCCGGTCCGGCTCGCGCTGAAACGCGACCTGCTCTTCTTCGACTGTGAACCCGTCCTGCCGGAAGATCTCCTTGGCGATCGGCTTGAGCACCGGCATCACAACGCGCTGGCTCACCGCCCTCGGAAGCCGGAGCGGCCCCACCCCGAGCATCGGCACCGCGCCCCACAGCTGGTAGCTGAAGACCCGTGTGTGCTCGGCGTCCATCGGGAGCATGAAGTTGGTCGAACGCACGAGGTCGTTGCTCAGCGCCGACTGATAGGGGTAGTCGTAGATCTGGAACGTCGCGCTGTCGTTGCGGCCCTTGGCTTTGCGGAAAAACGGGCTCGTCAGCGGGTGCATCAGGTCGCGACGGAGATCGTGCTCCCACGACAGCGTGAGCCGGTCGCCCTCGGCCGAAGAGTCCGCGAGCACGGTGTCCCCGTACGGCACCCAGCTCCCGTGCACCCAGAGGTGGGTGAGGTTGCAGAGGTTGTCGATGACCATCGAGTGATGGGCTTTCCACGTGTATGCGAAGTGGATGCTCGCCCAACGGTCCGGTCCCTCCGCGTGCGGGACGTGCGGCATCGGCGTGACAGCCGCGAGGTCGGCGTCGCCAGGGAAGATCCACACGATCCCGTAGCGCTCCTGCGTCGGGTAGCTGCGCACGGTCACCACGGGGAGCTTCTTGCCGAAGGTGTCGTGCTTCATGCCCACGAGCTTGCCGCCGGGGTCGAACGTCCAGCCGTGATAGAGGCAGACCAGCTTGCAGTCCTCGACCGAGCCGTGGCTGAGCTTGATGCCGCGGTGTGGGCACTTGTCCTCGAGCGCGTACGCGACCCCGTCGTCCCCCCGGTAGATCGCGATGTCGTCGCCCCAGAAGCGCGTCGCGAAGGTCTTGCCGCGCGCCACCTCGGTGCTGAACGCGCCCGGATACCAGTGGTTCGGGTTCATCCCCGCATCACGCGCGCGGCGCGCCAAGCTCTTGGGACGACGGCGGGGCTCGGGGTTCGAGACGGGACTGCTGCTCACCCGACCTGTTTACCGAGAATCGGCGGCGCCGCCAATCGGCACCGCTCCCCCCGGCGCGGCCTGCAAACGTCCTCGACCCCGTCTCAGCTGAGCAGCCCACCGGCGATGCGGCTGGCGACCTTGCCATCCACCTGACCGCGGTAGCGGTCCATCACCGCCTTCATGAGCGCACCCATCTGCTTCTTTTCGGAGAGGCCCAGCTCGGCCGCGAGCGCGGTGATGGCCGCCTTGGCCTCGACCTCGTCGAGCTGCTTCGGGAGGTAGCGCTCGATGACGGCGATCTCGGCCTTCTCCGCGCTGACCAGATCGTCCCGCTGGGCCTCGGCATACGCCGCCACGCTGTCACGTCGGGACTTCACCGCGCTGGCGAGCACAGCCAGCTCCTGTGCCTCGCTGAGTGCTTGCCCGAGCTCCGCCTCCTTCTTGGCGAGGTCGGCCTTAAGCATGCGGAGCGTCGTCTTGCTGACCTCGTCTTTGGCGCGAAGCGCGGTCTTGAGATCTTCGAGGATGCGGTCGGGGAGGGACATGCACACATCCTGGCCGCTCCCTCCCGCGGTGCAAGCAAGTGTTCAAAGGTTGGACGGGGTCGCGCCAAGCCGTCCCGTTCCGGTATGTTCGACTCACCGCAATGATGGCTGTTTTTCTTCGCGCGCGGTTTGGTACGCGTCCTGCTCACGCCTATGGCGTGTACACCAACCTCGACCTCCTTCGGGGCTCCCTGCTGGCGAGCGCGCTCGTGCTGCTGGTGGCCTCCCCCCTCTCCGCCCAGACGATCGTGCTCGACCCGGGCCACGGAGGCGCTGATCCGGGCGCGGTGGGGTGCATGGGGCTGGAGGAGTCCGGCGTGGTGCTCGACGTGGCGCAGCGCACCCGCGTCCTGCTCGAAGCCGAGGGCCTGACGGTGCACCTGACCCGGAACGACGACCGCGCCGTAGGGCTGAGCACGCGCGCCACGATGGCCAACGACATCCCGGCCAACTTGTTCGTCTCCATTCACTCCAACTCCAACGCGGGCACGCCGGCGACGGGAACGGAGACCTTCATCGCCAACTCGGCGTCGTCCACCTCCGAGCTGCTCGGCGGGACCCTGCAGACGGAGATGATCGCGGCGTGGGGATTGCGCGACCGCGGGCTCAAGCGGGCCGGGTTCACCGTCATCACCTCCACGCGCATGCCCGCCGCGCTCACCGAGCTGGCGTTCACCAACCGCTGTGACCCCGACGCGGCACTGCTCCGCGACCCGTCCGCCCGCGCCGACGCCGCCGCCGCCCACGCGCGCGCCATCCTCATCACCCTCGGCATGGACCCGCCGCCCGTCGGCACGACCGGCGTACTGCGCGGCGTCGTCTTCGAGGACCGCGGTGCGGGCCTCGAGGACACCAGCATCCGGCTCGACACCGCGCGGGTGACGATCGATGGGATGGAGCGCGCCGTGGATGCGGAGACCGGCCACTTCTTCGTGAACCTGGCGCCGGGCAGCTACCCCGTGCTCGCGACCGCCCCCGGATTCGAGCCCGCCACGCGCACGTGCGCCGTGACGGGCGGCGGGGAGACTTGGTGCTCGATCGGCCTCCGCGTCGAAGGCTCACCTCCGCCCCCCGTCGACTCGGGCCCGGGCTCGCTCGACGCCGGGACGCCCACTCCGGACGCGGGCACACCGCCGCCGCCTCCGACCGGCGATGCCGGCGCGCCGCCGCCTCCGGAGAGCGACAGTGGCACCCCGGTTGGCCCGCCGGGTACCGATCGTCCGGGCGACTCCGGCGGCTGCAGCGTGTCCGCCCATGACGAGGGTTCCGGTCACGCGCCGGCCGTGCTGCTTTTTGCCCTGATGGGTCTCTTGGTGTGGCGTCGAAGCGCGCGCTCGCGACACGTCGGCGCTGCGGTACTCGGGCTTCTGGCGCTCGGATGCGGTGAAGTCCCCGAGGCCACGGTCGCTTCCGTGGTCGCAGCCGCGCCGGACACCGCGCCGGTCATCGCAACGCCTCGCCTCGAGGTCACCAGCGTGGCCCACCTCGCATCGCTCACCGACGTCGCTCCGGTCGCCGAAGGCCTTCGCGCACCGGTACTCTCGGCCGACGGAGAGCGCATCGCCATGAGCACCGCCGACCAGAGCGAGCTGTGGCTGCACGAAGAGGACACGGTCGAGCAGCTCGCCGTCGGCCCGCGCGTCGGATATCGCCCCCGCTTCGTCGGCTCGACCTTGCGCTACCGGCACGCAGATCAGTCGGGCACCGCGGTCCCCCATCACGCCATCTCGCTCGACGGGGAGCGTGTCCGGGCGACGTCCGCGACGGCGTGGGTGCATGTCGACGCGGAGCGGCGGGTCGTGCTTCGGAGGCAAGGCCAGGGAGCGGAGGTCATCAGCCCCGAAGGCGACCGCTACATGGTGCCGGAGCTCTCGGCGGACGAACGCCACGTGGTCTTCTGGGGGGTCGCCACCGGGCTGCATCTCTACCGAGTCGAGGACGGCGCGCACGCGGCGCTCGGCGACGGAGGCCACCCGAGCTTCGACCCAACCGGGCGCTGGCTGGTGCACGACCGCACCTCGGATGACGGCCACGACCTCGTGGGCGGAACCCTGTTCCTGATGGACCTCACGACCTACCGACGCGCGCCGATCGAGACCGCGGCCTCGCTGGCCTACCAGCCGAGCCTCGCCGCGGGGCGCTTGGCGTTCACGACCGAGGAGGGCGTGGTCGTCGGCCAGCTTCAGCTCGACTGAACCGGTCGAGAGCTCGAGAGCTACTCCGCGTTGGTCATCTCGCGCTGGAGGATGAGGCCGCGCAGGACCTGATGCGCCATCCGGGCCTGGAAGTCGTCCGCGAACGCCTCGGACTCAGACTCCTCCGCGCCCTCGCGCCGAATGCTGCGTCGCTCGGTCAGCGTCTCCACCGGTTCGGGCGGCTCCTGCCCGGACTCGAGGTGCCCTTCGAGGCTCGCCTCGCTGAAGCGGTCGACCGCGCGCTGCACGAGCTCGCGCGACATCTCCTGGTCGAGCTGCTCGACCTCCACATCGGGCTCGATGCCGTGCGCCTGGATCGAGCGGCCGCTGGGCGTGTAGTACCGCGCGACGGTCAGCTTGAGCGCGGAGCCGTCGGGAAGCTCGATGATGTTCTGAACCGAGCCCTTGCCCCACGTTCGGCTGCCCACGACGATCGCCCGACCGTGGTCCCGGAGCGCGCCCGCGACGATCTCGGCGGCGCTCGCGGTGTAATGGTCGACCAGAACCACCAGCGGCCAGTTGGGGCGGGTCCCCGCGCGGTGCGCACTCGACGCGTTGAGGACCTGGCCCGACCGGCCGCGCGTGGATACGATCGTGCCCGACTCGAGGAACTCATCGCTCACGCGCACGGCCTCGTGGAGGAGCCCGCCCGGGTTCCGGCGCATGTCGAGGAGCACCCCGCGCACGCCGCCGGCCTCGGCCGTTCGCTCCACCGCCAAGTCCAGCGCGCGGCGCATCTCGTCCGTGGTCGTGGCCTGGAACGCCTTGAGCCGCAGGTGCACGATCCGGTCGGGCAGGATGCGCGCCTCCACCGCGTTCACCCGCACGATCTCGCGCGTGAGGGTGACCACGAGCGCTTCTTCCTCGCCCTCGCGACGCACGCGGACCTGCACCTCGGTGCCCGGCTCGCCGCGCATAATCCGCACCGCCTCGCTGATGGGCAGGTCGCGCGCCCGTCGTCCGTTCAGCGACAGGAAACGGTCCCCCGGCTGAAGGCCCTCCCGGTCGGCCGGTCCCCCCTCGATGACGCCATGCACCGTGAGCCAACCATCGCGCACGTCGATCTCCACGCCGATGCCCCCGAACGCGCCCTGCGTGTCGGAGGTGAGGATCCGATACTCCTCCGGATCCATGAACGTGCTGTGCGGATCGAGCTCGCCGACCATCCCGCGGATCGCCCCGTAGACGAGCCGATCCTGATCGGGCGTCTCCACGTGCACTGCCTCGATGTGACTGAGCGCGCGGGCGAAGATGGCGAGGTTGGCGTAGGGCGACGCGTCCCCCTCCGTGGCCTCGGCGCGCGGCACGAGCCCCAACGCGAGCGTGGCGACGAAGCTGCCGAGGAAGGCAGCGAAGAGGACCGCGCCGAGGCGGCGCAAGCGGGGACGAGGCTCGGGCATGGCGGCCCAAGGATGCGCGCATCGAGTCCCCTTGACCACCATCCTGGTGCGCCCGGTGTCGTCCCGCAGGCAGAGTCGGAAACACAAGCCCCGGTTTGACGCGCCCCGAACCGACGGGTAGTACGCCACGCGACATCGTCGCAGTGCGGACTACACACGGTCCGCGGAGGTAGTCGAGGACATGGCCGACAAGCGAAAGCAGAGCCTCTACTTCCCCGAGGATATGCTCGAGGACATCCGCCACGAAGCGAACCGGCTCGACCGCTCGCTCTCGTGGATTGTGCAGCGCTGCGTTCGCGTCGCGTTGCCCGAAATCCGCAAGCTGCCCTCCGTCAACGAAGTCGGCGAGCCCGCCGACGGCGACAGCTGAGCTGTCGATGGAATACGATCGGCAAGGCTTCGCCGAGGGGCCTGACGGCACGCGTTTGTTCTGGGGGGTGTCCGGTGAGGGTCCGGCGGTCGTGCTCAACGACGGCATCGGCTGCGATGGATTCGCCTGGAAGTACCTGCAGCCGCACCTGGCGCTGAACCACCAGGTCATCCACTGGCACTATCGCGCGCACGGTCGCAGCGGGCTCCCGGTGGACGCCGCGCGCATCGATCTCGCCGCGCACGCCCGGGATCTGCTGGCGGTGATGGACGCGGTGGGGGTGGACGAGGCCCTCCTCGTGGGCCACTCGATGGGCACCCAGGTCTCGCTCGAGACCTACCGGCTGGCACCCGAGCGGGTGCGCGGGCTCGTCTTGGTGTGTGGCTCCTACGGGAAAGTCACCGCCACGTTCCGCGGCTCCGACATGCTCAAGCAGGTGCTCCCCGCGCTGCTGGAGACGGTGGAGCGCCGCAAGGGGATCGCCCGGGCGCTCTGGGGCCGGATCCCGGCGCGGCTCGCGTTCCGGATTGCCAAAATGAGCAAAGAGGTCGACGCGCTGGCCATCCGGGAGGAGGACTTCCGCCCCTACATGGAGCACGTCGCGGCAATGGAGCCCCAGATCTTCCTCGCGATGCTGCGCCACGCTGGCGAGCACACCGCCGAGGACATCCTGGACCAGATTCAGACCCCGACGCTGGTGGTCGCCGCGGAACGCGACACGTTCACCCCGCCGATGCTCGCGCGCCACATGGCCGACGTCATCCCGCAGGCCGAGCTTCTGGAGCTCCAGGGCGCGAGCCACGCCGCCCCCATCGAACAGCCCGTCGCCATTCAACTGCGGGTCGACCGGTTCCTGCGCGAGCGCGTCGAAGGCGATGGAACCGCAGACGCGGCTGACGCCCAAGCCGAGCCCGACGCCCTCGCGGCCGGCTGAGGCTCGAGCCAGGGGCTGGCACTCCTCCTCGCCTGCGTCTTGTGCAGCGATCCGGTCGATCTCCTGAGCAGAGTCCCATCCCATGAGAAACGCCCCCGACGCGTGCGCGAAGAGGGCGTACTCGATGGCCCGCGAACGAGCCTCAGAGGAGCAGTTCAGTACTCGACGCGGAAGAGCTGTTGACCCATCAGCAGCATCGTACCGGCCGGAACCAGCGCCGAACCTTCGATGCGAATGAAGGTGCCGTTGCTGCTGCCGACGTCCGTGACGAACACGCGTCCGCCTTCGGCCGCGATGCGCGCATGGAGCCCGGATACGTAGCCGTCGTCGGGGAAGAGGATGTCCCCGCGCTCCCGACCGAGGTGCAGGCCCTCGGCCGGAATGGCGTAGCTGTTGCCGTAGGTGTCACGGCCCGTGATGAGGCAGATGCGCCCGATGAGACCCTCGCGAGGGCTGCCCATGAGGCTGACGCCGTCGGGACCCGACTGCTCGTCACCGAACGGCTCGAAGCGGACGATCTCTTGGCCGACACGCACCACCGAGCCGGCCTTGATCTCGGTCGGCACGTCGCGGGCAATCCGGAGGTAGATGCCGTTCAGCGAACTCTCGTCCGTCACGGTCATGATCCCATCGGCGCCCCAGGCGAAGCTCGCGTGACGCGGAGACAGGTACGTATCCGCTCCGAACTGCGGCATCGTCTGACGGCCGACGATCGACGAGGAGTCGATCTGAATGGTCTCGCCTTCGGTGCCATCCGGACGGATCAGCACGAGGCTGCCGCTGCCGCTTCCTCCCGTCGCCGCTGGAGCGACGGGCGCCGAGGCCGAAGGCGGAGCCGCGCCCTGGTCGAGCGGGAAGCCGCACGTCCCGCAGAACTTGAAGCCCGGGCGGTTGGGTGAGCTGCACTTCGGGCAGGTGATCGAGCCTCCTCCGGACGCCGGCGGCGGACCGCCAGCAGGAGGTGCAGCGGGCGGGGCCCCAGGCGGCGGGGCCCCAGGCGGCGGACCCGCGGCGATCCCACCGGGCCCCCCGAAGCCACCCGCAGGAGGCGGGGCGCCGGGCGAACTCCCGGGTCCCGCACCAGGCGGCGGACCGGCCGGGGGCGGACCCCCCATCGGCGGACCCGCGTGCGGTGGACCACCAGCAGGCGGTGGACCACCAGCAGGCGGCGGACCCCCCATCGGCGGACCCGCGGGAGGGGGACCCCCCATCGGGGCGCCCGGAGGCGGACCTCCCATCGGGGGACCCGGAGGCGGGCCTCCCATCGGGGGACCCGGAGGGGGACCTCCCATCGGGAGACCCGGAGGCGGACCGCCCGGCGGTGGACCCGCGGGCGGCGGACCCGCCGGAGGCGGACCTCCGAACTGCGGGGCCGCGCCAGCAGCCGGTGTACCACCTGGAGGCGTGGGAGCGCTGAAGCTCTTCGGCTGTTCAGCGTCACGCGGAAGCTCGGCCCCGCACCCGAGGCAGAACTTGTAGTGGTCTTGGTTCTCCTTGCTGCACCGAGGGCAGACGATCACGGAGGGCTCCTTGTCCTCAACGCACCGGGACTTCCCTTGCAGAAATCCCCCGCGCCACGGTCCGATGGGTCGGCGAAAGCAGTGGCCAGCCGGCTCGGACGATACTCGGGTGGCCGACGGAGCGTCAAGGAAAGCGCGCGCCATCTTCGCCTTCGCGCATCGCGGACCTGCTCGCGCGTGGGCCAACCCCCTCGGGGCTGCTACATTGCCGGCGGCAGGGTGGACGCATCCTCCCACCCACGCATCATGAGCGAGCCCTCCACCACCGCAGTCGAGCGCGACCGATGGGTAGGCCACACCGTCGACGATGCGTACGAGATCGAAGCGCGCATCGGCGAGGGCGCGATGGGGCGTGTCTACCGGGCAGAAGACGTCCGTTCGGGCGCGCCGGTCGCGCTGAAGATCCTGCACAAACACCTCGGGGGCGACCCGCGCATCGCGCGACGTTTTCACCGAGAGGCCGAGGCCGCCCGTCGGCTCTCTCACCCCAACTCACTCGAAATCCGTGACTTTGGGCAAGCCAAAGACGGCACGCTCTACATCGCGATGGAGCTGCTCGAGGGCGAGGACCTCCAGACCGTCATCGACCACGACCACCCGTTCACGCCGCGCCGCATCGGCTTCGTGATGGGTCAGATGCTCGCGGCGGTGCACGAAGCGCACAGGGCGGGGATCATCCATCGCGATCTCAAGCCTGAGAACGTCGTGCTCACCCCGCGAGACGACGCACCGGACCGCGTCACGGTGTGTGATTTCGGGATGGCGAAGATCATCGAGAGCGAGGGCCGCTCGACCGCCATCACCAAGGACGGCTACGTCTGCGGGACGCCCGAGTACATGGCCCCCGAGCAAGCCAAGGGTGAGCCGCTCGACGTGCGCGCGGATGTGTATGCGGCGGGGGTGATCCTCTTCCAGATGCTCACAGGCGAGGTGCCCTTCAAAGCCGAGACGGCGCTTGGGCTGATCACCAAACACATCATGGATCCGCCGCCGCGGCCCCGTGCAGTGCGCCCCGACTGGGGGATCCCACGCAGCCTGGAGAAGGTCGCCTTGCGCGCGCTCGCGAAGGCGCCGGAAGACCGGTTTGACGACGCCGCCGACCTTGCACGAGCCCTCCGCGTGGCGGTGGAGAAGCTGGGCAAGGACGCCGACCAAACCCTCGGCACGGGGCCGTTCGTCGCGGGAGGTCCTCCTTCTCCCAGTGAGGAGCGAGAGCGCGTCAAGGCAGCCCCGCGTGGTGCGAGCGAAGCGCCTGCTCCCCACGCCGAACCCTCCCCGACACGCTGGTTGATGGCGTCCGGTTTGGCGCTGTTGTTCTTCGGCGCGAGCGCAGCGTGGCTGGCCCAGGACCCCGCTCCACCGGTGATGCCCCGGACTCCGCCAACCGTAGACAGCCCCCCCTCGGTCCAAAACTCGGCGGCAGTGACAGCCCCGCCGAGCCCGCTCATCGAGCCAGACGCGCCCACCACGCCCGCAGCGGACACACCCGCGGCGCCGGAATCGCCGCCCGCAGCGCAGAGCCGCATCGGCGCGAGCGAGATTCAAGCCCCTCTGGCTCCGGCGGTGGCGCCTCCTCGAGACGCCCCCCCTCTGCGCCCGCGTCGACCCGAGCGCGCCGCGCCCATCGCGGAGCCCGCAACGCCGGCGGACCCGGGACGGGAGGCGCTCGAAGCGGGCCGCGCGCACCTTCTCCGGGGGGAGCTCGGCCCTGCCCTGACGCGACTCGCGGAAGCCGCACGCCTGCGCCCACGCGACGCGGCGGTGCAGCGCGAGCTGGGGCGCGCGGCCGTCCGCGCCGGAGACGTCCCGCGCGGCGTGGCGAGCTACCGCCGGTACCTCGTGCTCTCGCCGAACGCGCCCGACCGGGCCGTGATTGAGCGAATCATCGCCCAGCACGAAGGCTGAAGCCCGGTTCCGCGCTCTTCGAACGAGGGCGCAGCCCACAATGCAGCGAGCCCGCGCCCTCGGTGAGAGGCGCGGGCTCGTCAGGGGGACAGCGGAACGTCAGACGGTCTGCTCGACCCGAAGCAGCTGGTGCCCGAGGAAGAGATAGTCCCCGTGGGCGAGCTCGCGTTCCTGCGTCAGCCGCAGGTAGGTCCCGTTGCGGGAGCCCAGGTCGACCAGGGAGAACTGGCCGTCCGAGGCGAGCTCCACCTTGGCATGTTTGCCCGACATGAAGACGTCGTCGGGGAAGTTCATATCGCCGCCCTCGCGCCCGATCTGCACGACGTTCTCACGTGCGCAGTAGACCATCCCATCCTGGGCGCCGGCGAGCACCTGGACGACGCGGAATGGGCTCGGTCGCTTCGGGGAGGAGTAGAAATACGTCTGGTCGGGATCGGGACCCGACGTGTCTTTCGGCGTGGCGTCCACGCGGAACACTTGCTCACCGCACAGGAAGTGGGAGCCCGGCGGAATCGGCTGCGGCTCGCGCACACGGATGTACACGCCGTTGGCGCTGCCCTCATCCCGCACGAAGAGCTTCTCCTCACGGTAGAAGAAGTTGGCGTGGCGTGGACTGATCCACCCGTCGTTCGGGAATGGGATCTGCGCATCCGTGGTGCCGGCGATGTGCTCGGTGCCCTGCAGCAGGTAGCTGAGTCCGTCGGCTCCCTCGGTGCCGCGGATCAAGATGAGCCGCGCCTTTCCGGGCGCCTGCATGCTCCCGAAGAACTCGACCTTCTTCTCGAGCATGTCTTTGGGCACCGTGGCACCACAGGCACCGCAGAACTTGTGACCGCTCGGAACCGGGGTCGAGCACTCCTTGCAGACGTAATACCTGGACTGCTCCATCTCATCCTCCTGAGGGGGCGGGGCCACCGCCGAAAGCTGTGACGCCGCCGAAGACACCACGCCTGAAGTCGACCGTTCGAAGAGCGCGAGGCCGCCCCCACACGTGGGACAGCGATCGACGCCCATCGGGCTGAACGTGTCGCAGACGCCACACGCGATCCCGAGGTCCTCTTCCATGCGCAAAGACTACCAAGGCCCAGCCTGAAACCGGGCCCCTTTCTAAGCCAGCGCGCCGGTCGCGGTCAACGAAAGCACATCTCGCACCCTCCGGGTCCCCGTTCGGCGTGGGCGCCAGGTCGCCGTGCCCGCGGGAACGCCGGCGAATTCTCACCCGTTTCCGCCCCCTCTCGGCTGCTTCACGCGGTGGGGTCAAGGTGCTGAACGGGAGAGGAGCGCGCGGATCTGCGGTTCGGGATCGGTTCGGGCGGCACGCTGGAGCGAGAGGCGGTCCTCCTCGGTGGGCGCCTCGAGCAGCGCCCGGGCCGCGGCCTCCCGCACGAACGCGTACCGGTCCTCGGCCAAGGCTTCGCGCAGCGCAGAGTGCGCCTCAGGGCTCCGGGAAAGCGCTTGGGCGGCGAGCGTGCGCATCGCCCAGTCGGGGTCCTGGCGAAGGATCGACACCATGGGAGGAACGAGGGACGGCTCCGGCGGGTGGGCGGAGCGGCCGACAGACTCGAGCGCCGCGCGGCGCACGCTCGGGGGTGCATCCGCGAGGGCGTGCGCGACGGTCTCGGCGGCGCGGGGATGGTCGATGCGCGCGAGCAGTCGAAGCGCGCCGAGCCGCACCGCGCCGTCCAGGTGGCTCGCGGCAGCGACGAGCGGCTCGACCAGGGACACGCCCAGCCTCAGCAGCTCGGCGTTCGCGGCGTCCTGCACCGCGCTCGGCCACTCCGCCGATCCTCGGGTCAGGGCGCCGAGACCGACGCCAGCGGGCCGCGAGCCCAGAACGGAGAGCGCCGCCAGCGCCTGGTCGACCGGACCCGCCAGCGCGCTTGACGCGGCCACCTCGATCGACGCGCGCAGCGGGCTTAGATCCACCGCTCCTCGCTGCACCTCGGGCGTCCGCACGAGGCGCGCGACGTAGTCCCGAGGACGCTCGAAAGGCTGCGGCGCCACCAGACTCACGTCCGCCTGCGCACCACTCGAGCGCAGCGTGCGCGCGGCGGCTTCCCGGAGCTCCACGTCGGGGCTGAACAGGGCTTCGATCAACGCCGCGGTGACCGCGTCTCCGCCGATGCGTCCCAACGCCTCCGCGGCCACTTCGGCCGAGACGGCCCCCGCACGCCGACGCAGCTCGTTCAGGAGGAGCGGCACCGACTCCGCCTCGCCGCCGCGGCCGAGCCCCCACACCGTGGCGGCGCGGATGTCCTCGTCCGATTCCGCACGCAAGCCCTCGCGGAGGGCCTCGCTCCGGCCCGCGAGGCCCAACCCGAGAGCCGCGAACGCGCGAGGGTGGTCGTCTCCCTGTCCATAGACACGCGTCAGTGCGTCGCGGGCGTCGTCGGAGTCGATCCGGACGAGCGCCCACGCGGCGAGCCCGCGGAGACGCAGATCGCCCTCCGTCGCCATCTCACCGAGGCGTGGGACGAGCGTCGGGTTGGCCAGCAAACCCGCCGCCCGGAGCGCCGCGAGGCGCTGTGTGATCTCCAGGCTGTTGTTCTCCGCCGCCGCGAGCAGGGGCGCGGCCGCGCTGGGGTTGCCGAGCTCCCCGAGGATGTCGAGCGCGACACGACGCTGCGAAGGATCCGGATCCGAGAGCGCTTCGAGCAGAGGCTTGATCGCGCGCCCACCGAGACGCCGGAGTGTGGCGCGTGCCTCCTGCGCCCCCTCCCCTTCTCGCGCGGCCACGGCAGTGAGCGGGGTGGCGTAGGCGTCGTAGAGCTCCACGACCACCCGGCGGTAGATCGGGCGCTGCGGGTTCCCGAGCGCGAGCGGCAGGAGGTCCCGCTCGAGGCGCGCGAGGGTGCCGGCGCCCAGGTTGATCTGAATCGACGCGCGTGCGGCCCGGCCCACGAGGTCGTCGTCCGGGGTGATCGCGAGCAGGCGACGGTAGAGCGCGTCCCCGTCCTCGGTCTCACCGCGTGCGAGGTGCAACTCGGCCAGTTCGAAGTAGACGGGATAGAGCCGCTCGTTGAGCTCGAGCGCTCTCCGGTAGCTGGCGATGGCGCGGTCCATCTGCTGACGAGAGCGGTAGAGGTCTCCCAGTCGCCGGTGTGCCGAGGCGTCGTCCGGGTTGCGTTCCACGGCCTCCGCGGCGTAGCCGAGCGCCTCGTCGTCGCGGTAGAGCGCGAGGGCGTGCTCGGCCATCTGTTGGAGGTACTGCGCCGCCCGACGGGGGTCGGCGTCGCGAAGGCGTCCGAGCACCTCAATCGCGCCCGCCAGATCGCCGCGGTGCCGACGGATCCGTTCGAGCGCGAGCAGGCTCTCCACGTCGGCGGCGTCGATGCGTACGATCTCCTCGAGCACGGCCTCCGCCTGCGCCGCGTGGTCCGGTCCGCTGCGGCGAAGCGCCTCTGCCAGAAACCGCCCGGCCGATGGATCCGGAGGCGCCCCCTGGAATCGTGTCCGGAGGCCGCGGATATGCGCTGCGAGCCGCCGCGTGCGTACCCAGATCCCGACGATGCGCTCCCGCGCCTCACGACGTGCGACCCGGTCGTCGGCCGCGAGTTCGAGCACCCGTCGCCACTGCGTTTCGGCCGCCTCGTTGTCCCGATGCCGCTCGAGCGCGGTCGCCAGTCCGCGGACGTACGTCAGCTCGTCCGGCTCGAGCCGCACCGCCTCGCGGTAGCTCTCGATCGCCCGGAGCAACAGGTCGTGATCCGCCAGGATTCCGGCCAGCGCCGCGTGCCCGGCGGCGCGATCCGTCTCGGCCTCAACAACCCGGGTCCAGGTCCGGATCGCGCCATCGACGTCGTTCCGATCGAACTGCTGCGCCCCGAGGGCCATGAGGTGCGCCGGGTCGCGCGGGTCGATGCGCACGAGCAGCTCCACCTCCCGAGCGGACAGCTCGTCCTCCCCCCATCGCGCATACAGTTCGGCCAGCTGCTGATGGAGCGCGGCGTCGCGGGCGTGGCGTCGACCCGTGTCGCGAAGCAGGCGCAGCGCCTCGTCACGGCGGTCCGTCTGCATCAGGAGCTGCGCAAGCTCGATCACGAAGCGCGGCTCCCGCGGCGCGCTGCGGATCAGGCTGCGGTACTCGTCGACGACTTCGTCGAGGCGCCCACTCCGGCTGAGCAGCTGAATGATGCGCACGCGGGTGTCGATGTCGCGGGAGCGCCCCCGCAGCGCTCGCCGATAGGCAGCCAGTGCCTCTTCGTCGTGCCCCAGCTCGTCCTCGATGCGTCCGAGCAACTCGTTCGACTCGAACCCGCGCCCACCTTCCGTGCGCAGTCGCTCGGCGAGTTCGTCGAGGCGGTCGGCGCGGCGGTGCGCGGTGAGCAGCTGGTCGTACACCTCAGCGCGGATCCCCGCCTGCCGGCCTGCCAGGCGAAGTGCGCGGTCGAGCGTCTGGATCGACGCATCGACCTCGCCCGTCTCGAGCTGTGCGCGAGAGAGCTCGAGCAGGATTGGCGGCAGGACGCGATTGTCTCCCCGGAGAGACCGAATGACCCGCTCGTACTCCGCGGCGGACCGCTCCCAATGCCGCCCTGCAGCCAGCGCGCGAGCGAACTCGCTCCGCAGGTAGAGCGACCGTTCACCGCCCCCTCGGAGCCGCTCGTAGTACGCGCGCGCGCCGTCGAAATCTTCCTGTCCCATGGCGAGCTGGGCCGCCTCGCGGAGAAGCTCCTCGGTGCTCGTCGCGTCTCGCGTGCGCTCGAGGGCTTCGTCGTAGAACCGGCGCGCCGCCGTTGGGTTTGAGGCGTCCCGGGCCAGTCGGGCCAACGCGATCCGAGGCGGGGCGGAGGACTCCCGCAGCGCGGCCGCTCGCGTGTAGTGTGTGGTCGCCTCGTCCGCCCGGTTCTGCGCCCGGAGCACATGGCCGAGCAACATGTGAGGCGCATACGCCTCCGGGTCGGATTCCAGCTCCGCGTTCAGCGACGTCACGAAGGCGTCGATGCTCCCGTCACGCTCCCGGTAGAGATCGAGGAGTCGACGAAACGCGAACGTCTCGCGCGGGTCGTTCTCCAGGATCGCGCGGTAGCGCGCGATGAGCACGTCTTGACGGTCCGCGCCTTCGGTCGCGGCCGCCGGCTGAGGTCGCGCAGGCCGGCGTGCTCCCGGACGACGCGCACCGGGACGACGCGCACCAGGACGACGTGCGCCAGGACGACGTGCCCCAGGGCGCGTCAGACCCCAGTCGTCCTGCGCGGCCGTCGAGCTCGGGGGCGCGAGCGGCCCAACCACGAGGAAGGAGGCCACAGCGCAAGTCAGAACGATGCCGTGTCCGCGGGCCATCAGCGGATCAAAGGATAGCAACGCCGCGTTCGATCGCCCGTGACGTCAGCTCAGGTGCCCAGCAAGGGCGGCGCGCAGAAGAAGGTGTCGTCGCACGTAAAGCCGGAACCCGCGCAGTCGCCATCTGTGCCGCAGGGCTGACGACACTCCCCCGGCGTGCCGGCGCCACCGTCGGACATCCCCGCGTCGAGCGGACCACCATCGACGCCAGCGTCGGGCATGCCCGCATCCGGCGGCGGGATGGCGCCCACGCACGCGCCGGTCACCACCGCCCCCGTATCGCCACGAGGGTTGCAGTCCGCGTCCGTGAAACAAGCTTGCCGGGCCACGCCGCGCAGCCACGTCGTGCAGGAGACACCGGCCGTCGGAATGCACCGCAGCAGCGTCGCATCGCACAGCGTGCCGGCCGGGCACGTGTCGTCCCCCACCGTGCACGCCAACAAACAGACCTGCTCCGAGAGCTCGAAGACATCCCGGCTGGTGCACTCGCCAGAGAACATGGGATCGGCCGTTCCGACGCAGTCGCTGGCCAAGTTGCAAGGCTGACAGGTGGCCGCGACCTTCGGCGCGCAGTCGCCGTTGGCGATGTCGCAGATCGGGTCGGGTTCGCAGAACCCAGGCTCACCGCGCGCGACGCCCACCGAGAGCGCGCTGCACTCGGTGCACTCGCCGAGCCCAGGGTGACAGACCTCGGTGCCGGTGCAGACAACGCCATCGCAAGGGTCGGGCGGGCCCGCGTCGGTGCCGCCGTCGACCGGCGGCGTCCCGGAGTCGGGACGGGCGTCGCCGGAGGGGATGCACACGCCGCTCGACGCACACTCTTCACGCGGACCGCAGTCAGAGTCGCCCCCGCACGACGCGTAGCAGCGCCCTTGAATGCACTGCTCGCCGGAACCGCAGCTGAGCGATGTGCCGCCGTCGGAGGATCCGGAATCCATCCCGAGAGGCACGCACTCCACCTGGAGGTCAGGGTTGGGCCGCGCCGGCGGCTGACGCGCCTCGTCGCAGGCCGTCAGGCCTCCCACCAGGAAGAACAAGCCAAGGGCACAACGCCCGAAACGAAGGGTGCGAATCACCACACCACGTTACCACGGCGCCGCAGGCGGGAACACGTCCCACGTCGCCGTGCGGCAGCCCGATGCCGGGCCAAGCAGAACGGGGGGCGCGCCGTCGTCGCCACACGTCGCTGGTAGCCGGCGGCGAACCGACTGCTATAGACGGCCGGCATGACTCGCCTCCACGTGGGCGCCGTCCTCGAACGGCCGCCGGGCTCCAAGTACCGGTCCTCTCTTTCGTACGCTGAACTCCGCGTGGTGGGACCGCCCCCCAAACCCGGCAAGCTCGCGGGGTGGCGCGAGGAGCAGGGCGACGCCTTCTCCTTCGGGCTCATCGTGCCGACCCTCGCCACTCGTTCGGACCGCGGCGCGTTCCGCTTGGATGAGGACTCCGAGGCGGCCCTCGACTGGACCGTCGACGCGGCCAAAGCGCTCGACGCGCGCTGGCTGATCCTGCGGACGGCCGCTGACTTCACCACCGGGCAACGCGACCGGGACCGCCTGGACCGCTGGCTCGAGCACTTCGAGGCGCCGCTCCGCGAGCGCTTGGTGTGGCACCCCTCCGGCCTCTGGGACGCGGAGCTGGCGATCCCGTTCGCCAAGAAGCGCGGCCTCGTGAGGGCCTTCGACCCAACCGAGGACGGCCCTGGACCCGGGGTTACGTACGCGCGCCTCCGGGCGATGGGCAAGCAGCAGCGCTTCTCCGAGACGGTCCTCCTCGACGTCGTCGACGTGCTCGAGGGCTGCGAAGAGGCGTGGGTGACGATCGACTCCGGACGGTCGTTCGACGAAGCCAAGCGCCTGATGGCCCTGTTCGCGGAAGAGTGAAGGCGCTCGCCGAGCTCGTGGGAGCCCGGCTCCAGCGGGTCGATGGACCGCACTCCGATCTGCTCGCGCTGAGCTTCTTTGGAGGGCCCGTGCCGGACAAGGGCGTGCTCGCCTTCTGGACGCCGCGAGGCGGTCAGGCGGCGTGGGCGTGGCTGGAGGAGCGGCCGCGTGGCGCGCCGGCCAACGCCTGGGTGCAGCTGCTGCGTAAGCACGTGGGCAACCGACGGCTCTCGGCGGTGGAGGATCGCGAGGCTACGGTGGCGCTGGTGTTTGGCGACGCGGAACTCCGCGTCTGCGCCCGGCCCGCCAATGTCCAGTTGTGGGTCGGTGGCACCCTCCGCGGGCGGCGGCACATCGGCGACGAGCCGGCAACAGGCGCCCTCGTCCGCGTCCCCGCCGACCGGATGGCGTTTCACATGGGCAGCGTGGAACGAGAGCAACGACTCGCACTGGCCAAGCTGGCGCGTCGGCGCCTGAAGTCTCTACGCCGTCGCCTCCGGGCCATCGACGAGGATCTCCGGGCGGGTGACCAGGCGCCCGACCTCCGTCATCGCGGCTCGCTGATCGTGGCGCATCTCCATCAAGCGGTGGAGGGCGCGTCCGAGATCGTCGTCACTGACTGGAACGAAGACCCGCCTGCGACGCGGCGGCTTGCCATCCGCGCAGGCAAGAGCGCCAAAGAAGAGGCGGACGCGTTGTTTCACCACGCGCGCAAGCGAGACCGGGGTGCAGAGATCGCCCTGACACGACACGAGAAGACCATGGCGACCATCGCGCGGATCGAGGGGCTGCTGGTCGAGCTCACCGACGAGTCCGAGCGGGCAGGGTCAGCGCCGGCTCTCGACCTCGACCGCATCGCGCGGGCGCTCGACAAAGACGGCGCCCGACCGCAACGCGCGGCCGCCCACCGTGCAAGCCCAGGCGCCGAGGCACGATTGCCCTTCCGCCGCTTCACGGGCGCCGGAGGGCGGGAGATCCGGGTCGGTCGGAGCGCACCCGAGAACGACCTGCTGACGCTTCATCACGCCAAGCCTTGGGATCACTGGCTCCATGCGCGCGGCGTCTCCGGCTCGCACGTCGTCGTCCCACTGACACGCAACGAGTCCATCCCCGACGGGCTGCTTCTGGACGCCGCCCACCTCGCCGCGCATTTCAGCCGGCTGCGTGGTGAGCCCATCGTGGAGATCCAACACGTGGCCCGCCGGCACGTCGTCAAGCCACGGGGAGCCGCCGCCGGATCGGTGCGTGTCCGCAAGGAGACCGTCCTGGCGCTGCGGCTGGAGGCCGTGCGGCTTTCCCGCCTGCTCGAGACCGACGCCTGAGGCGCTCCCCTACGAACAGCGGTCGGCTAGGGGGCGAGCAAGGACGTGCCCCCAACGAGAGACGCCCCGACGAGAAGGCGTCGGGGCGGCTGCTTGTCCCGCTCTGGCGTCGAATGGCTCGAATGGGCATGGCCCGAGTGAGCATGGCTCGAGTGAGCACGGCTGAGAGCGAGATGGATGTCAATCAGAGCCGGGGCTCGTCACCTGGGGGACGACCCCCTGTGGTTGGCGAATGTCCCGGGTGTGCAGGCAGGACACCGGCCCCTCGAGTCCGTGAGCCATCAGGCTCGTTCGATCGCGGCGCGGGGGCACGCGCCAGAATCGTCTCTCCGTTGGGCGAACACGCCGGACACCGAATCGCTCCGGTGTCCGGCTCCCAGGGAGGAGGGTGCGCTCAGGAGAGCAGGGACTTGCTGCCGGGCTGAAGGGTCGACTTGCCCTTCTTGGACTTGCGAGCCGGCGCCTTCTTCTTGGCCGCCTTCTTCGCAGGCGCCTTCTTGCGCGCCGGCGCCTTCTTCTTGGCAGCCTTCTTCGCAGGCGCCTTCTTGCGTGCAGGCGCCTTCTTCTTGGCAGCCTTCTTGCGCGCGGGCGCCTTCTTCTTGGCAGCCTTCTTCGCAGGCGCCTTCTTGCGAGCGGGCGCCTTCTTGCGCGCCGGCGCCTTCTTCTTCGCCGCCTTCTTCGTAGGCGCCTCCTTGCGCGCCGGCGCCTTCTTCTTTGCGGGCGCCTTCTTCTTCGCCGCCTTCTTGGCGGTCTTCTTCTTTGCCTTGGCCATAATTGGACCTCCTCCCGGTGGGGTCTCAGGGGTGGCGTACCGTATTGTCACGTCATGCAACGTGTCAAGCTGACAGAACACATAACTTATAGCTAACTTACCCCTAAGAGACGCGCTCAGGTGGGGAGCGATCTCCCCAAGGCACTGGAATTACAGCAGAAAACGCCAAATCCTCGTAGGTCCCCGGAACCTTTGAAAAACTTGGCGCTCCCGCGATCTCGGAAGCGTTGACAGGCGACGCTGCGACGGCCTACGGTTCCGCGGTCAGCCCTGTGGGAGGTGCACATGCGACGTGTTTCGAGTTCTGTTCTTGCCCTGGTGGTAGGCCTTGGATTGCTCGGTTGCGGCTACTCGGAAGAGGAGATGCAGGCGAGGATCACGCGCATCGATGAGCTGGAGACCGAGCTCGCCGAGTCTCGTTCTCAGAACGAAGCGCTGAACGCGCGCCTTGCGACCATCGAAGGCCAGAACGCCGAGATGGTGGAGCGGCTCCGGGCGCTCGGTGAGGAAGTCGAGGGGCTCGAGGCCCAGCGCGGCACACTGCAGTCGAACCTCGAGGAGACCCGACGCGCCCTCGAGGAGTTGCGCGCGCGGGAGCGTCAGGCCCAGGCCCGTCTCGACACGTTCCGCTCCATGCTCGAGCGCTTCCAGTCGATGATCGACTCGGGCCGACTGCGGGTTCGCATCGTGCGCAACCAGATGCTCATCGAGCTGGCCGACAACATCCTCTTCGACTCGGGCCGTGCGGAACTCAAGCCCGAGGGTGAGACTGCGCTCTCCGAGATCGTGGCCGTGCTCAACACGATCGGGGACCGGCACTTCCAGGTCGCGGGGCACACGGACAACATCCCGATGCGCTCGAGTCGCTATGCGAGCAACTGGCACCTCTCCGCTGCGCGCTCGGTGACCGTCGCCCGCTTCATGATCGAGCAGGGCATGAGCCAGGAGCGGATCTCCGCCGCGGGGTTCGCCGACACCCAGCCCGTGGCTTCGAACTCCACCGCCGAGGGCCGCGCGCAGAACCGACGCATCGAGATCGTCCTGCTCCCGAACCTCGACGAGCTCCCCGACCTGTCCTCTCTGGCCGGCAGCGACAACAGCTGATCGAAGCCGCCGGGAATGAGGGCCTCGGCCACGGGGTTGATCAGCCCCGTGACCATCAAAGATACCTCTCCACCTCGGGTCGCATTGACCCAACCCCGGGTATGGACGTATCTTACACCGCCTCGCCCAACCGGGCGGGGCGCACTTCTTTCGGTTGATCCCTCGGTGGGAGGTGCCCGCGGCCCTGGCAAGGATCTCAGGAGCCCTGGGCGTGACGACGGCATGTCGCACGCCCCTGGAGTGAGCGCCCCGGGAAACGCATGCTGCGTCCCCCCGGGTTTTCCCGACACGTGAAAGGGGCGGCTGCCCATTCAGTCATGCTGACGCGAATGGCTGCACCTCGAAGCGTGGGCACATCAACTGTGCTCAATCGCATGCACCCACAAGTGCATGGGCACGCCGGACCGCCGGTGGCCCGCTCACTCTGGCTCCTTTCCACCCAGGCCCGCAGGTATCCCCTGCCCATCCATCGCTGTGCTCGTTGAGCACAAGTCCCCTGGATCGACCCACGAACCCGTCCAACAGGAGTTCCTGATGCAGGCTCGCAAGCAGCAGTTCAAGGTCGGCGACAAAGCCGTCTACCCGGCCAAAGGCGTCGCCGAAGTCGTGTCCATCGAAGAGAAGGACATCGCGGGCAACCGCCTCAAGTTCTACGTTCTGCGTCTCCTCGACACCGATCACAAGATCATGGTGCCGGTCGCGAACGCGAACAACGTTGGCCTTCGTCCGCCCATCTCCGAGCGCGAGATCGGCGACATCTTCGAGATCTTGAAAGAGCAGACGATCGCGTTCGACAACCAGACCTGGAACCGTCGGTACCGGGGCTTCATGGACAAGATCAAGACCGGCTCGGTCTACGACGTGGCCGAGGTGCTGCGCGACCTGTACCGCCTGAAGGCGGAAAAGGACCTCTCCTTCGGCGAGCGCCAGATGCTCGAGAAGGCACGCACCCTCATCGTCAAGGAAATCGCGGTGGCCCGCCGACGAAGCGAAGACAAGGTCGTCGCTGAGATCGAAGCCATCTTCGAGGCCAACTAGCGGTCTGCGACGGCACCGGGTCCCTCCCCGCCGTCGCATGGCATCGCGCTCACCCTTTCGGGTGCGGCGCGGCCACGACCGGATCCGTCCAGGCGAACTGAACGCCGATCGGTCGTAGCGACACGCTCTTCGGAGAGCGTGGTGGGACCCCCGCCGTCGCCCGCACAAGGGGTGAACCTCGATGGCGAACAACACGATTGTGATCAGCGTGGACGTGGGCGAGACCCGCGTTGCGCTCATCGAAAACGGAATCCTCGCGGAGCTCTACGTCGAGCGTGAGCGAGATCGCAGCCCCGTGGGCAGCATCTATCTGGGGAAGGTCACGCGCGTGCTCCCGGGCATGCAGGCCGCCTTCATCGACATCGGCCTGGACCGCGCGGCGTTCCTGCACGTCGAGGACGTGATCCCGACGAAAGACTTCGAGAAGCTCGCCAACAAGGACGACGACGACGACAGCAAGGGCGACAGCGGGAGCCGCAACAAGCGCGGTCGCGTCAGCCGAAAGACGCCCATCCGCGATGTTCTGAAGGAAGGCCAGTCGATCGTCGTCCAGGTCAGCAAGGGTCCCATCAGCACGAAGGGCGCGCGCGTCACGAGCCACGTGTCGCTGCCCGGGCGGTACGTCGTTTACATGCCCACCATCGAGCACGTGGGCGTGAGTAAGCGGATCGGCAACGAGCGGGAGCGTCGTCGGCTTCGCGAGGTCATCGACAGCTGCAAGCCGAGCCAGGGTGGCCTGATCGTGCGAACCGCATCGGCGGGCCTCACCAAGGGCGGCCTCAAGGCGGACGTGGGCTACCTGGTCAAGACCTGGGAGAGCGTCGTCAAGAAGAAGAAGTCGACGCGCAAGGCGCCAAGCTGCCTCTACGCGGAGCTGGACATCGTGCAGCGCACGGCACGCGACCTGTTCACGGAGGACGTGCAGAAGATCATCATCGATGATCGCGAGGAGTACGAGAAGCTCAGCAAGTTCGTGTCGGCGTTCATGCCGGAGCGGGTCAACGACATCGAACTCTACGACGCTGGCGATCCCATCTTCGACGCGTTTGGTCTCGAAGACGAGATCGCCCGCGCGCTCAGCCGCAAGGTGCCGTTGGCCTCGGGCGGGTACTTGATCATCGACCAGGCGGAGGCGCTCACGGCCATCGACGTCAACACCGGCCGCTTCACCGGCAAGGGGAAGGACGTTGGCGAGACCATCTTCCAGACCAACCTCGAGGCCGTGAAGGAGATCGGCTATCAGCTCCGCTTCCGAAACATCGGCGGGCTCATCGTGCTCGACTTCATCGACATGGAGAAGTCGAGCCACCGCGAGAAGGTCTACCGCGCGCTCCAGAAGGTCCTCAAGAACGACAAGTCGAAGACCACCGCCATCCGGATCAGCGACCTTGGCCTCGTCGAAATGACCCGCAAGCGCACCCGGGAGTCCCTCGGCCGCACCCTGTACGAGCCCTGCTTCTTCTGCGACGGCACCGGCCAGCTGATGAGCAAGACGACCATTTGCCACGAGATCCTCCGGCAGATCCGCCGCGAGAAGGACTCGCTGCCCGGATTCAAGGTCGTCGTCAACGCCCACCCCGCCATTTGCGACATGCTGCAGCGCGAGGAGCGGCACGCGGTCCAGCGCGCGAGCGGCCGGTACGCTCGCCAGATCGTGGTACAAGCCCGAAGGGACTATCATCTGGAGCAGTTCGACCTCGCAGGCCAGTGAGCCGGGGTCGAGGATTCAGACGGAGGCACGGTCGGTTATGTCGAGCGACGCGGACGAGAAGCGCCACGAAGAGCGCGTGACGATCAACCACGAGTTCGAGTCGTTCGACGCATTCATCCATGAGTACGTCACGAACATCTCGCGCACCGGGGTGTTCGTGAAGTCGAAGAACCCGCTCCCCATCGGGACGGGCGTGAACCTCAAGTTCACCGTCATCATGGACGACATCGAGACGATCGAGGGCGTGGGCGAAGTCGTCCGCGTGCAAGAGGACCCGCCGGGCATGGGCGTGGTTTTCACCGAGCTGAGCCAATATTCGAAGCACCTGATCGACCGGCTGCTGACCGCGCCGGCCGAAGACGAAGACTGAGGGTTCGGCGACGATGCCCGTCACCCGGAACTGAGCAGCGCATGACCCGGATCGGCGGCAAGCGACTCAGCGAATTCTCGGACCGCGAGCTCCAGGCTGAGCTCGAGCGGCGGCGGCAGGCGCGCGGCCACACCCCACGGGCCAGCCGAGGGGACACCCCCGCGCGCCGCAAGCCCGACGGTTCGCTCCCCGGATGGAAGGTCCGGGAGAACCTGCGCAAGTGGTTCAAGGCGCTGGAGCTCGACGACAAGGCGACCCTCGAGGACGTCGAGGCGAGCTACAAGCGACTGCTCGAGCGCTATGATCCCGACCGGCATCGTGACGACCCGGATCGCTTCCGCGACGCCACGAAGCTCGCCGTCGCCCTGGGCGAGGCCTACTACGGCCTCCAAGACCACTTCAAGGCATCCTGACCGCCCTCTGCGGCCTGAACGAACTCTGCGGCCTGAACGAACTCTGCGGCCTGAACAAACTCTGCGGCCTGAACGAACTCTGCGGCCTGAACGAACTCTGCGGCCTGAACGAACTCTGCCTGAACGAACTCTGCGGCCTGAACGAACTCTGGCGGTGGGCGGGTCCCGAGGGGCTCAACCCGTAGCGGCGATCGGGTGGCTCTGGCGACGCGCGATGGCGTCTTCGAGGGCACCTGCCGCGGCCTGGGCCTCCTCGTCTGACAGGGCCTCGAGCAGCAGCTGCCGGCCGCCGCGCGTCGAGACCCACACGGTTCGAGTGTGTCCGCCGCCCTGCCCTACCCCCACCTTGCGGAGCTCGGACACCGCGAGCTCGACCTCGTCCCCGCGGAGCACCTCATCGAGCTCCAGCTCGACCGACTTTGCGCCGCCGATCTGCTTGCCGACGGAGGTCGCAAGCCAGACGAGCGCGCCGAGCGCCGCGACGGCCGCCCCGATGGCGGGCCAGGAGCGCACGATCCCGGCGAGTACCGAGAGCGCCACGTTGACGAATCCAATCACGACGATGATCGGAATGGGACGGCGGGCCGGGCTCGCACCCGCCTCGCGACGGATCCGCAGCGGTCGAAGGCCAGCGGCTCGGTAGGGTTCGGCCGACGAGGCCAGGGGGCCCAGCTCGATCGATACCCGTCCAACGGTCTGGCTTCCCTCGTCCACCCGGGGACTATGGCGTCGCAGTGGTGCAGAGGCCAGGCTTCAATCGCCTCCGCGCGCGCCTGGGTCGAGAGGGAGAAGGAGCGGGACAGCAACATCACGAGCGGATGGCTGATCGACCGTGGGCTCGTGCCCTGACCGCTGCCTGAAGCACGGGATCGCGAGTCGTGTGTGCACAACGCTTGCGGCCCACGCCCGTCAGGCAGCGACGAAAAGGCTGGGCGAGGGCGCCCTACCTCTACTCGACGCGGAGGTAGCCGTCCTTGAGGAGCTTGACCAAGGTCTCGCTCGTCTCGAGGTCGCTCGACATGCTCTTGTTGAGGATGGTCTCGGTGTGGCCGTAGTTGTAGGCCAACTGAAGCACGTTGAGCTCGGCCGCCTCGAGGTCGCTCATCGGCGGGATCATCGGCATCGCCAGCGAAATGGTCGCGTGCATGGGCGGCATGTCCGCGCCAAGTCGCCGGATCTCGTCGATCTGGCGCATGCCCTCCATCAGGATGCCTTCGGTGCTCATCGTGATGGGCTCGGCGAACTCCCGCTCCTCGGGCGGCGCCATGTCGAAGGCGCCCTCGGGCCAGGTGAGCACGCGGAACAGGCTCTTGAGCGGCGGAACGTCGTAGTTGTCGTTGACCGTCGCGTAGACGACCTGACCCCCGTCGAAGAAGATCTTGCCGAGGTCCTGGTCGGTCCGCACCTCGAGCACGCCGCTCTTCTTCGACGCGCTGAACAGCTGCATCAGGTCGGGCAGCGGGATCTCCGCGATCGAGCCGCTCATCGTCCGGACCTGCGAGGTGCGCCGGCCGGCGGCGACGTCCTCGAGGTTGTGCTTGGACTTGTCCGGCGCGCCCCCATCGTTGGCGATCAGCTTGATGATGCTGGTACCGATGAGGATGTGGTCACCCTCCTGGAGACGGGCCCGCTTGATCTTCTCGCCGTTGACGAAGGTCCCGTTGGTGGAGCCCAGGTCCTGGATGAAGATCTGGTCGCCGGTGACGGTGATCTTGGCGTGGCGCCGCGAGACCATGTCCTCGACCAGCACCATGTCCAGCTCGCTCGACCGGCCGACCACGATCTCTTTCGTGTTCGGCAACGGGAACTCGCCACCCTGGTACTTGCCAGAGATGAAGCGCAGCGCATACGCCTTGGCCGGCCGCGAAGGCGGGGGCGTCATCTTTGGCACCGACGGCTCCATCGAGGTCTCTCGGGTCTCTCCCTGAGGAAGCGACGTTGGGTCATCCAGCAACTAGCGTACGAGGCCCGCGAACCGGGGGTCAAGAACGCGTGAACAGGCCTTCCTGGCGGGTACTGACAGTGCCTGTACACGCCGCAGATCGCAAGCTTCTCGTACGCACAGGCTTGACCCCGTCGTCCGGGCGCAGGACCGTGCCCCTCCGTGGCGCGCCCAAGACAGAGCACGTTCCCATCCCGCAGGGCGGATGGGTGCGCGGCGGGTGAGGCCCTTCGACCGACACTGCGGCGACATACGCAGGCGAGGCGTGGGTGGATGGGAGTCCTGCTCTTCACCCTCGTGTTCATGATCGGACTGCCCTGTTCGACCGAAGCCCAGGTTCGAGACCCGGACCTGACCTGGCGCACCATCGACAGCCCGCACTTCACCATCCACTACCACATCCCCCTCGGCGTGCTCGCGCGGCGGGTGCTCGCAGTGGCGGAGCGCGCCAACGGCGTCGTCTCGGACGTGATGGGATACGAAGCCGGACGCCGGACGCACATCGTGCTGACCGACAACACCGACTCGGCCAACGGCAGCGCCATCGCCCTGCCGTTCAACCAGATTCGGCTCTTTGCCAGCGCGCCCAGCGCGATGTCCCCACTCGGCGACTACGACGACTGGCTCAACCTGCTCACGACGCACGAGCACACCCACATCGTGCACCTCGACCAGTGGAGCGGGATCAGCAGCTTCATCAACGTGTTGCTGGGCAAGGTCTACGCGCCCAACCACGTGCAGCCTCGCTGGATCCTCGAGGGGGTCGCGACCTGGCAAGAATCGCAGCGCACGTCGGGCGGACGCCTGCGCTCGACGATGTTCGACATGTACCTGCGGATGGACGCCCTCGAGGACCGCTTCTTCGAGATCGATCAGATGACCCACATCGCCGACCGGTGGCCGCACGGCAACGTCTGGTACCTCTACGGCTCGCAGTTCATCCAGTACGTTGCGGACCGCTACGGGCGTGAAGCCATCGCGCGGTTCGCACGCGAATACGGTGACTCGACACTGCCGTTCGCGATCAACAGCGTCGCGAGCGAAGCGACCGGCGGCCCCAACTGGGTCGAACTCTACGACGACTTTCTGAGTGAGCGCCGCACGCACTACGAGGCGCAGCGCGACGCGGTGATCGCAGGCGGCCAGGTCGAAGGCGAGCGCATCACGTTCCACGGCGAGGTCGCGCGCACGCCGCGTTTCGACCGCGAGGGGCGCGTGCTGTACTGGCGCTCCGACGCTCGTCAGCGCAATCGGATCCAGCGGTTCGCGCTCGACAATCCGGAAGCGCAAGAGACTCTCGCCCGGGTGCGCGGCCAAGCGGGCTACGACATCCACCCGAGCGGACGGATGCTCTACTACACCCGCGTCGACAACCACCGCGACATCTACTCGTTCCACGACATCTTCCGGCAGGACCTCGAGTCGGGGCAGGTCGAGCGCCTGACCCACGGGATGCGCGCCCGGGAGCCGGACATCTCGTCCGACGGTCGCCGCGTCGTGTTCACCACCAACGAGGCCGGCACGACCCAGCTCCGCATCGCAGACGTGCGGGACATCGAGGGGACCGCGCGCTCCCTGGTCGAAAACGCGCGGTTCGAGCAGGTCTTCAACCCTCGGTTCAGCCCCGACGGGCGCACCGTCGCGTTCTCACGCTGGCAGCACGGCGGCTATCGCGACATCCAGCTGGTCGATGTGGAGTCGGGGCGCGTCGACGCGATCACCCACGACCGAGCGCAGGACCAGACGGTCGCGTGGGCGCCGGACGGGAGGAGCCTCTACTTCAGCTCGGACCGCACCGGCATCGCGAACATCTATCGCTACGTGCTCCGCTCCGGGCGCCTCGAACAGGTCACGAACGTCGTCTCAGGCGCATACCAGCCGGCGTTGTCGGCCGACGGCGAGCAGATGGTGTACGTCGGGTACACGAGCTACGGCTTCGACCTGTTCCACCTCGACCTGAGCGAAGTGTCGTCGCGGCCCGCTCCGAGCTACATCGATCGGCGCCCTCCGGCGCTGGACGACGACGACCTCTTCAACGGCCCCTCACGGGACTACCAACCGCTCGAGACGCTCTGGCCGCGCAGCTACTTGCTGGACCTCGCCAACGACGGCTTCGGGGCTGCGCTCGGCCTCACCGTGAGTGGGGAAGATCTGGCGGGGTTTCATCGATGGAGCGCGCGGGTGACGCATGGGTTCATACGTGCGAACACGAACGTCGACCTCGGCTACAGCTACAACCGACAGCCGCTGGGCATCGGAGCGAGCTTCTTTCGGCGGATCAGCCCGCGTGGCGGCTACCGCGTGGGCGGTGAAGAAGTCACCTGGATCGAGGAAGCGGTCGGCGGCGAACTCCGGCTCAACTACCGGCTGCCGCTGAGCTTCCGATCCCAGACGGTGAGCGCGAGCTACCGCGCGTTTCACCTCAGCAACGCCGAGCCGTTCGGCGGGCGGCTCGATCCCAACACGCCGCCGCCGGACTACCCCGAACTTGGTTTCCGCTCGAGCCTGCGACTCGCGTGGCGGTACAGCGACGTTGAGCGCTACCTCTACGACATCAGCCCCTCGGACGGCCGATCGCTCGGCTTCAACCTGCAGGTGTCCGACCCCCTGATCGGGAGCGACGTGCAGACCGTGCAGCTCACGTGGTTCCTCCGGCAGTACTTCCGCATGCCGTGGCTGCAGCATCACGTGCTCGCGGTCAGCTACGCGGGCGGCCTCGCGGCAACCAACCAGAGCCGCCGGTCCGCGTTCACGGTCGGAGGCTGGCCAGAAGTGAGCCCACTGGACGCGCTCCTCAGCAACGCGATCCTCGGCGGCAACGCGCTCCGCGGATATCCGGCGTTCGACCGGGGCGGCGACCAGTACCACCTCGTCCAGTTCGAGTACCGCTTCCCGATCTGGCGCATCAATCACGGCGTCTTGACGTTGCCCGTCTACTTGAACCGACTGCACGCCGCCGTCTTCTTCGACGCCGGCGATGCGTTCTTCGGGCAGCTGGACATCGAGAGGTTTCGGGCCGGCGTCGGCGGCCAGCTGATGCTGGACTTCACCATCGGGTATGCCCTGCCGTTCACCCTGCGTGTCGGCTACGCGCGCGGCCTCATGGACGGCGGGATCGACTCCTTCTACGCCCACATGGGCGTGCCGTTCTGAGCCTCCGTCCAGCGCGGGTTCGAGCGCAGCTCGGAGACGACGAACTCGAGAAGAGCAAATCGAGCGAGGCTCAGATCTCGAGGATGTCCTTCTCCTTGCGGGCGATGATCTCGTCGGTCGCGGAGTTGCCCTCCTGCACGACGCTCTCGAGGCGCTTCATGGCGCGGTCGATCTCGTCCTCGCCGAAGTCGCCGTCCTTCTTCATCGTCTCGAGCATGTCGCGCGCTTCGTGCCGGGCGCTCCGAATCGCGATCTTGCAGGTCTCGCCGTGCCCACGGGCAACCTTCACGAGGTCCTTGCGGCGCTCTTCCGTGAGCGCGGGAACCGGGATGCGGATGACCTCTCCGTCGTTCTGCGGGTTGAGGTCGACGGGCGACATCATGATCGCCTTCTCGACGAGGGTGATCGTGGTCTTGTCGAACGGCTTGATGATGATGAGGCGCGGCTCCGGCACGCTCACCGAGGCCATCTGGTTCAGCGGGGTCGGGGACCCGTAGTATTCGACGCGAATCGAATCCAGCATGCCGGGGTTGGCGCGGCCCGTACGAAGGCGACCCAACTCGCGCCGCAGCGCCTCGTGGGCCTTCGTGATGCCGTCCCTGAGCTCGTCAATGGTCTCGTCGATCATGGCTTCTCCAAGGCGTCGTGTCGCCCCGGCTTGGCCCGGGCGGACGCGCGAAACGCGGTTGCCCCGTGCTTATAGCCAAACCCGGGACGCACGTCAGCTCCCAGCTTCGAGTCCAACGGCGAACGCGCTGCCCCGGCTCTCACCGAGCGGATGCCTACTCCTCGCGGACGAGAGTGCCGACGTCTTCGCCGAGCACCACGCGCTTGACGTTGCCGCGGCGGGTCAGCGAGCAGACGCGGATCGGGAGGTTGTTGTCCCGGCAGAGCGTGATCGCCGTCGAATCCATCACAGCCAGGCGCTCCTGCAAGACCCGGTCGTACGAGAGACGAGGCAAAAGCACGGCGTCGTCGTGCTTCGCGGGGTCCTTGTCGTACACGCCCTCGACCTTCGTCGCCTTCACCAGGAGCTCGGCTCCGATCTCCATCGAGCGCAGCGCCGCGGCGGTGTCCGTGCTGAAATACGGGTTCCCGGTGCCGGCCGCGAAGATGACAACGCGGCCCTTCTCGAGGTGACGCATCGCACGGCGGCGAATGTACGGCTCGGCGACCTGCCGAATCTCGAGCGCGCTCAGCACGCGGGTCGGGATCTTCAGCTTCTCGAGCGCATCCTGAAGCGCCACCGCGTTGATGACGGTCGCCAGCATGCCCATGTAGTCGGCGCTGGCCCGGTCCATGCCCTGGGCGCTGCCACGCAGGCCGCGGAAGATGTTACCGCCCCCGATGACGATGGAGATCTCGGCCCCGAGCGCGACGACCTCGGCGATCTCGCCGCTGATCTCCCGCATGGTCTCGGGGTCCACGCCGTACCCGGTGTCCCCACAGAGGGCTTCGCCGGAGAGCTTGAGCATCACGCGACGAAACTTCACTTCGGACATCGGGCCTCCGGCAGGTGGAACGTGGCGCTAGAGCGCCGTTCGGGCCGCGCAACCTGAGTCACGCGGCCCGACCTGAATCAGGCGTTGGCCAGCGTCTCGGCGACGTCGGCGGCGAGGTCCTTCTTGGCGACCTCGATGCCCTCACCCAGCTCGTAGCGGGTGAAGCGGCGAACGGCGATCTTCTCGCCGAGCTTGGCCGTGAGCGCCTCGGCGGCGCTGGCCACGGTGGTCTTCTCGTCGCGCGTGACGAGCTCCTGCTCGTCGAGACACACGGACGTGTACCACTTGTTCAGCTTGCCCTCGATGATCTTCGAGATGGCCGCGGCCGGCTTCTCTTTTCCGGTCTCCTTCGCCTCTTCGGCGAGCTGACCTTCGAAGACGCGAATGCGGCTGTCGATGTCGTCCTGCGGAACGTCTTCGCGACGCACGTAGAGCGGCGACGAAGACGCGATCTGAAGCCCGATCTCATTCGCGAACGCGATGAACTCTTCGTTCCGCGCCACGAAGTCGGTCTGGCAGTTGACCTCGACCACCACGCCCACACGGCTGCCCGCGTGAATGTAGCCGTGGATCATCCCCTCGGCGGCGATGGCGCCGGCCTTCTTGGCCGCCTTCGCCAGGCCCTTGGCCTGGATGATCTCGAGCGCCTTCTCCTGGTCGCCGTCGGCTTCCACGAGGGCGTTCTTGCAGTCCATCATGCCCGCGCCGGTTCGGTCGCGGAGCACTTTCACGTCCTTAGCGGTGACGTTCGCCATGATTCGTCTCGTCTTTCTCGATGAGGAAGGAAGGAAGGGAGGGGTTCAGCGACGGGGGCGCCCGCCGCCACGGCCACCACGGCGACCACGCGAGAACTCGACCTGGACGGCGTCGTTGGCCGCCGGCTGGACGTAGCCCTGCGCCGCGAAGTCACGGCGACGCTGCTGACCGGCCACGCATGCGTCGGCGATGCGGCTGGTGAACAGCTTGATGGAGCGGATGGCGTCGTCGTTGCCGGGCACCACGAAGTCGATGAGGTCGGGGTCGCAGTTCGTGTCCGTGATCGCGACGATCGGGATGTGGAGCTTGCGCGCCTCACGGATCGCGATGTGCTCGTGGTGCGGGTCGATGACAAACAGCACCGAGGGTGGCGTGTTCATGAGCTTGATGCCGCCGATGAACTTCTCGAGGCGCTCCTGCTCGCGGCGCATGCGGAGCTGCTCCTTCTTGAGGAGAGCTTCGGCCGAGCCGTCGTCGAACATGCGCTCGAGCTCACGGAGACGTTCGATGGCGCCCTTGACGGTGCGGAAGTTTGTGAGCGTGCCGCCGAGCCAGCGGCCCGTGACGTAGAACTGGCCCGCACGCTCGGCCTCTTCGCGGACGACGTCCACGGCCTGGCGCTTGGTGCCGACGAAGAGCACGTGACCCCCGCGGCCGACCGCCTCGGTGACGAACTCGAAGGCGCGCTTGAACATCACCGCCGTCTGGTCGAGGTCGATGATGTGGATGCCGTTTCGGGCACCGAAAATGTACTGACGCATCTTCGGGTTCCAGCGCCGGGTCTGGTGACCGAAGTGCACGCCCGCGTCGATGAGCGCACGGAGGCCGATGGGAAGGTCGCCACTGGCGGCCGGGTGCGCGTCAGGCGCCTGGGCGACGACGGGCGCAGCCTCAGGGGCGGCTGCGGCGGCCTCAGGGGCGGCGGCGGCGGCTTCGGGGGCTGCGGCGGCGTCAGGGGCGGCTGCGGGGGCTTCGGGGGCTGCGGCGGGGGCCGCCGTCTCTTCTTCACTCATGGCTCTGTCCTTCCGGTTGCTCCGCCACCTCTCCGGCCGACAACCTGACGTTCCAGGCACCGGGTCGACCGTTTCGAGCAATGAGAGGTGTGTGTGATTTCGAGGGCGACGCCCCCGGCTCCAGGAGATCCCGAAGCGGCGCGTCTATACCACGCAGCGAAGGGGGCGCCAACCGATGGCCGATCTCGGTTTTCTGGGATCGAGGAGAGTAGGCTTATATAAGTATATGTATGTTTCGAACCTACGTTTCGGTGCTGCTCGGCTGGGCCGCGTTCGCCAGCCCCGCGTTGGCCCAGCCCGCGACCACGGTGTGGTTCGGTGTGCCGGGAGTGCAGACGGAGGCCGACGCACCATCGACCCAACCGGCGCCGACCGAATCCGACGCCCCGATGGAGAGCGCCGCCGCGCCCGCCACCACGTCGAATGAGAGCTCACCACGTGCGGCCCGCGATCCGGCCGCTGCCTCCACCTGCCCGGGTCCCGTGCACCTCGTTCGCAGGATGGGTGACGCCCCGGAGCATCTTCGCGAGGCCTTGCTCGATTGCGCGGGGCATCCGCGCCCCGCTGCCCGACGGCAGCTCGCGCTGCTGATGCGGCCGCGCCAGGACCGCGTCCCGCCATCGCAGGAAGCCATCGAGGCCTGGCAGGCCCATGATGGGGACCCGGCGTTTCTCAGCCCACGGGTGCGCCTGCCGCATCCGGCTCTGATGACCCGACTCCAGAGGTTGTCCGACGCCTTGGGCGGGGCCGCGCTCGAGGTGCTCAGCGGGTTTCGTCCGCACACCCCGCGCTCTCGACACGGGCTGGGGCGAGCGGTGGACCTCCGCGCGAATGACCTCGACGCGCTGCACGCCGTCGCGCTGGGGCTCTCGGCGAGCGGCGTGGGCTGGGATCCCGAGCACCGTTTCCTGCATCTGGATGTCCGCCCGTCAGCCTCCTACTGGGAAACGTCGGCGCAGGACGCATCACGGGAACCGCCCGTCGCAACGGCGACGGCCGCGCCTCCCGAAGGAAACGCGGCCGAAGCGCCGGACGTCGCAGACGCCCTGTCGGACCTGCAGCGGGCGATGGGCAGCGTGGTGTTGCCCAGCGCCCCTTGAGCGTCAGGGGCGCGTGACCTCGACGTCCATGGTGAACGCACCCTGGCTCGCGTCGGCAAAGCCATCGACGAACACGTAGTAGGTGCCGCGGTCGAGCACGACGTCGACCGCCGAGTGACGGTTGTCTTGGGAGTCGTCGTTGCACGCCACCTCGGTCGAGATGTCTGTGCAGTCGCTTCGGATGTAGACCGCGCCGTCGAACTGCTGCTCGCTGGTCACGCGGACGCGGGAGCGCCGGGTGAGCTGCAGCCGGTAGATGCGGTCGTTGCTGCGCGCGCCACCGGCGCAGCTCGCCTGGAAGCGATCGCTGGAGCTCGACGTGTCGCCCGTGATGGTGCGACCGGGACGAATCCGGGGCGCGGAGCGACACGCGGTCTCGAGCGCCTGGAGGTCGTCCATCGCAATCTCGACGCGCGCGGCGCCGAACTGGTCTGCGCCCTGCCCGTCGACGACGAGGAAGTACGTGCCTGGCTGGAGGTTGGTATCGAGGCTGGTGCTGCCCCGGCGACCGCCGCTCGCGCACGCGACCTCGGTCGTTTGGTCACCGCACGTGCGCTGCACATACAGCGTGGTGGGGAACTCCGAATCCGCCACCGTGGCGCGCAGGCGCGTCCGGCTGGTCACGGTGAACTGGTAGACGCCGTCTGGCGCACCGGCCCCGCCGCAGCTGGCCTGGAAGTCATCGGAGGCCTGGAACGTGTCCAGCTCCAAGTCCGTGCCCGCCGCCGCCGTGCCCACGGTCCCGCAGGTGTTGCCCGCCATGGTGCCGCCTGTGACGGGCGCGAGGTCGGCGCGCAGCGAGTAGTCGCCCTGGCTGTTCTGGCTGAACCCGTCGGCGTAGATGTAGTAGCGGCCGGGGTCGACCGTCGTGACCAACATGGAGTGCCGGGTGTCGCGGTGGTCGTCGTTGCAGGCCACCTCGGAGTTCGGGTTGTCGCAGTCGCTGCGCACGTAGATGGCGCCGTCGTACGTGCTCTGCATGCGGACGCGCATGCGGGAGCGGGCCGGGACGTCGATCTGGTAGACGCGGTCCGGCGACCGCGCGCCGCCCGCACACGTGGCGGTGAAGTAGCCTGCCTGGTTGGCGGTGCTCCCCGTGACGGCCTGGCCGCTCGTGATGGTCGTCGCGCCGCCGCAGATCTGGGCGAGGCTCTGGAGTTCTTGGGCTTGCGCGAGCAGCTCGAACTCCCCGGACGCGTCCGCGTAACCGTCGACGACGAGGAAGTACGTGCCCGGGTCGAGCGTGGCGTCGATCTGGGAGCGGCTCGTGTTGGGGTTGTCGTCGTTGCAGGCGATCTCGCTCCGCATCTCGCCGCACGCACCGAGCAGGTACAGGGCGCCGTCGTAGTCCGAGTTGATGACGATGCTGACCTGCGCCCGGTTCTCGACCGTCAGGGCGTAGACCATCTCCGGCGCGTTGCCGCCCTGGATGCAGGTCCCCGTCATGTCGTTGCTGGCCGACGACGTGTTGCCGCGTACGGGCGTACCGAGCTCGAGCGGGATCGGCGACGAGCACGTGCCGCGCGAGCTGCCGCCCGCCGATCCGCCGCCCATCGGGCCGCCCGAGTAGCTCGTGACGACGTAGCCGCCGTTGCCCTCCGTCATGCGGACGCCGACCTGGTACTCCCCGTCGACCTGCGGGCAGAACTGCGCGGCCGCCTGGGCGTCGGTGGTGCGGTCGGAGGCGACCTCGGTGCCCGTGTCGTCGAGCACGACGACGTCGAGGTTGCGGACCCCGTCGTCACCAAACGCGACGAACGTATGGCAATCGCCAGCCCGCAGGCTCAGCGCGGTGCGCGCGATGCCGCCTTCCGAGAGCGAGCCCTCGTTGATGTCGCCGCTCTGGGCGAGACCGACGGCCGTCATCGTGTTGTGCACCGCCACGTAGCGCGGAGCGAGACGCAAGCTGCTGCTGCCGCAGCCTGCCAGTAGAGAGAGCGAGATCCAGACGGATCCCCATCGACGCCAGTGCATGGATACCTTCTCCTCTTTCTTCGCCGCGGAGCCTATCAGAGACGCCGGAGCAACGTGGGGCCAGCCACTTCGTGTTCCCAGTCCGTCGGGGTACGCTGAGGCCATGCCTGCTTGTTCGATCTGCCGTACCTCGGTCGACCCGCCGTCTGAGAACCCGTACTGGCCCTTCTGCAGCAACCGGTGTCGGACCATCGATCTCGGCAACTGGTTGGGTGGTTCCTACCGAATGGACGACACCGCCCCTCCCGTGCCCATGCCGCGCACGCTGAAGCGCGATCGGGCGGACGAGTCGTGAGGCGGCTGCTGGCCGCGTCGCTCTTCGTCACGGGCCTTACGGCAGTCCCCGCGTTCGCTCAGGAAGCGGAGGCCGACACCGCGACAGAACCCGCCCCGTCACCGGCGCCGGCCTCAGCCGCCCAGGCTGCTCGACCCGCACCCGCTCCCGCGACGACGCCTGCGCCGCGACCCGCGCCAGCCCCAAGGCCCGCGCCCACCACCGGCAACGCCAACCCGCCTACCGGGTCCGCCTGGCAAGACGACGAGGAAGAGGACGAAGGCGATCCCTACGACTTCCTCTGGATCGAGGCCTTCGGCGGCTGGTCCTTTGTCGATCTGCGCGGCATCGACACCAACAACTTCTACCCCGAGGTCGTCCGCCTGCGCGGCGACGGGCCGATGGGCGGCGGGGCGGTCGGCTTCCGCATCGAGTTTCTCAGTGTCGGCGCGCGCGCTGCGGTGGCCCACTACGGCGACGACTTCCAGGTCGGCACCGCGACGGCGGAGGTCACGCTCGCGCTGCCGCTCCCGATCATCAAACCCTACCTTCGCCTCGGCTTCGGCCTCGGCTGGCACGGCGACTCCAACTACATGGCGCCGGAGATGAGTCAGACGACCGTTTTCGGGTGGGCGTTCACCGGCGCCCTCGGCGCGGACATCTACTTCATCGACTGGTTCGCGGTCGGCGCAGCGGTCACCGCCGACATCCTGAACATGAGCCGGCAGAGCATCGACGACCCGATGCCCGGCCCCGGGGATGTCGTGTTCGAAGACCCGGGCGACGCGGTCGGCGCGCAGGTGCGGGGCCACATCGCCGTGTCGTTCCACCTCTGACGGCCGCACACACGGTGCGCTCGGCGCGTCCACGGGCGGGTTCTGTTCGGCGAGCCGCCGGCAGTACTCCTCCTCCGAGAGTCCGCCGAGGTCGATGTAGGCCAAGCGCACCAGCTGCAGGCAAGTCTCGTAGTCGATTGCGGGCACGTCTGAGGTGTAGGTCATCGGCGTCTCCTGAGCCGGGCCTGGCTGAGCCTCATCAGGGGCGCCGGGGCGCAGCAGCGGGACCAGCGATCGGCCTTCGAAACGCTCAGAGCGGTCAAGACCGAGCAAGCTCAGGAGGGTTGGAGCGATGTCGATGAGCCCTACGGGCGTGTCCCATCGGCGTCCACGGCCAAGCCCTGGCCCGGCGAACACGAGCGGAATCTCCCGCGCCGCAGGCGCGTCCTCCTCACCCCAGCGGCCGCCCTCCCCGAGCGGCTCTCCGTCGGACGCGGTGAGCACCAAGAGCGTGCGATCGGGGAGCGTCTCTCGGAACTCTCCGAACGCAGCGTCGACCGACTGAACCTCAGCGGCGTAGAGGGCGCGGAGCGAGGCTCCCTCCTCCGCGGTCAGCGGGCGACGGGCTCGTTCATCGAGACGCGTGGCGCTGCGCGCACCGGTCAGCCGGCCGTGGGTGACGGGACGGAACGCAGCTGGTGGGTCGTAGGGGAGATGGGGATCGATGAGGTGGACGTGGACGAAGAACGGTCTCTCGCGATGCTGCTCGATCCACGCCGTGGCGTTGCCGAGCATCACAGGCGCCTCGCTCGGAGTGGCTTCGTGAATCGCATTCTCGTGGTGGTCCCACCCCTGGTCGAAGCCGAATCGGCCCGAAAGAAACCCATTGGCGTAGAACGACGCGGTCTCGAAGCCGGCGCATCGAAGCTCCTCCGCCAGCGTCCAGACAGCTCCGGTGAGCGCCTCACCATGCTCATCCGCCCCGTGCCGCGAGGGCGAGAGCGAGGTGGACAGTGTCGCGATCGAGGGCATCGCCCAGTGGCTCGGAGCTCGCGCCTCGCTGAACGAAGTCCCCTCGCGCATCAGCTGCGCGAGCGCGGGCGTGGACGGGCCCACCGCGTCTCGCCGGAGCGAATCGACGGTGATGAGCACCACGCGCGGAGGCGGCTCGGCGGACGGTGAGGCCGCGGGCGGCGAGGTCGCCGCTTCGATCCTCGGCTCGGGCGTCGAAGAGGGCGCGTGCTCCGCGCACGTGCAGCTCGAGGCGGTCAGCATCACGAGGGCCCCGATCAAGTACGAGGTGCGCATCGCGACGCAACGTCCGACCTCCGCGCGACGATTCCCGTCGCCCTCAAAGACGACCGATCCATCGGAGATCCGGGAGCTCGCAGCGCGGCCGCAGAAAACGAAACTCAAAGACCGTCGATCGATCGGAGACGGGGAGCTCGAGAGGCTTGCCCCTCGTCCGTGGCGCGGAAGCGCCACCGGTAAATGGTGAGTTCTCGCTCGTGCAATCATGTCGCGCGGAGCGCGGCCGCACGCGCGAGAACTCAGTCCACCTGGTTCATGTACTCCTCGATGTTGGTGTACCCGTCGCCGTCGGCGTCCCCGGCGTAGCTCTCGGAGAGGTCGCCAAACGTGCGCAGCTCCCACGCGTCCGCCAGGCCGTCGAGGTCGGTGTCGTAGCTGCCGGGACGGATGCTCACCGGCAGCTCGGGGAGGATCCACAGCGCCGAGTTGTGGGAGTCGATGGCGTCGCCGGCGATCATGTCGTCGAGCAGGCCGCGGTCGAACGAGTCCTGGTAGGTCTGAGGCCGGCCTTCGTCGTCGAGGTAGCGCGCGGCGCCGACGTCTCCGTCCATCACGATGGAGCCGTGCGCCGCGACGGCACCGAGCGGCGCGTAGGGGTGCATGAAGCCGGGGTCGAACGCGGTGTCGGCGAAAAACGCCGCGGGGGCGGTCATGTCGTAGTTGTCGCGCTCCTTCCAGACGGCGCGGTTGTCTTCGCCGGCCACTCCCGTGAGCAGCCCGGGGTAGTAGTTGAGGTCCGCAAACACGCGCGGGTTCGAGCTGTCGTGCTGAAAGAGGCGGTTGAACCCCGACGTCGTTCCGCCGCTTGGGCGGAAGTGGTAGTTGGCGACGTGGTTGAGCTGAATGTCGTGATAGACGGTCGTCGACTTGTAGTTGTTGCCGTAGACGACGTTGTTCATGACCTCGCCGTAGCCGTCGAACGCGAGGTTCGGGGTGCGGTTCACCCCCGCGATGACGTTGGCCAGGAACGAGATGTCGCCGACCCACGCTTCAGGCTCGTCGGGCCGTCCCGGGTTGATCTCGACGTAGGCGCCGGTGTGGCTGTGCGCGATGAGGTTCCGCGAGAACGTGATGCCCTCCATGCCTCGGCCGCGCGGCACGTGGTTCTGATCGATGAAGCCGCCGACCGCTTTGTCGTTCGCGAACGAGAACGAGCAGTGGTCGATCATGATGTCGTCTCCGCCGTAGAGCAGCAGACCCCAGGTGTAGGAGTCGTCCTCATCGGAGCGCACGCCGTCGGAGTTGAAAACGGGCCGGCTACGGAGGTAGCGGAAGATGAGGTTGCCCAAGTCTTCGCTCTGCCCGTCGAAGCGGAAGGTGCCGCCCGTGATCGTGACGCCGCCCTCCGGAGCGGACTGGCCAAAGATCGTCTTGTCCGTGACCCCCGGAATGCCGGAAAACCCGAACACGCGGCCGGTGCCTCGCACGCCAAGGTCGATGTTCATGCTCCGGTCGAACACGATGTACGCCGCCCCGTCGTGCTGGAGCGCGGCATAGAAGCCTCCCTCGTAGCGCTCGGGCGTCGTCGCCGTGGCCTCGAAATGGGTCAGCGGCACCTCGGGGTCGTCGGTGTTGACGAGGATGAGCACGCCGCCCCGGCCTCCTGTGGCGGTCGCGCCGCCTCCGAACGCGCTCGGGAACGCCTTGAGCGGTCCGTCCCCCGGCCCCGCGTCGCTCCCTCCGTCGGTCGAGCCGGCATCGGTCGAGCCCGCGTCCTGGGTTCCGGCATCGAGCGAGCCAGCGTCACGTGTGCCGGCATCGCGACCGCCGGCATCCTCTGCGGCCGGCACACATTCACCGGGCGCAAACGAGGAGCCGCTCGCACACGCGGCGTCGGGATACTGGCATCGGTCGGCCACGCACCGCCCTCCGGACGACGTGCTGCACACCGCGTCGGAAGAGCAGGACTCACCGGCCGGATCACAGCCAGACGCCAACGCGGCCAGGAGCATCGCGGCGAACAGAGTGGGACGCATCATCACGCGCGATCTTGCCGGGCCACGCCCACCGAAGCGAGCCCGGAATCGGTCATCGTACGGCGGCCCCTCGGCCATTGTCGGCGGCCGGAGAACAAACGCACGCTCCGGTCCGTCCATGGCGGGATGCCTCTCACCGCGTGGCGCGCCGGAGTTTTGACCGCAGGGGCGAACCTGCGCAGGCTGGTTCCAATGCGCGCCGCTGTTGTTGTCACGCTCTTTGCGGCTCTGCCCGTCGCGGTTCTGTCGCTCGCGCTTCCGGTCGAAGCGCAGCGGACCGGGCGCGTGACCCTCGGCGCCAGCGGCGATCTGCTCTTTCACACCCGCGTCGTGGAGGTGGGCAACCGCCGTGGCTACGACCACCTCTTCCAAGGCCTCGGCCGCGTCATCACCGAGGAGGAGATCGCGTTTGCCAACCTCGAGACGCCGCTGAGCGTCGACCGCGAACCCACGCGCGGCGACCCTCCCCGCCTCGGCGCGCCGCCCGAAGCGGCGGGCGGACTGGCCGGCGCCGGTCTCGACGTGCTGAGCGTCGCCAACAACCACGCCTGGGACCAGCGCCACACGGGCATGGTGCACACGCTCGCGACTCTGCGCGCACGCGGCATCGAGCCCGTCGGCGCCGCACCCGAGGAAGCCGACGCACCCGGTCCCGTCATCGTCGAGCGGAACGGCCTCCGCGTCGCCTTCGTGGCCTTCACCGTGATCCTGCAGGGACACCCCGGAACCCGACGGCCGGACGTCCGCATCGCCACGTGGGACGAGCGGCGGGCGCGGCTCGTGCTCGCGTCCGCGCGGGAGAACGCCGACATCGTCGTCGCCTCGATGCACTGGGGCCTCGGCTACCGTCACGAGGACCGCTCCGAGCAGCGCAGTCGGGCGCAGCGCCTCATTCGTTACGGCGCCGACGTGGTGTTGGGCCACGGGCCGCACGTGCTCCAGCGGGTCGAACGCGTCGAGTCGGAGCGGGGCCAGGCGCTCATCGCGTACAGCCTCGGCAACCTGATCAGCAACCAGGGCTACCGGTACCGGCGCGGCCACCGCGACCGCGACATCCAGCTCCCCCTGCGCGAGCCCGCGACCCGGGACGCGGTGTGGCTGCGGACCGACATCGACGTGCAGAACGGACGCATCCGAATCGCCGACGTGAGCGCGGTCCCGCTCTGGACGGCCAACAACTGGTGGGACGAAGAACGACACCGTGCCGACTCGCCGGACATCCGGGTCATCCCGCTCCGGGAGGTCACCGACGAGGCGCTTCGCGAGGAGCGACGCGAGGCCATCTCGGAGGTCCTCGGCGACGACGTCAGACTCTTGCCGTGACGCTTGATGCAGTCAGGGGTTGACGGACGGGCCTGTCGCACGAAGTCTCCCCGGATGGATGACTCGGTGTTCCTCAAGGCCTGTCGGCGCGAGCCCACCTCGCACACCCCCATCTGGCTGATGCGCCAGGCCGGCCGCTACCAGGCCACCTACCAGGCGATCCGCAGCAAGGTCAGCTTCCTCGAGCTGTGCCGCACGCCCGATCTCGCATGTCAGGTCACCATCGACGCGGTCGATCAGCTGGGCGTCGACGCGGCCATCTTGTTCGCCGACATCCTGCTCATCCTCGAGCCGCTCGGCGTCGACTTCCACTTCGAGCCGGGCGCCGGCCCGAAGATCGACACCCCCGTGCGCAGCGCCGCGGACATCGACCGGCTCGCCGAGTCGATCGTGTCGGAGGAGTCGCTCGGCTACGTCATGCAGAGCGTCCGCCAGATCCGGTCCGCGCTCGAAGGGCGCAACGTCCCTCTCATCGGATTCGCCGGCGCCCCCTTCACGCTCGCCTCCTACGCCATCGAGGGAGGCGGCTCGCGCGACTACCGGCACACCAAGACGCTCATGTACTCGGACGAGGGCGCGTGGAACGTGCTCATGCAGAAGATGAGCGGCGCCCTCGCCAACTACCTCAACGCGCAGATCGACGCCGGCGCGCAGGCCGTCCAGCTCTTCGACAGCTGGGTCGGCTGCCTGAGCCCCGAGGACTACCGGCGCTACGTGCAGCCGCACGTGAAGGGGATCTTCGAGGCGATCGGAGGCCGCGTGCCGATGATCCACTTCGGCCAGGGCAACGCGCTGCTCTACCCCGTGCTCAAGGAGACCGGCGGCGACGTCATCAGCGTCGACTGGCGCCTCCCGCTCGACACCGCCTGGGACATGGTCGGCCACGACGTCGGCATCCAGGGCAACCTCGACCCGACGAGCATCCTCGGCCCGCGCGAGGTCATGTTCGAGCGGGCGCAGGCCGTGCTCGACCAGGCCGCCGGACGGCCGGGCCACATCTTCAATCTGGGCCACGGCATCCTCCGCTGGTCGACGGTCGACCAGGCCAAGGCCCTGGTCGACTACGTGCACGAGAAGAGCGCGCGGTGAGCCACGTCGTCGTGATCGGGGGTGGCCTCTCGGGGCTCTCGGCCGCGCACCGGGTTCGCGAGCGCGAGCCGGAGAACGAGGTCACGGTCCTCGAGGCCAGTGATCGAACCGGCGGCATCCTCGGCACCGTCGAGCGCGACGGCTTCGTCATCGAGACAGGACCGGACTCGATCCTCAGCGAGAAGACCTCCGCCGTCGAGCTGGCCGAGCGTCTCGGGATCGCGGACCGGATCGTCGAGACTCGCAACGAACACCGCGGCGCCTATGTGGTGCACCGGGGACGACTCGTGCGTGTGCCCGCGGGGTTCAGTCTCATGGCCCCTGCGCGCTGGACGCCATGGGCCAAGACCCCCCTCATCAGCCCGGCGGGCAAGCTCCGGGCGGCGCTCGAGGTGGCGCTCCCGAGGAAGTCTGGAGACGACGAGAGCATGGCTTCGTTCGTGCGGCGGCGCTTCGGCCAAGAGCTGCTCGACCGGCTGGCGCAACCGCTGGTCGGCGGCATCTACGGCGGGGATCCCGATCGACTCAGCCTCGAGGCGACGATGCCTCGGTTCGTGGAGATGGAACGTGAGCACGGCTCGGTGATCCGGGCGATGCGGGCGAAGCGACGGCGCTCCACCGAGCAAGCCGCCAGCGGCGCGCGCTACGGGCTGTTCGTGGCGTTCGATCGCGGCATGCAAGTGCTGATCGACGCGCTGACGGAGGCGGTCGGCGACGTGCGACTGAACACACCTGTGGAGGCGCTGGAGGTGGTGGACGACGGGTTCCGCGTGGCAACGTCGGCCGGGGCACTCCACGCCGACCGCGTGATCGTTGCGCTCCCCGCCTGGCGCGCGGCGAAGCTGCTGGCGGGCCCTGTCCCCTCGGTCATCGAGGGGCTCGAGTCCATCCCGTACGGCTCGGCGGCGACGGTCACCTTCGCCTGGCCCCGCGCCGAGGTGCCGCACGCGATGGACGCGTTCGGGTTCGTGGTGCCCGCGGTGGAGCGGCGCTCGATTCTGGCCGCGACCTTCAGCAGCGTGAAGTGGCCGGGGCGCGCCCCCGACGGCGAGGTCCTGCTTCGCGTCTTCATCGGCGGAGAGAACGCGCTCGACGCCGCCGACCTCGACGACGAAACCCTCATCGCGACCTCCCGTCGAGAGCTGTCGCGTTTGATGAACATCGAAGCCGCCCCGCGCTTCTCCATCGTTAAGCGGTACCGTCGCGCGATGCCGCAGTACCAAGTCGGGCACACCCGCCGGGTGGACGCCATCGAACACCAGCTCGCGCGGGTGCCCGGCCTCGAGCTCGCTGGCAACGCCTACCGCGGCGTCGGCATCCCCGACTCCATCCGCGCCGCCGAGGCCGCCGCCGACCGACTCGTCGACAAGGCGAGCTGACCTTCTTTGTTCCGCAGCTTGTTGTAAGGACTCCGATGCGCGTGCCCGCCGTGCTCCTCTCGCTGACCGATCAAGGCGTCATCGACGACGTGCTCCGGCCGCTCAAGAGCGGCAAAGAGGCCCAGGTCTATCTCGTCCGCATGGGCGGCCAGACCCGGATCGCCAAGGTGTACAAAGACGCCGAGCAGCGCTCGTTCAAGCAGCGCGCGCTCTACACCGAAGGCCGCAAGGTCCGGAACTCGCGGGACCAGCGCGCGATGCAGCGACGCACCCGCCACGGCCGCGCGCGCGAAGAGGGCGCCTGGAAGACGCAGGAGATGGACGTCATCTACCGGCTCCATGCGCACGGCGTGCGTGTCCCGACGCCGCACAACTTCATCGACGGCGTGCTCATCATGGACCTCGTGCGGGACGCGCGCGGCGAGCCCGCACCGCGGCTCGCGGAGGTGCCGTTCCGGCACGACGAAGCCAAGGCCATCTACGACCAGCTGCTCCGCGAAGTCATCAAGATGCTCTGCGCGGGCATCGTCCACGGAGATCTCTCGGACTACAATGTGCTCGTCGACGAGCAAGGCCCCGTGGTCATCGACTTCCCTCAAGCGGTGGACGCGGCGCAGAACCGGAACGCGCGCAAGCTCCTGATCCGAGACGTCGACAACCTGGGGGCGTTCCTGCGGCGCCTCGTCCCGGGGGTGCGGCTCAAGCCGTACGGACAAGAGATCTGGGCGGCCTACGAGGGCGGCACGCTCAGCCCCGACTACGCGCTCACCGGCACTTTCAAGCGCTCGACGCGATCCGTCTCGATGAGTTCGCTCATGGAAGAGATCCAGGAAGCGGAGCGAGACGCGCAGCGGGACGCAGCGCGCAAGCGGGAACGCGAGGGCAAGCCGGCCGGAAGGCCACGCAAGCGCACCGTCGTGATGACGCCGAGCAGCGACGAGCGGGGCGGGCCGCGCCGACGTCGTGGCGGGTCCTCAGCCGGGGCGACGAACGGTCGCGGCGGCCGCCCCCCCGGCAAGCCCCGTGACGGACAGGGACAAGAGGCGCGTGCCGAGGGCGATGCCCCCAAGCGAAGGCGACGCCGGCGCCGGGGGAACCGCCCAGAGGGAGCCGAGGGGAACGCCTCGCAGGCACCTCGAGACGCGCGGCCGAAGAACGACGTCGACTCCCCGACCGGCGAGCGGCCCGACGACGCACCCCGTCGCCGCAGGCGGCGGCGACGCCGCAAGGGACCGGCCGAGGGCGGTGAAAGGGCCAACGACGCGGCCGCGAAGGGCAACCGAAGCGGCGACCGTCCCCGCGAAGGCACCCCGGACCGAGCTGCGCCTCGAAGCGGAAGCCCCTCGCGGGACGGCGAGCGCCAGAACGCGCGGCGCGACGTACAGGACGGCGGCGGCCCCCGCCCCGCGGGCGAGGGTGACGCGCCGCAAAAGCGACGGCGACGGCGTCGACGGCGAAAGCCCGGGGGACCGCCGAAGTCAGACACCTGAGCGTTTCAGACGCGCCGCCGGTGTGACATCGACAACCTAGGGTTTCTGGGTAGGCTGACCGCGTGGGCTGGTTGGGCCAGATCTTCGGGCGGCGACGCCGCGAGGAACGACGCCGTGTGCAGGCGCATGTCCGGACCGTGTTGGAACACGCCGGGCCGGAGGCGGCGTGGCGGCGCATGACGGCGGCGCTCATCGCGGACACGGACGCGGACGAGCTGCTTCATCTCGCGGCCGAGGTCCTTCGTCGCGGCAACGAAGCGAGGCTGGCGGAGATGTTCGCCCGCTCCGCCGACGCGCCCCACGACCCCCGGCGGCTGCTCGAGCTGGGCAGCGCGCTGCTCGGGACGCAGCAGCCCGAAGCCGCCGCCGCGATCCTCGAGCGGGCCATCGCGTTTGTGCCGTTCGACGCCGTCGTGCGCAGCGAGCTCGCCCTCGCCTACGCCCATTCCGGACGACCGGAGCAGGTGCTCGAGACGCTCGCGCTCCACCCCTGCCTCGGAGACGACCCCGGCGCGCTCTTCGAGTTCGGCTGGGCAGCGCTCTTGATGGGCGACCTGGGCGCGGTGGAAGGGGTGCTGCGTGAGCTGAGCGGCGCGCGTTCGCTCCGCAAGAAGCTCGAGGCCTCCCTCGCCCGAGCGCAACTCGGGATGGAGTCAGACCCACCGGACGCGCGCGACTTCTACTTCGTCGAACACGGGGGCTTGCTCCTCGACGCGGAGGGCGCGCTCGGCGGACGTCACGACACGCTGACCATCGACGCCGAGTGGACCGACACCCACTTGGGCGCGTTGGGCCACTACCTGTTCCATGCGCTCGAAGCGCCCCGCCACGTCGTCGCGTTGCGAGAACAAGACCGACCGCTCGCCGAGCGGGTGGCCGCCGCGGCGCAGGCCGATGTCTTGCCTGCCGGAAGAGGCCGCCCTCCCGCGGGTGTCGTGGTGACCGTCGACGCAGATGCGCTCGGCGACGTCGGCCAGGAGAGCTGGCAGTCGACCGAACTCGTCTGGTTCGCGCTGACGATGCCATTCGAGCGCCCCGTCGCCCACACGCCGGACTTCTTGGGGGCGTTTGCCCGGGAGGTCGTCGTCCGCGACGACGCGCTCCAGCCGCCGAGTCGCACGTCTGTGCCGAACCCCCAGCTCACCCCGTTCATGGCGACCCGCCAAGCGCTCCTGCCACCGACCGGGACACGCGTGCGAAGCGCGTTCCTCCCCGACGCCCCACTGCCTCGGTAGTAGATATGAGTGTGTGCTTCCCGGTCCGCTCTGCTCGAACTCGACCCGGCGGTACACGCCCCCCGTTCACCCGAGAGCGATTCAACAGAGAGGCGAGGAGGGGAGGAGTTCGAGGAGGATTGTTGAGGGGCCGATGCCGACAGGCGTTGGACCGTGCCTTCGCGGCGACGGCAGCGCTGGGCACAGGCCCGCGACGCCACGCACTCGCAGGACCTCCACTCTCCTCGAACTCCTCGCCTCTCTCTGCTGCGTTCGAACTCGACCCAGTGGTACAGGCCCCCCGTTCACCCGAGCGATTCAACAGAGAGGCGAGGAGGGGAGGAGTTCGAGGAGGGTTCTTTGGGGCCGATGCCGACAGGCGTTGGACGTTGTCTTCGCGGTGACGGCAGCGCTGGGCGCAGGCCCGCGACGCCACACTTCGTTGACCTCCGATCTCCTCGAACTCCTCGCGTCCTCCCCTCTCTGCTGCGTTCGAACTCGACCCGGCGCGGTACTGGCCCTCCGTTCACCCGAGAGCGATTCAACAGAGAGGCGAGGAGGGGAGGAGTTCGAGGAGGGTTCTTTGGAGCCGATGCCGACACGGCATTGGACGTCCTGGGACTCGACGCGGCCGTATAGGCGCTCCGTACATGCGAGCGAGATGCACTGCGGGCAAGACGTGGTGTCCAGAAGATCGCGCAGGCGTCCGGCCTTCACGCTCAGGCTTTCGAGGGCAGCATGAAGCGGCGAATCCCGCCTTCTCTCAATAGCGGAACGTTGAAATTCACCAGGAGTCCCACGGGGACGTGACACAACTTGAGGTAGGTCCGAAGCTGGGCCTTGTGGACCGAACGAATCGTCTCCACCGACTTCACTTCGAGGACGACGCTACCGCGGACGATGAAGTCTGGGCGAAAGGTCTGATTCACAAGCCTCCCCTTGTACACGAGCCTCACATGAGGCTGCCGCTCGAACGGGAGCCCTCGCTCGCCCAACTCGGATACGAGGCACTCTTCGTACGCCGACTCCAGCAAGCCGGGCCCCAACTGTCGATGCACCTCGATGCATGCACCGAGGATCGCGTGGGAAAGCTCACCGAAACGGGGGTCGTGCATGTAGGTCGTTGTCGTGCTCGCGCGCCAAACGTTGCCCCTACGCCCCGATCTAGCTGTGCTCGACCTCCTCCTCTCTCTGCTGCGCTCACTCGCTGAGGGACCACCGCGTGTGGCTCTACATCGCGATCGGCGGGTCTACGCGCTCGTCGAGCAGCACGCCACGCATCGCGCCGACCAAGAGCAGGCTGCCCGCCACGACGACCGACGGGTCCGCCCCCGCACGACGCAGCGCGTCGGGCACATCGGCCGCGACTTGGGCGCCGGGCACCGACGCGGGATCGAAACCCCTCATCACAGGCGGCGCGACCGCGACGACACGCCCGACATGGGGACGCAGAATCTCGAACATCTCTCGCCAGGACTTGTCGGCCATGGCGCCGAAGATGAGCGTGGGGCGCTCGCCGAGTGTCCCGAGGTGCTCGGCGAGCGCGTGGCATCCGTCGAGGTTGTGCGCGCCGTCGAGCAGCCAGCGTGTCCCGTCTCGCTCGAACGATTCGAGGCGCCCGGGCCAACGAACCGACAGCGCGGCCTCGCGATCCACGGTCTCTCCCTGTCCCTCCAGTTCGTCCAACACCGCGAGCGCGACCCCGGCGTTCTGTCGCTGATGCGCCCCGGTGAGATGAAGCGGCGCCGGCCCCTGCTCAGCCCAGCGGCACGGCACACCGAGTGCCTCCGCGCGGGCCTCGAGCACCGCACGCGCCTCCGGCACCTGGGGCGCAAACACCGCGGGGCGACCTGGCTTGAGGATGCCCGCCTTCTCGGACGCGATGCTCTCGAGGTCCGGCCCGAGAAACGACTGGTGGTCGAGCCCCACGCGCGTGATCGCGGTCACCCGTGGCGACGGGAAGACGTTGGTCGAGTCGAGCCGGCCGCCGAGGCCCGTCTCCAGCACCGCGAGACGCACCCCCCGGGCCGCGAAGGTCTCGAGCGCGATGACCGTGACCGCCTCGAAGAAGCTGAGGTTCGGGTCCGGGCCCAGCGCTCGCCAGCGCGCCACGAACTCGGTCCGGTCGACCTCCACCTCACCCACTCGGATGCGCTCGGTGAGGCGATGCAGGTGCGGCGACGTGAACAGACCCACGTCGTCTCCGAGTCCACCGGCGACCATGCGGCAGACGCTGCCCTTGCCGTTGGTCCCCGCGATATGGACCACGCTGAGCGCAAGCGCGTCGTCGGACAGCGCCGCGAACATGCGATCGAGGCCGGGGAGGATGCCCTTGTGGGCCAGCGAATAGAGCGCGCGGAGCGTCTCGCTCCACGCCCTGTCTCCGGTCCTCACTCCAAGAAGTGGGCGAGCACCCGCGCGATGGTGGCGCGCATGGCGTGCCGGGGCGCGATCATGTCGATCATGCCGTGCTCGAGCAGGAACTCGCTGCGCTGGAAGCCCTCGGGCAGCTTCTGGCGGATCGTGTTCTCGATGACGCGCGCGCCGGCGAACCCGATGCGGGCACGCGGCTCGGCGATGTTGACGTCGCCGAGGAGCGCGAAGCTCGCCGCCACGCCGCCGGTGGTCGGGTCGAGGCAGACGCTGATGAACGGCATGTTGGCTTCTTCACGCAGGCGCCGAAGCGCGCCGACCGTCTTCGCCATCTGCATCAGGGAAAGCGCCCCCTCCTGCATGCGCGCTCCGCCGGACGAGCTCATCAACACCACGGGCTGGCCCTTCGCGGTGCCGCGCTCGATCATGCGGGTGATCTTCTCGCCGACGACGGATCCCATCGAGCCGCCCATGAAGCGAAACAGGAAACACCCCAGCTGAATGGGACGCCCCTCCATCTCACCTTCGCCGACCATGATGGCGTCCTCGAGCCCGGTCTTCTTCTGGCTGGCGACCAGGCGATCCGGGTAGCGCTTGCTGTCCACGAAGGCGAGCGGGTCCGAGCTCAGCACACCTTCGTCGAGCTCACGGAAGGTGCCCGGGTCGAGCAACAGCTCCGCCCAAGCCTCCCCGCTCAGCCGATAGTGGTGACTGCACTCCGGACACACCTCGTTGTTGGCGGTGAAGTCCTCCGAAGGCAACGTCACGTTGCATTGGACGCACTTGCGGAACACGCCTCGGCCGAGCGTCTTCTTTTCGGACGCGTCGACATCTGCTTTTGTCTTCCCGAACCAGGCCATCGAGGGGCGAGGCGTAGCACAGAAAGGCCATCGATGACGGTCGAGAGCCCCTTCCGCAGCAACCAGCACGTTTACTTCGACGATCTGGACGCGCTGAACATCCTTCACAACATGCGCTACCTGCTCTTCATGGAGCGCGCGCGAGGCGAGCTGTTCAACGCGCTCGGGTTCCGGTGGCAGGACCCGATCGACGTAAACCCCGACAAATATCATGTGGTTGCGGCACACGAGATCGCCTACCTGGTGCCCGTCCGGGGCGAAGGCGACGTCCTGGTGGAGCTGACCCCGGTCCACCTCGGGCGCTCCAGCCTCATCCTCGAAGCCAAGGTCCGTTCGCGCCACGGCGACACGATCTACGCCGAAGGGAAGACCCGTCTCGTTCGGCTCGACCCCGAGTCCGACACCCCCTGCCCGTGGAGCGATCGGTTCCGCGCCCAGCTCGGCCCGATGGTGCGCGCCCGGGGCTAGATCAACCGTCCCTACCCTCGGGCGACGATCGCCGACAAGTGGCGCCCCGTCACCCCGGCGTCGCGGCGGTACGAAAAGAACCGCGCCCCTTCGCTCAGCGTGCAGCCGCCCACGTCTTCGATGTCGTGCACCCCGCCGTGCTCGAGCTGGGCGCACAGGGCGGCCGCGAGATCGACATGCGGACGCGGGTCCCGCGCTTCGACGACGGTCGCACCGTGGCTCACCTCGTCGATCTGCGCCGCTACATCGTCGCCGACCTCGAACGCCCGAATGTGGGGCCCGATCGTGGCGCAGATGTCTTTGGCGTCGCCGAGTCGCGCCAGCGCGCCTTCGACGATACGTGCCGTCACCCCTCGCCAACCCGCGTGAACTGCGGCCACCGCACCACTCGAGCGGTTGGCGAGCAGCACAGGGACGCAGTCCGCCGTTCTCACCGCCACCGCCAGCCCCGGGTGGCGCGTGAGCAAGGCATCGGCCTCGAGCAGGCGAGTCGCGGCCACGTCATCGTGTCGCTCGACCTCGACGAGAGCCCGCCCGTGGACCTGGCTGACTTCGTAGACGTTGCGCGTCGACACCCCGAGCGCGTGGCTGAACCGGCGGCTGTTCTCGGCGACGAGCGCGGCCTCGTCACCCACGGTGCGTGCGAGGTTCAGGCTCTCGAACGCGCCCTCGCTGACGCCGCCCGCGCGGGTCGAAAAGCCGTGCGCGAAGCCCTCGGCCAGCAGGCGCGAGGCCCGGATGAGAGGCACCTCGTCGACCTGCACGTCAGCGCCCCTTCCGCGGGGTCTCGCTGTTGTCTGTGATCGTGGCGAGCCAACATCTCGGAGCGGGGAACGAGGCAACCATGGGCACACGATACGCCGCGCGCTGCCGACGACGCGACGTCAACGCGCGAGAAAGACGGGGTTCGAGACCGCGAACGGCCGGAGTTCGTGCGAGCTGAACGTCTCGTCGCCACTCGCGTGGAACACCACCCACGAGCCGCCGGGCGCTACGGTCACGTCCACAGGCACCCGCGCACGCACGCTCGGCTCGAGGGGGTCGGCGTCCTCGGGGCGCACGTCGATGACTTCCGCGGTCACGCCGTCGACGATGACCTCGAGTCGGTCGACGTCGATGCGCGGCGCGGCGCGGAGGGTCACGTCGAGCCGCGCCGTCTCGCCGACGCCGTCCGCTTGCTCGCCGGGGCCGACGCCGCCTGGACCAAGCACCGTCAAGTGCACACCTCCGCTGACGTACGAACGCCCGGAGGAGGTGGCGTCTCGGACCAACTCCGACGTCAGCGAGCCGACGTCGTCGACACCCACGGACAAACACGTCCGCGGGTAGCCCACCGGGGTCGCGAGGATGCCGTGGCTGTCGGACGAACCGACGGTGAACACGCGGCGGCCCGAGTTGAGAAGGGAGAACCAGTCGCGGACCGACTCACCCCGGTTGCTCTCGAAGTCCGAGTCGTTGAACACCTCGACGACGGTGAACGCGTCGTCCCAGAGCTCGGGGGTCCCAACCGCGCCGGTGTCGGGGTCGTAGCCGGCCTCCGTGAAGTAGCCCTGCGCGAGCCCTCCCGCGCGGGGGTGGTTGATCACCAGCACGGGCGCCTCCGGTCGCGCGCGGACGTCCGCAAACACGTCGGGGGCGAGGCGGTTGTACCAGGGCACAGCGCCGCCGCTGAGTGCGCCCGGGTCGGCCTCGAGCGGGAAGACGCCGAAGTGCCCGTAGGTGAAGGTGGTGAGCTCCAGGCCCGCCATGCCGAACACGTGGCTGTCGAGGCCGAGATCCGACACGAGCGGCGAGAAGTCGGTCACCCACTCATGCTCCGACCGGATCGCGATCTCGAGCCCATCCGCGGCGAGACCCGCGAGCTTGACGCGGCCTTCGTCCGAGGAATCGACGCTGCGGTGCGTGTGGATGTGATAGTCGGCGCACATCACGCCGGTCGTGTCGACCACGCGCGCGAGCGTGACGTCGTGCGCGGAGAGCTCGTTGTCAGCGAGGTTCACCGGCGTCTCGAAGCGCTCGTACTCCGGCCCGCGCGTCACCCTCAGCCGGTGCGCGCCGGGCGAGACGCGCATCGACGCGGTGCCGCCGGACGCGAACACGACGTGGCTCCGCCCGCGGCCAAACCCCGGCTCGCCCCACGACTCGGGAGGGGGCTCGATGGCCTCGTCCGGCACGACCTCGACCCGCACCGGCAAGAGAGCACCCGCCTCGTCCGAGGCGCTCACCTCAATGGTGGCGAACGCCGGCATGCGGAGGGTCAGGTCTCGTCCGGCGTCGAAGGGCCCCTGCGTCGGCTGGCCAGGCCGCACGAGCCAGAGCTGCGTCGCGCGCGCATCGACATCCAGCGAGAACGTCCCGTCGGGTGCCGGCCAGGCACGCGTGAGATGCTCGCCATCGCTGGTCGTGACGTGCAGCCGCGCATCCGGCGCGGGGGTGCCATCGGCCTCCTCGACGGTGCCCGAGACGCGGGTGGTCTCCGTGCCGGTCAGCTCCGCGACCGCTGCGGTGAGCGGCGTGAGCCCACGACCGGCGATGACGAGCCGCGCCACGTGCACACGCGTGTCACCGCACGGGGCGACCGCCAGCCGACCCGAGGTGAAGACGTCGATGCCCGTCTGCCCGAAGAGCTGGGACAGCTCGCCCTCGGGCGCGAGCCACGCGAAGCTCGTGGCGTCGTCGTCGACAAAGGCCACGAACGGAGTGGCTCCCATGCGCGGCAAGAACCCGCGCCCAGGGCTCCACGGAGGCGTGCGAAAGCCCTGAAAGAACACCTGCGCCACACCCACGCGCGCGCGCAGTCCCCCCTCGTCGGCCCTCGCGAGCAGATACACATCCACGTGGTTCGCGTCCGGTGCCAGCTCGTACTCGAGCGCGCCGGGCAACCCCGTGAAGTCTTCGGGCAAGAGTCCATCGAGCAGATCGGCGAGCGCGACCATCGGCGACAGCGGACCGCGCGCCCGGATGACCGCGGGCCCGCCGTCCGCCCCGTCGGAGACCACCCCCACGGCGTCGGCCGCGACGAGGAATCGCCCCAACCCGAGGGTGAGCTTGTTGAAGCCCGCCGGCTCGATGAGCGCGCCTCCTTCGACGCGCGCGATGCCCGTGATGCGCCCGGGATACGGGTCGTCGATCTCGCGCCCGGTCGCGCCCAGCAGGAGCGCGACGCGGTCGTTGCTGAGGACGTAGTCCCCGCCGCGCCAGGTCGCGAGGCCGTCGCGGTCCGCAGGAAGGTCGGCCGCTTCGATCCGACCTGCGCGCGCTTCGCCTGGGCCCGCCGCGAGTGGCTCGGCGTGGCCCTCGGGAGGAGGAGCCTCGAACGGCGCGACCGTCTCACACATCGCGGCGGGCGCGTCGATGGCGGCGTCCGCATCGGGCGTTTCACCGCACCCGAGAGCCACGCATGTACCCATGGCCGCAAGCAGGCAGGAAGCCAGATGGCTGGTTCTTAGATTCGCATGCTTCATGGGGTCTCCGGTCGCACGGTCGTCAGCGCTCCACCACACTGCCTCAAAGCACGCGCAGGGGCCCGCGGCGAACCTCGGCGGCCGGCGCGATCAGCTCGAGCACGGGCAGCGCCAGCTCGCGGTCGAACAACGATACCCGCTGCATCGTCTGCCGCTCCGCATCCGAGAACCAGTCCGGGGGCATGCGGCCGAGCTGTTCGGCCACGAAGTCCGGCGACGCGCGCACGGAGAACGCGCGGAGCGGCACGAAGCAGGGGCGCATGAACACCAGGTAGGCCCACTCGGGAAACAGCACGTGGTGCGCGCCCTCGATGTGCCAGCGCTCCATCTCCACGGCCGGATCAGTCAGCGAGACCACCACTCCGTCCACGGCGTCCGAGTTCACCGACGTGAGCCGAAACCCATCGACGGTGAGCCCCGCCAGGGCGTCAAAGCTCACGCGCGACCGGAGGAGAGGCGCGTCAACTCGGGGTACTTCGCCTCGACCATCGCCGACGTGGCCCGGTCGTTCTCGTCGGAAGGCGACCAGATCACCTCCATGGCCACGAAGTCGTCCGCGCCCACCCCCATCAACCCGTCGAACGCGCGCTCGAGCTGCGCGCCGTCCCGCACGTCGGCCACGTCCAGGAGCTCTTGTCGTGCCGCCACGACGAGGGTCACCACAACCACCCCCGGCACATCGCTCGGCGGAAGCGGGCTCGCGTCCCCACGCGTGATGACCCCGTCCTTGTTGCGGATGGTCTCCTCCTCGAACCGCCTGCGCGCCTTCTTGGTGAGCGCCGCAAAGCGCCCCTCCGCCTTGGCTTCCGGCATCGGCCGTGTGTTCTCCACCCCCGCGTGGGTCCAGTGCCGCCGCACCCCGCGCAGGACGGCGATGGCCTCCCGCATCATCTGAACGAGACCGGCAGGGCTTCCGCTGTCCCCCATCTCGGCGATGTCGTTCATGGCGCGCTGCACTTCGGGGCGCGCCTCTCTGTCGATGCCGAGCATGAGGGCGGTGACGTCGATGGTGTCCATCTCGGCACCCTACCAGCCGCACGGCGGACCGTCAGAGCCCCAGGCACTCCGTCCACCCGGACGTGCGCCCGCAGGTTCCGTCGTCCAAACAAGGAGTGCGGGCGATGCAGCTCACCACACCCTTCCATTCGGCCTCGCACCCGATTTCGCGCGCGTACTCGAGCCGGGCCTCGCAACTCGCCTGGCAGCCGCTCGCGGGACAGCTCGCGGCGTACTGCGCGTCGCACATCAGTCGGCAGGTCGCGTCCTGCCCCGGGAGCAGGGGCCCGCCGTCGTGCGCGTCCACCGAAGCGTCGCGCACGACCCCGCCATCCGGGCCGGTGCTTCCATCGGCCAACGACTCGATGGGGCCCGCTGGCTCACCGCAACTCAGCACGTCCACGGTCCCCGAAGGACATGTGCACACGTGCTCCTCGGATGTGGCGTCGTCACATGAGACGACACACTGCCGCACTGCGAGGCAGGTGCCCCCGTCGTCACCCGAGCCGCAGCCCGCCAGCGCAAAGAGCCCAAAGAGCGCAAAGAGCGTCACACCCACCGGTCGTTCGTACGTCATGGAGCCTCCGCAGACGACAGAAAGCAAACGCCGTGCCGGACGACTGGCTCAGTACGGCGCAAACTCGCGACGCGAGCGACGGCGCGCGTTCATGGCCGCAAGCTCTTGGGTCGTGAAAGCATCCGCGCTGCCCTGCGGCAGGTTGATCCGGACGAATGTGAGCACCGCGGCCTTGACGTCATCCATGCTGCCGTCGTCCGTGATGCGGTCCCATAAGAAGAAGATGCGTCTTCGTCTTCGCTCGGCGCTCCGGTCCGCCCGCGCCCAGACACTGCGCAGCTCCCCGCGTATTCGTCTGACCTGACGCTGCTGCACCTCGCGACGGTACTCGTCCTCCATCGCCTCCCGCTCCGCCCGCGTCTCGCGCATGAAGCGCTCTCGCTCAGCGGCCCGAGGGTCCTGGCCCTGCGCGCCCATGATCGCGCCCTGGAGGTCGAAGTTGCCGCTCGCGGAGAACCCGTTGGTGTTGACGTCGGCGCCGTCCTCGAAGGTGACCTCGCCGTTGGGCGCCACCCGAGCGGTGAACATCGGGCCCGCCCAAGACCGCGAGCCGTCCGGCTCACGCCGCAGCACGACGGGTTCCCGTGTGATGTGCGCCTTGGCCATCGCCTGTCGGCGGAGAGAGCCGGAGTGCATCGCCTCCAGCTCCTGCTCGGTCGGCCCACGAGGCCCCGTGCCCAGCCCGGCCGGTCCGCTGGGACGCGACGGACCGGGTCCGGTGACCTGATAGCCGCTCCGGGCGACCCGGCTCGGATCCAACAGCAACCGCATCTGGTCGCTCCGCGGGTCGATCGCCCCGGAGCTCGCGCCGGCCGTGGAAGGCGCCTCGACGGACGACGCCACCCCTGAGCCGTTGGGCATCCCGTCACCCGTGGGCGTCCCGACCGCGGGCACCAGCGCGCCGGGGGGCGTGTCGGTGGACTCCGGCGGAAGCGCCTGTACGTCCGGGTCGAGCGCCTCGGGGGGCAGCTGTGTCTCCGGCTCGACCGGCGTGGGCTGGAGCGGCGTGGGCTCGGGCGCGACCTCCGGCGTGTCCGGCTCGATGAGCGCGACGGGCGCGTCGTCGACGAGCTCCAGGAAGACCGGCTCGTTCCGCGAGGTGTCTGTCAGCCACGCCTGCGGCGCCTGCAGCACCGCCAACGCCAAGGCTCCGTGGAGCCCGACGGACAGAATGGCGCCGATGCCGACGCCTCGCAGCTGCGCGAAGAGAGCCTGGTTCATGCTGTCCTGAGTTCGGACGGGCGGGATACCCGCAGGGTCTACCTCACATTCCCGGGGGCGCCCAATCGACGCCCCAAAGCTATCGCCGGGCGGGGATGCAGGCCAATCGCGCGCCCGGCGGGGCGTTGCGCCTCGTGTCCGCCCGCTCTACGTTCCGCCGCCAGACTCAGGACCCTAGGAGCATGTATGGGCATCCGCTTTCCCTCGGTCGAATGGACCACCGCTTTCAAAGACGCGATCAACGAGAACGCGGGCTACGCCAAGGCCGGCGCCGGGTGGACGCACGGCAAGGTCGCCTACGTGGTGAGCGCGCGCCCGGACCTCGGCATCGAGGAGGACACCGCGATGGTCCTCGACATGCATGAAGGAGCCTGCCGCGGCGCGGAGTACGTGGACGCGGAGGCCGCCGAGGGCGCCGAGTTCGTGATTCAAGCCGAGTACGAGCGGTGGAAAGCCGTCATGAGCGGCGAGCTCGACCCCACCAAGGCGATGATGCAGAACAAGCTCAAGCTCAAGAAAGGCCACCTCCCGACGATCGTGAAGTTCGTCGTGGCCAACAAAGAGCTCGTCAAGAGCGCCCTCGCCATCGACACCGACTACCCCGCCTGATGGGCATCGAGCTCGCACCCAGCGCCGCGGAGAACGGCCTCGCCATCATGATGGCGACCATGATGAGCCAGAACCTCGAGGACCACCCCGAGCGCAAGGCCGTGTTCGACCGCCTGTTCGGTCGGGTCGCCATCGTGGCCGAGGACGCTGACGTGGCGCTGACGATGCACTTCGAGCGGGGCCGCGCGGTCGTGCACGACGGCATCGTTGGCATCCCCGACGTTACCCTCCGCGGCTCGGCCGAGCTGATCAGCGATATGTCGCGGATGGAGAACAACCGGTTCGGGCTCCCCGACCCGAAGGGTGAAGTGAACCAGGCGATGTGGGCCGGCCTTCGGGACGGGCGCCTGCGCATCTACGGATTGCCCGCCGGGCTCCCGCTGCTCTCGCGGCTCGGCACGGTCCTGGCCATCGAGTAACGGCCGAGGCTCGCCATCCTGACGACCGCCTCGTATTGTCGACCGCATGGGTGAGGCGCGGGTCGGATCGACGCTCGGCGGCTACCGCATCGAGGCCCAGCTCGGCTCCGGGGCGACGGGCACCGTGTACCGCGCAAAGAGCGAGGACGGCGACGAGGTCGCGCTGAAAGTCCTCGACTCCATCGGGACCATCTCGGGGCTCGAGCGGCGCTTCGCCCGGGAGGCAAAGGTCCTCAAGAAGCTGTCGCACCCGAACATCGTCGAGATTGTCGACTTCGGCGTGGAGGACGGCGAGACCTTCATCGCGATGGAGCTGCTCGAAGGCGAAACGCTGGAGCAGCGGCTCGAGCGGGAGTCGCTGCCCATCGACGAGGTGCTGCCCCTCTACGCCCCCGTGTTGGCGGCGCTCTCCGAGGCACACGCCCACGAGGTGGTGCATCGCGACCTCAAGCCCGCGAACGTGTTCCTCGTCGAGGGCGGCGAGGTAAAGCTGCTGGACTTCGGGCTCGCGAAGATGCTCTCGGTCGAGGACACCCCGAGCGACGAAGAGACCCTGACCCGGCGCGGCCGCATCGTGGGCACCCCCGCATACATGGCGCCGGAACAGATCACCGACGCCTTCGTGGACGTGCGCGCCGACGTGTACGCCCTCGGGGTCATGCTCTTCGAGCTGCTCGCCGACCGCCGACCGTTTCGATACGAACGCCGCTCCGAGCTGCTCCGCGCCCACCTCTTGGAGCCGCTGCCCGACATCACCGCGTGCCGGAGCGGGCTGTGGGTGCACGAGGCGCTGCGCGCCCTCATCGAGAAGGCGCTCTCAAAGAGCCCCGGCGATCGTTTCGAGGATGGAACCGCCATGAACGAGGCGCTGCTCGCGTTGCCGGACGAGAGCGTTCGACTCGAAGCCCTGGTGGTCCCGTCCCCACGGGACCGGAGAGAAGCGAGCAGCGTCGTCATCAGCGACTCGGAACGCAAAGCCGTGACCGAGTCAGCGGGCATCAGCGACGAGGGTCGCCCTCCGTCCGTGGCGCCGGTGGCGAAGAAGAAGAACCCTCCCAAGGCGAAGCGAGCCGGCGCGCCCGGCGACCGCGACACAGACCTGCTCCCCCGCGCGCCCGTGCCGCCGTCGGGCCTGTCGACGCAAGCGAAGGTCCTGCTCGCCGCGGTCATCGTCGCCGCCGTGATCGCCCTGACACTCGCCGCCATGGGCCTCCCTCGCCCTTGAGCCGTCAGCGCGTGATCTCGGCTTGCCGGAGCACCTGCCTCCAGCCGGGCCAGCCACCACCGAGCAGCACACCGACGCGGAACAGCCGCGCCCCGATGCGCACGCTCAGCCACGTGCACACGATGAGCACGACGATGCTCCCCGCCACCTCCCAGCCATGCACGCCCGCCGGGTCTTGCGCCATGCGGAGCACGATCGCGAGCGGCGCCGTGAACGGGACCCAGTGCATCACCAGCGCCCCGAGCCCATGCGGCGCCTCGAGGAACATCGGCAAGAACAGCATCGGGAGCAGCGCCAGCATCCCCCACATCATGGTCAGCTTTTGGCTCTCGTTCGCCGTCGCGCCGAGCGATCCCGTGGCCAGCATCAAGCTCCCATAGAAGAGGTAGCCCACCACGAAGAGCACAGGAGCGATGGCCACCGCCCCCCACGGGACTTCCACCGCCAGGTCGTCGAGCAGCCCCAGCGCGGCCACCAGCGTGCCGACGAAGCCGAGCGCCCAGACCCCGAACTGCAGCAGCCCCGCGCCGCCCAACCCGAGTAGCTTGCCGGCGAGGATCTCGTCGGGCTTCACCGTCGCGAGCAGGACCTCGATGACCCGGTTCTCTTTCTCGGCCCCGATGCCTTGCACGAGGTAGCCACCCGTCGTCATCAACGCCATCAGCAGCAGCATCGACAGCACCACCGGCACCAACATGCGCGCGATGGCGCTGAGACCGGCGTCGCGGATCTGCCGGAGCTCGCCCTCCGGGGTCATCTCGAAGTGCTCCAGCTCCTCGAGCGGCAGCCGGACGCGCTCGTTGATCTCCGGGCTGACGCGCTCGTGCAGCATGCCCTGGACGAGCAGCGAGCGAACGTGGCGCCGGGTCGCCGTGGCCGACACATCGAGTGGCGACGGACCCGCCCGCACGATCATCGTGACCGCACCGCGCGCGAGGTAGTCGGCCGGCACCACCACGACCCCCTCGACCTCCCCGGACTGCAGCCCCGCCTCGGCCCTCTCGCGCGCCATCGGCCAAAGCGCCACCGTCTCGTGCACGACGAGCCGCGTGTCGCCGTCGAGCTGCGGGAGCGCGCGCTGCGCACCGGGCCACGCGGAGAGCGGCTGCCCCCGCATGTCGAGAAACAAAAGCCCGCTCTCGTCGACCACCGCGTAGAGCGACGTGCGCTCGAGCTCCGTCGCGAGCTGCTCCTGCTGAACGTACGCCGGCACGCCGCCGATGAGCCCGAAGAACAGCGGGAGGCCAAACGTCATCAGAAGATACGCCGGCCGCGTGATCGCGCGGCGCAGCTCGAACCCGGCGATGGTCTTGACCTTCCGGATCCTCATGACGCGTCCTCGTCCTGCCCCGCGACCACGGACACGAACACGTCCTCGAGGGAGGGCCGCTCGATCTCCCAGCAGAGGACCTCCGCCCCCGCCGCGAGCAAGCGCGCGAGCACCTCCGCCGGCGGCGCGCTCAGCGTCAGCCGATGCCCGCCGGGCCCGGCGACCGCGTCGACCACCCCCTCGACGTCCGGGAGCGATCCGCTGACGCGCACCGTCACCCCCGACTGCGCCCCCCGAATGTCGCCCACCGTGCCGTAGCGCACCCGGCGCCCCTGGTGCAGCAACGCCACGCGATCGCAGACCGCCTCGACGCGGTTCATCAGATGTGTGGACAACACCGTCGTGCGCCCCGCGTCCTGCCGCTCACGGAGGATCAAGAGCACCTCCCCGACGTGCACCGGGTCGAGCCCGCTGAACGGCTCATCGAGGATGGCCAGCTCCGGGTCCGCCACGAGCGACGCGGCGATCTGCGCCTTCTGGCTCATGCCCTTCGAGAGCTGGTCGACCCGTTTGTGCGCGACCTCCGACAGCCCTACCCGCTCGAGCCACATCCCCGCCCGGCGGCGCGCTTCTCGGGGGGCCACGCCCTTGAGCCGCGCGAGGTACGCCAGCACGTCGCGCACCTTCTCGCGGCGGTACAGCCCGCGCTCCTCCGGCAGATACGCAACCCGGTCGTGGTCCACGTCCCGCACATCCTCGCCGAGCAGCCGCACCACGCCTTCGTCCGGCCGCAGGATGTCGAGCGCCAGCCGGATCAGCGTCGTCTTTCCCGCGCCGTTCGGCCCCAGCAGCCCGAACACCTCGCCCGGCTCAACCTGGAACGAGACCCCGTCGAGCGCCCGCCGATCGCCGAAGCGCTTCACCACGTTCTCGAACTCGAGCGCCGGCGGCATGGCGGAGGATGTGGGGCGCGGGCCTTCCGGCGCAAGCGGGCGCGCCGCTTCAGCGTAGAGTGTGCGCATGGAGACCTTCCGCACCGTGCTCCGCTGGCTGCTCGCCCTGGCCTTCATCGGCGCCGGCATCAACCACTTCGTCAACCCGGACTTCTACGTCCAGATCATGCCGCCCTACCTGCCGCTGCACCTCGAGCTCGTGTGGCTGAGCGGTGTCGCGGAGGTGCTCCTGGGTGTTGCCGTGCTCGTCCCCAAAACCCGCCGCCTCGCCGGCTGGGGCCTCGTCGCCCTGCTCGTCGCCGTCTTCCCCGCGAACCTCCACATGGCGCTCCACCCCGAGGACTTCCCCGACGCCCCCGCCTGGGGCCTCTATCTCCGCCTTCCCTTCCAGCTGCTCTTCATCGCGTGGTCCCTTTGGGTCACGCGCGGCCCGAAACCCGAGGCCTCCCCACCCGCCTGGGAGTGAATCCACGAAGTCGCTTGACAACCCCCCCGCGTCGGATAGATTCAGCCGCCCCACGCGGAAGTGGCGGAACTGGCAGACGCGCTAGACTAAGGATCTAGTGAGGTAAAACTCGTGGAGGTTCGAGTCCTCTCTTCCGCAGTGCTGATCGAAGTCCATTCGACGCACCAAGCAGCTCCCGCGCCGTGAGGCGCACCGGCTGGCGAATCCAACCCTGCCCTCGTGGCGGGGTTTTCGCGTTCCGGGGCTGTCTCGGCGACTTGGGATCCCAATGCGGATCCCGAAAGCGCTCCGCGCTCACCGGCGAGCACCTCACGAGCGGCCGCCAGCCGAGCGTGCGCGTAGCGTTCGTCGTCGTCACCTGCTTGTGTCCGACGAGATACGCCACGCCGGTCAGGCTGCCGCCCTGGTCGAGCAGGTCGGTGGTGCGGCTGTGCCGGAAGTCGTGGTTGGACAGATGCCGCACTGCGAGCTCGGGGAGCCCCGCGTCCCTCGCCGCGGCGCGCAGCAGATGACGCAGGTCGGCGCGGGGGAAGATCGCGCCCTCCCCCGGACACACCTCATCGAGCGACGCCCGGGCCGCCGCGGTGAGCGGGAGCGCGCGCCCGTACCGCGCCTTGTCAGCGGCGTCTCGAATCACGAGGCGGTCGGAACCCTTCTGATAGTCCTGCGGCGCGCGGAGGGGCCAGAGCGTCGCTCGGCGCAACCCCGTCTCCCACATGACTCGAAAGAACGCGCGGACCGGGTGGCGTGCTCGCTGCGACCGATGCGGCAGCGCCCGGAGCACAGCTTCGACCTGCTCGTGCGACAGCGTGATGGTCTGGCGCTCCTGGGCTCGAGTCCCGCGAGCAGTCCGCGGAGGTCGAGGTGTCCCCCTCCTCGCCGGCACCGCGTCATCGCCATGACCGCGTTAGTTTGGTCACACATCCGGCCGACACTCGGGCATGCATCCTCCCGACCGCCCTCCCGCTTCGCCGCGCTCCACCCGCACACTTCTTCGACGCCGCTCCCCTTGGCCCGCTCGTCGAGCCCTCGCCAGACCGGCACACGTGGGTCTGCATCTGGCTGGAGGATGACGGCTGGCGCATCCTCGTGGGCCTGCGCGCCGGCTGGTCACTGAGCCGCCGAGGCTGGGGCCGGGTCGCTGAGGGGGTGATCGGCGAGCCGTGACAAACCTCCTGGCAGTCTTCAACCTCTGGCTCTCATGCGACTCATCATATTGATACTTGGGATCGTGGCGGCCATCGGCTGCAGCACCAGCAGAGGCGGAGTCGGAGTCGGAGGAGAGCGAACCCGTACAGGGGGTGACCCTCCCCTAGCTGCGGCCCAGGATCACGAGGCGTCTCCGTCCCTAGCAAGCGATGAGATGCGAATAGCGCTAGAGTCGCCTTCGGGCCGATCCCACACTAGAGCGACCTACTTCATCTACGCGGCGTCTGGCACAGAGCGCCGCGAGCGATGGCCCGGCGGCTTCCTTGCGGTGCCGCTCAGAAGAGGCTGTGACGAGAGATATCGACAGAACGCGTCACACAACTATGCAGCCCACAACGGGGTTGTCTCCCCACCGCATCGATGGAGGAACGATAGTGAAACCCCAGACTGCCGAGTCTGGCTTTGGCGCGGGCAGTCAATGATAGTCAACTCTGCCGCACTGACAGAAGACTCCCCCCCTCCCCCCCCTCCAGGATTCTCCCTTGCGGTTGTTCACGCATCGGCCGTTCGCTACTGGAGGAGATCACGGCCGCAGGATGCCGCACAAGCCGGCGACCTCGCCACAGGAGAACCCAGGACGGATACGTGCGACTTGCGCGCGCTTACGGAGAGGAACGACGCCACAACACCGCGTGTAGAGCTTGGATTTCGCACCCCTACGACTGAGGGACACAGTGTAACGTACGCCACTGACTACAGAATAGAGACGAACGAGCTTCACACTCGTACACCCCTTCAGTTCATCTACCCTCGACTTGAGTACATCACGGGATGGATCTCCGCACTGCCCCCCGAGGGAACGGCAGAGACCCCTCTACTTGAGGTCATCGAATCCCGAAACACCATCTCCGACCGGTGCATTCGACAGATGTGCGGGGAGGACGCGCCGCCGTCACGACTAGCGGACGCCCAGTGCATTGTCGTTGACGATGACCCGCAAGAAGTCCCAACCAGCAGCGCCGGAACACCGGGCCCTGGATCGGCCCAATACCTGGGAATAAGAGCGCCAGGCTCACGATCCAGAGACGAGCTCCCCTCCACCGCCCGAGCAGGGGATTGGATGGGTGATGTTGTCCACATTGCCGATCATTTTGGCACTGACCCTCGTGGCGCCAACCCAGACACGCTCCACACACGACTATCATTGTGTGAGCCTGTTCACGGACCTGAGCCTATAGAGATGGACTACTATACGCAGCAGGGTGACAACACACTTGCTGACTGCGCGTGGGACTATGGCCCATGGGCGAGCCGCAGCTCATTTTGGTTGTGGAAGGGAGAGATGATCATGCTGAACATCGATGGCGTCGACGCTATCGACGTTCCTTACGGCTTCGATGTTTCAGTCATCGAGGCCAGTGGGTTCGATATCTCATGGTCTAGAGCGGGCGGCCCCAGCAGGCCAGTGCAGTTCGACGTGCTGTATGAGGATAGCGACGGATTGCACCAGGATCAGAGGGGTGTAATTACCTCTGACTTTGACAGAGTACTCTATCTCGGGGGTTCAATCGATGTTAGCTCAGCACCTTCAGGAAGGCTTGATGTGACTTCACTCGAATCGGCCACCAGCCCTGAAGTCAGGGCTGGATACGCCGATCGCTGTCGACAGAGAGGTGGGTCCGGTCCTCGGGGGACACCTCCGAATGGCAGGTGCCCCAACTCCGTTCTCTCGGCTCGTTGAGCCCCTGCCCCGGCCACGGCATTTGCTCATCCTCAGCCAGCGCGTCGAGCCAGTCCCAGTCTGCCGGGTCCATCACTGCACCAGCCGAAGCCGGCAACCCTTGTCGAGCCGCTCAAGCCGCTGCGTCTGCGCGACCTCCTGACCTGGATGGTCGAGCAGGGGGCGCGTCGAGGGGATGCCGATCCGCTACCTCTACGCGCACCGGCAGTCCTCAGCGACGCGGCGCAGCGACTCGGGCTACGAGTGTTAGCGCGCAGGCCATCTGAGGCCCTCGGCCGGGTATTCACGCAGGCTGCTTGATGGGGTCGCCCTCGGCATCCTGGTGATGTCCCTCGCCAGTTCTTCCGAGGGCGATCAGTTACCCCGGTCTGGGACCCGATCACTTGCCCCGGGCCCCCCTCACACAGGCAAGAGGGCGGTGATTCCGCGGCCATCGAAGTACAGTCGTAGTCTCAGCTGACGTCGACGACGCGGGCAACATCTCACGGCCCGGCGGCAGTCGCATGGTCAACATCCCGTCGGGTTGGACGGTGGCAGGCGGTGGCGGTCTTCAGGGCCATGACGGGGCGGTGCTGCTCTGTCGCTAGGAGCCATCCCCCCTCCAGGGATAGCGCCTTGACTCCCGACGACCGCGCCGGTCTCCTCCGGGGATGACACGACAGCCTCACGCGCACTGCCACTTCTGCGGAGCCGAACAGTCCGATCGGACGTACCCGCGCACCTGCCTGACGTGCGGGGGCATGGTCTGGGACAACCCCGTTCCGGTCGCCGTGGTCTGCGCGCCGATGCGCGTGGAGGAGCGCGTCGGCTTGCTCGTGATCCGCCGCGGAATCGAGCCCGGCAAGGGCAAGCTCGCTCTCGTCGGCGGGTTCTGCGAGAGCCACGAGACGTGGCAGCAGAACGGCGCACGCGAGGTGCGGGAGGAGACCGGAATCGAGGTCGACCCGGCCGGCCTCGAGGGGTTCTGGTTCGTGTCGACGCATCCGCGCCCGAACCGTGTCTTGCTCTTCTCGACCGCGCCCGAGAGCGACGCGAGCGCGGCGCCCGGGTTTGAGCCGAACACCGAGACGGAGGAGCGCGGCGTGGTGTTCGGGCCGGACGGGCTCGACGCGATGTTCGCCTTCGATCTGCACGCCGAGGCCGCGCGGCGCTGGTTCGCGGAGCGCGGCGCGACCGGGCCGCATGACTACCGTGCGTTCTGAGCGGAACGCGGCTGGGGCGAAGTCCCACGCAACCCTGCCTTCACTCGCTCGATGACCTCGCACCAGGTCCGGAGGCGGGCCCGGGAGCGAGGAGGGCTCGTGTTTGAAGAAGCCGTGCAGCGGGTGCTGCGGGATCCGAGGCTGAGGGGCTTGGGGTTCGCCTGTGGACCGACGTTCGTCTCGGCCGCTGCCTACGAGGACGTCGCCGAGCTGGTGCAACACGGCCGGATCCACGTGAGGACGCACTCCGACGTCAGCGCGGGCAATGCGCTCTACGCTCCACGGGCGACAGCGACCTTTGGCCCGGCGGACACGCTTTTCGTTTCGGATTCCATCGAGCTCCGCGCGCCCGCCTCCTCTCCGGCGGCGATGCGCGGCTGCGCCCTGGTGGTGCACGAGGCCACCCACGCAGCACAGGACCACAGCGGGCAGTCGGCCCTGACCCGAGGGCTCGCGGAGGCGGCGGCCTATCTCGCTCAGGCGATCTATTTCCGCCTTCACGACGAGACGTTCCGCGAGCACTGCGAGCTGCTCCGCTTCGCGCGGCAAGGCGGTCCGCGCGCCATCGCCCAAGAGCGCATCCTCGCGGGCGATCGGCTGCTCGATGCGGTGGAGCCGGTGGCAGCGCGCCTGATGGACCGTGGCGGCGTGGGGGTGGTCGAGCCGACCGAACTCAGAGCGATCAGCGCGGCTGTCCGCTCCCACCCCGTCTACGCCGGTCACACGGACGAGCTCGCGGGCATGAACGGCATCGCCCAACACCACGCCCCGTGAGCCTGCGCCGGCGCTGAGCGCAACAGGGACGCCGTTCGAGTTCGCCCGCGCCGCGCCAGCTGGACGAACTGATGAGGTGAGCAACGGCATCCCGCGACCGACCGCCTTCGCCGCGCAAGACTGAACACCGTTCAGGACAGGCGAGGTAGACGCTCCGGGGCCGTGGGTATGAGGGGTCGTTCACTTCACACCCAAAGGACCCTCGTGTCGTACCTACAGAAGTTTCAGGCTCTGGCCGAACAGCTCCGAGCGCACCCGGACATCGAGCTGACCGTCGCCAACATTCCGCCGCCGGCGAGTGAAGAGCAACTCGCCGCCGCGCGCGCCTACGCGCCCGTTCCTCCCGCGCTCGAGTCCCTCTACCGGGAGATGAACGGCTGCCGGATCGAGTGGCGCTACACCGGCGCACGCACGTGGCACACTCCGTTCGGCGCGTACGGCGACCCCTATGAGGTGCACGCCGCGGGACGCATCCAGATCCCCGAGCTGCGCCATGTGTTTTGCTCTCACGAAGGGTCCCTCTGGGGCGACGGATGGGGAGAAGCGTTCAAGGGCCTGCACCCCATCGACCACTTCACGGACGAAGCGATGGTCGCGCTGGACTTCCAGGCGGACGGCAGCGCACCGCGCGTCGTCTACCACTACTCAGGGGAGGACGTCTCGCCGCTCGGCATGTCCATCGAGCAGTACCTCGAGTCCCTCTTCTGGTCGCGCGGGTTCCCTTACGCGGCACGCATCCTCTCGGAGGACAACGGCAGCAGCGGCCTGCACTCCGAAGCCTCGTTCGCGCTCTGCATGCCGGAGATCTTCGACGACTTCGAACTGGATCGGTACACGCGCGGGAGCGGCGAGCCGATCTGCCCGCGGCTGAGGGTCGGCGGCAAGCCACCGCCGCGCTCCGCCACGCCTGGCCTGCCTCCGGGTGCAAACCCGAACCTGCCCTCGGTCACGTTCACCGTCGGCGGGACGCCAAAGAAGAAGAAGCTCGTCGCGCTCGCGCTCGCGCTGTTCTTCGGGTTCGTCGGCGCCCACCGCTTCTATCTCGGCTACCGCGGACCGGCCGTCATCCAGCTCGCGACGTGTGGAGGCTGCGGCCTCTGGTGCTGGCTCGACGTCGTTCTGATCGCGCTCAACAAACTTCCCGACGGCTACGGCCGCGCCCTGGAGACGTCCAATGCCTGAGCTCACCACCGTCCAGCTCGCCCAATCGAACCCGCCGCTCTCTCCCGAAGCCCTTCAGGCTGCGCTCGCGGCACACACCGAGTTTCTGTCCAGCGGTGGCTGGGGCGGCACATGGGAAACCCTCGACGCTTCGGGGCTGATCATGGGCATCTACAAGAAGCCGCCGGCGAATCCCTCCGGCACACAGGCGGACTTCTCGCGGAAAAACCTCTCGGCCGTCGCGCTGGATGGCCTTCGCCTCGCGTTCGCCAACCTGGTGGCAGCCTACGCGCCGACGCGATCCGCACGCGGGGTCGACCTCCGGTACGCGCTCGCCACGGACGGGGATTGGTCGGGCTGCGACTTCAGCGGCGCGGACCTGACGGGATGCGACTTCTCCCGCTCCGTTCTGCGGGACTGCAACTTTTCGGGCGCCTTCGCCGGCTACGTCGACTTCGAGGGCTGTGACCTTCGCGGGGCGTCGTTCGAGGGCGCGAAGGTGCACGGCGTTGGCTGGAGCGGCGCCCAACTCGAGGGCGCTACGGGGCTGACACGAGCGCAATGAAGCTCGGCCGAGGGTGGCGGGGGCCTCGGCGATCGTCCGTGCCGAGGCTTCGTGTGCACCCGCCGCCACACTTGACCCTCCTCGCACGACGGATGCGCGTTCGTCTGCAGTTCCTGCTTGCGTGGACCCCGCCCCCCGCAACATGGTTCGTTCTGAGGCACCGTGTCGTTGAAGCTCTCCCTCTACGTCAACCTGACTGCGTTCCGCACACCGCGGATCGTCGAAGCCGTCGAGCGCACGTTCGCCGATGGGTTGGCCGCTGGGGACGTGCATCTCGAGGTCATCGATGTGCTGACGAATCCACGGCGCCTCGAGGCAGCGAACATCGTGGTGACGCCGACGCTGGTGCGCGAGAGCCCGACGCCCGAGAAGCGGGTCGTGGGCGACCTGAGCCGCCCCGGCAAGCTGGCCGGCATCGTCGAGAAGTCCTGGTAGGCGGCACGCTCGACCGAGGGTGCGATCGACCGAGGGGTGCGATCGACCGAGCGCTGCAGCGAGGGTCGGAACACTGAATCAGCTGCAGGTCGGAACGAGAGTCGTCTCGGCATAGGGCTGGGACCAGCACCCACTCGGGGGCTGTCCGGAGAGCAAGGGAGACCAGCCGAGTCCCACGTTCAAGGCGGCCGTCTGGGCGTAGAACTCCGCCGCGTAGACGTGACGCGAGCTCATCTCGAAGACTCCGCTCGGAGGCGCGGTCTGGACATCGACGATGCCCGCGAGCCCCCGTTCGTAGCGGTAGGACGTGCCGAACCCGGAGATGTAGTTGTCAACGAAGGTCTGGTGGGACCCGCTGCCGATGTTGAGCTGCCGCAGGAGAGGCGCCAGACCCGCGCGTGGGCTGATCATGGAGATGGTCGCCGCCTCAGGCGCGTCGAGGATGGTGAGGTGGCGCGGAGCCTCGTTCAAGGACGCGGACGCGATGGACGCCACGCGCGCTCCGAAGCTGTGGCCGATCAGGTGTAGATTCCCCCCCGCCTCACGAAAGCCGGGGACAAGCACCTGCTCGATCGCCGACGCCATGCGGGCCCCGTGCGCATTCGTGCGCGAATAGGCGCGCCGCTGCGCGAACGGTGAGCGCGTCGTCGCTGCGTCGTCCAACCAGCTGTAGACCAGAACGCGCGCGGCAGGGTCGCGCTGCTTCAGCGCCGAGGCCAGCTCGCGCATCCAGGGGTCGAACGCGCGCCCCTCGAACTCCGCTGCCCACGCCGGCTCGCTCGGAGGGTGGCCATCGCGATGCCAGCCTGGTGCCCATCCGTGCACGATCACGTGGACGCGCGTTGGCGCGAGGCTGCCGACCTCCACGCGTCGAAACGCAGCTCCGTCCCATTCGGCCAGCCGCTCATGTTCGGGGATCGACCGCTCGGTCGTGGACGTCTGCTGCAGCGGCACCAGCCGCATCGACGGGATGCAACCGAGAGCGAAGGTCGCGGCGAGGATCACGAGGGTCGAAGAGTTGGTCACATCTCCAACGTCGTCCAAAAACGGCTATGCGCCACCATCAAAACGCCCATAACGACCAACGACACCTCCCAGCCCACACCTAAACGAACAATTCGTCCAAGCGTGCAGCAGGGACGATTTCCCGACATGCGGTACTAAACTGGCTGAGCACCATGGACTGGGACGACGTTCGCTACATGCTCGCGCTCGCTCGGCTGGGCTCGGTCCGCGCCGCCGGTGCCTCGCTGGGGGTGAGCCACTCGACCGTGGCGCGCCGCGTCGAGGCGCTGGAGGAGAAGCTCGGCGCGCGCCTCTTCAACCGGACGCGTGACGGCTACACCCAGACGGACGCGGGCCAACGCATGCTCCCGATCGCGGAGCGGGTGGAGCGGGAGATGGCGCTCCTCGAACGCCGCATCGTCGGGACGGACGAGCGGCTCGCCGGGCCTGTGCATGTGACCTGCTGCGATGAGTATGTGGCCGCGTTTCTGCTCGAAGACCTGAGTGACTTCTGCGACGCGCACCCCGAGATCGAGCTCCACATGACGACGGACAGTCGACCCTTCGACCTGTCCAAGCGGGAGGCCGACATCGCGATTCGCGCGCTCGGCATCGGCCAGTCTCCGCCAGAGCACCTCATCGGACGGCGGCTCGCCCCCATCTACACCGCCAACTACATCGCCGTGGGCGACCCAGGAGAGCGAGACCCTGCGCTCGACAATGGCCGCGCCCGCTGGCTCGCGTTCGACGACCGAAGCTTCCAGGAGGCGTTCGTCGCGGAGTCGAGCCACCCCGAGCTGCCGCTGTGGGGCGCGTTCGCGTCCATCGAGTCCATCGTGCAGGCGTGCCGACATGGCCTCGGCATCGTGACGCTGCCTTGTTACATCGGTGATCCTCAGCCGAGCATGGAGCGGCTCGCCGCCTCGGACCTCGGACACCGAGGTGAGATCTGGCTGCTCAGCCACCCGGACCTTCGCGACAACGCACGACTGCGGGCGGCGCGCTCGCGCGTGGCCGAGGCACTCATCCGGCGTGAGGCCCTGTTTCGCGGCGCGGATTCGTGCGGCCTGTAGCGCTGGACCGCGCACGCGACACCGCGTCACGAAATCACCCCACATGGACTCCTGCGCTGGACCGTAGGGTCTTCGGCAAGGCGACTTCGCCCGCTGCGAACCGAGGAGTTCTTTGATGATGAGCCGCGACCTGAAGTTCTGGAACGGAATCGCCGAGAGCTACGCCAAGAAGAAGATCGGCAACGTGCCGGCCTACGAGCGCAAGCTCGTGATCACCAAAGATCGGCTGCGACCGGAGCACCGTGTCCTCGACATCGGGTGCGGAACGGGCTCGCTCGCGCTCGAGTTGGCGCCGCACGTCGCGCACGTGGACGCGGTGGATGTGTCGAGCGAAATGGTCCGCATCGCGCGCGGCAAGGCCGAAGCGAGCGCGACGAAGAACGTGACGTTCCACGTCGGCACGCTCGAGGAGCAAGCATTCGAGGATGCCGGCTACGACGTCGTCTGCGCGTACAACATCCTGCACTTGGTCCCCGACCGTGAGGGCACCCTCGGCCTTCTCCGGCGGCTCCTGAAACCGGGCGGCCTCTTCGTGTCGTCGACCGTATGTCTGGGCGGAACGTGGTTCCCTCCCTACCCGCTGATCATCCCAATCATGCAGTGGGTCGGCAAAGCGCCGAGTGTGCAGTTCGTCTCACCGAAGGCCATGACCGACGAGGTGCGCGACGCGGGCTTCGCCAATGTCACACGGCACGACGTCGGCGCGGCGGAGACGACGCTGTTCCTGACCGCTCAGCGCCCTCCGCTCTCAGAACACCAGCAGGCCTCAGAACGTCCCGCCGCACCCTGACGCTCGGCAGCGGAACGCAGAGCCGCTCCCATCGGACCCGCTCGCCGCCTCGACGACCAGCCAGATGAGCCCCGCCACGGCGACGGCGCCCCCCACGGCGAGCAGGATGTCGGAAGCGAGCGCCAGAGCCTGCCCCGAAGCGGCGTCATCCGCGAGCTCGGGACAGCTCCCCGTGCAGAGCTCGACGAAGGACTCGTGCTCCGCGGCGGTGACCCCCGCCAGGATGGCGCCCGTTACCAACACCACACCGCCCGCCGCGAGCACCACGGCGGGGGCGAGCGTCGCGTCACCGGAGTCCGGCTGAGGCTCCGGGGGGACGGGATCCGGCTGCACGGAAACGATGTCAGGCTCCGGCGACGCGGAAACCTGTTGCTCGAGCCCTTGCAGGCGTGCTTCGAGACGTGGGCGTTCGGGATCGCGCTCGGCGATGAGCGCGAGGTGCCGACGGAGCGTGCGCAGTGCCTCGCGCGGCAGCCCGGCATCGCGGTACGCCACGTAGGCGTTGTAGATCATCGAGGGATGCGCGGTGACATCGTACGCCGCTTCGAATGCCGCGCCCGCCTCCTCGAAGCGGTTGGCCTCGTACAGGGCCTGCGCGTCGGCCACCGCTTGGCGTGCCCGCTCGCTGACCTGCGCTCGCGCACCGGTGGGCGCGAGGACCCCGAGCACGGCGACGACAAGCCAGAGCACGCTGGGAACCCTCCGCTCAGCGCGCATCAGTCGGGTCCGATCATCAGCGCCACCGGGCCGACCGACTGCAGGATCCACGTCTGCCGTGAGCCCGCGTCGAGCAGCGCACGGTCCGCAGGATCGCCATACGCCGCGGCCGCGAACTCCCAGAGCCAACGGTACTCGCCACGCTCCCCTTCCTGGCTCGGCTCGGGCGAATCGAGCGTGCCCTCGATGTAGCCGGCATACCTTCGGAACGCGTCCCGCAGGCCGGCCCCGTCCGAGCCGGTGTAGGTCCAGAGGCTGTCGTCGCCGGTCTGGTCGAAGTGGACCTCGGCGACGCGTGCCACCACGGCCATCGCCCACAAGTGGAACAGCGAGTAGCCGACGGGCGGGTCCCGCAGAATGCGCTCTTCGTAGATGCGTCCGTCGGGCTCGATGGCCAGGTCGATCACTTCGCGGATGGACGACGGGTTGGCGTAGTCGCCGCCTCGGTCGCGAAAGGATCCGCCGGAGATCACGTAGGCGGCCAGCGCTTCGTCATCGAGCGCGGCGGCAGCGGAGATCAGCCCCGTCATCGCCCACGAGAGGTGGTTGTCCGAGCGGTAGCGCTCGAACGAGCTGCTGGACGGGTGCGCGTCGGCCCACCGGGTCCAAGCTTGATGGCTGGCGTTCACGGCCTCGGCGACACGTCGGATCCACGCGCGCAGCGCCGTCCGGTCGTCGTCGGAAAGGGAGTAGCCGTTCCGAACGAGGAGCAGGTACGCGTCGGACGCGTTCATCAGCCCGTAGGCTTGCCACATCGCGTCGAGCGCAAAGTTCCACGGGCGGTCGCTGCAGTAGCCCTCGGTCTGGTCATCGAGGCCCGCGCCCGCGAAATCGACGCCGAGGTCGTGAAGGTTCACTTCGGTGTGCTCGTCCGCCCAGGTCCGCATCATGGAAACGGCAGCGTCGCCCGAGCTCGCGTCCGAGGTGAGCGCGTAGTGCAACGCCATCGAACGCATGCGATCGCTGTCCCGCATGAACCCCTCGGTCGCCTCACCGAGCGTGTCGTCGACGTCGTCGCCGGCGCGGTTGCCACACCACCCGAACCGGATCTGCGTGATGTCGGCCATCGTGAACGGGTCCGCCACGGCCTCGCGCGCCGCCGCCGCACGGCTCGCGACCGCACGGCCCTGCGCCTGAAAGTCCTCAGCTCCCGAGGCCGCTCTTCCGCGCGCGCGCTCGAGTTCGGCCCTCGTGATGAACAAGCCCGCCGTCTGGGTGTCGGTTCCCCCGGCGTCGGTGCCGCCCGCGTCGGTGCCGCCCGCGTCGGTGCGGCCCGCGTCGCGCCCGCGGCCCGCATCGGAAGAGACGCCCGCGTCGATCGCGCCCCCGTCCTGCCCCGCGGCCGCGTCCATGACGGACGTTTCGTCACAGCCCGCGAGGGCGACAAGAAGACACGCGACAAGTCCCCAATACCGAGTCATCCCGCCAAGAGTAGGCGAAGCCCCCCCTCCTTCGCACCCCGGTCGTGGGATGCACACGCAACGCGCGCCTCACGTCGGCGATGAGCGTGCCGTGCACACCCTGAACGTGTTGGTCGTCGAGGACGTGGCCCCGCTGCGCCGACTCATGAAGGCGCTGCTTCAGAGACGCGACGGGGTGAACGTCCGCGCGGTCGGGACGGTGAAGGAGGCGCTCGCACAGCTCGAGGAGTGGTCACCGGACGGCGCCTTGGTCGACCGGACGCTGCCGGACGGACGCGGAGAACAGGTGCTCCACGCCCTCGCCGAAAAGCACCCGCAGGCGGTCCGCGTGCTCATGACCGGCGACCGCGTGTCCCCCGAAACCGAGCTGCCTCTGCCCGGGGTGACCGTGCTCCAGAAGCCGTTCACGGCCGAGGCACTCGGCCGCTGGATCAACACGCTCCGCTCCGGCTGACGGCGCTTGTCGTTGGCGAGCTGACGATGCGACGCTCGCCTGGATGAAGAACCCCGAACGTCGCGCAGCGCGCCCCTGGAAAGGCTCCGTCAAGCCCAGCGCCGGCGTGCGCCCGCCGCCGATCCTGGCGAAACGCGACGACCCGTTTCCTCGCCCTCATCTCCTCGTTCGGCAGGGCGCGCGCGACGTCCTGCGCTCACCCATCCGGAAGGCGCTGCTGGCGGCCGCCAAGGGGCTCGCCGCGGCGACGTCCAAGAGCGGCGAGAGCCGCTGCCTCGCGCGGGCCGACGCAACGATCACCGGTCGGCGCGGTCACAGCAAGTGGGCCAAGTTTCTGGTCGATCACCCCACGCGGAACGCGCAACTCGACGCCTGCGACCCCTCCTCCTCGGCCGAACGGACCGCCCTCGAGACCGTACTCCAGCGGCTGCACGAGGTCGACGCACACCTGCGGTTTGACGGTGGTCTCACGGGCCAGAAGCGCGCCCCGTTCCAGCCGACGGTGGGTCTTCGCTACATCGGCATCGACGCGGAGCAGGACACCCCTTTTCGACCGACCAACGTGCATGTGACGCCCTTTCAGCAGCGCGACCTCACGCTCGCCGTGCCCAACATCCTGGGGAGCCTGGCCGTGCGTTGGGTGCAGGCGGGTGCCATCGGCCCGAACACCGAGGTCATCCTCTACCTGCACGGCCTGGGGTCGCGTGCGGAGGAGGCCGACCTCGTGGGAAGCCAGCTGCGCGCCCTCGGGGACTACGCCATCGTGGCTCCGGATCTGCCGGCGCATGGCTGCACGTCGAGGCCCCCGACTCCCATGGGCGAGCTGGGCCTGCGATACGACAACGGGAACCCGCCGGAGGGCTTCCCGTATCTCGAGAAGATGGAGTCGTTTGTCGAGGCGTTCGTCCGGCGCATGGAGCGCGAGGTGCCGCATTTCGACCGGGCGCGGCTGACGGTGCTCGGGGGCAGCCTCGGCGGCACCCTCTCGATGCGGCTCAGCATGGACGGCTCGCCGTTCCAGCCGTCTCGGGTCGCTTTCTGGTCGCCGGCCGGCCTGTGGGGCTCGTTCTCCGCGGACTCGTTCAAGCGCGACAACATCGCCGACGACCTCCTGCGTCGCGCGCTGGCGCCCGACCAGACCTTCGACGGTGGGGACGTGCCGCTCGGCCGAAAGCTCTACTTCGACTTCAACTTCGTCGACAAGCCCTGGCCAATGACGCTCCGCAACGCGCAGCGATGGTGGAGCACCGCGTTTCTGCTCCACCTGAAGAACGCGCCCATCGACGCCGCCATCGCGGACCGCGTCGAGCTGTACGGGTCGAACTTCCGCGCCTGGCAGATGCGGCTCGCGTACGAACAGCTGTGCTTCTCGGTGCACCACACCAACACCCGACGGCTCATCGGCGGTGAAGACGGTCGGCACCCCGTACTGCTGCTCTGCGGCGACCAAGACAACGACCTCGGCGCCAAGATCTTCGACAACACGGTCGAGCTCGAGCGCTACCTACGCGAGGACAAGCAGCAGGCCGGACGCTCCACGTGGTTCACCGGCGCCGGCCACTCCATTCACGACGAGTGCCCCGCGGTGTTGGCCGAGGTGGTGCACCGCTTCGTGAAGGACAGCTGAGTCACTACGCGGGTCGGCGTGCCTCGTGGGGCAAACAAACTGGCGGGGTCCTGATCATTCGCCCCAAGGTCGCCCGCGGGTCGCGAGTCCACCAGCCCATGAAGACGAAACAGATGCTCCGCGGCTTCCTTGCTGCCGCAACGCTCCTCGGCCTCACGGCGCCGGCGCACGCCCTCACGCAGCGCGACTACAGCCACGACCTCGTGCAGCACCAGACCGAGATGCGCGCGTGCATGGGAGACCACCGCGGCGACGTGACCGTGTCGCTGGTGGTGAGCGGACGCGGACGCCTCGAGAGCAGCTCGGTCGGCTCGGCCACCTCGGACGGCATGCGGGAAGGCGGCGCGTGTGTGCTGCGGGAGGCGCAAAGCTGGCAGTTCCTGAGGAGCACCTCCGGCGCGCACGTGAGCTACGTTCTGACCGCCACCGATCGGGCTGTGCAAGTCCGTCGAGCACCCCGCCGCCGGTAGTCCTATGCGTCGGACGCCGCCGTCGCAGCCTGCGCCCCGCCGGTCTCGCGCGCTCGCTGTGCCGCGAGCTTCTTCTGGTAGCCGGACTGGAGGACGTCGACGATGACGAGCACCACGATGGAAAAATAGAACGTCGCCTTGCTCATGGGCTCGATGGGGAATCCAAACACATGGATGTGGGCCCCGGGCGCATCGCCTGCCGCGTGTCCGGCTTCGCCGAGGAGCACGACACCGACGATCAACAGGATGAAGAGGCCGAGCACCTCGTACTTCTTGTTGGTGTGGAGGAAGTCCGCGACGCGGTCGGCGAGCACCATCATGAGCACGCCGGAGGTGATGATGGCGATGGCCAACACCACGACGACGCGGGTGATCGCGACCGCGCTCAGGATGGAGTCGAACGAGAACACGAGGTTCATCACGACGATCATCGCGATGGCGCGGTTGGCGCTCCGCGGCGTGGTCTGCTCGGGCGCGTCGAGCTCCTGGATCTCCAGCATGTGCCGGATCTCCTTGATGGCCGTGTAGATCACGAACGCGCCACCGAAGAGGAACACGACGGTCGCAAAGTTCACGTCCCCTTCGAAGATGCCCGCGAACCGCGGCTGCCAGAACGGGGTATCGAAGCTGTCGAGCATCGCCAGGATCACCACCAGCAGCACGATGCGCAGGACGATCGCGAGGATGATGCCGACGCGTCGCACACGTGACCGGTCGGCCTCGGGCGCGCGCTTCGACTCGATCGAGATGTAGAGCAGGTTGTCGAAGCCGAGCACCGCCTGAAGGAAGACCAGCACCACCAGGTTCACGAGGTTCTCGATCGTAAGCAGATCCATGGCCGGATGATGCGGGCCATCGCGCGCGGGGCAAGCGCATGGCGCCGACGTGGCCGTCCGTCCGGCCGCTCTCAGCCCCCGTTCACCGCCCGACAGCGCGCGTTCGCGGGGTTCAGGCCGCCCCCGTGGCCGAGGCGCGATAGGACAGAGTGACGACACCCCGCCGCGCACGCGGCAAGGAGGAAGCCTTTGTCTGATCCGACGATGCCCGTCGGTTCGGCGAACGCGGCGATGGGGGCCCCTCGGCCCTCCGCGCACGCGCTCGCCGCGCCGTCCCGTTCACCTTTCCCGAGTGCGCACCGAGCGAGGTTTCTCGCCGGAGAGGACGCTCCCCTGCCACGGCGGGGGCTCATGCCGGTGCTCGACGGCCTGCTTCGGATGCCCGCCAACCTGATGCACGAGGTGGCGCGGAGTCCCGCCGTGCTGGCCAAGCTCCTGGCTGTGCTGCTCGTCGGCATGCTGGTCACCGGCGCGTTCGTCGGGGGGTTCGCCGGCGGATTTCAGCTCCTCGCCGTTCCCTTGAAGCTGGCGCTCGGCATGGTGTTCTGCAGCCTCATCTGCCTGCCGAGCCTGCACGTCTTAGCCTGCCTCGCGGGAGCTGAGGTGCGCGTACAGCAGACGGCGGGCGCACTGCTCGCAGGGGCAGCGCTGACGGCCGTGCTGCTCGTCGGCTTCGCGCCGGTCTCCTGGGTGTTCTCGCAGGCGACGGACGCGGCTGCGGTCGTCGGTGGGCTGCACATCGTCTTCCTGATCATCAGCGCGCACTTCGGCCTCCGCCTGACCCGGCGCGCGCTCGCCGATGCCGCCGGCCGGGGCATCCCCGCGCTCGGCCTGTGGTCGCTCGTCTTCATGCTCGTCCTGTTCCAGATGAGCACGACGCTTCGCCCGCTGCTCGGCGACTACGACGGGCTCGCGCTCGCGCCCAAAGCGTTCTTCCTCGCGCATTGGTTGGGCCTCGGATGAGCGCCGCGATGGCCGCCCCCGCAGATCCGCTCGGCCTGTGCCGCATGAACCGCGCACTGGTCGCGCGCATCGCGGCCGGCGAGGGCTTGGGACGGGTCGCCGGCGGGGCGCTCTTGGCCATCGTGTTTGGCGCGGGATCGTACGGGGGCGCCTTCGGCCTCTGGCGCGCGCCCGAGCAGGCCCTCTATTCGGGGCTCAAGCTGCCGGTCCTGATGCTCGCGGTGGTGCTGACGGCCGCCTTGGTCAACGCGCTGCTCGCCACCCTGCTCCGTGCCCGGCTCGGGTTTCGGCAGTGCGCGGTCGCGATCCTCGTCGGCTTCGCGACGACCTCGACACTGCTCGGCGCGCTGGCGCCGGTTACCGCGGCGGTGGTGGCGTCGCTCCCCGGGCCTGACCCGCTCGCCGTCGGCCTGCCGCTCACAGACCCGGTCGCGACGGCGGCCAACCGGAGCGCGCAAGGCATCCTGCTGGGACACGTCTTTGTCATCGCGGTCGCAGGCGTCATGGGCAACCTGCGCCTCTACGCGCTGCTGGTCCAACTCGACGGGCGACGCGCGGTGGTTCGGCGGGTGCTCGCGGCCTGGCTGGCGATCGAGCTCTTGGTCGGAAGTCAGCTCTCCTGGATGTTGCGTCCTTTCCTCGGGAGACCTCACCGCACTCCGGAGCTGGTGAGCGACGTGATGTTCGAAGGCTCCTTCTTCGAGGAGCTGGGCGACGCGCTGGTGCACGCGATGGGCGTGCCCGCGCTCGTCCTGGGGGCGCTCGTGCTGCTGGCGTTCGGAGCCGGCGCATGGGCGTGGATGCGCAGCGATGGTGTCCGAGTGGAGCTACGAGTGCGCTCCGACGGGGCCGCCGGCGAGGGCGTGGAGGGCACGGAGTTCGTGCCCTGGTCTCGGGTGCGCGGCGTCTCGATGCGGCGCTCGAGCCTGGCGTTCGATGACGCGTGGGAGCTCGTGTTGGCGTTGGCGGACGGGCGGCGTTGGCTCGTGCGCGTGGAGGATTCCGCGGAGCGAGACGCGCTTCTCAACCGCGTGACCACGCTGTGTGAGGGCCATCCCGGGGACGGTCCGTTCCGGGTGCAGACCTAGATGGCTGAGGCGGAAGTCGTGATGCGGATCGACGAGCGCGAATGGGTCCACCTGGGGTGTGGCGTGACGAGTCGATGCGGTGCATCGGCGAGGAGCGACGCGCCGCAGGGGGGCCCGCTCCCGCCGCCGAGGCGCGTTGCGACTTCCGCCGAGGACATCGAGATGGCTGAGGCGGAAGTCGTGATGCGGATCGACGAGCGCGAATGGGTCCACCTGGGGTGTGGCGTGACGAGTCGATGCGGTGCATCGGCGAGGAGCGACGCGCCGCAGGGGAGCCCGCTCCCGCCGCCGAGGCGCGTTGCGACTTCCGTGGAGGGCATCTCGGACACTGCGGCGTAGACGTGTGTGATGGATCGTGGAGCGCGGCGTCGTGTCCGCAGTGTCCCAAGACTCACTCAGCGGGGTCGGACGCGCACGCCGCCGCCACGGCGCGGCGACCGGGCGCGGACGGCCGGCCTTCGTCGCGTCTCGCGCCGGGCTTCACGCCGCCCCTGCCGGCGGTCGCGCCGCGCATCCCGGCGATCGCGCCGCGCATCACGCCGGCCCTGGCGCGCGTCTCGGCGAACCTCCCGCCGGTCCCGCCGCACCTCGCGGCGCTCCTGACGGCGCTCCTGACGACGCTCGCGTCGCGCTTGCCGGCGCGCGCGGCGACGCTCGAACGGCGTCACGACCCGGCGGCTCCCTTGGTTCGCCCAGCCGCCCGGTCGGTACACCCACTGGCCGCCCTCCTGGACCCACTGCGGCGCCACGACCACGTAGCCGGGCCGCGTCTGGACCCAGTAGCCCGAGACCCAGACCCACTGGTTCTGAGACCACTCCCAGTACCCCGGCACCCACGCCTGATTGGGCGCCGGCGCGGCGGGGCGAGTGACGCGCCGTGGCGCGGGCGGCGCCTGCGGGGCGGTCACCCGAATGGTGATCTGAGCCGACGCGGCGCCCGGCAGAAGAGCCGCCGAAACGAGCACAGCGGAGGAGACGAAGAAGGCTGCGAGCTGGCGGGGCATACCTCAACAATAGCCCGTGATTCAGGCGGCGCCCACATGCGGACGGGACAGCTGCTTCGCGACCAGAGCCGCGAGCACGTCGGGACGGAACGGCTTCTGGATGACCGTGCGCGACGGCGCCACCCGCCCGAACAGCTCGGCCACCTCTCCGTCGAACGCCCCACCGGTCATGAACACGAAGTGGTCGATGAGCTCGGGGGCACTCTCCTCGAGCGCGTCGTGCAGCTCGATGCCGGTTCCGTCCGGCATCATGACGTCGCAGAGGATCAGGTCGAAGCCACGGTCGTCGCCGAGCAGTACCTCCGCCTCGCGGCCACTCTCCGCTTCCACCACCTCGTGCGGACGCAGCATGCGCCGCAACGCTCGCCGGACGAGCGGCTCGTCGTCGACGACGAGGATGCGGCCCGGTGCGACCGGAGCGGACCGTGTGACGGGGCGCAGACTGAGCGCCGCCTGGCTCGTCGCAGAGGCGAGCGGCAGCGCGATCTCCACGCACGTGCCCCGCCCGACGGTGCTGTCGATGCTGAGCGTGCCACCGAGCTGGCGGATGATCCCGTCGCAGACGGAGAGGCCGAGCCCCGTCCCCACGCCCACGGGCTTGGTCGTGAAGAACGGCTGCGTGACTTTCTCGAGCACATGCGGCGCCATGCCGTCACCGGTGTCCTCCACCGCGACTCTTGCGCGACCGCCTTCCTGCCAGGTCCGAAGCGTGACGCGGTGTTCCGCCGCGGAGCCCGGCGGGATCGCCTGGGCCGCGTTCACCAGCAGGTTCAGCACCACTTGGACGAGCCGCGCCTCGCTGCCGATGGCCAGAGGCGCGCCCGAGTTCTCCACCACGACATGGGCCCGGTGCTGGAGCTGGTTGCGAGCGAGCTTGAGCGCCGAGTCCGCCACCTTTCGAAGCGGTACCACCTCGTCCTCTGCCGCCTCCTCTTCGCGGCGGGCGTACACCTTGAGATCGTCGACGATCCTGCGGATCCGGTCCGCAGCGTCGCGCGCGTCCGCGAGCGCACCGAGACGCTCGGTCTCCTCGATTCGGCCCTCCTCGAGCACGGCCAGATTGCCCGCAAGGTAGGCGAGCGGGTTGTTGATCTCGTGGGCCATGCCCGCGGCGAGAATCCCGATGCTGGACATCCGGTCGGCACGCTCGAGGGAGCTGCGCATCTCCGCCTCCAAGAGCTGCGCCTCGAGCTGGCGAGCAGTCGTAACGTCGCGCGCCACCACGAGCGTGACCTCCTCACGAAAGGGCGTGATGCGCAGGTTCCAAGTTCGCTCCTCGCCATCGAGCTCGAGCTCCAGCGTGGCCTTGTTGGCGCGCACGCGGGCGAGCGCGTCTTGGAGGCTGCGCGCGTCGGCCTCGAACAGGCACGTCAGCGGTCGCTTGAGCGCGCCGGAGAACGGTGGGCTCGTGGCGCGCAGACCATGCAGCGCGATGCAGATCCCGTCGCGGTCCACCTCGAGCACCACCTCGGGGAGCGCGCCGAGCAAGCTCGTGGTCTTGTCCGCGTGCTGCGACAGCACCCACTGGTCGCGGGTCCGCGACCACTCGTAGGCCCAGGCGATCCCATACGCGCCGAGCACGAGGATGACGCTCAACAGCGCCGGCATCATGCGGCCTGGCTCGGCCTCCACGGGAGACGGGACCCAGCCGAGCTCGGTGGCCTTGAGGGATCCCATCACGCCGAGACTCACCAGCGTCCAGGCCAGCCCCGCCCACCGGCCGCTGAGGAAGGTCGCGACGAGCGCGACGATCGCGAAGCCCAGGAAGGCGGCCGAGGCCGTCGTGCCCGCGAGCAGGGTGAGGCTCGCAAACACCCCCACGAGCAGCCCCGAGATCACATGTCCGACGAACCGCACCCGCCCGGTCGCGCGCACGAGACCGAGGCAGGTCAGGACGACCAGCGCGATCGGCGCGACGAGCGGCGCCCGAAACCCGAGGGCGGTCCGCGCCGCCCCCATCAGCAGCGCGAAGCACAGCAGAAACAGGAGCACCGCAACGGTGATGCGCATGCGGCTCTGGCCGTCCACGGCGCGCGAGCGCAGCGGCGGGGGCAGGAACCAGGCGAGGAAGTGGGACGCGGACACCACGCTGACGCCAACGGCGGCCGCCTCACAGGGCTGAACCCCTCCCCGCGAACTTCAGCGGTCGGCGGTGATGGCGCGGCCCGACAGCGACCAGGCGCGCGCTTCCTGGCCGGCATCGAATCGCAGCGGGAAGACGCGGATCTGTTCGGTCGACCGCCCCTCATCCCAGACCACGACGAGCACCGCTTCGACCGGCGCGGCTTCGGCCGCCAGCGCAGACCCGTCCGACGTCCGGCGCACCTCGATGCGGTAGGCGCCGGCCTCCTGCTCGGCCAGGTCGAAGACCTCGAGCCCGTGCTGCGGCGAAATGTCGGTCGGGCGCGAGGGCCGGTAGCCCGGCATCCCCACCCACAGCGCGAGTTGGGCGTCGGGGTGCGCGAAGGTCAGCGAGACGCGGAGCGCGCTCGCATGAGACAGCACGCCGCTTCGGCGTCGGCGACGGGACAGCGCCTCGGTGCGGTCGGCGTCCCCAGATGCCGCATGCATGAGCTGAGCATAGCGGGCGGACGTCCAGAGCGTCGCGACACGGCCGAGGGCTCCGTCCCCTTGCGTCTCCCTGACCCTCGCCTCGAGCCGCAGCGCCTCATCGACCCTTCCGGCGCCGGCGGCCGCGCGCGCCAGGAGCAGCAACACGCCGGGATCGTCGGGCCGGAGCGAGCGCAGCGTCTCGTACTGCCGGTAGGCCAAGTCGTACCAGCCGTGCGCGCGGTAGAGGTCACCGAGCCGGCGGCGCGCGAGCTCATCGAGCGGCGCGAACTCCACGATCTCCGAGAACGCGCGACGCGCTTCATCGGACTGGCCGAGCGCGACCAAACGCTCGCCGATCGCGGTGCGCACCCCCATGTCGGCGACGGGATCGGCGCGCATGCGTTCGGCCAGGCGGCCGGCCTCCGCCTGGCGACCCACGGCATCGAGCGCAGACACCAGCGCGAGGCGCAGCGTGAAGCTGTGCGGGTACTGCTGACTCAGCGCGCGTAGCGCCCGCACCTTCGTCTCGGGAGTGCGGGCCTCGTCGAGCACCTGCTCGATCAACCCTTCGCCCACTTCGTCGCCGAACGCTGCGCGAACCGCCCGCACGTCCGCCGGGGTGCGCACCCGCGCCAGCGCCAGGCGACGTGCGTAGGACCGCTCGGCGTCGGTCCCCAGCTGGTTCACCACTGCGAGCATGGCGCCGACGTTGCTGGCGTGGCGCAGGATCTCCTGCACGAGCGCGCGGCGCTCCCGCCATGAGCGCGCCTCGCAGTCGGTGATGGCGAGCGCGCGTACGAGCGGCCACGCCTGGCCGGCGCGAAGGCGTTCGCGCCAGAGCTCGCGACGTTCGGCGAGCGGAAGCTCCGCCGCATCGGAGCAGGGGCGTGCAGTGTGCGCGTCCGCTTGGATTCCCGCGCGGGTGAGCTCCACCAAGATGCGGGCGGTCTGCAGCTGCGTGAGGATGAGGTTCGGGCCGGACGCGGCGAACACAAACGGGACCGTCACCGTGACAGGGCTCGGCCGGGGCGCGAAGCGCTGCTGCCGCAACAGGGACAGCACGCACGCTGCGACCGAGGGGTCGGACATCGTGGAGTTCGCGATCTGCGCGGCGCTGACACGTCCGTCTGTCCCAACCGTGACGCGGACCTGCAGCCGGCCTCCGACGAGCCCTGGGTTGCGGGACGCGGCCCGTCGAAAGCATCGCTGCGCGGGGCCGCGAAGGGACGACAGGCGGCGGCGGATGTCGGCGGCTCCCGTCGCGGGCTCGTTCTGCTGGACACTGTCCAGATCGAGACGCCCGCTGCGACGCCCCCGCGGACGACGGCGCGTAGGTCTGGGCGGCACGGCCGTGATGTCCGGAGAGGGCTCCGGCTCAGGCGTGGCCTCCGCCGGCACGATGGGCGGGGTCGTCGCGGGAGGGGCTTCTGCGGGAGGGGGGGCGCTCGGGTCCGCGGCATTTGAGCTGGACGTGGGCTCCATGGGCGCAGGTGAATCAGGCGCGTGTTGCCCGTCGAAGCCGCCCCCCGCAATCTCCTCCGCGCGGTCGCTCAGCTCACCGCAGCCCGAGAGCGTCAAGGGCGCCATCACCACCGCGAGCGCGCCCCGCGCGAGCGGCGACACCGGCTCCGTCCGCAGCGCCATGCGATTCACCGAGGGGCGGTCCATCAGCCGCGTCGCCAAGATGCCCATGCGACGAAGCTCGGCCGCGCTCGGCACATAGAAACTCGTGTGAGGGGTGATGAGCCCGTGCCGGACGCCCAGCTCGACCACCTCCTCGCGGCTGGCGCCATCGAGCATCAGGTTGGACAGCCGTGCACTCGCCCAACGCAGCCGAAGGTCGGTGCCGTCGGGCGCTTCCTCTGTCTCCAGCGAGAGCGTCGTCTCGACGGGCTGCCCCGCGATGACGGCGCGGACGCGCACCTCGGACGGCGGATCCCCAGTCAGGCGCCCGCCGATGGTCAGCAGGTCGCCCACCACGAGATCCACGGGGCCCCTGGGGAACACCGCCTCGACATGGTCGCCGGTGTCGAGCGTCACGCGATGCGCAACCGGCCGGCGGGCGTGAGCGAGGATCGCGAGCGCCGCGTCGGTCCCCTGCCGGTGCTCCTCCACCGCGATGGACAACCCGCCTCCACGCGTCACGTCTCGAAGCGCGCCGAGGTCCGCGTCCGCCCCGGCCCCCACGGCGTAGAGCCGCGCCGGCTCCGGCAAGCGCGCCAGCCGCTCGGCGAGATCCGCGCCGGTGCGCTCGCCGACGGAGACGTGCCCGTCGCCCACGTAGACGAGCACACCGGGACGACCGGGCTCGAGCAGGCCTGCGGCCGCCACCAGCGACGCGCCGAGATCACTGGCGCCGCTGGGCCGCATGCGCGCAATTCCGTCGAGCAGCGCGGTGATGCGATCGGGGGTCGCCGGCCCCAGCGTCGAGGTGGCCCCCGGAACCGGCCGGAGCTCGAGGTCCGCGCCGACCACGGCCACGCGGTCCTCGGGCGAGAGGCTGTTCCCGAGCGCCTCGACGACGGCCCGGCCGAGCTCCAAGCCGCCCCGGTCCGTCGCCGCCGACAAGTCGCTCACGACCACCACGTCGAGCCCGGCCGGGGCAGAAGCAGGGACCAGCGACGCGGGCAGCACGAGCGGCAGCAGCCAGTAGTCACGCTCGCCATTGGCGTCGTCCGAGGCACGTGTGCCCGGGGCGCGTACCGGCTCGACATGCGGCGAGCGCCAAGCCCGCGTGACGCTCGGCGCCTCGTCTTCCGGCTCGAGTTCCACCCAGAAGTCCGAGCGCGGCACCACGTCGCTGAGGCGCAGCCGCAGCGCGCCCTCCTCCATCGCCGCGCCCAACCCGGCGCGGACGTGTGTGACGTCCGCCTCGGAGAGGTCGACGTCGATCGACAGCTCCTGGATGCGCGGCGCGCGCTCGGCGCCCATCGGATAGCGGTAGAGACGCGCCCCCTCCCCGCCCAGCCACTCCGCGTAGCGCACGACCACGCGTCGGGTCTCGCCGGCGCCGATGGGGTAGATGCGCGCGCGGTAGGCGCCAGGGCCGTCCCACTCGAGCAGAGCAGGGTCGAGCGTCGAGCCGCGGTAGACCTGCTGCGTGTACGCCCGCTCCGCCTGGGCCCGCTCGCGCACATATCCGTCGACCAGCCGCCCCTCCCGATCGACCGCAAAGCGAGAGAGGATCGCCCCCTCCGGCACCTGCACGCGGTAGAGCCCCTCGAGCGACTCGGACGCGGGGTTGAAGAAGACCTGATCGATCTCCGTGATGGCGAGATCCCGGACGATGCGGACCCGAACGTCCAAGCGGCGCACCACGAGCGGCCAGCGTGCGCGGCCGACCTCTTCGGGAACCCGTCCTTCGAGCGAGCCGACACCGACCGGCCGCGTCGCGTCGGCGGGCCCGGCCTCCGCCCAGCCGTGTGTCCAGTCCTCCCAGAGCGCGAGCGGCCGGGCGCGCGCTTCGCCGCCCTGAATATCGACCTGCTCCCCGGGTCCGATCACGCCTGCGGCGTCGCCTCCCCCAGCCCAGCCGACTTCACCGCGCACGACGTACACCGACACGGCGCCGTCCAGGCGGCTCACCGAGAAACCGGCGTCCCGCGTCTGCAGCGAGACCTCGCCCGCCCGCAGCTGAACCGGCTCGCCGCGCGTCTCGACGAAGGCCCGGCCCGCCTCGACCGCCAACCGCTGCGACGCGTCGACGGACAGCGCGCCCTCGCCCAACAGCACCCTGGCGCCCACGTCGAGGTCCAGTCGTGCGAGCGCCCCGGCGGCGAGCTCGATGGAGGTGTTCGGCTCGACCCGGCTCGTGCCGCGCGGCTCCTGCCCCCGGATTTGCACGGTCCCACGCACGGGGGTCAACGTCGCCACCGTCGGCTGGACCTCGACCTCGCCACCGCACGCGAGAAGCGCGGGCACGAACAAGGACACGAACGCGACGGCCAGGTTACGCATGGGACCCCTCGGACCCTACCGCATGCGCTCGCCTTGGGCGGAGCCGGAAGAGCGGGTCGTTCGACCTCACCGATCGCTGCGTTCAACAACCGGGTCTTCGGGTTCCATGCGGCGTGCACTACATCTCGCGGCAACCGTGGGTGAACGCCCGCCGAGGAGGTCGAAATGTCGGAAAAGGATCTGCACGCGCTCGCAACGGCACTTCGCACCGGCGACACGGACGCCTGGCTGGGCGCGTTCTCCAAGGCGCCCCGGGTCAACGCCCAGCGCGGCGGTGTGCTCGGGGGGCCCGCACCCGTGTCCACCTGGGTGGAAGAGTCCGCCCAGTGGTTGGCGGAACTGGACGCCCGCTACGAGCCCGGCCTCGCCCTGGCCGACGGCGACCACCTCGTCTCGGAAGGCACCTTCTGGATCACGGTGAAGGGCGAAGAGGTTGACCTGCCCTTCGTCATGATCGCCGACCGCGACGGTGAGCGCGTCTCCGAGATTCGGACCTACCACTCCCAGTGGCCGTACCTTGGGACCCACGCGTTCCGCGCGCCGCCGACCGAGCGACGTGAAGTCGACAAGATCCCCTCCGTGTTCACGGACTACATCGCGCGGATCTCCGCTGCCGAGGTCGACACCGTGCTCGCGTCGTTCACCGACGACGGCTACGTGCGCGAGCCCGCGGGCAACCGCTGGAAGCACGCCGGCAAGGAGGGACGCGAAGCGTTCTACCGCCACCTCGAGAACGCGCCGCGCGCCACCTTCGACCTCCGGACCTGCACGCGCGGAGACGGCGTGACGGTCGTGGAGTATGCGTTCGCGTACGGCGACGTCGACATGGTCGGCGGCGTGTGCGTAATGGAGCACGACGACGAACGGATCCACGCCGTTCGCATCACGGATGACGTCGCGGCGTGAGCCCACTTCCCTTTGGCGCCGACTCCGCGTAGGCGAGACCGATGTCCCGTCCCCACGCCATCGAGCACCTCCCGCGCCTCTTGGTCTTCGCCCACGTCGCCGAGCACGCATCCTTCGCCAAGGCGGCCGCTGCGCTGGGCATGTCGAGGAGCACGGTGAGCCACCACGTGCAGGTGCTCGAAGAGGCCCTCGGCGCCCGCCTCCTGGAGAGAACGTCCCGCTCCGTTCGGCTGACGGATGCGGGGCGAGAGCTGGCGCGCACCGCCTCGGACGTGCGGGCCGCTTGGCAGCTGGGAGTCCACCGCCTCTCGCAGCACGCGGACGAAGCCTTGGGGAGCCTGACGGTCACCGCCCCCGACCTGGTGGCGGAGCGGTTCGTCGTGCCGGCCGTGCACGCGTTTCGGGAGGAGAACCCGCGCTGCGCGGTGGAGCTGCGGATCACGGGAAAGAACCTGGACGTCGTTCGAGAGGTGGACGTCGCCGTGCGCTCGGGTCCGCTGCCGGATTCGGGACTTGGAGCGAGACGGCTAGCGCGGACCGAGCACATCATCGTGGGCACCCCCGCGCTCGCGGAGGCCTGGGCCGGGCGCACCCCCGACGCGCTCAGCGACGCCCCTTGGGTGGACTACTCCGAGCGCCGGCCCCGCCGCGAGCTCACCGACGGGGAGCGCAGGGTCGTCGTTCATGATTCGCCCCAGGTGCGGACAGACACGGCGAGCAGCCTGATGTCGTTGCTGATGGCGGGCGCAGGCATCGCGATGATGGCGCGCATCTTCGTCATGGGGCCTCTCGCCGAGGGCACGCTCGTGGACCTCTGCCCGGGCTGGCGGGCCGCAGAGCCCCTGACCTTTCACGCGGTGACGCCCTCGCCGCGTCCGCACACCCCCAAGACCCGTCGCTTCATTCACCACCTGGAGCACGCCTTTGGCGTGCGCTCGCCAGAGGACCCATCGAATGCAGAAGACTAGAACCCACTCGTGCGCCGTGTTCGCGCTGGCGATGGCCATCTCCGCTTGTTCGTCGGCGGCCGATCCGAGCGACCCGAGCGAGACAGGGAACGCCACGTCGGGCGCCGACGCCCCGGCCGCCGAAGGCTACGTGATCGAGGTCACCACGTTCCGCCAGAACGAAGCCATGAGCCCCGACGCCTTCTCCGCGGCGGACGCCGAGATCGAGGCGAGCTACACGAGCCAACAGCCCGGGTTTCTTGGCCGGATCAGCGCGCGCTCCGAGGAGGGCGAGTGGGCCGTCGTCGTCTACTGGGAGACGACGGCAGACGCGGACGCTTCCATGCAGCGCTTCATGCAGGACGCATCGGTCGCGGACTACGCCGCGGCGATCGACCCGGAGTCGATGCAGATGAGCCGCTACCGCTCGTCAGGCGAACACACGCCCAGCGCGGCGCCTCCCGTGCTCGAGGTTACGCGCTTCGGGCTGGCCGCGTCCGTGGATCCGGAGACGTTCGCCGTCCGTGACGGTGAGATTGAGGCGTCCTACACGAGCGCGCAGCCCGGCTTTCTCCGCCGGGGGAGCGGTGTGAACGACGACGGCGAATGGGTCGTTGTCGTCGATTGGGAGGACACCGGCAGCGCCGAGGCGTCGATGGCGCGGTTCATGAGCACGGAGTCGGTCAGCGACTACGCCGCGATGATCGACGGCGAGGGCATGTCGATGGCGCGCTACCTCGCGCCCTGACCGGTTGCGTCAGCGCAGCCCGATGTCCTTGAGGCGCTCGTCGAGGAAGTCGATCGCCCGGATCGGTTCGGTGGGCGCCTCTCCTTCGGGGACGCAGCCGGGCAGGCTCTCGAGCCGCGCCTCGGTGTGCGGGTGCACAAAGAACGGCATGGAGTACCGCGCTCCGGACGCCCCGTCGTCGACCACACGGTGGGTGGTGGCGGGCACCTTGCCGTGCGTGATGCGGCTCATCATGTCGCCGGTGTCCACGATGATCTGGCCCTCGATCGCGTGGATCGGCAGCCACGACCCGTCACGGGTGAGGATCTCCAGGCCCGCCTGCGGCGACGGCGGGAGCAGCGTGATGAGGTTGATGTCCTCGTGTTCGGCAGCGCGCATGGCGCCGGGAGGCCGCTCGTCCACCGCGGGGTAGTGAATCACCCGCAAGACGCTGTTTCCCTGGCGGGCCAGGTCCGGCAGATGATCGGGCGCGAGCCCGAGCGCCAACGAGAGCGCCTCGAGCAGGACCGCCGCCACCGTGTCGAGCGCGTCGAACAGCGCGCGGGTACTCGACGCCAGCGTGGCCACTTCGCTCGGCCAGAGATTGGGGCTCAGCGATGAAAGGCGCGGCAGCGCGGAGTCCACGTCGCGCCCCACATGAAAGAACTCTTTGAGGTCGGGCACGGCCCGGTCTTTGGCGTGCTCGACCCCAAACGATGTGTAGCCCCGCGCCCGCCCGGTCGAGACGTCTTCGTAGGCGCGCTTGGTCTCCTCGGGCAGCGCAAAGAACGCCGCGAAGTCGGTGTACACACGCTCGAAACACGCCGGGTCGATGCCGTGGTCCTCGACCGCCACAAAACCCAGGTCCGACAACGCCTCGAACAGCATGCGGCTGAAGGCGTCGCGGTCGTCATGGAAGCGGCGGAGGGAGACGACGGGGATGCTCTGTTGGGCCACAGGCCCAGGTCTACCGGCGCTCGCGCGAAGGCGCCACCGACGCCCACTCCACGGGGTTCTCTGGCGTGTAGCCGAGCTCGTCCGCCGCGCGCCGTCCGTCCAGCACACCGGAAAAGTGGAAGCGCGCCTTGTTGAGCCCGTACTGGAACTCGGTGCCGCGGGTCATCGAGCGCGCCGCGTAGAGCGGACCGAGCAAGGGGCCCGGCACGGGGACCTCCGTTTGACCTGAGAGCTGGATCGCACGGGACAGAGGGAGCACGTCGAGGCCGGCCGCGTTGAAGACCCCCTCGCGATCCGAACCGATGGCGAGCGCGAGCACACGCGCGGCGTCCTCGAGGCTGAGCACCTGGATCATCGGGTCGAAACCAAGCGGGCGAAAGCACACCCGCGACTGCAGGTAGTCGTGCAGCTGGCTCCCGGACGACGGGGCCATCACCTCGGCGCAGCGCAACACGATGATCGACAGGTCCTGCGTGAGCCCCATGCGCCCGCAGACCGTGAGGTCGGCCTCGACTCGGTCGCGCATGCGCTGCGGACGGCCGGGCGAGAGATCGAGCGGGTGCGACTCGCTGATCAAGCAGCCGAGGTCCGACTGCATGCGATAGACCTCGGCGAAGCTGCGAAACACGAGTCGGCGCAGCGCCGGGTGGTCCTCGGCCAGCTCGAGCAAGGCGCGGGTGGACTCCACGTTCAGCTGCCGCACATGGCGACCGCGGTCCCGGGCGCTCCGGTGAAGCGGGCCGTGCACGAGCACCTCGATGCCGAGGTCGCGGGCAGGACCGAAGAGCAGACGCCGCACGCGCCGGGGCCGGGTCAGGTCCGCGACGCGATAGGTCAAACGGTCGCCGCCGCCGACCCCCCGCCAGCGCGGCTCCACCCCCACGGCGAGCACGTGCTCGGTGGTGTCGGACGCCAGGAGTCGCTCGACCAGCGCCACGCCGAGCGGGGTCGTCGCACCGGTCACGAGCACGCGGGTCATCGAAACACCCCGGGTCGCTCGGCCAGTCCCCGCGCGATGAGCGCCTCGACCGCCTCCCGCACGATCGCGGCGGCCTCTTCGGCGATCTCCGGGTCGTCGGCCGACTCGGGAGCGCAGTGTGTGTGCAGGCTGAGCGGCTCCCCGTAGTAGACGTGGTAGTGCACGGGCAGCGGGAGCGGCGTCATCGGGATGGGCAGGAAGGGCGCCCCGAACACATGCGCGTCGACCTTCGTCAACAGCGGCCACTGCTCCTCGGCACCGACGATGGCGACGGGCACCACGGGAGCGCGATGCCGGAGCGCGAGCTCCGCGTGGCCGACCCGCCACGGCGCCAGCTTGTAGCGGTCCCGGAACGGTTTGGCGATGCCGGGCGTGCCCTCCGGGAAAATGACGAGCATCTCGCCCGCCTCGAGCAGCCCACGCACCGTCGCGCGGTTCCCCGAGACCGCGCCGACCCGACTGAACAGCGTCCACACAAACGGCAGCTGCGGCACGAACACATCGGTGACGACCCGCGGCACGCGTGCAGGGGAGAGACTCCTGACGAGGTCAGCCCAGAGCATCGCGGCGTCCAGCGGAATCAGCCCGCTGTGGTTCGACGCCAGCACGACGGGCCCTTCGGTGGGCACGTTCTCGATGCCGTGATGAGTCACCCGGAAGTAGCGCTCGTAGAGCGGCCGCGTGACACCGACCATCATCTTGACCCAATCCGGATGCATGCCCAGCGGGTCGTAGCCGTGCCCGGCGTCCCGAAACGGGAGATCCTGGAGACGCTGCGATAGAGAGGGGCCGAGCAGACGGCGCAACTTCTTCCAGGATGGCACGGAGTGCCATGTGCGCCCCGCGGACGGGTTCGCAATCGTGGCCGGGCGTTCAGTCGGCAGTCGCGCGCAGTGCCTCGAGGCGCGAGCGGATGGAGCGGCGCGCCAGCTCGATGCCGCGGGGATCCCCCGTCAACTGAATCATCCGGCTCGCGTGTTGTGTCAGCGCCCGCCACTCGAATGCGATGAGCTCGACGTCGGTGTCGGCCGGAAGCTCGCCGGCGTCCACCGCTTGCTGGAGCGTCTCGGTCAGGAAAGCGACCCACTCGCCCACGATCTCGATGATCGCGTCTTTCACCGCGCCCGGACGGTTCTCGAACTCGGTCGCCGCCTTGCCAAAGAAGCAGCCCCCCGGGAAACAGGGCTCGTCGATGCCCGCGACTTTGTGCTCGAACACCGCGTCGAGCCGCGCGAGGCCGGGGGGTAGCGCCAGCGCAGGCTCGATGACCCGCCCGTAGAAACGATCGCGCGCCGCCCGGACGATCGCGACCAGCAGCGCCTCCTTCGAACCGAAGTGGGTGAACAACCCGGCCTTGCTCATCCCGAGCTGCCGTGACAGCCGACCGATCGTGAGCGACTCGAGCCCGCCTTCCGAGGCCGCGTCCACGGCCGCCGCGAGGATCGCCTGCCGAGTCCGCTCCCCATGGGAGCGACGCAGGTCAGGACGAGGCGCGTCGGGCATGTAGTCAAGGGTAGGCATCAAACGAACGGACGTCAACACAACGAACGTACGGTTGACAAACGAACGATCGTTTGCACAGTTGGTGAGGAGGCAACAAAGATGACCCACTCGATGAAGACGCTCCTCGCCGCGGCCGTGCTGACGCTCGCCGGATGTGCGCCCGCGCTCGGCTCCGGGCTCGGCCCGGGCTCCGACCTTCCCAGCGACCTGTTCTCCGCCCCCGCCGTCTCAGCCCCTGGCTCAGTCGTGACCAGCACCCGGGCGTTTGGCCCCGGCGCGGACATCCCCTCCACGTTCACCGGTACGGGCGGTGAGGCCGAGGTTCACGTTCCCGAGGCTGTGGCCTGGACGACCGAGTCCATGCTGCAGGGCTACGAGACCGCAGCGCCGCGGGGTGTGTTCGTCTCCGCCGGGGGGCTCTGACGCGCGTTCAAAGATCGGGCGCGGCTCGACCGCAGGCGCCTTCGTCCGGAACGTCGGCCAGCCACGCGCGCAGGCATCGGTAGCCGTCCTCGTCGCGGCTGGGCCAGACGTCTCCGCCCTCGTGATGCACACCGCCGGCGTCGAGGCCGAGTGGCTCCAGCAGCGCGAGGTGCATGTCGACTTGGTCCGTGTCCGGATCGAGCGACGCGTCGAGGCGAAGTCCGTCCTCGAGGAGGGTGGCGCTCACACGGCGCGGGCGAACCTGCCGCCGCCGCCGCGCATCGACCCGCCGAGGTCTTCGACGATGGCGGTCGCGGCCGCCCGACCGGACAACGCACAGAGCGGCATGCCGCCTCCCGGGTGTGCGCTGCCGGAGGCCAGGTAGAGCCCGGGCACGCCGCGCACACGGTTGGCCGGGCGCTTGAACGCCGCCGTCCGTGAGGTCGACGCGGCGCCGTAGAGGGCGCCCCGACTGCCGGGGAAACGCGCCGCCAGGTCGATCGGCGTGCGCTCCCAGACCAACTCGTCGCCCTCTTGCATGAGGCCCGCGCTGCGCAGCTTGTCGAGCACCGTTTCGCGCATGCGGTCCCACGACGCCGCGTCGCTCGTCCCGCGCTCGGGCTCGGCCGGCGCGTTGGCCATCAAGAACACCGCCTCCGCGTCGGGCCAGCCCGCGCGCTGGTGCGCGGCACCTTGGGCACAGAGATACACCGTCGGGTCCGAGGGCGCGCGCCCGTGGTCGAAGATGTCCGCGAACTCCTGCACGTAGTCCCGCGGAAAGAGCACGGTGTGGGGTGCCAGCGGGTCGCCGTGCTTCTTGAGGATCGCGTTCCACGCGGACATGGAGGGGGGCTCGCCGTGCGCGAGGCCAGCCTTGGACGAGGCCGAAGGCGAGAGCAGCGCCCGGTGCACGTGCGCGACGTCGGCGTTGGCCACGACGGCATCCGCCGAGAGCATCGCGCCGTCCGCGAGCTCAACACCGCGGGCGCGGCCTCCCCTGACGTCGATGCCGACCACCCGGCTGTCGTAGCGGAACATGACCCCAAGCCGCTCCGCCACGCGGACGAGCGCGGCGACCAACGCGGCGATGCCGCCCTCGACGCCGTACCCGCCCTCCTCGAGATCGACGTGCGCGATGCAACAGAGCGTGGCCGGGCTGTGGCGCGGGTCGGAGCCGTTGTAGGTCGCGTACCGGTACATCACGTCCCGGAGGTGCGGCGAACGGATGCGCCCGTCGATGGCGTCCTTCATCGTTCGGAGCGGATCGATCTTGCTCATCGACAGCCAGCGGCTGGGCTTGAAGAGGGTGCTGTAGCGAGGCGCCTCCGCAGCCACGAACGTCGGCCACGCCGCGTCCCAGATCTGCTTGGCGTGCCGCGCGAAGCCGTCCAGGTCCTCCGCGGCTTGGGATCCAAACGTGTCGCGCACAGCGGCCCGCGTCTCCACGTACCGATGGCCCGTCACGAGCTGAGTCCCGTCGGGCCAGCGGTAGTCGAACGCGGGCGAGAGCGGCCGGAGCCCGACCTCATCGCGGAGCGACGTGCCCGCCATCTGAAAGAGCTCGTCGAACACGTGCGCGAGCGTCAACAACGACGGCCCCGTGTCCATCTCGACGCCGTCCACCTTGACGACGCCGGCCTTGCCGCCCGCACGCGACTCGGCCTCGACCACAGTGACCGCGTGCCCATGGGACGCGAGCGCCAGCGCGGAGGCGAGCCCGCCCATCCCCGCTCCGATGACGACGACCTCAGCCACCGCGCAGCTCCTGCAGCCTCGCCGGAAGCGCAGCGCGGGAGGGGACCGCCTGCCGGAGATAGCGCCACACGCGGCTTGGCTTCGGGCCCGTCAGGAACGGCAGCACATGCGAGTTGGCCTCCCCCACCTGGTGCACCTTCATGCGCACCATCGAGCGGACGACCGCGCGGTCGATGCGTCCCGGCCGGATCAGCTCGCCGCTCCCGTGCGCGGTCTCGCCGGCGACTTCGACGGTCGTCTGGAAGCGCAGATAGAACGGGCCGTCGTCCACGAGATTCGAGTGGCGCACGGTCGCCCACAGGTGACCGTGTTGGCGCAGCGTCACCGTCGGCCAGTAGGGCATGCCCCATCGGGTGCGCTCGCTCCGCCCGAGCTCCACGGTGAGGCCGTCGACCCGGCGCGTCTGCCCGTTCGCGTCGATCTCCATCGCGTGAAACGTCGGCGCTCCGCGGCGCGGGTAGAGCAGGTAGTAGACGAGTTCGCGGTCCTCGAGCGGCACGCGCCCCCACACCCAGTGCTCGATGCCGAGCCCGTCCAGGTGCGTGCGGCTGCCGTTCCGGTCGTGGTAGCCGCGGCCTTCGATCTCCGCGGACCAGTCGCCTGCGCGGAGCGACGCGCGGCCTCGTCCGGGGCCAGCGAGCGGCGTCCAGTCGTGCTCGTGGAGCGGAAGCTGAGTCGGCCCGCCGCCCATGCGCGCCACCCCGTCGAACGAGACCGTTCCGGTCAGACGCGTGTCGGAACCGGGGATCGGGCAGTCGAGCGCCACGTCGACCAGGCGGCGGCCGCCTTCGACCTGGCTGCGCACCGTCGAGTCGCCGAACACGAAGCGGTCCTCGTCCCAGTGCGCGTCGGCCTCGGGGTACTCCTGCAACAGGTACATGACCTCCTCGCCACCTTGGTAGACGGCGACGTTGAGGCTCGGTCGCGCCCCCGCCTTCGGGGCCTCGCCGCGGCGCGCCCCGCCGAGGTAGCCGGGCAAGAACGGGAGACCGAAGGACCAGATCAGCACCACCCCGTCGCCGTCCGGGCCGACGAGGTCGAGGTACCACCACGCAAAGCCGCCGCGCGCCTTCATCAACAGCGGGTCGAGTCGACGCTCGGGGGAGGTGACGACGATGGGAGCGGAAGGGAACGTAGCCGGTGCGTTCATCTCTGACAGTCATTGGACCGTCCCGCGAAACCGTCCATTCCGACTGTTGTGTTGGACGGCTACTTCTTGGAAAAGACATCTCTGGGCAAGTCGATCCGGAAGCGTGTGCTGCATGGCCTGGATCGCATGCGGTACGCGCTTCGCACAGCGGCACCTCCGATCAGCGACGCTCCCCTCGAAGCCCGAGCAGCTTCGCCGCGAGCGTGGCCTCGTCCAGTGCGCCGGGCTCCAGCGGGGGACCAAACACGACCTCGACCGGCGCGCGGAAGCGACGCGGCCGCTTCTTCATCGGGGGGCCGCCCCGCCGGCTGAACCAGCTGCCCCACACGCCCCGGAGCGCGATCGGCACGACGGGAACGGGCTGCCGGCGCAAGATGCGGCGGAAGCCGGGGCGGATGGGCGACAGCTCTCCATCGGGCGTCATCGTGCCCTCGGGAAAGAGCATGACCTGCTGCCCGTCGCCGAGCGCGCGCTCGACCTCACGGACGGCGCGGACGAGGCGCCTTGGATCTTCCCTCCGGGTGGCGATCGGGATGACCCCGTGAAGCTCGAAGAACGACGCGAACCCTGGGGTCTCGAAGTGGGCTTCGTGCATGACGAAACGCGGCGTCTCCGGCATCGCCGCGGCGACGAGCCAGAAGTCGATGAACCCCACGTGGTTGGACAACAGCAGCGCAGGACCGCGCGGAACGTTCTCGACGCCCCGCACCCGAAAGCGATAGCCCGCGCGCAGCATCGAGCGCCCGAGCCGGTGGATGGAGCGACGCAGAAGCGGCGCGGCCGGGTGATGGAAGAGCGTGCTCATGCGTTTGCCGACCGCACGCGTCGTGCCGACTCGCGACAGCCGAAGACGACTGTGCGAACGAAGCCGAACCGTGCAGCGCGATGCACGCTTGAATGCACAGGCGGGAACCTGGTAGACGGCCCGAATGCACCGACTTCGCCTGACTGGCCCGCTCCTCCTGCTCTCCCTTCTGCTCGCCCTCGGCGGCTGCGATGACACGCGGGGTCCCGTGGACGGAGGCCGTGACGCTGGCGGAGGCGGAACGGACTCGGGAACCCCGGTCGATTCGGGAACACCGACCGACTCGGGCACACCCACCGATTCGGGCACGCCGGTGGACTCCGGGACCGACGCCGGCACGATTGCCGGCTCGAACGTGGTCGTGGGTCACCTCGGCGGGAGCAGCTTCCGGCTTCACCAGGTCGATACCGCCTCGCTGGCGGCCACCACCGGTAGCCCGTACACGGCACCGGGCGCGTACACCGACGTGGCGGCCAGCACCGCGGCGAACCGCATCGCGGTGGCCCTCCCCGGCGAGAACAGCGTCGTCCTGCTCGACGGCGACACCCTCGCCGCGGTCACCACGATTCCGGTGAGCGTCGACCCGCTCACGGTCACGTTCTCCGCGGACGGCAGTCAGCTGTTCGTGTACGCCGCGGAGGGCGCCTCCAACCGTCAGATGTTCATCTTCGACCTCGCGGGCACGACCGCCACCGCCGTGGCCGGCAGCCCCTTCGCCGTGACCTTCGTCGCAACGAGCATGGCCCACGACCCCACGACGGGACGGCTCTACGGGGTGAGCGCGACGACGCAGTGGGCCGCCGACGTGACGAGCACCGGCCTGAGCTTGGTGGGCGGCTCGACCGTCTCGGGCGGCGCCACGAGCATGGCGATCGACGTGGCGCGCCGTCGCTACTACGCGACGCGCATCATCCCGAGCCGGATCGTCGTCCGCGACATGGACAGCTTCGACGAGATCACGGGCAGTCCGCTCGCGCTCCCCGGTGACTTTCCGACGGGGATCGCGCTCGACCCCGACAGCGGGAACCTGTTTGTGCTCGATGGCGCCGAGGCCGAATCCACGCAGGCGACCACCCTCCACTACGTGACGACCTCGCCGCTGGCGGTGCAGGACACGTGCGGCATGGCGGCGGGCTGCACGCTTGACGCGACCGAGACGGGCATCGCGCTGGACAGCGCTTCGGATCGGCTGTTCGTCTCGGTCACGCGCGGACCCGCAGCGGGGCAGCTCTCGGTGTTCGACGTGTCCACGCCGGCCATGCCGATGGAGCTGAGCGACACGCGTCCCACGGTGGGCGAGGTGCCCGCCTGGGTGGTCGTGTACTGAGATGCCGGCTTGGGCGTATTGGGTCCTGTTTGCGCTTGCGGGGGCGCTCTCGCTCGCCTTGGCGAAGTGCCTCGACGACCACGATCGCAAGCGAACTTGACCCGAGGCCCCGTGCCGTGCGCAGATGAGCGCCGGAGGCTCCATGTTCCAGGATGTGCTGCAGGATGCCGTCGATCGGACGGAAGGGGGCGTCGCGAGCCTGTTGATGGGCTTCGACGGCATCCCCGTTGACCACTACGTGCGCGAGTCCGCCGCGGCAAAGCTCGACACGGACGTCGAGACCGTCGGCATGGAGTTCAGCGTGATCCTCAAGGACATCCGCCGCGCCGCCGAGCTGCTCGAGGCGGGCGGCGCCAAGGAGGTCTCCATCAAAGCCGAGCGGATGACGACGGTGATCCGCGTGCTCAACGAAGAGTACTTCGTGGCGATGACGCTCACGCCCGACGGAAACTTCGGCAAGGCGCGCTTCATGTTGCGCACGGCCGGCGGCAAGCTCGCGGCCGAGCTCGCCTGAGTCGTCGAGACCCATGCTGCGCGTCCTGTGCCTGCACGGCCCGAACCTCAACATGTTGGGGACGCGGGAGCCGGAGATCTACGGAACGGACACCCTCGAGACGATCGTCGAGGGCCTGACCGCGCTCGCGGCAGAGCTGGACGTCGAGCTCGAGAGCCGGCAGTCCAACCACGAAGGGGAGCTCATCGAGTGGGTCCAGGAGGCCCGAGAGGGCTTCGACGGGATCGTCTTCAACGCCGCCTCCTACACACACACTTCGGTCGGGCTCCGGGACGCGATTGCGTTCAGCGAGACGCCCTGCATCGAGGTCCACCTCTCCAACGTGCACGCCCGTGAGACGTTTCGACACGTATCGATGCTGGCCGCGGTGTGCGTCGGAGTGGTGCAAGGTTTCGGTCCCGCGAGCTATGCGCTTGGCTTGAGGGGCCTCATCGACTATCTCAGGCGCCCGAACCCCTAGACGCAGGACGGACGCCTTGGACATCGACCTCAAGCAGCTGCGCGACATCATGCGCGCCATGAAGCAGCTCGGTGTGAACGAGCTCGAGCTCGAGACCGAGAATGAACGCATCTTCGTGCGCCGTGGCCCTACGGCTACGGAGAACACGATCGTCACCGCCCCGGCGATGATGGCACCCCAGTACATGACGGGGTCGGTGCCGCCTCCTCCTCCCGCTGCGGAGCCCGCCAAGGCTGCTCCGGCGCCCGCAGAGGACGACGCGCAGTACATCACGTCTCCGTTCGTGGGGACGTTCTACCGCTCCCCCTCCCCGGACGCGCCGTCGTTCGTGGAGAAGGGCCAGACCATCAGCAAGGGCGACGTGCTCTGCATCGTCGAAGCCATGAAGCTGATGAACGAGATCGAGGCCGAGATCACAGGCACGATCCTCGACGTCCTCGTCGAGAACGGCAAGCCTGTCGAGTTTGGCGACAAGCTCTTCAAGATCTCGAAGTAGCGAGATGCTGAAGAAGGTACTCATTGCGAACCGCGGCGAGATCGCGGTTCGAATCATCCGTGCCTGCCGCGAACTCGGCGTCGCCACCGTGGCGGTGCATTCTGAGGTCGACTCCGACGCGCTGCACGTGCGCCTCGCCGATCAGGCGGTGTGCATCGGGCCGGCGCCGAGCCCGCAGAGCTACCTGAACATCCCGGCGATCATCGCTGCGGCGGAGATCACCGGCGCTGACGCGGTGCACCCGGGCTATGGCTTCCTGAGCGAGAATGCCGAGTTCGCCGAGATCTGCGACCAGTGCGGTCTGACGTTCGTGGGACCGCGGGCCTCTGACATGCGCGCCTGGGGTGCCAAGGTCCCTGCCCGCCAGCTCGCCACCAGCCTCGACATCCCGCTGCTTCCAGGCACGGGCGTGCTCCCGGACGCGGCCAGCGCGGTCCGCGAGGCCGAGCGCATCGGCTACCCCGTCATCGTGAAGGCCTCGGCCGGCGGTGGTGGGCGCGGCATGAAGATCATCCGCGAGTCGAAGACCCTCGAGCGCGTGTTCCCGCAGGCGCAGGCCGAGGCGCTCGCCGCGTTCGGCTCGGGCGAGCTGTATCTCGAGCGCTTCGTGGAAGAGCCGCGGCACATCGAGTTCCAGGTCCTGTGCGACGGCGAGGGCGGTGTGCAGGTGCTCGGCGAGCGCGAGTGCAGCATCCAGCGCCGGCACCAGAAGCTCCTCGAAGAGGCGCCGAGCGTCGCTCTCAGCCAGGAGATGCGCGCCGACATCGTCTCGACCATCACGCGCGCCATGAAGGAGACCCGCTACCGGAGCGCGGGCACGCTCGAGTTCCTCATGGACGAGCGGGAGAACCTCTACTTCATGGAGATGAACACCCGCATCCAGGTGGAGCACTGCGTCACCGAGGAGGTGACGGGCGTGGATCTGGTCGTGGAGCAGCTCCGCATCGCAGCGGGCGAGGGAATGAGCATTCCCACCGACGAGGTGATCCCGGTCACCGGACACGCCATCGAGTGCCGGATCAACGCCGAGGACCCGGAGACATACGCTCCATGGCCGGGCAAAATCACCGAATACAGCCCCCCGGGCGGCAAGGGTGTGCGCGTGGACTCCGGCGTCTACGGCGGGTTCCGGGTGCCGAGCGTGTACGACTCGATGCTCGCGAAGATCATCACGCACGGCGCGTCTCGGCCCGAGGCCATCTCCCGCATGGAGCGGGCCCTCCGAGAGACCCTGATCGGGGGCATTCGCACCAACGTGCCGATGCACCTGGAGATTCTGCGCCACGAGGACTTCCGAACGGGTCGGCTGAGCACCAAGTTCATGGAGCGACTGCGGTCCAATCGGCGTCGGTAGCGCCATCCTGGGCGATCGGCGACGGCCGCCCACCTCGTTGGCCAGGACTCCTTATTGCGTCCCTGCTTTGGGACGTCATTCCGCACTGCTTGACCCCTTCATTGGGGGGGTCGTACACTCCGCCTCGCCGGGCCTCAGGCTCGGAAAACGCATGTTTCGGGCACCCGAGCCGATAGGTCCTTCGGACTCGCTCTCCGCTTTGCGCTCGCGCGTGGAGCCGGCCTACGGTCGGCCTTCGTGGGAGGCACGCGGGGACCAGCGGGAATGCGGTGAACGTGCGTCTGCTTCCCTCGCGTCTTCCTCTCTCGAACCTCGGGGGGCGGTCCGAACCGCGTTACCCAGGTGAGCGTCGACCGAAGCAAAGTGCAGGCCGTCGCCCAGAAGCACCTGGCGAAGGGCAACTACGACAAGGCGATCGCGGAGTTCCGCAAGATCGTGCAGTCGGAGCCGGACGACATCCGGACGTGGCTGAAGATCGGCGACCTCTACACCCGCAAGGGCGCCCGCAGAGAGGCCATCGAGACCTACGCCCGGGTCGCCGCGCAGTACGCACAGCAGGGGTTCTTCCTGAAGGCGGTCGCCGTCTACAAGCAGATCCTGAAACTGGACCCCACGCGGCTGGACGTTCAGGTCAAGCTGGCCGAGCAGTACGAGATGCTCCAGCTGGTGAGCGACGCGCTGGCGACCTACGAGCAGGTCGCCGCCGGCTACGCACGCGCGGGCGACATCGACGGGGCGCTCAAGGTCCTCCACAAGATGACGGGGCTCGACCCCGAGAACATCCCGATCCGCATCCGGAATGCGGAGGCGCTGTCCAAGGCGGGGCGCACCAAAGAGGCCGCGGACGAGTTCGAAGCGGGCGCCGCCCTGCTCAAAGACCAGGGTCGGTACGACGACTACCTGAAGGTCGCCGAGCGGCTGCTTTTCCACCGGCCCAACGACGTCGGGGTCGCCCGGGAGCTCGCCCAGCTCTACCTCGAGCGGCAGGACCCCAAGCGCGCGCTCGCGAAACTGCAGCTCTGCTTCAAGGCCGACCCCAAGGACATCGCCACGCTCGAGGCGCTCGCAGAGGCGTTCCGGCAGCTCGGCCAGCTCCCGAAGACCATCAGCGTCTACAAGGAAGTCGCCCGCATCCACCAAGAAGCCGGACGGCAGGAGGAGCGCGCGCGCATCTTGAAGCGCGTGCTCGAGCTCGACCCGAGCGACGCCGACGCGCGACAAGGGCTGGCCGCCTTCGCGGGCGCCAGTCAGGTGCGGGGCGACATCGAACCGCCGGCGAGCGCTGTGGTCGCGCCGAGCCAGGCGCCCCCGCCGCCCTCGGAAGAAGAGTTCATCGAGGTCTACGAGGAGGACGACGAGTTCGAGGTGCTCGAGGTCGACGAGGACATCCTCATGGTCGACGAAGAGGAGATCCTCGAGGTCGTCGAAGAGCTCCCCGCCTCCGAACCCGCGCCCGCCCCCGTCGTGGAGAACGCTCGGCCGTCCATCCCCCCAGACGTACAGCGCGAGGCGCAGATCGCGCGCTTGCTCACCGAGTGCGATGTCTTCCTTCGGTATGGCCTCAAGGCGAAGGTCGTCGAGCAGCTGCACGCCGTCCTCGAGATCGACCCCCTTCACGTGGAAGCGCGGGAGCGCCTCAAGGACCTGCACCTCGACGAAGGCCGGACCGAAGAAGCGGTGACCGAGCTGCTGACGCTCGCCGACATCCTCGCCGAGGCGGAGCCCGAGTCCTCGGTGATGTTCCTGCAGCAGGTGCTCGAGCTGTCCCCGGGGAACGCGGATGCGCAGCGAGGCCTGGCGGAGCTCGGCATCTCGGCGCCCAGCGCGCCAGTGTCGGTCCCGCCTGCATCCGTCGCCCAACCTGAATCCATCCCGCCGGAGGCCGACGAGGTCTTCTTCATGGACGACGTCGACGAGGCGACCGCACTCCAGGCGGCGCTTCCGGCCGATGAGCTGCCCGCTGGAGCGGACAGGAGCTACGACCCCTACCCGGACGCCGACGAGCTTCAGCCGCTGGAGGTCATCGCCCCCGCCCCGACTGACGACTTCCTCTCGTTGGACGATGACGGCGCGCTCGACGTCGGAGGGGACCACACGCAGCTTTCCCCCCCGCTGGAAGCCCTGGAAGCGGAGAGCCGCGCCGCCCTGGTGCCGCCGCCGTCCCGGGGGGCCGTCGTTCCGTCCCCCACGCGCGATCCGCTCGCGCCGATGTCCCCTCAGGAGTTCGACAACGTCCCGCTGCGTCCGAGCACACCGGCCGCCGCGCAGCTCGAGGACCAGCGCCTGAGCGGGCCGCCCGGCGAGGTGGAGGAGATCCTCGACGAGGCCGACTTCTTCCTCGCGCAGGGTCTGTTCAGCGAGGCGCGAAACACGCTCAGTGACGCGCTCAACCAGCACCCCGGCCACCCGCTCTTGGCCGAGAAGCTCCGCGAAGTGGACCAGCTGGCGCTCGCGCCGCGCCCCGTCCCCATCGAGCTGGACATCGACGACCAGTCGTTCGAGCTGGCGGAGAAGCTCGCCGCCGAGTTCGGGGAGGTCGAAGACACGCAGGCGGGCAGCGACGTGCTCGACGTCGAGCAGGTCTTCGAGCAGTTCAAGAAGGGTGTGGAGGCGCAGGTCGCGGTGGAAGACACCGAGACGCACTTCGACCTCGGCATCGCCTACAAAGAGATGGGCCTGCTCGACGACGCGATCGGCGAGTTCACGCTCTGCCTCTCGAACGCGGACCGGACCTGCATCGCCGAGACGATGATCGGGCTCTGCCACATCGAGAAGGGCTCGGTCACCGACGCGATCTCGCACTTCAAGAAAGGCCTCTACGCCGACCAGAAGGGCGAGCGCGAAGAGCTGGGGCTCTACTTCGAACTCGGATGCGCCTACGAGATGCTCGAGGACCCAAAGGAAGCGCTCTACTACTTCCAGAAGGTGCAGAAGCGCGACGCCACGTTCCGCGGGGTCGCCAACCGCATCGCCGCCTTGAGCCAACCCCAGGCCGCGCCGAACTCCGCCGCGCTGGGGCAGGATGACATCGACGCCGCGTTCGACGACCTGATGGGTGAGGACTGATTGCCCCGCGCGGTACACAGGTTGCCCTGGCCGACCTGCGAAGGCGCCGGTGTCCCGCGCCCGCAATCCGCGCTACGTTGGAGTGGTGAGAGGGTCCCCGTGACGGCGTCCGAGAGACGCGAGGGCACACCGTGAGCAAGAGCGCGGACGCCCGTGACCTGGAGCTGATCGGATCCGTCATCAACGGGCGGTTCCTGATCAAGTCGAGGCTGGCTGCCGGCGGCATGGGCGTGGTCTACGAGGCGGAGCAGATTCCCCTCGGCCGGCCGGTCGCGATCAAGATCCTCGAGAACAAGGGCGACCACGCACAGGAGCAGAACTTCAGCGAGCGCTTCCTGCTCGAGGCCGCCGCGGTCGCGAAGCTCTCCCACCCGAACACGATCACGATCTTCGACTACGGCCAGACGGAGGCGGACGAGTTCTACTACGCGATGGAGTTCGTCGACGGCACGACGTTGAGTCGGCGGATCTACGAACACGGGCCGCTCGAGGCAGGCGCCGCCATCCACGTCGGCATGCAGGTCGCCGGCTCGCTCCGAGAAGCGCACCGCGCCGGCATGATCCACCGGGACCTCAAGCCCGGAAACATCATGCTCACCGAGCGGCTCGACGACCCCCACTTCGTCAAGGTGCTCGATTTCGGGCTCGTGAAGGTGATGGGGCAGACCGACGGTGTGGAGCTCACCCAGAGCGGCATGCTGATGGGCTCGCCGCGCTACATGGCGCCGGAGCAGGTCCTGGGACACGAGCTCGACGCGCGCGCCGATGTCTACTCCTTCGGGAGCGTGCTCTACCTGGCCCTGACCGGTTTTCCGCCGTTTCGACATGGCTCTCAGTTCGAGGTGCTGCGCGCGCAGGTCGAAGAGGAGCCGCCGTCGTTCGCGGCCGCGAATCCTGACCACGGGGCCACCGAACGTCTCGAGAGCCTGGTCCACTGGTGTCTGCGCAAGGCCGCGGCCGACCGGCCCGCGTCGATGGACGAGGTGGCGCAGGAGCTGAGGCTGTGCGCACAGGAGTTCGGGGTCGAGGAGGCCTCGCTCAGCGGCGCGGTGCGTGCGCTTCCCTCCGGGTCCGCCCCGATCTCGGCCGGCATGGCGGCGTCCGACGCGGCCCGGGTGGAGGCAAGCTTGCCCCCGCAGCCCGTGCTCGACACGGGGCACGCAGGCTCTTTGGACTCGACGCAGTCAGCCATCGAACCGCGATCTGCCATCGAACCGAGCGTCGCCGGTGCTCTCGCGTCGCCCGAGCGGGGCAGCCGGCTGCCGCTGGTCCTGCTCGGCCTGGTTCTGGTGCTCGTCGCCGCGGCGGCCGGGAGCGCGGCTTTCTTCTACCCGTTCTCGACCGAGGAGCCCGAACCGGTGGCGACCCCGGAGCCGGCCGAAGTGCCCGCCGTCGGCGAGGCGGATGCGCCACGCGTGGAGATCGTCAGCGAGCCCCCGGGCGCGCGCGTGCGGCGTGGGGACGTCGACCTCGGGGATGCTCCGTTCAGCCTGGGGATCCCCGAGGGCGAGTCGTGGGAGCTCACGCTGACCCTGCCCGGACATGCGCCTCGTACGGTGCTCGCCGCCTCCGACCGAGACCGCCTCGCGGTTCGGCTCGATCCGGTCGAAGAGCCCCCCCCGGTCGTCGACGAGCTCGGCGACACTCCGGACGACAACACACCCACCCGACCGCGACGCCCGCACGCTGCGGCCCTGCCACCTCCAACGCCGACCCCTTTGGCGCCCGCCGCTCCGATCACCCCGACGCCCCAGCCCTTGCCGCCGGTGACGTCCACGGTGACTCCAACGCCCCCGCCCATCCGTCCGAGCCCGCCTCCGACGGGGCGCCAGCGTGACCTTCGCAACCCCTGGGGACAGTGATGCGCGCCACTCCTCTGTCGACCGCACGCAGCGTCACGATGCTCGCTCTTCGCGTCGCGGCGGCAATCGTGGTGGCCGCGGCGATGATCCCGAGCGCCGCTGAGGCGCAGTGGGGCCGCGCACCGAACAACGACGCGCAGGCGATGCAGACCTACAACGAGGGCGTCGCGGCGTACAACGAAGCGCGCTTCGCCGACGCGGCCGCGCTGTTCGAGCAGGCCTACACCCTCAGCCCCCGACCGCTCCTCTTGTTCAACCTCGCGAACGCGCAGGAGCGAGCCGAGCTGTACGCCGAAGCGGCGGCCAACCTTCGCCGCTACCAGAGCGACGCCCCCATCGACGAGCACGCCGCACTGGCCGAGCGCATCAGCAACCTCGAACGCCTGGCGTCCGGCGGCGATGGCGGAGGTGGAGGGAGCTCCGACCTGCTCCTGCCCGGCGTGATCATGGGCGCCGTCGGTGTTGCCATGATCGCCGCGGGTGTCGTGTTCGGCGTCCTGGCCCTCGACGCTGGCGCGGGGATCACCGACGGGGACGACCCCGCCTGTCGGCGGCTGTCCGACGAGCGCCTCCTCTGCCGTGGGGGCGCCAACGGCCTCGGCGACTACGAGACGTTCGCGTTGGTCGCCGACATCGGGCTCATCGGCGGTGGCGTGGTGGCCGCGGCCGGGCTCGCGCTCATTGTCGTCTCGCTCGTCACGGGCGGCGAGGACAGCGCCACCGCATGGACACCTCAGATTTGGCTGGGCCCGGACGGCGCAGGCGCCGGTATGGGGGGCCGTTTCTGATGCGACGCATGATGCTCGGCCTTCTCACGGTTGTGCTCGGCTCATGCTCGCTGGGCGTTCCCCAAGCGGACAGCTGTGCCGACTCGGGGGAGTGCCGTCGCGCGTTCGGCGCGGGCACCTACTGCGCGGCGGACACAGGACGCTGCGAGTCGGTGATCAACGACCTCTGCCCGGAGATCTTCCCGGCCGACGTGGGCGATAGCCCCAACGGCATCCTCCTCGGCTCCATTCTCAACCGAGACAGCGAGAACCAGGTTGCGCGGGAACAAGCCATCCAGCTCGCAGTCCAGGGCATCGACGAGCGCAACGGCATCGACGGGCGCTTGGTCGGCGTGCTGCATTGCAACGCGTCGCAGGTGAGCGAAGCCGCGGCGTATCTCGTGGACGAAGTCGGCGTGCAGGTCATTCTCGGGCCGTCTTCCTCCCAGGACGTCGAGGCGGTCTTCACCTCGCACCGCGAAGACGGTGTGCTGGTGATGACCCCGAGCGCGACCGCCCAGCAGCTCGAAGCGCTCGACCGCCCCGCCTCGGGACCGGGCCGGCTCTGGCGGACGGCGCCCCCCGACACACTTCAGGTGCCAGTCATCCTCGACGAGCTCGGCGAAGACGTGCGGGCGAGCATCATCGCGCGACAGAACGACACGTACGCGCAGGGCCTCTCCATCATCGTGCAGGAAGCGGCGATGACGACGACGCTCGAGGTCGTGGAGACGCCGCAGTTCAGCGACGCCGAGCAGATCGCGACCGCGGCGGCCAACGCGCTCGGCTCGGGTGACGCACCCGACGTAGTCCTGTTCCTCAGCTCGGAGGTGGCGGACGCCGCCCGCTTCTTGGAGGCCGCGGCCGAGAACCCGGCCTACGACTCGGTACAGCTCTTCTTTTCGGACGCCGCCGCCAACGACGAGCTGCTGACGCTCACGGGCGACGGCCCCGGTGCGGCGCGCTACGGCAACGTGCGCGCCACCCGCCCGAGCAGCCCGGACACGATCATCACGAACGAGTTCGTCGGCGCGTATCAAGCGGTCAACGGCTCGGACCCCCTCGAGTTCTCGTTCACCGCACACGCCTACGATGCCGCCGCGCTCGTCATCCTCGGCGCCGGCTACGCGACACGCGACGGGGGTGAGGTCACGGGCCTGCGCGTCGCCGAGGGCATTCGCCAGCTCACCACAGGGCCCTCACGCCAGCTCCTGAGCGCCAACTTCGGCTCCATCATCTCCGACATCCGCGCGGGCACCACCGTCGACCTCGTCGGCGCGTCCGGCGAACTCGACTACGACGGCACGACCGAGGAGCTGTCGACCGCGTCCTACGACGTCTTGAACATCCAGGGCGCCGGCGCAGGCGCGACGTTCCAGGTCACCCGCACGGTCGCGTCGCCGTAGTACCGCAGATCCGTCCCCGCATTCGCCGGGGCTCTGCGCCGGGGCTCTGCGCCGGCCCTCCAAACGGCGCGATCAATCGGTGAGGATCGCTGGGGTTCAACCTGCCCTCGTGCCCAGGTATGATGCGGTGTGGCGGACATCCAACGGGTAGGCGGGCGCTATGGGATCGAAGCCGAAGTCGGTTCCGGACCGGTCGCGACGGTCCATCGCGGACGCCTGACAGGTGGCGCAGGGTTCACGCGCCGGGTGGCGCTCAAGCGCCTGACCCCGAGGCTCGCGCAGGACGCCGTGTTCGTGGAGGATCTCGCCAAGGGCCTGTCGGTGCTCATGGGCTTCCCGCACACGCACGTCGAGAACACGCTCGACCTGTTTCGGGAAGACGAAGACGTGTGGCAGGTCGTCGAGTGGTGCGACGGACCGAGCCTGACGAGTTGGGTCGAGGCGCACCACGAGCAGGGAACGCCGGCCCCTTACGGCCAGCTGGTCGCCATCGCGGCCAAGACACTCTACGGCCTGCATGGACTGCATAGCCGAGGGCTGAGCCACGGCGCGGTGGGTGCCGCCGCCATCCGCATCGACCGAAGCGGGCAGCCGCGTCTCACGCGCGCCGGAATCTGTTCGGCGCTTCGCCAAAGTGGGCACGACCCCGAGTGGGCTGAAAACGAGGGCCTGCTCCGCGCGACCCCCGAGGGCCGGCCAGGCGTGTCGGCGGACATCTTCGCGGTGGGCCTCCTGCTCTACACCGTGCTCGCGGGCGCCACCGACGTCGCCTTCTTGCCTGAGGAGCTGCGGGAGCGACTGATGACCGGACGCCCCGTGGACTTGTCGCTGCTGCGCGCGGACGTCCCCCCCGTCCTGCTCCGCACGATCGAGCGTGCGCTCCGATCCGATCCACGCGAGCGCTTCGATTCCGCGGCCATCATGGCGCGTACCCTGGAGCTGCTGCTCCGCACCCTGCCCGAGAACGTCGATCCGCCCGTCATCGGTCGGGGCATCCTGGAGCTGAGCGCCGCGAAGGCAGCCGCCAAGCCCGCCGCCAAACCAGCCGCGAAGAAGCCAGCGGGCGCGACGTCGGGCGGGCCTCCGCCCCCGCCGCCCAACCGCAGCGCACCCAAGGCCCCCCCGCCGCCCGATTCCGTCGAGCGGCCGGTCGTCGACGAAGCGTAGGACGGTCTTCGAGGCTTCGGGCCGCTTGCCGGGCCCAGATCACGAGGTCTGAGTCTTCGGAGCAAGCAGCCACGGACACGAACATCCCCTTCAGCCGTGGGCGTCGTTCAGCATCCACTCCGCCACGCGGTGTACTTCATCCTCTTTTTCGACGCCGAACAGCGAAAGCATCGGCACCTCGTCCTCGTGACGCACGTTCGCTTGGACCTCGGCACTGATCTCCGCGTCGAGAGAACAGACCGTGTCGGCGCGGACAACTCGCGCGACCGTGACGGTGTGGTTGTACGCCACGAACACGATGCCGGAGACACGCAGCTCATCCAGCACGGCGGTCTCCGCCTCGAACCCGTACACGTGCCGAGCCGAGAACGACCCAGCGACCTGAAGGCAGGGGTAGTCACCGCGAGTGACGTAGGCGCCATCGACGCGCAGGTCGCCGAGCACCGTGAGCGCCGCGGCGTTGATCAGGCTACCGCGCACATGCAGGTCCCCTTTCACGACCGTGTTCTCCGTCAGCTCGGTCTGCTCCCACTCGGTCGAGGTGTCCCCGACGAGTTGGTGCCGAAGGTAGTCCGTCACGAGCACGCGGTAGACTGGGTCACTGCAGGCGTTCGGCTCCGCACGGAGAATCGCATGCAGCGCGCTCGTTTCGTCCGCGCGCCGGTCCAGCTCATCGAACATCACGAGGAAGGCACGCCGCTTCTCATGCGACTCCGCGAAGTACGGGAGCGCCTTGAGGCGACGCTTGTTCGCTTTGACGTAGGCACGGTAGGCACTCGAGACACGCATCGAAGCAGCATGCCAGAGTTCACGCCCGGCGACGTGACCCGCCTACGCGCGGGCCACGTGTCCGAGCCGACCTTCAGTCGGCCTCTTGGCAGCCTTCGTGCACGGTCACCCCGCCGGGCGGTGCGGGCTCGAGGATGTAGAACTCGACCCGTCGGTTCTCCTGACGTCCGTTCGCGGTCGCGTTGCTCGTGCGCTCGTGCAGCTCGCCGCATCCGAACGCACGCAGGCGCCCTTGCTCGACACCGTGCTCCACGAGCCATGCGCGGACGGCAGCCGACCGCCGCACGGACAACTCGAGATTGTCCGGCGCGTCGCCCCGGTCGTCGGTGTGCCCCTCGATGCGCAGGCTCCGTATGCGGTTGTTGCTTCGGACGATGGACACGACGTCCTCGAGCACGTCCGTGCTTCGCTCGAGAATGTGGTCGCTGCCGGTCTCGAACTCGACGCGGTCAAGAATGCGGATCTCCCCGGCGTCGCTCACGCAGGCGCGCTCCGGACACCCACTGCATTCCGGGTTGCCCTCGTTGAGCACGCCGGGCGTCATGGGGCAGTGGTCCGCTTCGTCGGAGACGTCGTCCCCATCCGCGTCGGTCTCGGGGCAGCCGTCGGAGTCGGCGATGCCATCGATGTCTTCCGCCTCGTCGCGGCACGCGTCGTCCGCGTCGGCCACGCCGTCCCGGTCGTTGTCCGGGTCCGGGACGCCGTCCTCGTCCTCGAAGCCGTCGGTGTCTTCAGGCGCGTTGGGGGCGCCGTCGTCCGCGTCCAGGACTCCGTCCCCGTCGTTGTCGGGGTCGGGGCATCCGTCCTCGCTCTGGAAGTCGTCGTCGTCCTCCGGCTCGTCGGGACAGCCGTCGTCGGTGTCACTGACGCCATCCCCGTCCCGGTCACCCGGACCCGGGCGCAGGACACGCTCCTGGGTCAGCTCCTCGAGCGGCTGCACCCACCCCACGGTCAACACGCCGCGGAAGTCCGGCGCACCGTAGCCGCGCGCCAACCCAGTACCGAATGCGGCGCCGACGCTCAACTGCTCGATCGGCTGCGAGCGCGCACCCAAGAGGATCTCGATGGGCGACTCGGCGCGGTCCCCGAAGCGATCGAACGTCGTCGCACCGAACACCTGACCATGAATCGTGAGCAGCTCCCGGTCCTCTTCTTCGAGCACGGGGACGGCGGCGCCGATGCCCCACGTGAGCTCATGACTGACGTCGAGCTGCTGGGCTGTGAAGCGAGCGCGGTCGGTCGCGCGGATGCGGGCGCCGATGTTCGCCGTGATGCGAAGGAGGTCGATCGGGCGCACCTCGGCGAGGACTTCGGGCGTCACGGTCACCCCGTCCTCCCCGCTGAAGTGCATGCCCTGGTTGGCAGCCTGCGCTACCGGGAGGGTCGCGCTGAGCTGGCCCGCGAGTGAGACCATGTCGTCGGCTTCACCGAAGATCCGTACGCGCGCCCCCACCCAAGGGTCACCGACCCCGCACCGTCTGGCCCAAACGCGCCGGCCGGCGTCTCGCCCTCCATCACGAGATTCACGGGCAGCCCCGCGAAGACGACGATGCGGTCGAACAAGCCGAACGACACGCCGAGCTGCGCGGCCAGCTGATGTTCGACCGTCGAGGACGACTCGCTGTCCGCTTCCCCCTGCCGGAGTTCGTAGACGAGAGGGTTGAAGCCATAGTCCAGCTGCAGTTGCGCCCCCAGCTGGAGGTGGCCGAGGTCGTTCGGCCGACTCATGGCGAACCCGTCTGTCGGCGTCTCCGCCGAACGATATTGGTCGAGGTGCACCGCCTGCGCCGAGGCGGAGCCCGGACCCGCGATCGCGACCGCCGCGGCCACGGCGCCGACGGTGGCGAGACCGCGACGACGACGCCACAGAAGCCAGCCGGCGAGCGTCACCAGGAAGAAGAGCGCCCCGGTCCCGCCCTTGCGGATGGGGGATGCTGCGCACACCGCGCCCCCCGTGTAGCCCGGTGCCAGGGGAGGCGGAGGGGAGGCGGAGGCCCGGCGTCGGAAGCCGTACCGCCATCGGTCCCCGTCATCCCGCCGTCCGCCGTGCCGCCATCGGGCGTCCCGCCGTCGGGCCGCGGCATGTCGTCGTCTTCATCGAGGTAGTTCGGCACTCCATCGGAGTCCGCGTCTTCCGTCCCCTCGTCCTCGTCGCTGTCGCCGTCCCCATCCGAGTCGAGGTCGAGGTACGCCGGCACGCCGTCGGCGTCCGGTTCGCCATGGCGGGCGGCGTCCGCGAGCTCCGTGGCGGTCAGGATGCCGTCGTTGTCGTCGTCGTCGTCGCGGTAGTCCGGCGTGCCGTCCATGTCGGTGTCGACGTCGGTGTTCATCGGCCACTCGCTGCGGGTCGAAAGGCCGTCGTCGTCATCGTCGTCATCGCGGTAGTCCGGCGTGCCGTCCATGTCGGTGTCGATGAGACCGCCGTCCGCCGTGACCTCGTCCTTCGTTCCGACGCCGTCACCGTCGTCGTCGCCGTCCATGTGGTCAGGTTCTCCATCCATGTCGGTGTCGCGGTCCACGCCGCCGGGACGCTCCACGGAGTCAGGGACCCCATCCGCGTCGCTGTCCGCCGGGATCGCTCCACCCGAAACCGTGATGTCCACGGACGCGTCCGCGGTGTTGCCGTCCGGGTCCGACAGCTCGACCTCCACGGTGTAGTCACCATCCGCGAGGCCCGGTGTGACCGTCACCGACCAGGTTCCGTCCGCCGCAACGGTCGCGGTCCCGACGAGCGTGCCCCCGATTCGGACCTCGACCGTGGCGCCCGCGTCGCCACGGCCCCGGATCACAGGGGTCGGGTCATCGAGCGTCGCACCGTCCATGGGGGAGTCGATGGCGACGTACGCGCCGATGACCACCGGGTAGATCGGAATGTACGGGAGGGAGGGGGTGCTGAGCAGACGGTTGTGGCAGGCCATGTCGAGGTCGAGAACCTCACCGTCCGACGAGGTGCCCGCCCAGATGACCAAGTCGCCCGGGCCGACTCCCTCGGTCGCGAGGTCGGCGAACGGAACGGCGACCTGCACGTAGAACGCGCCGTCTTGCTCCGTGACACGTACGTGTGTGTCGACGTCATACGTCTCCGCCACCGGCCCGGGGTCGGAGTCGGGCACGTCGCGGCGGGCTCCCGGATCCCCCTCGTGGAGCCGAAGCTCTCCGGCGCCGCCGGACGCGGTGCCGTCAAGCATCACCATCGCCTCTTAGCGCCGCAGGTTGTCGTTCGCGTCGAACAAGAAGCCCCAGCCTCCGGAGCGCCAGCGCAGAGGGGACATCGACTCCCGCGGGTCCGCGTCCACGCGCAGACGCATGTACAGGAACGTCGTGTCCGCCGCGTATCCGAAGCATGGACGGTCCGGCACACCGACCACATCGAACGCCCCCGCGGCGCCGGCCGTGTCCCCAATCGGGTCGGATGCGGGCGCGCCGTCGCAGACGCCGTCGACGTACTCAGAGGGGTCGGGGAACGACTGAGCGGCTGCCGGGGCCGCGAGGGCGCAGAGGAGCGCAGAGAGCGCGATGAGACGCAAGCGAGGGGGCATAAAGACTCCAAGGAAGCGGTGAGCCCTTCGAGAGGAGGGTCGCGGGGCGCACGGTGCAATTCCGATTCCATGTGGCCGGGTGGCCCCTGCCGAGCGCGGTGCCGGACGAACGGTGGGCCGCGCCCCACACATCGCAGGACACCACCCACACGCAGGCGAGCCGGAGGCCGACGCGGACCGCTGGCGCGGTTGTTGATTAGGGCTCGCCTCGAAAGGAAGACAACATGCTCGATCAACTCGTTTCGCAGTTCATGGGTTCGGACGCCGCCAAGGAGGCCATCCAAGCGGTCACGCAGCAGACGGAGCTCGACGCGGGCCAGGCAGAGAACGCCGTGCAGGCCACCGCGGAGGGCGCCGCAGAAGCCGCGGGCGATGGAGACAACATCGCGCAGGCGCTCGGCGGGCTCCTGGGTGGCGGCGGCGGTGGCGGCATCGGCGGCGCGCTGGGCGGTGCGCTCGGCGGCATGCTGGGCAGCAACGACAGCGGAGGGGTGGGCAACGGCCTCGAGGCCACCATTGCGGGGCTCGTCGCATCAAAAACGGGCATCTCGGAGCCCATCGCACGTGTCGTCGTGGGGATCGTGCTGCCCAAGGTGATGGCGATGATCCAGGGGTAGCGGGGTCCGCTCGCCCTCGCTTCGCCGGCCCTTCATGGTGTTGCGGGTGAGGCGCATCGCATGAGTGTTCGCACGTGGGGCCCCCTCCGTTGAGCCGGTGTCAGTGGACTCGGCTGAACGGACGAATGTCGGCGTGGTCGCCGAGAGCTACGACCGCGGGATGAGAGGCCTGCTCGGCTACGCACTTCAGGCTCCGGTTCGAGGACAGCGAGAACTCTCGTCTACTCTCCGCTTGCGGCTCTCACGCCGTGTTCTTGTCGGCGACAAGCGTGCACGTCTACGAGTACGCGGGCGTGTGCGTGCACTCGCCCTCGCGGGCTCGAGGATGCTCCCGTCGCCTCTTCGGGCTCTGCAAACTGAGCATCGTCGAGCGCAGCGGCGTATCCTTCGAGGGCGCGTCTCGGCGTGCGGCTTGGATTGGGAGGACACATGGACAAGGCGACGAGACAGGATCTCGGCCGGTGGATCGTGGCGGTGTCGACGCTGGCGCTCTGCGTGGGCCCTGCAGGCCGAGCGGCCGCCGAGGGCTCCCTGGGCGCAGGCTCGGAGCTGGACGTTTCGCAGGCGCTTCGCGCGACCACCGACATCCACGTCGACGTGTTGGACTTCAACACCGAGACCTTCACGTGGACGGGCAAGGGGGCGGTGCGTGTGCTCGACCCGTCCGGCGCCGAAGTGATGGCGAGCCTTGCGTCGGGTGTCTCGTTCAACCCGACGATGAACGGCGCCTACCGGCTCGACGTGCTCGAAGACCAATACGACGTCAACAGCGCCGGCGACATCATCCGCAGCTCCATCGTCGGTTGGGACGTCACCGTGTTCACGAGCGGCGTCGCGCGGCCAGGCCGGGTGTTCAGCTACGAATGGGGTTTCAACACCGGCTCGTTCGCAGCCGACGCGTCGACCAACGCGAGCTTCTACGCGCGCGTCCCCGGCGGCGACGACGAGAGCTTCGCGGTCATGGAGCTGCGCACCGCTGGGCTCGCTGGTTTCATCTTCGAAATCCAGGGCAACTCCACCGGGGTTCGAGGGGAAGACGCCGGGCGGAGCGTGCCCGAGTCCGGCAACTCCGCGGCGAACGAATACGAGATCTACCTCAACCCACCGGACGCGGCGTCCTACAGCTTCCTGTCACCGACGGTCAGCGACTTCACGTTTCGCAGTGGGCTCGAGGTCGAGGACGCGCTCGGCGCGTGCGACGAGTTCATTCCCGGCACGAGCCAGGGCGAGTTCTCGTTCGTGTCCAACGTGGAGGGCAGCTTCCACCTCGTCTGCGACCTCAACGAGGACGGCGTCTTTGACATCGTCGACGACGGCGACTTCCTCTTCCTCGGCGAAGCCACCATGGGCACCAACACCGTGGCCTTCGACGGGCTCGACAACAACGGCATGCCCATCCCGGCCGGTGAGCACGAGTGCCGGGTTCGCGTGACAGTGGGCGAGTTCCACTACGTTGGCCGGGACATCGAGACGAGCTACGAGGGCCTCCGCATGTTCCAGGTGCGGCGCGACGGGAGCCTCACTTCGCTCAACATGTACTGGAACGACGCGCTGGTGCAGGCGAACGCGGTGCCCATGCCCGCACCGCACGCCTACCTCTCGGCGTCGACGTCCGGCCCCGACGGCGTGAGCTCCGGCGACCCGACCGACCCGCCCGTGCCGTTCGGTCAGTCCGTCACCGACCCCAACGCCAACGCGCGCGGGTGGGGTGACTTTGTCACGACCGGCGGCTCTGGCACCGGCAAAGGCAACGGCGCGTACCTCGACACCTACACCTGGCTCGAAGAGGCGCTCAGCGCGCCGATCACGATCCGCAGCGTCGACGGAACCGCAGACACCGACGGTGAGGGTCTCTCCGACTACACCGAGCGCTGCGTCACGGGCACCGACCCGAACGACGCGGATACGGACGACGACTCTCTCAGCGACGCCATCGAGACCGGGGGCGGCCTGCCCGGCGTGGACACCGACGCCGACGGCATGATCGACGCGCGCGACCCCGACGACGACAACGACTGCGTGCCGACGATCCTCGAAGACCCAGACGGTGACGGCGACCCACGCAACGACAACACCGACATGGACGCGCTCGCCAACTACGTCGACCCGGACGACGACGGCGACGGAATCCGCAGCTGCGACGAAGACCCGAACGACGACGACGACCCGACCAACGACGACGCCGACGGCGACGGGACCCCGAACTACCTCGAGATCGACGCAGACGGAGACTGCGCGCTCCGGGACACCGTCCCCGACATCCGCTGCGAGGACGACGAGGACATGTGCGTGCTCGAGGCCGAGACCGGAAACGACTTCGAGGACACCGACGGCTGCCCCGAGCCCGACGCCGACGAGGACGGGGTGCCCGACGTGCTCGACAACTGCGTCGACACCCCGAACCCGGAGCAAGAGGACCTCGACGAGGACATGCAGGGCGACGTCTGCGACGACGACATCGACGACGACGGGCTCCCG
>JBGCFC010000220.1:0-35193 GCA_045106715.1 Sandaracinaceae bacterium
GGTGCGACGGCCGGCCATGCCGATCTGACCGGGGAGGACGGGACGCGAGCGAGGCATGCCCGCCACCCCTCCAAGCCCCGTGCCGGAGCACGCTCCAGTGATCTCCAGCACTTACGCCGACGGATCGGCGGATCGGCGGCGTCCCCGCCGCCACCCGTCGCCGATCGCCATCAGCGCGATACGGACGTGCGGTCCACCAAGAGGCGCCGACCTTCGCTCCGCTCGACCACCTGGCCTCGCGCCTCGTAGATCTCGAACTCGCCGGCATACCGCGTCAGGTAGACGACGCCGATGGAACCGTCGGCGCGCTCGGTCAGCTGGACCACGCTCGCGCCATAGGGCAGACCGCCCATCGCGTCGCGCGCCAGCCTGAGTCGCTCCAGCGTGCCGTCGGGATTCGGCGTGCTCGGCGACATCTCCCAGGTCACCGAGTCTGCTTCGTAAGGCAGGCTCCGTTGCAGCTGAATCGCACTCGATGTTCCATCCGCGTGGCGGATTTCGGCCGACGCACGCACGCCGTCGATCAGTAGGGCGCCAACCCAATCTCCGTCAGCGAGCCCCGCCCGGGCCGCATCGACGGCTCCGACCCAGCACGCTGCCAGCGGCGGCATCGCGCCGCGCTCAGCCCCTGCGTGGTCCCCACCGGCACGCCCAGAATCGGCTTCGGCCGTGGGAGCGCACCCCATGAGGAGAAGAAGACAAAGGAAAGAGAGCGCGTTCGTCGTGGTCATCACCCTCGGAACGCAGCACCACCGCAAACGGCGCAGCTTTTCTCGCGCGCCAGCGTCAACGGCAGCCGGGACACTGCTCCCGGATGCAACTGACTCCGCTCACCGCCTCGTCGAAACAGTTTTCGCACGCCGTTTCGCAGCCGCATGTGGAGCCGTTGGTGATGATGCAGTTCGTGCAGCCCTCACACAACGGGAAGGTCAACGCACAGCCCTCGGCCGTCTCGAAAAAGCAGGACATACAGCCCTCCCCCCCAAAGTTTAAGGGCACGCACTCCGTGTTGCACACGCCGTCCACGCACGCCCCCTCGGTGCAGAAGCCGTCCGGGTCGGTGGCCGAGCACGGGCCGCGACATCGACCGGACTCGCATCGCTCGTCAGCTCCGGGGCAAAAGCCCTCCGGTGCCAGGGAAGAGCATTGGGTCTGACACGTGCCTGCCTGGCAGACCTGTCCCGGGTCGCACAGCCCCCCAGGGGCTGCCGAAGAACACGCCGAAATGGACGCCATCGCCATCCGGGTCGCGTCCGCAACATAGCGAAGCTGAACCGGCGTCTGCCCCGGAGGTACCTCGAAGGTGACCACGCAGGGGAGCGCAGCTCCAGGCGCCACCGAGATTCCCTCAGAGCAGGAGTCGCGGCTCGAGCGATCCGCATCGAGCACCGCACCGATGTTCGTCTCGAGCGAGAATGAGGTATATGCGAGCGGCGCCGGGGTCCCGTCCGCCGCCGAGGCGACACGGACCGCAAGGGCCAGCAACGGCAGCCCCTCCTCCCCCTGCCAGCTCGCGCTGTCGATCGTCACGGACACGCCTCCGGGGGGAACCGGCGGAAGTGGCGGCAGGGTGCCGCTGTCGACAGAACCGCCTCCGTCCACGGTCGGGGTCGGCCCCCCACGCCGATCATCGGCACAGCCAGGCGCGAGGGTGACAAGACCGAACAAGGCCACGAGGGCACCGAGCGTACGCATCGTCATGGCGAGAACGTAGCGGATCCCTCCCGAGGGTCGAGCACGAGAGTGGAGTCAAACACGGTCGATGCGCCGGAGATCGGGAGCTCGAGGGCTCGGCGTGCGCGCGAGCGCCGCCACGAACTCAGCGCTCCGCGAGTGACGACGGCGGCACGGTCGCAGGCCCCGCGTCGTAGTCCGCCATGATCGCGTCCCCCAACACCTGGCCGAGGCGGTGGTAGCCACGCACCGTGTAGTGCACCAGGTCGCGCTGCGCATACGGTGGGTCATGCGCGGCCCAACGCGGCATCGAGAGCGGCCCGCCGCCAAACGCGACGAGGTCGAAGAAGGCGCACCCGAAGTCACGGGACACGCGTCGCTGCACGTCGATAATCTGGTGGGTCCGGGGCCGATCGATCGGCTCGTCGCGTGTACGGATCGGGCGGTCGCTCGGGCCGACCAGCAAACACGACGCGTTGGGCACCGTGCCGCGGACGCGGGCCACCACACGACGCAGACGCCGCTCGTAACGCGCGATCGGCTGGTCGTCGTCGCCCGCCTCGTTGGTCCCGTACGCAAGCACGACGAGGCTGGGGTCCAGCCGTCGCAAGTACGCCTGGTGGATCTCCTCGGTCCACAGCAGCTGGGCGCTCGCGCGCGCGCCGTTGAGCCCCATCGTGTCGACGATCACCCCGGGCGCCTCGCGCTCGATGGACACCCCAAACAGGCGCACCGGTCCGTCACCGCGCAGACGAACCTCCAGCTGGTGGGGCGCGTCGGAGGCGTGCACCTCGTGCACCGCCGCACGCGGTTCGGCGCCCGATGTCGCGATCCGCGCCACCCTCTCCCCGTCGACCAGCACATCGAACGACCCGCCTTGCGGCTGCTCCAAGTACAGGACTCGGAAGAGGCTGGCGTGGTTGTCGCCGGTGTCGATGCGCCCCCAAGCGGTCGGCGCGCTGCCATCGACCGCCATCCCGGCCACACCGAGGGGGCCAACGTCGCGGGACGAGGCTCGAATGCGCAACGACTCCCACCCTCGACGGCTGCTCTGCACTTGCACGCCGCCGAGATGCCGGTAACTCCGCCACGCTCGAACGGGCATGAGGAACCCGTGTCCCGCATCGCCGAAGCGCGCCTGCAGCCGCTGCCGGATGTCGTTGCTCCAGAAGTCCGCCGCCACGTGCGACGCCCCGTAGAACACGAGCCGCGCTTGCTCCACCCCGGCATCCGCGCGGCGAAGCGCGTCGTGAAGCGAACGCATCGCGCGGCCGCTCGGATCGTAGAGGGGGATGGGCTCCCCGAAGGTCTCCTCCTCTTCTTCGTCCGGTGTCGCCTGCTCGATCTCCGCCGGGCTCATCGCCGTGAGCGCGTCCTCGGAGGGGACGTCCTGCGCGTGCGCGAGCCCGGCGCCCGAGGAACATGTAAGCAACGCCAAGAGCGCCGCCGTCGAGGGCCGAAGCATCGGCCTCAAGATGGAGAGGTCGCCCGGGAGGGTCAAGTTTCCACGAAGCTGTCGTGGTACTCGGCGTGCTCGATGTCGAGCGCCTGGGTCGTCACCCTGAGCGGCTTGATGCAGTCGAGCATCACGGCCATCTCGTCGGTGCGCTTGTGCCCCATGCTCGCCTCGTAGCTGCCCGGATGGGGCCCGTGCGGGATGCCGTGGGGATGAAACGAGACGCTGCCCGGCCCGACGCCCTTGCGGGACGTGAAGTTGCCGCGGCAGTAGAAGAGCATCTCGTCGACATCCACCGAGCTGTGCGGGTACGGGCAGGGGATGGCGTCGTCGTGCCAGTCCACCATGCGCGGCACGAAGCTGCAGACCAACGCGCCCCCCACCGCGAACGTGCCGTGCCAGGTCGGCGGCAGATGCACCAGGCCCGCACGCGGCTGGAAGTTGAGAATCGGGAAGGCCCAGGGGTACACGGTGCCGTCCCAGCCCACGACGTCCAGCGGCGGGTTGTCCACGGTGAAGCCGTGGAAGCGGTCGCCCTGCTTGACGACCATCTCCCTGATGCCTTCGTCGTTGGGCCCTTCGAAGGTGGGGCGCCGGAAATCACGGTGACAGAAGGGGGCGTCCATCCGGAGCTGCCCGACGGGATTCCGCCACTGCTTGGGCAAACCGAGACCGCTCTTGCACTCGAGCGAGAGCCAGTGCTGTGGGCCCTCGTCCAGGATGAAACGGTGAAGCACACCACGCGGCACGAACACATAGTCCTCGGCCTCGAAACGCACGTCCCCGAGCACGGTGCGCAAGAGCCCCCCGCCCGCGTGCACGTAGAACAGGTCGTCCGCGTCGCCGTTCACAAAGTAGACGGGGTCGGACACACTCGGCGTGAGGACGGACACCACCACGTCGTCGTTGAACAACAGCGGCACCCGCGCGTCGACCGGCGCGCCCGGCGCGGACAAGTCCTGCGAGCGGAAGTGGCGTTTGGCGAGGATCGGGTCCGCCGCCGCGGGCAAAGCAAAGCCGTGCTTCGTCTCGCTCCGCCGCTGCTCGTGCGGGCGATGCAGGTGATAGAGGATGGTGTACGGGCCTTCGAATCCGTCCCGCGTGAGGCACTCCTCCCAGCGGAGCTGTCCGTCCGCGGCCTTCAGCGCGATGTGGTGCTTGGCCGGGACCTCGCCCGCCATCATCCGGTCGAGCACGAGGCTAGACCCGCCCTTCGGACCGCTGCTGACGCTCGATGCTGTCGAACAACGCGCGGAAGTTCCCGCCGCCGAACCCGTCATCGCCCTTGCGCTGGATGATCTCGTAGAAGAACGGCCCGGCTTCGCGCTCCTCGTAAAGTCCGGCCGACTCCTGCAGGAAGATCTGCAGCAGGTAGCTGTGGTCGGCCTCTCCGTCCACGAGGATCTCGAGGTTCTGCAGGACCGCGATGTCCTCGTCGATGCGGTTGACGCCGATGTCCTTAAGGCGCTGCGGCAGCATCTCGTAGTAGGTGTTCGGCGTCGGCATGAAGCGTACGCCACGCGCGCGGAGCTTCTCCACGCACGGGATGATGTCCATGACGCTGAGCGCCGCGTGCTGAACTCCGTCGCCGCGCTGGTCCTCGTGGAAGAGGTTGATCTGGCTCGCCCGGAAGTGCGGACGCTTCGGCTCGTTGTTCGCGAACTTCACGCCGCTCTTCGGGTCCCACATCACGGCGCTCTTCAAGCCGGAACCGGTGCTCGCGTCCGGGCTGAGGTCCGACGTATGGAACTCGATGCCCCAATAGCGCTCGAAGCCCATGACGTGCTGCATCCACAGCAATGCGGGGCTCATCGTCTCGAAATTGCTCGTGATGTGATCGATGTTCGTGAAGCCGAATCCGTTGACCCCGCCCTTCGGCTCCGCGTGCGCGCTGAACCCGGGAAACAACTTCACGCCGGCGTCGCGCTGGACGAACCGGAAGGTCGTCCCCCCGAACGGCGTGGTGATCGAGAACGTCTTGAAGACGCCCCCTTCGAGCTCGGTCGTGACCACATCCGTGATGGGCGTCGCCCCCCGCGCATCCAGGAGGGCGAAGGTCTTGTCGATGTCGTGCACCTCGAAGATCAGCGTGCCGACACCATCCGGGTGCTTGTTGAGCCAGCGCCACGCGCGGCCTCCCTCCCCGAGCGGCTCACTCACTACGATCCGGACGGCGCCCGCCTTGAACACCGCCGAGCGCTGCTTGGTCGCCTCGTCGTGCGCCGGATCGCTCACGCCCACCTCGGCGAAGTCCAGCTTCTCCGTATAGAAGGCGCGGCTGCGCTCGAGATCCCGGACGTAGTAGTGGAGCGCCTCGAGGCGCTTGATGCCGACAGACTCGGTCGTGGACATGGGTCGTTCCTCGTGAAGGGGGGACGCTACGCGGCGTCGGGTTGTTGGTCGGGGTGGGCGGCACGAAACGCATCGAGTTCGGCGCAGGCGGCGTCGATCGCAGCGAGCGCCGGCAGCTCGGACGCGACGTCGATGTCGAAACGGCGCGCGTTGTACAGCTGAGGCACCAGGGCGCAGTCTGCGAACGTGGGGGCGTCTCCCACGGAGAATCGGCCGCGCGTCGGCTCGGCCACGGCGGCGTACGCCTTGAGGCCGTCGAGAATGGCGTCTCTGCACCAGGCCCGCGGCTCGATGCCGCCCTCCTTCAGGCGCTTCATCACGGACAAGTTCTGCAGCGGCTGAATCCCGGAGTTCACCACCTCGGTGAGCTGGCGACAGCGCGCGCGCATCACCGGCTCGGCCGGCAGGAGCGCAGGGTCGGGGTGGGAATCTTCCAGATACTCGAGGATGGCGATGGACTGCCCCAGTGCGACCGTGCCCGATGGAGTTCCCACCTCGAGCGCCGGCACCTGACCGCTCGGGTTGAGGGCAAGGTGGGCGGCGGAGAGTTGCCGATTCTGGAGGAGCGGGACGGGCACGACGGTGTACGTAACCCCCTTGAGCTCAAGCGCGATCCGCACTCGGTACGTGCAGCTCGATCGCCAGTACCCGTGGAGCTTCACGCGCCGGCCTTCTTCTCGAACGGAACCACGGTCTGCTCGATGGCGCCGAACAGACTACGCCCCCCTCCATCCAGCATCTCGATGCGAACGCGGTCGCCGACCTTGAGGAACTCGGTCGTCGGTGCGCCGTCCTTGATGATCTCCCGCATGCGCCGCTCGGCCAGGCACGACACGCCACGCGCCTCGTCCACGTTCGAGATGGTGCCGCTCCCGAGGATCGTGCCCGCGGTGAACGCGCGGGACTTCGCGACGTGCTCAATCAGATCCAGAAACGAGAAGTGCATCTCCGGCCCCGCCGCCGGGTCACCGGCGAGCGCGCCGTTGAGGTGGGTCTGCATCGTCAGGTTGAGCCGCCCGTCCTCCCATGCGTCCCCGAGCTCGTCGGGGGTGATGGCGAAGGGTGAGAACGCGGTCGCCGGCTTGCTATTGAAGAAGCCGAAACCCTTCTTCAGCTCCGGCGGGATGAGGTTCCGGAGCGTCACGTCGTTGGCGAGCATGAGCAGCTTGATGTGCTGGTTTGCGTCGCCCTTGGTCGTCGCCTGCGGCGTGTCGCCGAGCACCACGCAAATCTCCGCCTCGAAATCGAGTCCCCACTCCGGGTCCGGAAGCTGAATCGGATCGTTCGGTCCGAGCAGCACGCCGGAGCCGCCTTGGTAGACCAGCGGATCCGTCTCGAGGGTCTCGGGCGGCTCGGCGTTTCGGGCCTTCCGAACGAGCACGATGTGGTTGATGTACGCCGAGCCGTCCACCCACTCGTAGGCGCGCGGCAGGGGCGCCATCAGGCGCGTCGTGTCGAGCGCCTCGCCGTCCGCGGCCTTGGCCGAGAGCGCGCGCAGCGACGTCTCCACGTCGTCCCAGCGGTCGAGCGCAGCCTGCAACGTGGGCGCGACACTGGCGGCCGAGACATAGCGGGTGCCGGACGCGTCGGCGACGATCAGGGCGCCGTCGCGCGTTCCGTCTCGGAGAGTGGCCAGCTTCATGGTGCGTTCCTCGGTGTCCCCCGGATGTGACGCGGCCGGAGCGGGCGCGGGGGACCTCGCGCGGCGGGGGCGGCGCGTGCGAGGTCGACGCCCGGGGTGGTCCAGGCGGGCGGCGAATATAGCGGGGCCGACGACGCGGTCCTGTGCGCCATCCCACCTGACGCCGCAGCTGGTGAGCCAACTCACGCACGGAGACGGAGCGTTCCGCTGTGCACGCGCCGAAGGGCGCGAATCAGTGGTCGCCGCGGATGACGACCACGCTCTGGTCTTTCACGGGGCGCTCGGCGTACAGCACGACCAGCTCGGACGACGCGGGCCGGCCGGCCACCTCGACCTCCACCGGATCGTCGCCGAAGGTGCGGACGCGACGCACCAGCACTTTGTGGTGGGAGACCAGCTGCAGGTGCGTGGTGTTCTTCTCGTGGTGGAGCGCTGCGCGGGGAGCATAGAAGGCGTCCCGCGGGCCGATGTCGAGCACCGCCGTGCCACGCTCCCCCGCCGCGATGAGGCCGTCCTCGTTGTCGACGTCGACGAGCAGCCGGCGCACGTCGTCGGCCGCGGTCGGCGACCACCGCGAGATGCGGCCCACGCGCTGCGTGTCCCCCAAACGCACCGGCACCTCGGAGCCCACCTCGCAACGGCGCGCGGCCTCGGTCGGAACCTCGAGGACGAGCACGATGGGATCCACGTCGACCAGCTCGAGGAGCGGGTTGCCGCTCATGACGTTCGAGCCCACGGAGATGTGCACGGCGGAGACCCGGCCGGCGAACGGCGCGCGGACCGCGAGCGCCTCGAGGAGCAGCTCGTGCCGCGTCTGCTGGGCACGCTCCTGCGCCACCTTGCTCTCGGCCGCGCGCTTCTTCGCCTCGAACCCGCGGATCCGCTCCGGCTTCTCGTCGCGGCTCCGCGCGGCTTCGAGCGCCTCCTCCCGCTCCGCGAGGATGCCCTTGGCCTGGTGCAGCGCGGCCTTTGCCGCCACCGAGCGCTGTCGCGCCGCCGCCTCCCCGATCGTCAGGAGGAGCTGCCCTTTCTGCACGACATCACCGAGGGCCAGCGCACTCCCCTGCAGCAGCCCGGAGCTCGGGCTCTTCATCTGGACGGCGCGCGACGCGGCGAACCGCCCCTCGACCTCCAGCGGCGTGTCCGTACGGCGACGGCGGAGCGGGGCGACCCGCACGGGGATCGGAGGCGGTCGGAGGTCGGCGTCGTCGAGATCCACGGCGTCGCCAGAGTCGCGCGATTCGGCAAGGGAGGGAAGCGCAACGGTGGTGTGGCCACTTTTTTGACGCAACGGATCGGGACCCGCTATCGGAGGACCATGCGCACCCTCCTGCTCGCCACGTTGCTCGGTCTTTCCACCCTCGCGTGCGCGCAGACGCACGACACGGGCGCGGTGCAGCCGGGCATCTACGAGCTGGAAGTCGAGCGGGACAGTGACGCCTGCTCCCCGTCTCGGGCCGTGGGCGCGATGGGCGCCGTGGCCGTGCTGGTCGACAGCGACGCGGTCGACGCGCCCGTGCCGGAGATGGACGGTCCCATGTTGTCCGCGCCGCGGGTGCGACTCGACCCGAACACGCTGCACGCCGAGACGAACCGGCGCATCACCGACTGCGGCGCCGCGTTCGTGCACGAGGAGTGGACGGTCGTCCGATCGGGCGAAGGCGCGTTCGACCTCTTGCATCTGCAGGAGTGGCAAGGCCTGGCCGGCTGCGACGAAGCGCCGGAGCTCATGCCGGGCGCGCCGGAGGCGGACTGCACGTCCGAGCGCACGCTTCGCTACACGCTGGAGTCGGCGTGTGCCGCGCCGTGTTCGCTGCGGCTCGTCGGTGCCGAGCAGCTCGCCTGCGTCTGCGACTGACGACCGCGGTGTATCCGGACGGATACGCTTGGAGCGACGACTTCGCTTCACACCCCCGCGGCTGAGACGAGCCGGGGTTCGCCCAGGCGACGGGTCTCCGCCGAAGCGAGGCGCTTCACCCACGAGCGTTGGAAGACGGCACGGTCCGTGCGTTCTCACCGAGGCATGAAGCTCGCGGTTGCCGTCCCCTTGCTCTCCTCGCCGGTTGCGCCTACCGAGCGCCGGCCCCGATGAGGGTCCACGCGCGGACGGCGAGCCCCCCTCCACCGACACACATGGAGGTGCGCGTCGCCGCTCGCGGGGGCCCTGCGACGCCGGTCGCAAGCGGGCTCTCGCTCCTCGTCACGGCGGACGACGCGTACACGGTCTACCTCGATGGGCAGCCCATCGGCGGCGACAGCCGCTGGCAGAGCGGGGACACGTACGCGCTGAACGTGTCGCCGGGTCCGCACGTGCTGGCCGTACGCGCCGAGGATCAGCACGCCGTCATCGCGGGATTCCGAGCCGCGCTCTACCGAGAGGGCCAGATCATCGCGCGCACCGGCGACGGCGTCTTCGTCGCGATGCCCAACCCACCCGTCGGGTTCGAACAGCCGGGATTCGACGACTCGGGGTGGCCCCTGGCACAGGTGTGCTCCGACACGCGCCCCTGGGGTGGGCAACCCGCGAACCTCGAGGCGACGGGAGCAGCATGGGTGTGGGGACGCGATTGTGGCTCGCTGGGCGTGACCGGGTTCCGGATGGGGTTCGAGAGTTGAACACGCCCCCTCACGAACAGACCCAGGTCGCGGGGCGCGACCTGGGTCCGAGGGTTCGATGAAGCTGGCGTTCTGGCCGCTATTTCGGCGCCATGCGAAGCGCGCCGTCGAGCCGGATGACCTCGCCGTTGAGGTACCCGTTCTCGGCGATGTGCGCGACGAGCGCGCCGAACTCGGCCGGGTCCCCCAGCCGCGACGGGTTGGGGATGGCCGCCGCCAGCGAGGCGCGGGCCTTCTCCGGCAGGCCCGCGAGCATCGGGGTGTCGAAGGTACCGGGCGCGACCGTGCAGACACGGATGCCGGCACGCGAGAGATCACGCGCGGCGGGCAGTGTCATGGCCACGACCCCTCCCTTGGAAGCGGCGTACGCAACCTGGCCGATCTGCCCGTCGAAGGCGGCGACGCTCCCGGTGTTGACGATCACACCACGTTGCCCGTCCGCGCTCGGCTCGTTCTTCATCATGGCGGACGCGCTCAGGCGCAGGACGTTGAACGTACCGACCAGATTGACGTCGATGATCTTGCGGAACAGGTCCAGGTCGTGGGCCTCGCCCTCCCGGTTCACCGTGCGTGACGCCCACCCGACTCCGGCGCAGCTCACCGCCAGGCCGAAGCGACCCATGCCGACCGCCACATCGATCGCCGCCTGCACCTGAGACGCGTCGGTCACGTCCGTCTCCACGAACGCGGCGGCGTCACCGAGCGCGGCGGCCGCGGCCTGCCCGCGCTCGACGTCGCGATCCACGATGACGGCCTTGCCGCCGTTGGCGATGTGCTTCTCCACGGTCGCTCGGCCCAAGCCCGAGGCGCCTCCAGTGACGAGCGCTACGACGTTCTCCATCGACTCAACCTCCCTGTGCCGCGAGCCCACTCGCGGTCGCTGCTGGGCCCCCGCGAAACCGCGTGGCGCGAGCGCGGGATAGCGCGCCCGCCCCCCCGACGCATCCCGTTCGGGCGCCGCTCACGCCGCGGCGGGCTGCTACGGTGCCCGCATGCGCGTGCATCACTTGAGCTGTGGGTCGTTCTGCCCCCGAGGCGGCGGTTGGTTGGACGGACGGAGCGGGGGCTTCTTCTCCAAGGCCGAGCTGGTGTGCCACGTCCTCCTGATCGAGACAGACCACGCCGGCTTGGTGCTGGTCGACACCGGCTTCGGAACGGCGGACATCGCGCGCCCGACGGAGCGGCTCGGACGGCTCTTCCCACTCGCTGCCTCGCCCATCCTGGATCGCGCGGAGACCGCCATCGCGCAGGTCGAGGCCCTCGGCTTCGACGCAGCGGACGTGCGGCACATCATCCCAACGCACATGGATCTGGACCATGTGGGTGGCCTGTCGGACTTCCCCCAGGCGGTCGTGCACGTGATGAAGAAGGAGCACTACGCGGCCACGGAGCACCCCACCGCCGCCGAGAGCTCGCGCTACCGCGCCGCCCAGCTTGCGCACGACCCGCGCTACACGGTCTACGAGCCGACGGGGGAGCCATGGAACGGGTTCGACGCCGTGCGCGCGCTCGAGGGGCTGCCGCCGGAGCTGCTGCTGGTGCCGCTCGAGGGCCACAGCCGGGGCCACGCGGCCGTCGTGGTGGAGACCGGTGCAAACACGTTGATCCACGCGGGCGATGCGTACTTCCATGAGAACGAGATGACCCAGGATCGCGTCTGTCCACCGGGACTGCGTCTGTTTCAGAACCTGCTCGCGTTCGACAAGAAAGCGATGCTCGAGAACAAGGCTCGGTTGCGTGAACTCGTGCTCGAACACGCCGACACGCTCACGGTCTTCTCCGCCCACGATGGCGCCGAGCTCAGGCGCATGCAGGCCGGCGGCTGAAGTCCGTCTGCCCGAACCTCAAAGACTGTCGATCAATTGGAGCGAGCCCCGCAATCGAGGTGGGTCGCGGCGCAAGGCGACGCGAGGAGTTGTGCGAAAGCACGGTGACGAGCGGCAACGCCGCGCAGGGGCCCAGATCGGCCGCGGGGCGACGTGAGATTGATCGACAGTCTTTCAGTACGGAGACTCGCGGTAGCCCTCGGGGGTCACGTCGCGCGCCGGGGCCGTCGGGGTCGCGCGGCGCCCCGTCCGGCGTCGCACACGCAGACGTGCGTCCACCTCGAGCCCTCCTTCGTCCGGGACCACCCGGCTCACCGTCGAGGGGCGGTAGCCGGGACGCGTGAACACGAGCGTCAGCTCGCGGCCCGCTGCGGCGCCCTCCCCCGTCAACTCGACCTGCGCGGGGGTCGGCCCGTACTGCGTGTCGCCGATGGTGACCGTCGCACCCGCCGGGGTGGACGTGAGTTCGACCAACACCGACCGCGGCGCCGGGGCCGGCTCTGCCGCGGGCGCCTCGACCGCGGTTACCGCATCCGGGGCGGGCTCGGGCACCTCCAGGGCACCGACTTCGGGCGGCGTGGCAGCCGCGTTCGGCGCCTCCGCGAACGGGTCCAGCGCCAACAGCACGATGAGCACAGCGGCGGCGAGCGCGACCGCCCCAAACGCCATCGCCAGCTTGCCCGCCGAGCCGGTGGGCCCCGGCTGAGACATGGCGTTCGACGCCATCGACGGCACCGAACCGGGCGCGAGCGAGGGGTGCGAGAACCCGGTCGGCGGCTGGGTCATCCCCGGAATGCTCCCGGACGCCGACGACAGCGGGGGATGGCTCGACGGGTGGTGGGGCGCCGCGATCCCTCCCATGGAGACCTGCGAGTTCGAGACGCTGTGCACGCCGCTGATCGCCGCGTAGTTGCCCGTCATGCCCATCTCGCCGCTCGGCGGGATGGAGAGCGAGAGGTCGCCCGCGAGTCGCTTCAGCGCGATCAGCAGCTCCTCCATCGAGGCGAAGCGGTCTTCGGGTCGCTTCGCCAGGCACTGCAGCACGATTCCCTGAACCGCCGCGGGCACTTGCACGCCCTCCGCCTGCATGGCGGGCGGCGCCGTGTGGATGTGGTCCATCAGGACCTGGACCTGTTTCTCACGCACGAACGGCGCACGCCCGGTGAGCATCTCGTACAGGAGCACCCCGACGGAGTAGATGTCGCTGCGCGTGTCGATCGCGTCGCCCTGGATCTGCTCGGGCGACATGTACTTGGGCGACCCCATGAAGACCCCGGCCTGCGTCAGGTCGGTGTCGTCGTCCGTCTTGTCGATGTCCTTGACGAGCCCAAAGTCCAACACCTTCACGTAGTCGGGCTCGTCCCCCTGCGTGAGCAGCATGACGTTGCCGGGCTTCATGTCGCGGTGGATGACCCCCTGCCGGTGCGCCTCCCGAAGCGAGCGACAGATCTGCTTGCCGACATGCACCGCCCGCGCGACGGGGAACGGCGCGCCCTCCTTGATGGCCCGCTTCAGGGTCATCCCTTCGATCAGCTCCATCACGATGAAGAACAGGCCATCGGACTGGCCGTAGTCGAACACGGTCACCGTGTTCGGGTGGCTGAGTTTCGCCACCGTGGCCGCCTCGAGAAAGAAGCGCTTTCGAAACTCCGGGTCTTTGTCTTCGTCGTGGCGCGGACTGAGGATCTTGATGGCCACCTGACGCCCGAGCGGAGCCTGCTCGGCCTTGTAGACCGCGCCCATCCCGCCGCGCGCGATGGGCGCGAGAATGCGGAAGCGGTCGTGGATGACCTTGCCGACCAGAGAGTTCCCCTTCTTCGACGGGTTGCCGGCGCCACTGCGCCGAGCCGGGCCCGACTCCGAGGTCTCGGAATCGGTCGGCGCGGGCTGCGGCTGAGAAGGGCGTGGAGCGTCCACGGGAAGTGCCTGGTGTTCAGCGAGAGGGGAACGACAAGGCAGACGAATGCGCCGCGCGCCTTTTGAGCGCCGCAGCTCGACCGTCCCCGTCCCGCTCAGTGTACCCACTCCTGCGTGGAACGGCGAACCTGTGTCGCGACGGCTTCCTCGCGTAGGCGCTCACTCCGCGCCGACGTCCCACGTCACGAGCTGGCAGCGAATCTTGCCGTTGAAGACGGGGTGCGTGCGCGCGTGTCGAGGCATCCGGGACGGCGCGTCGTCGGGAACGAGCACGCTGATGCGCTTGGCGCCCAGGTCCTCGAGCATGCTGGGAAGGGCCTGCCAAAACTGGATGTCGGTCTCCAGCCGCTCTCCGAAAGGCGGGTTGGTGACGATCTGACACGGCTCTCCGGACGGTGGCGGGAGGTCGCGGATGTCGCTGGGCCGAAAGCGTGCCTCGGAGCCCGCCTGGGTCGCGTTCCCGCGCGCGATCGCGAGCACCTCCGCATCCCGATCGGAGCCCAGGCAGCGCGGCCCCGCGTCGAGCGTTCGGGCCGCGACCGCCTCACGCAGACGCTTCATCTCACCCGCCGCGGCCTCGTCGAAGTCCGCCCAGCGCTCGAAGCCGAAGCGGCGCCCAGCGGGCTGGGGCGGCACGCGACGAGCCCACAGATCGGCCTCGATGGGGATGGTGCCGGAGCCGGCCAGCGGGTCGAGCAGCGTGCACTCGCGGTCCCATCCGGAGAGCCCCACGAGCGCGGCCGCCAACGTCTCTTTGAGCGGCGCCTCGCCGGCCTCCTTTCGCCAGCCGCGCTGGTGAAGCGAACGTCCCGAGGCGTCCAAGTAGATGTTTGCGCGGTTCTTCTCCAGACGCACAAACACCGCGACGTCCGGGTCACGTCGGTTCACGTCCGACCGCGCGCCGCCGCGCTTGCGCTGGCGGTCCACCACGCCGTCCTTGGTCCGCTGCGCGATGAACTGGGTGTGGTTGAGCGTCGGGTGTTTGCTCACCGCCGAGACCGAGAGCGTGCGGTCGATCGTGAGCCACCGCTCCCACTCGATGTCCCGCACCCCCTCGTAGAGCGCGTCACCCTCAGGGCAGGGAAAGCTCGCGATCTGGCGCATGACCCGGATGCCCACCCGGGACCCCAGACAGATCCGCGCGGCGGTCATCGGGTCGTCGTCGTGCACATGCACGCCACCGCGATCCCCTTTGATCCCTCGCACGCCAATCTCGCGCAGCTCCGCCTTGAGGGGCTTCTCGGTGCCGGCAGCGGCGGTGACAAAAATACTCATGTCGACAACAGGACTTCGCGCGCGTGGGCGCCGTCCTCTCCCAGGGTCAGCGCGACATGATGCCGCAGAGTTCGTCCCGCGCGCTCGAATACCCGAGGCACGCGCGCGGCGTTGATGTAGAGCACGCCGCCGCGCTCGTGTTTCCAGCGTCGCGCGCCGCCCCCACGAAGCTCGTGGTGCATGTGTCCCGCCACCACCGCGCGCACCGTCCGGCCGCGGCGGAGCGCGTGCTCGATCGCGCGCTCGAGGTCGAGGTCCCCAAAGTCGCCTTCGGTCTTGCGGAAATCGCAGCCCCAGATGTCGTCGCGCTTTTCCCCGAGACCATGGGGGCCGTTGTGCGCCAGAAACACCAGCTCGTCCGCGTCGCTCTCGTCCACCAATGCGCGAAGCCGTCGCACGGAGTCCTCCAGGTCGTGGATGTCGAATAGGTCCTCCAGGTGGGGCCGGAACGAGAGCCGCGGTCCCCCAGCCGAGTGAGGCCGCGCGGCGATGACGTCGACGGTTCGGTCGTCCTTGATGAACCGATGCCGGCTGTACCCGCCGACCTGCACCGGCCCGAGCGCCTCCCGCAGCGCTTCCGTGCGGGCCCGCTGGCCGAGCGTCATGAGCGGGATCAGCGCCTCCGCCTCGAACACCTCGGCGGCCATCTGCCCCACGTGTGCCGCGTCGTGATTGCCCGGGATCATGAGCGCGGGTGTCTCGAGCCGGGCCATCCGCGACGCCACTTCAAGTCCGCCGCGCTGCGAGAAGTTGGCGAGGTCACCCACAAACAGGATCGCGTCGTATCCCGCCGCGTCGAGCTGCTCGACATCGACGTCGTCGAACTCGAGATGGATGTCGCCGATGACGCCGAATCGCACGCTGGACCGACCCTACTACGAGTCCGCGGTCGAGTGTCATGCGCCGCGCTGTACACCCGAAAACAGCAGTATCGAACGCCGGCGGCGTCGTTCGGTCACGGAGCGAACGCATCCGCGGAGAACCGGATCACCGCCCGGTGCGGACGCGAAAGGAGCCACAGGGCGCGCCCCGAGGAGTCGGAGGCGAAGTCCAGCCGGAACATGGCGCTCGCCCCGATCAGCCCCTGTGGTGCGGTGTAGCGAAGCGCTTCGGTCCCGTCGCGTCGAAGCCGCAGCACGCCGCCGAAGCGCTGCGCGACCCAGACCTCTCCGTCGTCTCCCAAGGCGAGGTCGACGCAGTCCTCCTCGACCACAACAGCAGGCGCGGGCAGTTCCGTGGCGGCGCTCAGGTCGCCCTCAACGTCGTAGCGATGCACCTCCCGGCCGCACATCCAAAGCGAGGTCACGCCTGCGCGCTCGTCCAGAGCGACCGTCTGAACCGTCGTCACGTCGCCGTCGATGTTGACCACCTCGCCGTTGAACGCGACGGTCGCGCCGTCCAGGGGCAGGTTGCGAAGGCTGCTGCCGTTGCCCGCCCAGACCGCGCCACGGCCGGGCCCGGAGAGCGTGCCCATAACCATCCACGTGATGCCGCGCGTATCGAGTCGGCTCCCGGTGTCGCCGGGCGCTCCCAAGAGCACGGGCCCCTGCGCCGACGCGTACAAGACAGGGGTCTCGCTCCGATGAGGGAGGGCCATGCCCAGCGCCCCCGTCACCGTGTCGAGGGGGTGCTCGACCGCGACGGTGGCGCCGAGCGGAACCGGTACGTAGACGTACGCACGGTGACCGCCCGCCGCGCCGAACCAAGCCCCGGAGGACGTGTAGACCGCGCGGCTGAAGTTGCGGTGCACGTCGCTCACTCCGTCGCCGACGATGCGGACCGCGCTCCGTTCCCCGATTGCGAACGCCCCGTCGGAGGTCGCGAGCACGGCCGAGTCGACACGGCCCGCGAGCTCATTGAGCGTGCCGGGTTCGTCCACGAAGTCGTAGGCGGTGGGTCCGCTGACGAAGAACGAGACCTCCGCATCGCAGACGTCGGTGGACACCGTGGCGCGATGCGGACCTGGCCGAACCACCTGGGCCACGCCACCGAACACCGGCAGGGAAACACCGCCCTCAAACACCGCGACGCGGACCTCGTCGGACGTCACGGAGCAGGTTCGCGGACGCACCCCGTCCCCTGGAAGATGGATGCTGGAGACGCCGCAGACGCGAAAACCTGCGCACGGACCGCCGTCGGGCGCCGCATCCGACGGGCCAGCATCGGTCGGGCCTCCATCCTCAGTCCCCGCGTCCGCCGGCTCCGCGTCACGCACGCCTCCATCGAGCGGGCCTGCGTCCTCGGGGCCCGCGTCCACCGGCGCACATCCCCCGACCGCGAGCTCGCACTCCCGCACCTCCGGCGCACGGCACACCCCGTCATTGCCGCACGTGTCCGCGCCGCAATCGAGCTCGCTGCACGCCTCGGCCAACACGACCTCGAGACGCACGGAGCGGTCCGGCAGGAACGACAGAACGCGGGTCGTGGCGACCACTTCACGGCCACCCGCCAGGCCGAGGATCTCAAGCGAGACCGGCCCGAGTTCCCCTCCGCGATGCGCGAGGCGCAGGCGACGCGGCCCCGGCGTGAGGGTGAGGTCCGCCATGGATGTGCTCGTGTCTCCGTCCGGGTGAATGACGTCCACCCGGATGCGATCGACCTCGGCGATGCGCGACTCCACGACCAGCTCGATTTCGGTCGCTGGATCCGAGCTGCACCCCAACGCTCCTCCTGCAAGAAAGAGCAGCAGCAGAACCGGCCGCATCAATCGATCTCCAGAACCGGCGTGCCGAAGTCGCCGTCTCGCGTGTCCTGGGTCGGAAGGAGCGCAAACGTCAGCGCCACCGCCGCCCCGACCACGGCCAGCCCCAGGCCCACGCTGAGCGCGACGAGCAGCGGTGTGTCGTCCGACGAGTTCGCGGTCCCGCCGCGGAGCAGCGAGAAGAGGATGTTCGCCTCTCCCCCGGCAGGCACTTCGGCCACTCTCGTATCCAGCTCTCGTCCCTGCGAGGTGAGCGCCACGGTCACCTCGCCCGCCTGAACCAACGCGGCCTCCTCCCCGTGAGGCCAGCGTTCACCATCGACCGTGACGCGCGCGTCCGTCGGCGCGCCCGTCAACGCGATCCGCAGCCGGCCCAGCTGCCCGGTCAATTCGGCGCGGCGGGATTCGACCTCACGCCGCACCTCCGGGTCGAGGTCAGGTTCGCGAAGCACCCTCTCCAGCTCGGCTACCGCCTCCAGCGTGAGCCCCGACTCGGCGAGTGAGATCGCCAGGTTGGTGCGCACCGCCGGAGAGTCGCGGAGCGCCAGCGCCTCTCGAAACCGCGCCGAGGCCGCTTCCCACTCCCCTTCGTCGGCGAGCTCCAACCCGGCCTGAAACGAGGCCCTTGCGGCCTCGGTCTCCGCGTCGGTCGTCGGCTCCTCGGGGGCGGCCTCCGCGTCCTGCGCGGCCAAGGGTGCGGCCCACGCGAGGCTCAACACCAGCGCGCATATACCGAAGCTCGGCGTTCGGAGCATCGCCATCAGTCTACCAGAGGCGGGCCCGCCTTCAGTAGCCGGGGTCACGGAGCAGGCCGGTGCCCTCCGTTCGGCGAGGCAATCGTCTTGGGAATCGCGCGCGGCGCCGCCGGGGGCGGGGAGCGACGTCCTCGACGGGTACCGGAGCGGCCTGCTCCGCTTCAGGGGCGTCCACGGGGACCTCCGGGCTGGCGGGTGCCACGGGCTGAGCGGGCTGGACAGGAGCGGGGGGCGCCGCCGGCATCTGCACGTCGAGCGAGCCATCCTCCGCCGCGACGTAGGTCTCAGTCCAGGTGCGGCCATCGGCGGCGCGAACCGACACCGAGTGGGTGGCGCCATCGTTCGGCAGATCGGTCGCCGAGCCCGTGATCGACGCACCGTCGACCATGACCACCGCGCCCTCCGGGACGCCTCGCAAGCTCAATCGCACCGGCGCCAGCTCCGACGCGGTCATCTGTGGGGCGGCAGGCTCGAGCATGCCCGCTCGGTCCAAGAGCACATAGCCGCCCCCCGCACCGGCGGCGCCGAGAAGGAGCAAGATGACCGAGAGGACGGGCATCCAGCGCGGACTCCGTGTCGGCGTCGAGAGCGCGGACGTCGACGTTCCCCCCGGCGGCACGGGGCGGACCCCGGCAGGCACGGGACGCAGCCCCGAGTCTTCGTCCCCGTCGTCGAGGGAGAAGGGGTGGTCCCGAAAATCGAGCAGCCCGGAATCACCCGGTTCGTAGGCCTCACCGACCGCGTCGATCAGCTGCTGCGACGCCATCGGGGGTAGCTCCGAGTGCATCGCCACGCGCCCCGGCTCCGCCGGCGCGTCCATGTCCACCGCGGTCTTGGCGGCGGCCGCGAGCAGCGCCTTGCGCATCTCCCGTGATGTCTGGAAGCGGTCGGCCGGGTCCCGCTGCATCGCCTTCTTGACGACCTGCTCCAGGGGCCCGGCGAGATCCGGACGCAGCTGCGCGAAATCGGGCGGGGCGGCGGTCGCGATCTGAATGATCACGTCGCCGATGGCCTCGGCGTCGAAGGGCAGTTGGCCCGAGAGCAGCTCGTAGAGGATCACCCCCGCCGACCAGAGATCGGAGCGCTGGTCGAGCGCACGAAGACCGCGCGCCTGCTCCGGTGACATGTACTGCGGTGTTCCGACGATCGCGTTCTCGCGGGTCGGCAGGACGGACTTGAGGTCCCCTGTCGGGTCGAGGGCGCGGGACACCCCGAAATCGAGCAGCTTGGGGAAGACGATGTCGCCCTCCTCAACGAGGAAGACGTTCTCGGGCTTCAGATCACGGTGCACGATGCCCGCCTCATGCACGGCCGTCAGACCGGACAGGAGCCGCGCGAGGATGCCCACGACGTCCGCGACGGGAAGCGGCCCGGAGCCGAGGCGGGCAGAGAGAGGCTCACCGCGCAGCAGCTCCATCACCATGAACGGGTGGCCTTGTTCGCTCGTCCCGAAGTCCACGATGTCCACGACGTTGCGGTGGTGGACGGCGGCCGCGACCCTAGCCTCCCGGAGGAAACGGTCGCGGATGCGCTCCGAGTTCGGGCCGACGATGTCGATGAACTTGATGGCGATCGGGCGGTTCAGGGCGAGGTGCATCCCCTCCCAGATGGTCGCCATGCCCCCGGTCCCGATGGGCTTCTCGACGCGGTAGCGTTCCGCCACGACGAGGCCCGGTCGTACCCGCCTCGTCGAGAACCCTCCAGAGCTCTCGGCTGCATCCGCCATGCGCTCTTGCAAGAATACAGGTTCACGGCGAGAAGAGCAGCCCCCACGCACGTTCAAGGCCGAGAGAGTCGCGATGCGGGCTAGATCACCCCGTCGCGGCGGAGAGCCTCCACCTCCGCCGAGGCGCAGCCGAGAGACGCCAGCACCGCGTCGGTGTCGGTCCCCAACGCGGGGCCTGCGTGCCGGGTCTGTCCCGGGGTGCGGCTCAGCCGCGGGCCGATGGCCGGAAGCTCGAACCCATCGACCTGTTCGAACCACCCGCGCGCCTCGAAGTGCGGGTCCGACCGCATCGCCTGGGCGTCGTACACCGGGCCGCAAGGCACCTCCGCCGCAACGAGCGCATCGACAACCGCGAGAACGGTGCGCGCCTTCGTCCAGTCTTCGATGGCCCTGTCCAGCTCGACCGAGTGGGAAACACGGGCCGCGTTGCTCGCCATCCGAGGGTCTTCCGCGAGGTCCGGCCGTCCGATGGCCGTGACGAAGCGTCGGAAGAGCGATTCGCCGTTCGCGCCGATGACGACGTGCCCGTCCTGACATCGATAGAGGTTGCTCGGTGCGACCCCCGTGATGGTCGTGCCACTGGGCGCGCGTGTCACCCCCGCGCCCGCCCGCTCCGGGACGACCGCCTCGAGCATACCGAACACGGCCTCGGTGAGCGCCACGTCGATGACTTGCCCACGACCGCTCCGATCCCTTTCGCGGAGCGCGAGCAGCACGCCCATCGCCGCTTGCATCCCCGCCAGGGTGTCGCCGAGGCTCAAGTTGGGGCGCACGGGAGGGGCGTCCGGTTCGCCCGTCAGGTGGCGGAGCCCTCCCATCGCTTCGGCGATCGACGCGTAGCCCGGACGGTCTCGGTAGGGCCCCGTCTGGCCAAACCCGCTGACCCGCACGATGACCAGCCCGGGGTGGAGCGCGTGCAGAACGTCCGGTCCCAACCCCCAGCGCTCCAGGGTGCCGGGGCGGAAGTTCTCGATGAGCACGTCGCTCTGCTCGGCCAAGGAGCGCGCGAGCGTCTGTCCGCGCGGGTCCCGGAGGTTCAACGTGATGCAGCGCTTGTTCCGCGCGAGGCTGCGCCACCAGTACGACGTTCCCCCCTCGTCGACCTGTCGCCAACCCCGGATGGGGTCACCCGAGGGCGCCTCGACCTTGATGACGTCCGCGCCGAAGTATGCGAGCTGCGTTCCCGCCCAAGGCCCCGCGAGCAGCTGCCCGAGCTCCAGCACGCGGATTCCCGCGAGCGGGCCTGCGCCTTGTCCTTGGTCGACCATGCGCGCCTTGTCCCCTTCGGCGGGCCGAGCGTCAAGACGCGTGGCATAGGTCAGGGATGCGAGCCGACACGATGCGTGACGTGGGGCGTCGAGGGCGTTGGTTCCTGCTGACGGTCGGCCTCTCGTTCGGGCTTCCCGCGTGCGCGCTCGAGAACCCCGACCACGTCGAAGACTCCACCGGTGCCGAGACGGGCTGGGGCTGCATCAATGGTGGCTGCCAGACCGTGCGGGACACGTTCTCTGCGCCGGTCCCTGCCTGCGAGGGAGAGGACACCGAGCTGGCGGTCGGGGCTGGGGCGCTCGCCGTCCTGTGCGCGATCAGCCGCGGTCCCGAGGGCGAGGACCTCGTGCATGAGACGACGTGCCGGCCGCTCGTCTGCCGCGACAGCCTGGACTGTCCGCAGTGGGCCGGCCGCACGTACGGGTGCATCGAGGAGATCTGCCAAGTGGAGGAGGTCAGCGGCTTCATGCTCGACCGGCTCGACCTCACGGCGTTGTGTCTCTGGGACATGCCGCGGCACGCGAGCTGCGCGCAGGCCGCGTCCGATCCCGCCGTCGAAGCCCGCCTCGCCCGGCTCGACGCCGTGTGTGACGCGGAGGCGTGCTCGGCGATCCCAGAGGGCTGCCTCGAGCCATGAGCCGCGCCGCCGGAGGGTTCGTCGGCGCCACGATCGCGACTGTCGTCTTGCTGGTGCTGTCGTTCCCGCTGTCCGTGTCGTGGCCATGGGCGGCGGGGGCCGCGCTGAGCCTTGGCGCGCTCGGGTATGTGCTCTCGACGCGCCGGGTCCGTCGGCGCGAGGCCATCTTGTCGACGCCCCTTCCCAAGGCGCATCGGGCCACACTCGAGAAGTGGGTCGGCTTCTATCGGGACCTCGATGAGGCGGAACGGACGCGCTTCGAGGGAGAGGTCCAGGTGTTCCTCGACGAGCAGGTCATCACCGGACCAAAGGGCGCCGACATCGAAGACGAGCTGTCGGTCCTGGTGGCGGCCTCCGCCGTCGCGATCGCCTTCGGGCACCAGGGTTTTCGCTACCCGCGTCTTCGCGACATCGTGATCTACGACGAGGCGTTCAACGACGAGTACGAGGTCGGGCGCGGCAACGAGGTGCTCGGCATGGTGCATGCGCAGGGGCCCATCCTGTTCTCGGCGCGCAGTCTCCGGCACGGCTTCCGAGGTGAGAACGACGCGCACAACGTCGGCTACCACGAGTTCGCGCACGTCATCGACTTCGACGGAGGACGCGCCGACGGCGTGCCCGGCTTCATGCCGTGGGGCGTGGTCGACCCTTGGGTCTCGGTCATGCACGACGAGATCCAGCGCGTCGAGTCCGAGCGCTCCGTGCTGCGCGACTACGCCGCGACCAACGAGGCCGAGTTCTTCGCCGTGGCCACCGAGGCCTTCTTCGAGAAGCCCAAGCAGCTCAAGGCGAGGCACCCCGAGCTGTACGCGTTGCTGGTCAAGGCCTACCGCCTCGACCCGGCGAAGTAGAGCTCACGGAAGGAACGGCAGCGCGCTCGCCCCCGCGCCGATCAGCTGCGACTGCGGGATGCTGCCATCGTAGTCGAAGTCGACCGACCAGCCGATGTTCTGCACGTGCGCGTTGCCTTCCAGGTGATAGGGCACCGGGCCCGCCGCACCCGCCAGCATCAATGCGGGAAGGTTGGCGATGGGCACGTTGATGTCCGTCTCCATGAGCACGGGCTGATCGGGCGGCAGGTCCCAGCTCTCGGGCAGGTCCACGATCCCGAGATCCATGTCCGCCACCGTGACGTGCACCCGAAGCGCATCCACGTGGATGGTGTCGCCAAATCGCTCGTTGGTCGCCGTCAGCCGCAGGTGCAACGTCAGCCCTTGAGGCCCGAGGCCCGCGACCGTGATGTCCTGGGTGCGGAGGGTCGGAAGGTGCTGTGACACACAGCCTGAGCAGACGAACAGAGCGGCCAGAACGGCCAGGAGGGACGCGCGGGGCAGGCGGTTCATGGCCGGACGATACCGCCGTCCGCGCAAACAGGCCGCTGATTTTCGATTCCGCGCTTCCAGGCTACTTCGGCTCACGGCGAACCAGGCGCGCCACCAACTCGACATGGGGCGTCTGAGGCAGGGTGTCCCAGGCGTCGAGCGACTCGAGGCGATAGCCGGAGAGTCTTTCCAGGTCCCGGGCGAGCCCCTCCGGACCGCAGCTCATGATGTGGATTCGAGCCGGCGCGAGCGCCTCGAGCGAGGTGGTCACCTTGGGGCCCAAGCCCTTGCGGGGCGGGTTGAGCACCACGAGGGAGGGCGCCGCGCCGGACTCCGTCGCCTGCGTCAGGAAGGGCTCGACCGCACGAGGGGCGGTCGTGAGGCTCGGGTCGGACTCCACCGCCTCTACGTGTTCGAAGCGCGCGGCGAGCGACTCGGCCAGCGCCCCGTCCCCGGCGTAGAGGTCGAACGCGAGCGCGCCCGACAGCGGCTGTCCTTCGCCGTCCACACCGAGCGACGCGCGGGCCTGCGCGATGAGCGCAGGGTTGGGCTGAAGGAACCCACCGGGGCCGATCGAACGCCCGTCCAACGTCAGCGCCTCGAGCCCCCGCAACATCGTCGGTGCCTCCCCCCGAATGGCATTCCCGCGCCCCTCCCGAACGGCGACCGCCACCCCGTCGGGCAGCGTCAGCGCGTCCAGCACCGCCCGGTCCACGGCGCCCTCGAAGGCCTCGTACACCGTGAGCAGCACACGCTCGCCGTCCGTCTTGGCCCAGGCGTACCGGAGCGCGCCCTCCCCGCTCGCTTCGTCGTAGGGGAGCACTTTTCGGTGCCGGGCCTCGCCCTCCAGCTCGTCGAAGACCGCGGCGATGCGCGGATGATCAACTCGGCACGCCCGCATGGAAACTCCGCGGTGCGAGCCTCGCGCCCAGCTCCCGAGCTTGAGCCGCCCTCGGTGCGCGTACGCCACCCGTTTGCTCGACCAGCGATACCCTTCGTCGCGCGCGTCGCCGCGCACGGACGTCACCTCCAACCCGAGCGCAGCGAGCATCCGCTTCTTCTGCTCGCGCTGCGCCGGCAGCGACAGCTCCATCAGCGGGCACCCGCCGCACCAGTCGTGGTTGGGGCAAGGCGCGGCGCGGCGCGCTGGATGGGCCTCGATGAGCGACACGGCGCGCCCCACGTCTCGTGGGTGCTGCTTGGAGCGGTGCTCGACGGCCACCTCCGCTCGCTCGCCCCCGAAGACGCCGGGCACGTGAACCGTCCGGCCCTCGTGGATTCCGACGCCGTCACCGCGGAGGTTCAGATGCGCGACCGTCAGCTCGATCATGGGCCAGAGGGTCGCCGGATCTCGCCGTCGGTCAACCGGAACGCGCGGCCGCCGCCCATGTCGAACCGGCCGCCGCGCTCGGAGAGGGTCGCAATTTGCCCCGGTCTCCGGTTACACAGGCCCGTCAGATGCCTGCGTTTCATCACCTCAAGGACGGCATCCCCGTCGGGGAGCCGGCCCACTTCGACGTGCATCCCGGGCGTGGGCTCCTGCGCCCCGCCGCGCGCTTTCGTGGCCGCTTCACCCCGGGCCCAGGCCTGGCCCTCGTCGCGGCGCCGGGCGACGCACGCGGGCACGCGCTCATGATGATCCATGCGGAAAGGGACTCCGGCCTCACGCTGATCCGGAGCGAGGGCGCCCCAGGCACGTTGCTCGGCGGCCCCTTTCGCGGCGAGCCCGCCTATGTGTTGCACGCGCGCACCAACGCCGAGTTCACCGGGCCGGCGCTGCTGCCCGTTGTGGCGGAGGTGGAGTCCGGGCGCATCGTGGCCGACGACGCGCTCGACATCGCGCGCACCCTCGCGCCGGACCTGTTCCCGCCCAACCCCACCCACGACGAGTGGGTCACGCGCATCACCACGCGGCTGCTGGACGGCGCACTCGCGCTCGGCCTGTTGTCGGAGCAGCGCGCGTACGAACAAGCCTACGCCCGATTCGAGACCGAGCTCCGCGCCATCGAAGCGCACCTCACCGAGCGCCGCTACCTGCTGGGCAGGAAGCTGAGCTTCGCGGACTACCTGCTCTTCGCGTTCTGCGCGCGTCTCGACTCCGTGTACTTCCCTCTCTACAAGGCCAACCCCTGCTTGCTGGAGGACCTCCCCGCGCTGCACGGCTTCGCGCGTGACCTCTACGAGCGCACGGAGGTGCACACGACGACGGACTTCTACGCCATCGTGGCCTACCACCACCTCGCGCACCCAACGCTCGATCCGCGCGCGCTGCTGCCCCGCGGCGGGCGGCCTGAGCTGGACGCTCCCCACTTCCGCGCTGACGTCGACCCGAAGGCAGGGGTGGAGGAGAAGCCCTCGACGCTGCGCGCAACGGGCGAGTTCGTGCGCGGGCGGTCCGGCCACCGGGCCGCCATCGTCGACGACCCCGAGGCGGAGTTTCCGGCCGTCGCCGGGCGCTATCACCTGTACGCTCCATACAACTGCCCGTGGTCTCACCGCGCGCTGCTGGCCCGCAGCGTGTTGGGTCTCGAGGACGTCGTCAGCGCGACAGTCGTGTCGTTCCGTCGTCACCCCGAGCGCGGCTGGCAGATGAACCCAGCGCTGCCGGGCTGCGACGCGGACCCTGTCGGCGGGCATCGCTTCATCCGGTCGATCTACGAGCAGTTCGACTCCGAAGAGACTTCGGTTCCCATCCTGTACGACACGGTCTCCGAGCAGATCGTCAACAACGAGTCGGCGGACATCCTGCGCATGTTCGGCGCCGCGTTTGGTGCGCTCGCTGCCCGTCCCATCGACCTCTACCCAGCCGCCCACCGAGACGAGATCGACCAGCTCAACGAGTTCATCTACCAGCGCATCAACAACGGCGCGTACAAGGCCGGCTTCGCGCGTTCACAACACCCGTACGACCGCGCCTTCGCGCGCTACTTCGCGGGCCTCGACTGGCTTGAGAAGCGCCTCCGGGATCGCGAGTTCCTGGTCGGCACCGCGCAGCCCACCGAGGCGGACCTGCGCCTGTTCCCGACGCTGTTCCGACACGACGCGGTCTACTACGCGCGCTTTCGGCTCAACAAAGCGCGCGTGCGCGACTATCCCCGGCTCGAGGCGTGGTTGGCGCGGATGATGGCGTGGCCCGGCGTCGCCGAGGCGAGCAACCTCGACCATGCGCGAAACGGATACTTCGGGCGGAGCGGCAACGAGATCGTGCCGGCCGGCCCCGTGCCGCTCGGCCTCTCCTCGAAGGACTACCCGCGCTCGGTCTGGCTGGGCGACGGCGAAGCCCCCGCGGACTGACCGACCCTTCCACTGGCGCGCATCCCGGACCCTCTCCAAGATGGGGACGTGAGGCAGACCGTACACGGCCATCTCTGGACGCTTGCGCCCCACTTCAAGCACGTCTTGCGGCCCAGCGCGACGCTCGAGGACGAGCCCTGGCAGACCACGCTCGAGGATCTCCACATGGGGAGCGTACGCCTGAGCGGCTGGGTCCATCACCGCCCCGAGGCGGAGACCCTCGCGGTGTTGGTGCACGGCTTGGGCGGCACGGCGGACAGCCGATACGTGATTCGGCTCGCCGAGACCCTGGACGCGGCCGGCCTCTCGTATCTCCGTTTGGCGCTCCGGGGTGCCGACCGGCGCGGCGAGGATTTCTACCACGCGGCCATGCACCAGGATGTGGCGGCGGCCCTCGCGAGCCCTGCGCTGTCGCGGTACCGGCGGATCGTTCTCATCGGCTTCTCGATGGGCGGCCACATCAGCCTGTCGTGGGCGTGCCAACCCGAACGTGACCCGCGGGTCGACGCGGTGGTCTCGGTCTGCGCGCCGCTCGACCTCTCATACGGTGCCCACGCGATCCAGCGCCCGGCGGGACGCCCATACCAGTGGCATGTCCTCCGCGGCCTCAAAGCGATGGTGCGCGCCGTGGCCGCCCGAGGAAGACCGCTGCCCGTGTCGCTCGAGCGCGCGATGGCCGCCAAGACCATCCTGGAGTGGGATGACGTCGTGGTGGCACCCCGCTTCGGCTTCGCCAACCGGGCGGACTACTACCATCGGACGTCGGTCGGACCGCGCCTCCGGCAGCTCGAGCTGCCCACGTTGATCGTGGCCGCAGAGGCCGACCCGATGGTCACCGCGGACCAGCTCCGTCCGTGGCTGCGTGAAGTCTCGCCCTGCGTCGAGGTCGCGTGGACCGCCCGGGGCGGCCACGTCGCGTTCCCGCGCGACGTCGACCTCGGCTTCGGCGACGTCGGTCCGCTCGAAGCCCAGCTCGTCAAGTGGCTGCAGCGCTCAAGCGCCTGACCACCCCGCCGTATCCCGACTGGGTGCGATGACCCAACCCGTGATGCGCGGCAGCCAGATCCACGCCAACCTCACCGCGCTGAGCGCGTTGGGGGCCGAGGAGGAGAGCGCCATCCGCGCGGTCGCCTCCGAGGCAGTGAAGGCCATCGAGGCGTCGATCGCCGTTGCCTGGCTGCCGATCGAGTTCGACCTTCAGCTGACCGAGGCGGTCGTCGAGGTCGTCGGCCACGATCGAATGCGCGAATGGGCTGCCAACTCGATCGCGCAGTCGACCCAAGGGCCGCTGCTGGGGCCACTTCTGCGCACACTGAACGCGCTCGGCCTGACCCCGGCGAGCACGCTGCATCGCATTCCGCTCGGATGGTCGCTGGTGTATCGGAACTGCGGCGCCATGGATGTGCAGACCGTGGACGCGCAGACCGTGATGGTCCGGCACGTGGAACCGCCCGGAGAAATGACACTTTCCCTCGACTACCGCGAGAGCATCGGCGCGGCGTTTGAGGGGCTCATGGTCATCGGCGGAGCGAAGAAGGCCCGCGCCTTCATCGAGTCCGAACCGCGCCTCGGCTACCGCTGCGTCTACTCGTAGCATGGGTATAGTCCCGCCATGTCCGCCCTCCGCCTCGGCCTCTCTGTCGTCTTGCTGGCCGCGTGCGGAAGCTGCCCGCCGGCGCCCGCACGTGACACCCAAGAGGAAGTCCAGGAGGGCGAGCGCGTCCGACTCGTCCTCGAGCAGGCGTCGGTGCGCGACGTAGCACGCATCCTCGGGCGGATGACCGGGCGCCCCGTCGTGATCGGAAGCCGCGCCGACACAGTCGCCGACTGCACCACGGTCAGCGTCCTTCACGAAGGTACCGTCAGCGCCGAACGCGCGGTCCAGCTGGCGCAGACCGCGCTCGAAGAAGGCCCCGTCCAACTGGAGCGTCGGGGAGACGTCCTCACCTTCACGGCCAATCCCGAGGTCGAGCTCGCGCCCTGTCTTCCCGAGATGACCCCGACGCTGGCGCCCGCCGCCGAGCCGGAGGTGCCCGAGCTCGATCTGGATGCACACGTTCGCCGGGGCGCAGAATCGGAGGCGCGCTCGGATGTTCAGGTCACCCGCGCCGCCATGGACACGATGTGGGTCCGCCCTGAGACCCAGGCGCGCATCGTGCCTCGCACCAACGCCGCAGGGGAGTTTGAGTGCATCGCGCTGCACGGCATGCGCCGGAGGCGACTCCTCAGCCGGTTGGGCCTGAGAAACGGAGACTGCGTGCGCGACGTCAACGGCTACGACCTGCGGTCCCCGGATGCCGTGCTCGAGGCCTACTCCCAGCTCCGCGACGTGGACCGCTGGGAGATCACGCTCGACCGCGAGGGCCAGGCCCTCACGATTGTCGTTACGCTCGTCGATTCGCTCGACGCGCCCTGACGCTCAGAGCGCGGTCTGGCCCGCGTTGATCGCCCCCCAGGTCGACGTCGTCGTCCCGAAGTCGGCCGGGCTGTTGGTGTCGGCGTTCGACGAACGTTGCATGCTGTCTCCCGCCGGCGTCGCACCTGTGTCCCCGATGCTCTGCACCGCAGAGTCTTCGTAGTTGGCCTGGCTGTAGGACGGCGCGCCCACCCCCACCGCGTCCGACCATTGCGAGGGGTCGTGGGTGCGCGCGGCCTCGGCCGCGGTGACGGAGGACGGTCGAATCGACGTCGCCCCCGCGTCGGAGAAGGCCACCGCTTCGATCAGATCTCCGGTCCGATTGAAGAGCGACACCACAAACGACGTGCCCGGAAGGTTTGGCGTGACGTAGAGGTCGAACGCAGAGTCGTAGTTGGTGGAAACCGAAGACGCAGGGACCTCGTCGACCGCAGTGGTCTCGTCTGCGGGTGCCGGCGAGCCGCCGCCGCGACAAGCGAGCGTGCCGCGCCGGAAGTGCACGACCACGATGTCGTCCACCGCAACCTCGATCGAGGGGAACGTGAGCACGTCCGTCGTATCGGTGGCCATCCGGTAGTTCATGAGGTTGCCGGGCGTGGTAACCCGCAGCTCCACCAAGTCGCACATGCTCATGACGCTCCCGTTGACCTCGTTGACGACGAGCGTGGGCATGTCGAGGAACCCGGAGAACGTGGCCGAGTTGTTCAGGTCGTCGACGCCCGCGCCCTCGAGATCCACCACCGAGTCGCTGACCACGAGCTCGTACGGCTCGGCCGTGACCTGTGTGGCGGTCGTCAACACCACGGTCCGGCCGTTGACGGTGGCGCCCGTGACCGCAAGGTTTGCCTCGGACGAGTCGGTGATGGTGAACTGCGTTCCCACCGCCGTGATGCTGGTCATGTCGATGCGCCGGTCGAAGTTCACGACGACCTCCGTCTCACTCGACGCGGCCGCGCCGGTGACGCGGGGCTCCGGGCAGCTGATGACCTCGACGTCCGCTGCGCTGTACGCCGACGGCAGCGCGCTCGTGTTCGCCCGCCACATCGGGCCCGTCACCTGCACCACGCAGCCAAAGGTCAGGTCCTCGTCGAAATGCAGCGCGGGGGGCATGCGGAAGCGGTAGCCCATCTCTCCGACCACCCCCGCCGTGTCGATCTGCGCGGCCTCGTGCCCAGCGCCCGCGGACTCCCAGCGGAACACGAGTTCACCAACCACGCGGACCAGCTCGCTCTCGTAGTCGTCGAGGTTACTGATGACGTCGGTGGCGGAGGAGATGTCGTTGACGAGAAAGCCCACCGGGATGGCGGCCCCAAGCTGGGCGTAGCCGGTAACGATCTGCACTTCGCGGCGCGCCTGGACGGTGCCCACCTGGTCGACGCGCATGCTCACCACCGCCCCGACGATGGGCGGCGGGTCGAGCGTCGTCGGGTCGATGGCCACGAACACCGCGGGCCCCTCCCGCTCAGCCTGCAGAAAGAAGCCAGCCACGTCGTCACCGAGCGCTGACTTCACATAGGTCACGACGGCCTCGTCCACCTGGATGGCCGTGCTGCCGTCCGGTGCGTCGAGCACCATCTGAATCTGCGCGGACGTGGCGGCCCCGCCGCCTCCGCCAGGGCCGCCGTCCACGTCCGGGCCGCCGTCCACGTCCGGGCCGCCGTCCACGTCCGGGCCGCCGTCCACGTCCGGGCCCGCGTCCACGTCCGGGCCCGCGTCCACGTCCGGCCCAGCGTCGGTCCCCGTGCCGCCGTCGACCTGACCGCCCTCAGGCAGCCCGCCGTCCATGTCGTCCCCGTCGTCGCATCCGCCCATCGCCAGAACGAGGGCCCCGAGAACCAGTGCTCGCCGCATGTCGCCTCCCCGGCGCTCCCACGCGCCGCGGCTACGCTACCTCATCCTTCACGCGGGGACGACGGTGAGGTTGGTGCGGCCGGTGACACGACGCCGAACCTTCATGCGCCAGTCCACGCCGATGAGCTCGCCCGCCTCCATCTCGTTCCAGACGTTCTCGCCCTGGAGCGGCTCGGACGTGAAGATCAGGTGGTTGACGTATCCGCTCTCGCTCGGCGCCTCACATTCGGGCGACAAGCTGGGGCAGACGTCGCGATCCCCGCAGCGCGTCTTGTGCGTCGACCAGTAGAGCTCCTTGCCGCCTTGGTGGGCGACCATGGTCGTGCCGTCGGTCACCAGCGTGGTGAGGAAGATCGGCTCGTCGTCGGCGAGCGGCTGGCAGTGCGCGCTCACGAGCGCGACCGTCGTCTCGAGTGCATCGATGACCTCATCGACGACGTGCGGCTTGTCCAGGCGGCCAAGCTGCTCGAGGTGCGTCAGGAATACGAAGAAGATCACCTCGCTATCCGTCTCGCCCAAGATGTACGGCCGGAGGTGCGGCGCGACCTCCGCCACCAGCCCACGTCGGAACGACTTGTGGAACCGCGGGATGTCCCCGTTGTGCGCGAACACCCAACGCCCGTACTGGAACGGGTGGCAGTTGAGCACCGTATCCGGCCCCTGCGTCGCCTTTCGCACGTGCGCCAGCACGGTCTCGGAGCTCGCCACCCCGCTCACGCGATGGAAGAGCGCGTCGCCCAAGGCGTGCGACGGGCTCTTCGTCACGTGCGGCGCGCCGTCCACGTAGTAGGCGACGCCCCAGCCGTCGGGGTGCTGCACGCTCTGACGGCCCAACGCGTTGTCGGCCGCGACCAGAGATCGGTGCACCTGGCTCTTGATCACACTGCGGAAGCCGAAAAGTCTGCACATCGCGAAGCCGAGGATGCCACGTCCGCCGGGCCGAAGAGCCGCTATTCGAATGCGCAGGTCCCGCCCGCAGGACGCTCGGGGATCACGTCGTCAAAGGTCGCGCAGTTGCAGCCGCCGTCCTCGCAGCTCAGCCGGTCGAGGCCGTCGCACAAGGAACCCACTCGCTCGTAGCGTGTGCCGCTTCCGCACTGCGAGGGGTCCAGCGAATCGCAGCCGCTGTACGTGTAGAGCTCGTCTCCGTCCGCGAAGTAGAGGAATTCGTCTCCCGTCCCGAAGTCGACCGCGGTCTCCACCCCGAAGGCGCAGGCCGTGGTCTGGCGCAGCGTGAGCGTGGCGCCGTCGACGCTCGCCTCCCCGAACGAGACCGAGAGGTTCTCGAAAATGAAGGCGTAGTTGCCATCCCAAATTGCGAGTCCGAGCGGCACGCTCGAACCCTGCACCGCACGGTACAAGCCGTCGCGCAGCGTTCCGCCGGTCCCGTCGGGCGGTTCCACGCGTGAGGGGTCCGCGTCGTAGGTCGAACAGAGCGAAAGCGTGGTGCACGACAGGCCATCCGGGAACAGGTCGGCCATGCCCGCGTCCGGCGGTCCCGCGTCCCCCGTCGGTGTCCCGGCGTCCTCCATCGGTGTCCCGGCGTCCTCCGTCGGCGTCGACGCATCCGTCCCCGCGTCCGACCCTGAGGTGGACGCGTCCCTCAACGTGCCGGGACCGGAATCGACCGCCGGATCGTCGTCGCCGCAGCCAGCGAGGGACAAAGCCAGAGCCAGGGTGAGGATCGCTACGTTTCGCATGGGTCTCCGGGCGGTCGAGAATGCCGGCGCGGAGCCTGCCATCGCAGCCGCTCGCCGGCACGGACAATCAGCGCGGCCAGCGATGCTACAGTGCGCGGCCATGACTTCCCCGCAGTTCGCCACCCACGCCCCGCAGGCGGCCAGCACCGCCCTCGAGACTGTCGACCGCCTCGTCGCACGCCTGGTGGCCCGAAAAGACGACTGGGTAAAGACCTCGATCGAGACACGCATCGACCTGCTCAAGCGATGCATCGAGCGCACCGAGGCGGTGGCGGAGGATTGGGTCGCCGCGGCGTGCCGCGCCAAGGGCCTTTCCCCGGAGTCCCCGCAGGGCGGCGAAGAGTGGCTTGCGGGTCCGATGGTGCTCGTCCGCAACATGCGCCTGCTCGTCGACGCGCTCGAGGCCGGCGGTCAGCCCGCGCCCACCGCGCTTCGGCAGCGGGCCAACGGTCAGCACGTGGCGCGCGTGTTCCCCGCCGACCACTTCGATCGCCTGCTCATGGGGGGCATCACCGCCGACGTGTGGATCGAGCCGGGCAAAGCCCCGAGCCAAGGCAAGATCTACCGCGACAAGGCCGACGGTCACGTCCCGGAGGGCAAGGTGGCGCTCGTGTTGGGCGCGGGGAACGTCGCATCGATCGGCCCGATGGACGCGCTCTACAAGCTGTTCGTCGAGGACGAAGTCGTGTTGGTCAAGACCAACCCGGTCAACGCGTACCTCCAGCCGTACTGGGAGGAGTCGTTCGCGCCACTCGGCGACGCCGACGTGTTCTTCGTGGTGCGCGGCGGCGTCGAGGTGGGCAAACACGCGGTCCACCACCCCGACATCGACACCATCCACCTCACCGGCTCGGACCGTACGCACGACGCCATCGTCTGGGGCGCGCAACCCGACGAACAGGCACGCCGCAAGCAGACGGGCGAGCGGTTGGTAAACAAGCACATCACGAGCGAGCTCGGCTGCGTGACCCCGGTGCTCATCGTGCCGGGGCAGTGGAGCAGTTCCGACATCGACTTCCAAGCGCGGCACATCGCCGCGATGGTGGCCAACAACGGCTCCTTCAACTGCAACGCCGCCAAAGTGGTGGCGCTCGGCGATCGCTGGCCGCAGCGCGAGATGATGATCGAGCGAATCGAGCATCACCTTCGTGAGACCCCGCCGCGCCGCGCCTACTACCCGGGCGCGCAGGAGCGCTACGACGGATTCCTCGAGCGCTACCCGCAGGCCGAGCCGATGGGCCCCCGATCCGACGCCGTCGTGCCGTGGACCGTGATCCGCGACGTCCCGCCGAACCCGGGCGAGTACGCGCTCACCAATGAGGCGTTCTGCGGCGTACTCGGCACGACCCTGCTCAAGGCGGGGGACCCGGCCGCGTTCCTCGACGCGATGGTCGACTTCGCCAACGACGCCTGCTGGGGCACATTGAGCTGCTCCATCCTCATCCATCCGCGAACCCGTCGGCAGTACGCGTCCAAGTTCGACCGCGCCATCGAGCGCCTGAAGTTCGGCGGCATCGCGATCAACCTGTTCCCCGGGGTGATCTACGGACTCTCCAGCCCCTCATGGGGCGCCTTCCCCGGCCACCCGATGCACGACATCCGTTCCGGCCGGGGTGTGGTGCACAACGCCTTCCTCTACGACCACCCCCAGAAGTCGGTCGTGGAGGGCCCGTTCCGCATCTTCCCGACGCCCGCTTGGTTCGCCGACAACCGCAACACGCACCGGCTCGGCCGCGCCATGACGCGGTTCGAGGCCAGACCCGGCATCGTCCGGCTGCCGGGCGTGCTCGGCGCCGCGATGAAGGGGTGAGCTTCGCGCGCCGCGGCTCAGGGTAGCGACTCGAACGCGGCGACCAGCGCGTTGGCCTCCTCGAGTTCATCCAGGCTCAGCTCCTCGGCGCACGCCTCGAGGTCGGCCATGGCCTCGTTCACGCGAGGGTTGTCCTCGGCACGGCGCTCGGCTTGGGGGGACGCCCACTCGACCAACAACAGCACGCTGCCGTCGCCGGCACGCAGCAGCCACTCTGGACGCGGGCTCAGCGCCGACTCTTCGCGCAGGGTCTCGGCCAGCGCACGCACCTTGCTCTCCACGTCTGCCGCGGCGCTACGCGGCCGAAAGACACGCAGCCGCGCCTCGTGCGCTACCGGCAGGTCATCTCCATGTTCCAGCCGTTGAGCACGCCGCTGTCCTGAGCGAGCCGGTCGGCGATCGACAGGGTCCAGCGCCCTCGCGCCTGCTGACCGGACGCGCGACGCACGGTGTGCGTTCGGAACGGGTTGGCGCTACCGCCGCGAGCGAGCGAGTAGCTCCGGCCCGCGGGCGAGCGCAGCGAGATGTGCAGATCGCCGTAGTACGAGTGGCGCCCGCGGAGCCGCACGCGCAGCCGATCGATGACGCAGTTCTCCTGGACGACGGCCGTGCCGGTCGTCGTGTGACGGTCGTAGATGGGGCCGCCGCCGCGCCCGTTCACCCGGAGGGAGGGCCCGTCGTTGCCGCCGCCATTGTTGACGTCACCACCCCCGGCACCCACCGGCGTGGGCGCGACCGCGGGCGCGAGCGCGGCCGTGATGGTGATCGTGTTGTTCATGGGCGTCGCGTTCACCGTAGCCGTCTGGTAGCCGGCCGCCTGGAACGTGAACGCGAACGTCGGCGCGGCCTGACCGGGCTGCGGCGCCGGGATCGGCACCTGCGTCTGCAATGGGGTCACGCCGAGGGCACGTCCTCCCCCGGTGACCATGGCGCCAGCCGGGGTGGAGTTGGCGA